>JAYZFI010000047.1:0-87184 GCA_036336855.1 Candidatus Latescibacterota bacterium
TGTTGCAGGATCTGACTTTCGACAACCGATTCACGCGCGATCTGCCTGCCGACCCAGAGATCGGGAGCTGGCGTCGGCAGGTGTTGGGCGCTTGCTATTCTCGGGTGCAACCGACGCCGACCCGACGGCCCGAGCTGGTGGCATACTCTCGTGAGGTAGCGCAGGATCTTGGACTCAACGAGCAGTGCTGCCAAAGCGAAGAATTTCTTCGGGTGTTTTCGGGAAATCAGATGCTTCCCACCATGGACCCCCACGCATCGTGCTATGGAGGTCACCAGTTTGGTCATTGGGCCGGCCAACTCGGCGACGGCCGCGCCATCAACCTCGGCGAGGTTATCAGTCACGATGGCGAGCGCCACATTCTCCAGGTCAAGGGGGCGGGGCCAACGCCGTACTCACGGCGTGCAGACGGTCTAGCAGTGCTGCGCTCATCGCTTCGGGAGTTCTTGTGTAGTGAGGCCATGTACCATCTCGGAGTGCCGACGACGCGCGCTCTGTCGGTGATTGTGACGGGCGACGAGGTCATTCGCGATATGTTCTACGATGGTCAAGCCAAAGCTGAGCCCGGCGCCGTAGTCTGCAGGGTGGCTCCAAGCTTCACCCGGTTCGGTCACTTCGAGATCTTCGCGATGCGCAACGAGCTCGGCGTGTTAAGTCGAATCATGGATTACACGGTGCGCACCAATTTCCCGCATCTTGGGGAACCCAGCATCAACACCTACCACGCTTGGTTCGATGAGGTCTGTCGGCGCACGGCGGAGATGGTCGTCCAATGGATGCGGGTCGGCTTCGTGCACGGGGTTATGAACACGGACAACATGTCCGTACTCGGGCTGACCATCGATTATGGACCGTACGGTTGGCTTGAGGACTACGACCCCATGTGGACACCAAATACCACCGACGCCCAGGGTCGGCGGTACCGCTTCGGCCAGCAGCATCAAGTGGCGTTGTGGAATCTGACCCAATTGGCCCGGTCTTTGGCACCGCTCGTCGAACAGATCGAGCCCCTGCAGACGTCGCTAGAAAACTACTCCCGCTACTACACCGACAGGTACCGGAGCATGGTGGTCGACAAGCTTGGACTCGACCGTTACGACGACGCTGAAGACGGAAATCTCTTCGATGAGCTATGGGCGGTTTTGGAGCTGGTCGAGACCGATATGACTCTGTTTTTTCGCGCCTTGGGGGAGGTCCGTTTCGACGGCATCGATACCGCCGCAGAGGACAGTGCCGAGCTGCTGCTGGCGCCTTTCCGCGTCGCCTATTACATCGAGGATTCGGTCGGCTCCAGCGTTCGTCAGCGATCCCTGCAATGGATGCGGACCTACGCCCGCCGCCTGCACCGCGCCGGTATCTGCGACGCCGAGCGCCGGCCTCAAATGCAGGCGTCAAATCCGCGCTTCGTATTGCGTAACTACCTGGCGCAGCTAGCTATCGACAGGGCGGAAGAGGGGGACTACTCAATGACGTGGGAGCTACTGGACGTTCTGCGGCGACCCTATGACGACCAACCCGGCAAAGAGGTTTATGCCAAGAAACGGCCGGAATGGGCGCGCAACCGCGCCGGTTGCTCCATGCTCTCCTGCAGCTCGTAGGGATCGCGCACCGCACGACCTCAACTCTCCGCGTACATCTCCAGGGCGTTGCCCTCGTGGATTGGCCAAGTGTACAGTGCGGTGCTCCGCCGTTGGTTGGTCGGAGGTTCAAGGATTGTGACGCCTACCTCGACCAAGTTGCATTGGCTGAAATCCACGTCTGCAGGGTTGCCTGTAACGCCAGTTGCACTCCGGAAGAAAAGGGCCTGTCCTGACGCCGTAATAATCGCGCGTGCGTTCACGCGGAGATAACAGGACATCATCGGCACGAAAGCTTTGGCCCGTCTCTAGCTCCGACACCTCGGGACAAGTCGAAGAGGTACCCCTAGAACCGTTTCATACCGATCAAGTCGTTGCACAGCATGATGGTGTAGATCAGGCGGCAAACGAAGGTAAGGGGGTGCCTCTTCGCCTTCGGGCTGCGTTCGGCTCAACTCGGAGTCGTTGCACAGTTGCCAACCTTCTGAGATCAAGGTGACGCAATCGGCCGAGCGTTCTTGGTGGTGGACCCGCAACAGCACGACATCCACTTCCGCCATCCCCATTGGACTCTCCGCAACCTGTTTGGAAACTAGTGGTCGATCGCCGACGCCAGATCGAACAGCTTCTCGTTGCCCTCCAGACGCTGCCGCTCCTCGGCGGTGAAAACCTCGATCACTCCGTACTCCCCGTCGTACCCGGGTGCGATAGACACTTCTCCGGAACGCGTGCGGCGAATGCCCTCAGCGATTACCGACTGTCCACAGCGCGCGATGCATTCCGGATCGACGCGTCGCAACAGCGGCAGTTCCGGACCAAGCTGTTCGAGCAAGTGAAAGTAGATTCCCTGGACGCGCTTGCTCTTCGCGCCCACGCCGATGCAGGAGCTGATCACCTCATCGAGAGCGATCAGGCATTCGAAGTAGCGGTGCGGTGCTCGGGGATCATCGGGCGGTCGGTCCGCGAGCAGGTGGATGCGGTGCATGGTGCCCACCGTGAGATTGCGACCGCACTCGGGGCAGCGGCCATTGGCGTTCAGTGTCTGCGCTGGCGTCCAGCGAACGCCGCATTTACGATGGCCATCGAGGTGATACTTGCCCTCTTGGGGGTAAAATTCGAGGGTGCCACCGAAACGCTGGGAATCGCGGTCGCGCAGCGCGGAAGTCATCGATGAATAGCTGAGCTCGGTATCGAAGAGCGTCGCCTCTCGACCCAACTTGGGTGGTGAATGGGCATCAGAATTAGAAACCAGGGCGTAGTGGTCGAGGGTGGACAACCTGTTGTTCATCGGTGGGTCGGAGGACAACCCGGTCTCGATGGCGTAGATGTGGGGCAACAGATCCTCGAAGCACTCCTCCAATGAATCGAATCCCGAACTGGCCCCGAGGGCGGCGAAGTGAGGCGTCCACACGTGGGCGGGGATGAACAACACCTCGGGACAACACTCCAGGCAGATCTCCAGTAGGTCGCGACAGTCGAGACCAAGAATCGGACGGCCGTCCGATTTGAGATTGCCGCTGGCACCGAGGCGGCGGTTGAGCTCATCCACGGCGTTGAAGTCGGGCAGGCAGACGACGTTGTGCACCTTTCGCGTACGCCCATTCTTCTTGTAGATGCAGCTAATCTCCACGGTGAGCAAGAAACGCACTTCGCCTCGACAACTGTCGGGTAGCTTCTCTTCGACGGGATCGCGAAAGGAGAGGTCGAGCTGATAGAGGCCCTCTTCAGCGGGCACCAGTTTCTGCTTGATCTCCGCCAACCACTCCGGGTGCGTAAAATCGCCAGTGCCGACCACGGAGATCCCTTTCAATGCCGACCAGCGATGCAGGTTTTCGAGGTTCAGATCCCTGCTGGTGGCGCGGGAGAATTGGGAGTGAAGGTGGATGTCTGCGACGAATTCCATGCGGCGGGGCCTCCAACTGTAACCATTGCGTCTGCGATGAATGGCAGAAGGCAGTCTGCCCGGATTGGGTCGTCTTACTCTTTCGGGCTCTCTCTGAGCCCGGCTCCCTTGACAACTGGTGTGTCTTCGGGTTTCGTCGCCTAACTGGACCTTCCTTCGCGAATGGACGACTCATAATGTTGTTGGCCTGCCCCGGACAAATCTACAACTATGACTCCTCGGACCCCGCCGGAATTCCCTCGCCGCTGTCGCAGAGTACGAATAGAGCGAGTGCCTTGGACCTCACCCGGCAGACCGCGGCGGCCTGGCTCGGCGGAGGCGACGTGGCGGTAGTGCGCGAGGGCGAACTGGCTCGACTGCACACCGAGCTCGACAGCGACGATGTCCAGTGTCTGCGTGTGGTCTCCGATGAGCCGCTGGTCATGCTGGTGGGCACGGAGCCGGCGCACCTGTTCCGGGTAACCGGGGATGGACTCGCCGTCCGTGTGGAGAGCTTCGATAGGATGGGAGGCCGGGATCAGTGGAGTACGCCGTGGGGCGGACCAGCAGCGGTGCGATCTTTGGCCGATTCAGGACGCAGTCTATACGCGGACATTCACGTGGGTTCCATCGCGCGCTCCTCTGACAACGGTGACAGCTGGGAGCCGGTGAGGGGCGACATCCACCCCGACGTGCACCAAGTCGCCACCTGCAGCGCCGCACCGGACCGGATCTACGCGAATACGGCGGACGCCATCTTCATCTCCGAAGACCGCGGCGATTCATGGCGTCACAGCGTGGAGGGCTTTGTCAGTCGCTACGGACGAGCTGTCGCCGTCCACCCCCGTGATCCCGATCTTCTGCTGGCCAGCGTCAGCCGTGGTCCCCACAAAGGGGAAGGTCGGCTGTACCGATCTGCAGACGGGGGTGAGAGCTGGGAGCATGTTCGTGGGGGATTCCCGCCATTCGTCGAGGGCAACATCGACACATTCTGTCTTGGCTTTGACGACGACTGTGCGTGGGCAGCAGTGAGCAATACGCTGTACCGATCCGACGACTACGGTGTGCGCTGGCAGGAGTGCTGGGAGGCGCCTGCCGAGATCCGCGCCATCGCCTGCGTCCGGGGTGGATAGGCGGCTCCGGTTCAGAACACCCTACATCGCATGCAGCAGTGCCGGAAATTCCCGGCGAGCTGCACGCCGAGCCGCCCCATTGTCGTCGCTAACCGGTAAGCGTTTTGGTTCGATCGCCGAGAAAGATGCACACCGGTCCGTCTCTGCGAATGTAATGCCGCATCACATCGCCCACCTGCGAGAAGTTCTCGTGCAATTCTATTGTGCGGACCGCAGCCAGACGATGATGTCGCTCCTAGTCTCGGCTACCCCCTTATACTGCGCCTCTGCCTCTGACATTCCCTCCAGAGCGGAGACCAGAGCCGCGTTGAGGAGGGGGTCAGCGCGCACGATCTCGCCATCGCGAAAGGACGGTCGGATGGCAAAGATCGCCGCCTGCACCTGTGGCAGACCCCAGAGCACCTGACGCTCGATGCGGATGAACAACTGGCGCTCAACCGGATCGAACTTGCGCCCGTGCCAGGTGACTGGGTCGGCGCCAGGAGCCGGGTCCGGGTGGTGGTTGAGACGGGTATCCGAGGTGATGCCCCAGACAAAGCGGACGTAGGGGCCGCGATCAACCATAGCATCTACCAGTTGCCGGGCTCGGTCGTTGACGGGTCCAATTCCGGGCACGGGCAGATGCACGGTTGCGAAGTCGGTGCCGATCTTCTCCTGCGCCGCCCAATGATTGGCGGCGCACAGGTGAATTGCGGCGACTTCGTTCGAGCTGTCGTCGTGGCGGATGACGATGCAGATGTCCTCCTGCACCTGACTGCAGAGAGCGTCGAAGGCGCCCACGTAGGCGGGCTCGATGGTGGAACCCTGGGCTCGAGTAAGCCGACCACCGGGATCGAAGCATAGAGTCTCACCGGTGCGCCGGCAGATCAGAACGGGACCGTCCGAATCTTCGCGAAGCTGAAAACTCTGTGGGTGTTCTTCCGCCAGGCGAAAGGCAATGAACAGCGCGACCCCGCCCTCGACCCTCTCGCTGAAGGCGTCGGAGATGGTGACGTGCTTGTCGAGACTCTCTCGCCGGGAGGATAGCACAACATCGCGAAAGCGGTCGAAAGAGTCGTCGATCTGGAACAGTTGGGCATCGGCCTTGCCGTTGCCGTAGTCGATGCCGAGCGCGGCCAGTGCGGTCCGCACTTCATAGCGCCCCTTGTCCCACGGCGTGTACAGAGGCGCGCCCGGACAGGCATCGGCAGTTCCCACCTCCTCCGGGCGTAGAGCTGTTGATCGGAATTTGGGCGGTGTCATGCAAGCGATTCTATACTGACCTGCAAGAGCTCAGCAACTGTACTACCATCCTGACGTCACTGTAGGAGGAGCGCGATGGGCCAGGCTTTGCCCACCTGGGGTCTGGCCGACCTCTATACTGGCGTCGACAATCCAACTTAGAGACCGCTGTGGCCGAACGGGTGGCACGGGCTGTATCGCTGGCGTTGGGCTCGGCAGGCGTGGACGCGGTCTGAAGCTATTCTTTCGCTTCGTCCGCTTGGAGCTCTCGAGTGCAGAATACAATGCCTGTCGCCACCAAGGCAGTACTCACCAGCACCTGGGGGGACAGCTCATCGCCTATGATCCAGGCGCTTAAATAGACACCCACTACCGGATTCACGAAGCCGAAGGTCCCCAACTGACTGGCGCTGTGCCGAGTGAAGAGAAAGACCAGCACGATGAAACAGATGCCGGCCACGGCGATTCCTTGATATAGGATACCGCCGGTGGCGCGCCACGTGAATGCGTACGCCGAGCTGCTCTCGAACATCAAGCTCAACGCCACGAAGACGGGCAAACTCAGGCAGGATTGCCAAAACAGCACCTTGTAAGGGTGGGCATCGTGGACCAGGCGCTTGAGCACGGTCTGCCGCAACCCCAACAGGATGGCGCTGGTCAACACGATGGCATCGCCAAGGACACCGGCGTCGGCAATAAGACCGTCCGCCATGAGTAGGACGACCCCGGCAAATGCGAGCACCATACCTGCCACTTTCGTAGCGCTGAGACGGTCGCCGGGGATGAAGAGGTGGGCGAACAGAGCGGTAAAGAACGGATAGGCGGAGATCGCCACCGTCGAGCGGCTGGCGCTGGTGTAGACTGTGCCGACGTTCAATGTGCCGATCTGCACGACAAAGAGTATCGCCAGGCCGGCCAGGCCAGCCAGCTCGCCGGGCCGCATGCGCAGCGAGACTCGAGCCACGGCTGCTGCACCGACCACCACGAGCAGGCCAATGCCGAAGCGGGCCCCGGCCATGGCCAGTGGCGGCATGGCTTCGAGGCCAAGCTTGATGGCTACTTGATTCCCCCCCCACAGAACTGACGTCATCAGCGCGAGCGCGGCGGCGCTCGCACCGATGCGGTCTCGTCGGTGGACCGGTGGGGAACCGGTAGTCAATCGATAACTACAGCCTGCTTGATGTAATCGAGGTTGGGAAACTCGGAATTGAGGTACTCGTTGCCGTCGCCAGCGATCATTTCCTGAGATGGCTGTTCGCCGTACTCAGGGTTGATGGCGTCGACTACATCCATACCCTCCACCACGCGGCCGAAGGGGGCAAATTTCAGCCCGTCGAGATTTGGGTTGTCTTTCAGATTGATGAAGAGCTGCACGGTGCGCGAATGCGGCGCGTTGGTCTTGGCAAAGGTGATAGTGCCACGTTCATTGGAGATATGGACGGGATCGTCTAGAACACTGGCATTGTACCAGGTCCGGACGAGTTTGGGATCACCGTGCATGCCCCACTGCACGATAAAGTTGGGTACGACCCGGAAGAACCGGCAGCCGTCGTAGAAACCATTGTTAACGAGATTGTAGAAACGATCGGCGCCATGTGGCGCGAGATCGCGGTCGACTTCGACAACGAAATTGCCGCTGCTGGTTTCCAAGCGAACCCGGAATTGATCAGGGGCGGTCTCAGTCATGGCCTCGGCCTTGGGATCAAGGAGTACCGGGTTGGTGCTGTCCACGTCGCCCCCTTTGCTGCTACCCGTGCCGCAGCCCACCGCCACCAGGCTGATCACGGCGGGTAGGCAGCTCGCAAGGAATCGGGCGGTGACAGTTTTCGTGTGTACTATCTTCACGTATCTCTCCCCCTTGTTGCGGTCTTGTCATCTACAGCTCTTCTACCGCCTTGACCAAGGCGCCAGCAGTGATACCAAAGTGTTTCCAAGTCCCCATGTGGCCATCGGATGGGGCGGTGGTTGGATCAGTGATGCCGACATGCCCGATTGGGAGGCTGGCGTCTGACGCCTTGTTGGCAACGAGACCGGCAAAACCGCGGATCCCCGCTTCGGCGTTGCCGATGAAGCCATCCTCCACAGTCACCACTCCGGCCGGATATGGTGCCAGCAGGCGCTCAAGCTCTACGTCAGAAAGCGGCAGGCCGCTGATGACGTGGGCATCGGAAGCAACACCCTTCTTCGTGAGCTTGTCTGCCGCCTCGGCGGCAAGGAAAGCGGAGGCGCCAAAAGCGAGGATGGCGCGTTCGGCGCCTTCGTACCGACGCAGTTGCGTTACCGGCTCCCACGTCGAAGTGGTCTCCCACAGCGGGCCCGAGCCGTCCTGCTTCTCGAGGATGGGCAGGTTGTCTCGGGGAATTCCGATGATGTGCCCGCCGTAGTGGGCCGCCAGATCAACGACGGCGACGAAGGCCGCCCGGGCGTCGGCGGGGGCGTAGAACCGGTGCAGGTACGGCAAGTAGGTGAGGCCGACGTTGATCCAGTCCAGTCCCCACCCCGAGAAGTGATCGCGCCCCGTGCAGGCACCCACGTGCGATACGTGGAAGGCAACGTTGAGCCCCTCGTTGACACCGTTGAGGTTGCGCTGATAACGCCACAGGTCGAAGCCTTCGCGAGCGATGCCCTCGTAGAACGCGGCGAAGGTAGAGACCAAATTGAGCTGGGGGCCGGCACCGGCCATGGCCAAGCCGTCCGCCATGAGCGTCGCCACCTGCTCCTCAATACTCATCTCGAAGCGGTGATCGTCAGCCAGTTGAGCGCTCGCCTTTCCGAGCTTGGTGCTGACGTCGAGATCGCAGCTGACGATGAAGAGCTGATCGGCAAAGGCCGAAGCCAGAGCCGCGTAGCCCGCCTCGGAGCCATTTCGGGCGCTCACCGACTCACCGGGCCCGGGGAGGTTCACAGAGGTGCGCGCGGCAGTGGGCAATATCAGGTTCGGCGAGCCGGGCTGGGGACGGGCGGCGGTCGTCACTTGGCGCGGCGATTGCCGGCGCAGGCTCTGCAACACTGCCACCTGCTGAGCATTGGCCGTCACCATAGGATTGGCCAGCACTTCGGCTTCATCACGGCCCTTCATGTGGCCGTCGTGATGGCCCTCTCCGCCGGGCAGGTCGTTGACAAGGAACAGGCACTCCAGCATGGGGCCCACGTCGCGGAAGGACATCAGCGCACCCGGCACCCATATCGGCCGGTTCATAGACACGCCGTGCGCTGCGGCGAACTGCTCAGTATCGGCGACGATGCCATAGAGCTCGGCAAACCAGCGTAGATTGACGATCTCCTCCCCTTGAGAACGGTAGCCAGTAGGGTAGATAAGACTCGGCCGGCCGTTCTGGGCGAGGCAATAGGCCTCGCGATACGCCTCCCATAGCACCTCCGTCTCATGGAGAGAAGGGATCTCGATGAGCTCGATACCCAGGGCGGTGATCACCGAGCGCGGATCCTTGTCCATGATGGAACGAGTCGCGCCCGACAGCTGGATGCCGTTGCGATGCATGACGAAGCTAATGGGCGCACCGTGTACATCGGCGCCGTTGAAGCCGTTGAGCGCCTGACCCGATACCCAGCCGGCATCACCACAGTGGCAAATCACCCAGCTGCCTTCTCCGAGCTTCGCTTTCTTCCCCAAAGCCTGCCCTACAGCGACAGGAATCATCACCCCCAAGCGTCCGCCGTTGAGTTGAGTGCCGCCGGGTAGCCAGGAAACGTGGCCGGGAATGTCGAGTCCGCGGCGGAAACCATGGACCACGTCTTCGGACTCGACGAAGCCGTATGCCGACAGCGTCGAGTAGTAGCCGATGCTGGTGTGCGCGTGCTCGATAGTGAATTCGACGCGCTCGTAGTCCGTGACCGCCAGCGTCGTCGTCAACGCCGGAATTAGGTCGAGGCCTCCTCCGAGATGGTCGAGTTCGCCGATAGTGGCCAGCGAAGCCAACGAACGGATGGCGGTGCGTGCCGCCTCGATCTGCAGAGCTTCGAGGCCGTTGCGCTCGTCAGCGGCGAGAGGGGCGCCGGAGGTGAGATCGAGGCGCAGCGGCAGCACCTCGGAATCAATTTTGTTACCGAGGTACTTGGCCTCTTTGAGCAGTTTTCTGTTACGGCGTCCTTGAGCCGACAGGACGCTCTTTACTCCGATCATACTCCCGCACCTTCCCGAATATCAACTTGATGGGCGAATGAGAAGACTAAGCTGGGTGGGTTATGGTACCCCAGCCCCGAGGGACCACGCAAGATGACGCTCACAGGGAGCGTGGCGCGAACTGGCGCGCGAGCATGTGAGACCACGTGTGATTGGCGTCCGCCGTGCGTCCGGCGATGTGAGGCGTGTGCACGACGTTGGTTCGGCCCAGTAGAGGGTCGTCGAAGGGCAGGGGTTCGACGTCAAAGACATCCGCTGCCAGGCTGAGCTCGTCGGCGAGAACGCGGCGGCGCAGAGCATCGGTGTCGCAGATACGGGCTCGGGTGATAGTGACGACCAGCGATCCGCTGGGAATGGCATCGATGTGGTCGGCGGTGACGATGCCCCGCGTGGTATCTGTGAGGGGCAGCATGGGCGCGAAGATCTCGGCATCTTCCACAAGTTTTCGGAGGTGGTACTCGCGGTAGGCACGGGCGCGGTGAAAAGGAGTCTCCGGAGAGAAGGGGTCCCACATAGCGACATCTGCCCCCAGAGCCGAACAGAAGCTTGCGTAGCGACTGCCGATGTTGCCAGCACCGACGACTCGCACCCGTTTGCCTTCGAGAGTTCCGTGAGTGAAACGGGCGTCATCGCCAAACTGATGCCCTCGCTCTCCGGGCCGGCCGTGGTCGTCGGGAGGGTTGTAGTCCCACGGCGCCTGATCGGTGAGGATGCGGTGGTGCAACTGGGGGATCTGGCGCAGTGCGCAGAGAGTGAGGGCAAGAGCGCATTCCGCCACCGACTGTCCCCAGAAGCCCTCACTCTGCTGCCGATAGACACTGACCTCGTGATCGTCGAGCCAGCTCTTCGCCGCATCGCTGATTTGGGTGTGCCCAAAGGTCGCCTCGCGTAGCGCCGGCAGGCGGTGGAGGTCATCCACCTCGACCTCGACACCGAGAATCACCGCCCGCCGAATCGAGCCGAGGTAAATCTGAGCGTCCACGGCGTCGAGGGCTGCACCGAGGGTGGCCTCCTGGCCATTGTCCATGCGCAGGAATTGCACTCCTGCCTGTTCCCGCCACAGCTCGTGAAAGTGGTCGGCAGACCAAGGCCACACCGTATCGAAGCGTGGATGGACGACAATGAGGGAGTCGATCTTGCTCAATTGTTCTCCTGAAAGTTGGTGTCAGTAGAACTCGCCCCGGCCAAGATGTAGTGCACGACGATAGAGGCGCTCCGAGTAGGGCGCAGATCAGCCAGCGTTGTATAGAGGTGGCTAGTGAGATAGCGCGGCTTGTTGGTGTGAGCCGCGTAGGCACGCAGATCCTGAGGCGTGACCAGCACGTAGGTGCTCAGCTGGTAGTCGGTGCCGGCCTCGGGGATGACAAGGCTGTTGCGCAGACTCTCCAGACGGGTGGGGCGTGCGTCCTGTCGTAGCAGCAGGTAATCCGACAGGCCGCGCATTTGAGCTTCGGACCAAAAGCTGCCTAACAGAGCCTCCCGACGCTGATGTCCGGTGCTCACCGTGGCGACGTAGCGGTGATCAGAGAACCCCGGGAAACCCACCATGGCGTAAGGTGAGCGCACTGTGCGCTCCGAGCGATTGGTCAGCGTGTAAATGACGTGGAAGGCCGTCGCCTTGGGATAGAAGTGGAAGGCGACTTCGAGATCCACACCTCGACGCAGCACATCGCGTTTGCCATACGTCACCGTCGCCACATCGACGTGCAGAGAGAGAGTCGGGGCGCCCCAGTTTCGCTCGATAAGCTTGATGGCGATCTGCTTCCCCAGCTCCTGGAACCGGAACCATTCCCAGTCAGCCAGCGGCAGGCTCGGATGTGCGAAGTCGCTGCTCTGCTCATTCAGACGTAGAGAAGTGATACCGAAGGGATCGGAGCGGCTGAGCACGACGTGGTATTCGGGCATGTCAAGCTCAAGCCCGGCATGCCCGTGACGAACCCGGTAGGACAGTGCCGGCGGCCGTGGAGTGGGCCCCTCCTCCTGCTGCTCCGCAAACTCCTCCACCTGCTCGACATGCTCCGCAAACAAGAAGTAGTCGCCGAAGTCGACCTGACCGTCGCCGTTGAGGTCATAGGCGTCGTCGCCATCGACGAAAGCGCTCCGAAAACGCTCGTAATCGGCAATGCCCACAGTCCCGTCACCATCGAAATCGAAGAGGTTGTCGACCCGCGGCTGGGCAACGGCGTTTGCGAAGATGGCGAGCCACAAAGTCACCTTGAGAAGGAGCCGGATCATCCTCTGAAAACTCTTTCGGCCACCAGCTCCCGTCAATGCGGACCGGCTTGTTTGAGAGTTTCGGTGCCCTTGTCTATCTTGCCGCGCCAATGGCGGCATTGAGGATCATCCACGACACCGGAGCTTCGTTGTGACCCGACCCCGGATCGCAGCCGTGGTCACCGAGTACCGCAAGTACTCTCATGGCCAGCACATCGTCGACCGCTTTCTCGAGGGCTACGGCTGGAACGGTCGCCACCACCACCCCAAGATGGACTTGGTCTCTCTCTACGTCGATCAGCGTCCGGAAGGTGACCTCATCGCCGACCGAATTGCCCGATTCCGTCACGTCCGCCTCTGTGCCACTGTCGCCGAAGCGCTGACCCTGGGCAGTGACAGCCTTGCCGTAGACGGCGTTCTTCTCGTCGGCGAGCACGGCAAGTACGAGTCCAACGAGAAGGGACAACATCTCTACCCACGCTACGAGCTGTTCATGCAGATCGTGGACGTATATCGGCACAGCGGGCACACGGCTCCCGTGTTCAACGACAAGCACCTGTCGTGGAAGTGGGAGTGGGCACGAGAGATGTACGACTGCTCACAGGAGCTCGGCTTTGCCTTCATGGCCGGATCGTCCCTGCCCGTCACTTGGCGCACGCCGTCGCTGGACATGCCACTCGACGCCGATGTGGAGGAGGGCATGTGCCTGGGCTACGGTGGAGTAGATAGCTACGATTTCCACGCCTTGGAGGCCCTGCAATGCATGGTCGAACGCCGGCGCGGAGGAGAAAGTGGGGTCCGCTGGCTGCAGACCTATCGCGGCGAGGCATTCTGGCAGGCCCACCACGATCGCTTGTGGTCCCGAGAATTGTTCGAGGCCTGCCTGTGCCGTAGCCATACCCTGACGCCGTCGCGCGATGGCTTCAACGATGTCTTCCCCTCAGTGGATGAGCTCAAACGTCTCGTCGCCGATCCCATCGCCTACCAGTACAAGCACGTCGATGGGTTGTTGTCGACGATGATTCTGCTGAACGGGCTCGTGCAGGATTTCAATTTCGCGGCTCGCCTAGAAGGTCAGTCCAAGCCCCTATCGACGCAGATGTATCTGCCCATGCCACCAGCGCGCACCACGCTGGCCAACTTCTTCAGTCCGCAGGTGAACAACGTGGAGAAGATGTTCCTCAGCGGGGAGGCAAGCTACCCAGTAGAGCGCACACTGCTGACCACGGGCCTAGTCGCCGCCGGGGTCGACAGCTTGTACTTGGAGCAGAAGCGCATAGACACGCCCCACCTCGAAGAGGTTCGCTATCAGCCTAATCCCAAATCCACGTACTGGGACACGTAGGTGAAGCAATGACCGTACGTATCGCCGTCATCACTACTATCTACCGTTACCTGTCGCACGCGCAGCATTTCGCCGACCGCTTCCTAGTGGGCTACCCCTACGAAGGCGAGTGGCGACGGCCCGACGCCCGTGTGGTTTCCCTTTACGTCGACCAAAGGCCCGAGGGCGATCAGAGTGCAGACCGCGGCAGAGAGTTCGGCTTCCCTGTCTATCCCACCATCGCGGAAACGCTGCGCTGTGGCGGCGACAAGCTCGCCGTCGATGCCGTGCTCATCATCGCGGAGCATGGCGACTACGCGCGAAACGAACTCGAGCAGGTGCTCTATCCCCGCCATGAAATGTTCAAGGAGTGCGTGAAGGTCTTTGAGGAGGACGGTCGCTCGGTACCAGTGTATAACGACAAGCACCTCTCCTATAGCTTCGCCAAAGCCGAAGAAATGGTCGCCGATAGTTATCGCTTGGGCTTCCCCTTGCTCGCGGGCTCGTCACTTCCGGTCACCTGGCGCTTACCGGACCTCGAGCTCGAGCACGGCTGCAAGATCGAGGAGGCACTGATGATCGGCGTGGGGGGCTCTGATCCGATGGACTACCATGCCCTTGAAGCCATGCAATGTATGATCGAGCGCCGATCGGGAGGGGAAACCGGTGTGGCTGCGGTACAGTTGATCACTGGAGACGCAGCGTGGCGGGCGGGCGAGGACGGTCGCTATTCCGGGGACCTGCTTGAGTCCGCGCTGTCGCGCAGTGATACGCCCAAGGGCCTGACTGAAGAAGATGGCCGCACCCAGGATTTGCTCGGTACCGGAGAACTGCAGCGACTGGTGAAGGAGCCGGTGGCCTACTTCGTCGAGTTCCGCGACGGTCTGCGCGCCACTTTGCTGATGATCAACGGTGCTGTCGGCGATTTCTGCTTTGCTGCGCGCTTGGCCGGCTCAACCGATCCTGTCTCCTGCCAGTTCTTCTTGACCCCAACCCCGAACGTGACCTATTCCGCCTGTCTTGTGGCAAAAATCGATGAGATGATCGCCACCGGCGTGGCTCCTTTCCCGGCGGAGCGCACCCTCATGGTCTGTGGGATTCTGGAGAGTTGCCTGCAGTCTAGACATCAAGGCGGATTACGGCTGGAGACACCGCATCTGACCACCACCTACACGGCTCCGTTAGAATCGCACCACGCCCGACGCTGACCGCAGTTAGCCCTGCTGGCGCATCCGGCTCTTTACCTCACCGCCGTCGACGTCAGCCTGCATGTGGCTGTCGATCTTCAAGCGCGGAGAGAGCCTGCTTAGCTGCCCTTGTCGACCGCCTCGCGATCAGCGTCGCTGCCGCTGATGATATCCGGTGTCGCCGACATGGCTAAACGGGTTGGGGCAGGCGCGGGGCGCCCTTACGCCCAAGAAAACAGACAACTAATTTGGGCGATTCGCTGCCGGTCGATCTGCGATGGATTCACCTTTCTCGACCGCGACCCATCATCCTAATGGTGCGAGTGGACGGTGTCGATCCCGCGAGACACAGGCGACGGCGAGGATAACAGGGCACGGAGACAGTGCCCCCCGTGCTGCTGTCGGGGTGGGGACTAGAGGAACAAGGGGCCCGACGTCAGCTGGTCCGGTTCCACGTCTGGCAAGCCCATCTCGTCGGCGATCAGATTGCGAATTCGCACCAGCTCCTCCTTGCCCTGAGGGGCAAGGGTGTTCAGCAGAAGCCGGGGAATGTGATTGCGCAGCCACTGATCAACAAAGACCACGGGCACCCCGAGACGCCGCATGGGCCACACGATCTTGTCGGCAACGAGACGTTCGCGGTCGAGGCGGCCAAATGTCGAGACCGGTTGTTCGTTCAAGGTCGTCCGATTTGCCAGGGCGAAGTAGGCACCGGCGCGCAACCCCTCCACAACCATGACCGACTCGCAGCCGTGACGGTAGTAAGCGGCTTCGCTCACCCCGCAGAACTCAGGCTTCTGTAGGAAGACGGCCTCAGCGATGGCTCCGGTGAAAAGTTTGTAGCCTGAGTGGAAATCAGGGAACTCCTCCAGTGTCGTGGCGCACTCCCAACGTAGGGGTCGATGGCTGACGTTAGAATGGTAGACCAGGGCGTCAAGAAGCAACCTGTCTGCGAGTTCCTCGAGCTCGCCACGGAGCAATCCCATGGGTCGGTGGCGGGAAATGCGTCGCCCCAGGACGAGGCAGTCCATAGCAGCGAACTGATACCGAACGTACAGGGCCGCTCTCACCAGATTCTGCAGCTCGTTGGCGAAATGATCGCCGTCAGCGTCGATGACGGCGAGAAATTCGGGCTCGCGCTGCAACATGACCGCCGCTCCGGTCCGGACGCCGTGCAGCTTCCCCATGTTCTCTTCCGCCACCACTAGTGTTGCCCCATGGCGAGAGGCCAACTTGTCGGCGATCTCCACGCCACTGTCGACGCCATCCACGCTGAGACAGATCATCCCTGCATCGTCGACGGCGGCGACGCAGGAAGTGACGTTGTCGGCCAGCAACTCGGCGGCGAGAGCGTTGTCGGCGTCCGGAGGGAAATAGACAGGGATAACGACGGCGGTGCGAGTCCGTGCGCTATCGCGCGCCTCTGAGGCGGAAACGGGGGAGGAGTTCACCATGGCGCCGTAAGTTGCGGTTCCCATAGTCTTTCAGTGAAGGTTGTCATCGGCGTTGCTAACTTGGGTGCGACAAATGTGAGCCAGGCGGTCCAAAACTTCAGTCGCCTCTTCAAACTGTCGCCGAAAACTGCCCCTAATGTCGGGCGCAGAGCTGATCGCAGGATCGACGAGAACGGAACCGCCCCGAGAGATTTTCCCTTTCTGCGCTGTCTCTGGTGTAGCGAGGCCGATGTATTCAGCCCAAACTCACCGCGTCGCAGCTCCACTCACTGTCAATAAGTCGACACAAGTTTTCGGGATTGGCATCACGTAGCTCAACGGGCAAACGGGAATCTCGCACGTTGTCGAAGCACTGCAGCATGGCGAAGCGCCGAAGCGACGCGGGAATGCCTACGGCGGTGAAGCCGGGATGGCCAGTCGCCGGGTAAGGGCCACCGTGGTTCATGGCGGGTACGACGGCGACTCCCGTGGGCATCTTGTCGTTAAGTAGCCGGCCCACCTTGCCCCGCAGCACCGGCGCCACCCGGTCGTAAAGGGAATCGTCAGAACCGCCAGTATCGGAGTACACGCAGCCCGTGAGATTGCCTTCGAAGTGATGAGCGACTTCGACGGCCTCGTCTTCGGAGGCAGCGAGTATGAACAGGCTCTCGTTGCCGAAGGCCTCGGTCTGCAAGGTCTCGGGATCGGCCAGGAATTGTGCGCCCGAGACCTTGAGCAGGGTATTGGCGTAACTGCTACCGGTGCCGCCTCCATGCTGAGCACCGACGACGACCTCAGCTCCGGCAGCGGTGAGCGTGGCGACGCTGTCGGCCATGCCAGCCGCTACCGAGGGTCCCAGCAAAGTACCCACCTTGGCGCTTTCGAAGCGACCACCCACCGCCTGGAGAAAGTTGTCGCTCTCTGGACCGGCGATGAGGACGACGATGCCGGGATTCGTGCAAAATTGGCCGGTGCCCATCAAACAGGAAATCTGGAGCTCCTCGGCGATAGCATCGGCGCGCTCACACAGCGCCCCGGGTAGGATATAGACCGGGTTGATGGAGCTTAGCTCCAAGTAGATGGGCTTGCCCGCTGCGTCTGCCGCCTGCTTCAGCGCCAGGCCGGCCTTCCGCGATCCGGTGTAGCCGGTGGCGCCGATGCGCGGGTGCCCCACCAGCTTCATGCCCACATCGTGGGACGTTCGGTAGATCAGCTGCACCGTCGCCTCCGGCAAGCCCGCCGCGGCCACCGCCTGATGTGCCTCTTCCGCCAACAACCGCGTGGTGCCGGGATGGGAGGAATTGCCTTTTCCGATCACGGGGCAGCCAGCGGCGATGGCCGCGGCGAAATCGCCACCGGCGACACTATTGAAGGCGAGAGGAAAGTTGTTGGGACCAAAGACGGCGACGACACCCTCTACCGCCGCAAAGTAGGTGCGGATATTGGTAGCGGTGTCGATGGTCGGCTGTGTCCACGAACGATCCCGGGCCGCCCCCGCAGCCTGACGCAATTGATCGGTTGTGCGCGGCAGCTCGATGTCTGCGAGCCGTGGCGACGCCGGCAGGGCGCTCTCAGTCTCGGCCATAGCGACGATCTCGTCGCTACGCGCCTCGATGCGGTCGGCGAAGAGTTCGAGGAAGCGGGCCAAACCCTCTGGATAGCTAGCGCGCAGCTGCTCGGACACGGCGGCGGCGGCCTCGACAGCCGCTACAGTCTCGGCCTCCGAACTAACCGGATAGGTCTCGCCAGTGGGCGCTTCAGTCTTGGGGTTAACCGGTTCAAAGGTGCTCACCGAGTCGGAGTCGCGCCATGATCCGGCAATAAGGACCCGTTGCGTTCTTGACATATTTATTTGCCGCTTTCTCAGGTTTGTGGCAAGAGCTCTTGGCCTTGGAGCCGGTGGCGATAGCCCTGAACGAGAAGTCCGGGCCGTCCGTGGCTTTGTCCTGCCGTCTGCGCGTTGTGGGGATCGCGGTAACCGATGCGGATCATTCGCCGGGCCCGGTCGGTCTGATTGATGTGCGATCCGTGGATAGTGTGGATGGAGAAGCAGACTACGTCACCGCGTCTCGCGGGCACGGCGACCGAGTCCTGGAGGCGATATTCATCGGTGGGTAGGTGTGGTGTGCACCCTTGACCGTCTTCGGTCTGCGTAATGTGCTCCAGGGCTCCCTGCTTGTGCGAACCATCGAGGAAGCGAATCTCCCCATTTTCGTGGCTGGTGTTGTCGAGGTGGACGAGGACGTCGACGTAGTTGCCATTCTCATGCTGGTAAAACGCCCAATCCTGATGCATGGGAAAAGGATGTCCGGTCTCCGGCGGCTTGATGTGCATCGTGGAGTGATGCAGCTCGATGTTGGGTCCGATGAGGTCGGCGATCGCCTGGGTGAGGCTAGGATGGATCACGGCCCGCGACCATGTCTGCGAGTACAGGTGCAGATCGTGCATAGCCGTCAATTTGGAGGCCTTCTCTGTCTCCTCGTCCATGTACTTCTTGCGCCAGTCACCCGACCAGCCGGGTGTCGTCATCGACCACTCTTCTACCAAGCGCTCCAGATCACAGTCGAGGGCATCGATCTCTTCTTGGTCGAAGATCTTTTCTATCCGCAGGTAGCCGTGCTCATGGAAGAACTCCACCTGTTCTTTGCTCAGCATGTTAATTTCGTGCTCCTTAGGAGTGGGTTAAGGTAGCACGCCTCGCGGTGGCGACAACGGCGTCCATGCCGTGCCACCCAGTTTTCCGTACCGGCGCGCTGCGGATCGACGCGGGCAGACCAGGCACGGGCACCGTAAATGTGTCGCGGATCAAAGTCGGCGAGGCTCGCGACGGCACGAAACATCTGGTTCCGTGTACGACGAAGCCCGGCCCCGACGAGGTCGGGCTTCACAGGATCGCTCTGCCGGGTCTGGGTCAGAACGTGCTGTCCTTAGTAGTAATCGGACACCAGCGGGCGGCGCTGAGGAAGTCGTGAATCACCCGGTTCGCTTCCTCGGTACCGATGTGCTGGAGCGCCTCGACGCTGTTGTTGCGCACATAACGATTCTCGTCGTCGAGGGCATCTCGCAGGGCACTTACGGCAGAGGTGGCCCCGGCGCCGTGTCGGGCCAGGGCGTAGGCGGCGTTGAAGCGCACCTGGCCGTCTTCGTCCCTCAGCAGAGCGGTCAGCGCGGATACGGCGATCTCCGACTGCCCGGCGATCGTGCCCAGGGCTTCGGCGGCGTTGCGACGCACCCATTCCGAATCATCCCCCTGCAGGTCAGCGATGGCGCTCGTGGCCCCGCCACCGACATCTCCACCCATTTCGCCAAGAGCATAGGCGGCGAAGCCACGACTGGGCTCATCTGCCGCCATGCAGCAGCCGGTGAGCGCTTCAATGCCCTCAGCGCCGACGACAGACAGCCCATAGGCGGCGGCGAGGGGGATGCCTTCCTGCTCAACACGCAACGCTTCCGTCAAACGGGGAACCGCATCCGCGCCGAGACCGCCAAGAGCGTAGGCGGCGTTCAGGCGAACCGCCTCGACGTCGTCATGGAGAGCCTCGGTCAGGTCATCAAGAGCGTCGCTCGCCGCAGGCCCCATCAAGCCGAGGGCATCGGCAGCGGCGGCGCGCTCGGCTACGTCATCTGAGCGTAGTTCCGCCTGCAAGGAAGCCAGATCAGAGGAGGAAGCAGCACCGAGGGGCCGGCCACCGTGCCAGCTCCAGACTCGCTGCCACAGGGTTTCGTGGACAATCCCGCCTGCGCCGTTGCGACCAGGCCACAGGCCTCCGCAGTCGCTGCGCCACGTGGGCTCGGCACCGGGCTCCGACATACGCACGAACTGAAACTTCATCATAAAGCGGGTATCGTCAGTGACATTCGCCGTCGCTTGATGCCAGAGATCGAAATGCACGAGGGCGGCGGTGCCCGCTTCGCCGACGACAGGCACCGGAGTTTGCCGCGACGCCTCCCAGCTCTCCCGCGACTCATAGGTGTGGGAACCTGGCACAACGGCGGTCGGCCCTTTCTCCCGCGGCGTGTCCTGGGGGTAGTAAAAGATCATCGCCCAGCGCGTACGGTGGTGGCGGACCTTGTGGTAGCCCCAATAACTGTCCTTGTGCAGCCCACCTTCCCTACGCTTGCCAGGATTTACGTGGCAGTGGCGGTGCGAGTGCATGACATAATCGGCACCGAGCACGCTAGTCAGCGCGCCACGCAGGTTGGGATCCTCGAACACCTGCCGCAGTTGAGGAACACGCGGCAGAATATTGTTGCCGGGATTGCCCTCCTTGTCCATCACCTCCAAAGTGCGGGTGTAGATTTCGTCGTGACAGCGGGCGTCGAGATCGGTCTTGAGCACGACGTAGCCGCGAGTGATGTAGTCACACATCTGCTCGTCATTGAGCAGGTACCTGCGGTCGATCACGAGTGCGGTCTCCTTTGGCGCCTAGTACGGTGACTGTGTCGGGCTACTCGAACTGTTGACGGAAAGTCTCCAGCTGTTGGCGCAGATCGGCAATCTCCTGCCGCAACTGCTCGTGGCTAGCCTCCAGGCGAGACAGCCGCTCGTCTTCCAGATGCGCCATCGGGCTCGACGGCCCGGGAGTGGCGCCTTCCTCTCCTGCCGTTTCAGGAGCGCCAGCCAGTAGGTGAGCGTATCGGGATTCCTTTCGTCCCTGCTGGCGGGACAGGCGCACCACCACCGGCTCAGGTCGGTTGCAGAGATTCTCGAGCACCTGCTGCATCTGCGCGAGCTCATCGAATGCATGCATCCGCGACACCCGTCCCCTCAGCTCACCCGCGGTCTGCGCACCACGCACCATGAGCTCGCAGAGAACAGCAGTCTCCGCCGCGTTGAAACCAAGCTGCTCATCGAAAACGTGGCGGTACTTGGACACGCGCTGATCGCCACCACTGACGACGCGTACGAGCCCGAGTTCGCGCACTTCATCGAGGGTGCGCGCCACGGTTTTCTCGTCAAAAGCGACGACGGGATGACGGTTGGACTTCTGGTTGCAAGCGCTAGTAAGGGCATTCAGCGACATGGGATAGTAGTCTGGCGTGGTGATCGACTTCTCGATGAGCGCTCCCACAATTCGCTCGGAGACCTCATTGAATAGGGCGCCCGCAGATCGCCCGCTGTGTTCCTGCATGGTCATCTCCTGCCAACTGCCTCCATCAGATCGCGTTGGCGCCAAGCACTGCACACGGGCGCTGCATGACCGCCGTCACTTCGTGCACTGCATGGTGCACGGAGTGCATGTCCTCGTCTACACAGAGCGTAGCTTGCCCTAGCGCCGCCTTGTGATGCCGGTACAAATTCCGCACATCATCGATACTATCCCGAAAATCGAGAAAAGGGGCGATTCCGGCATGGCCTTGATCCTGAACGCGCCACCGCAACTTCCAGTCCGACGAGGCCGGCGTACTGGTGAGGAACACGAACAGGGCATCGATGAGCATACCGTGGATGCGCGGATCGGTGACCGCGCCTTCACCGATGACGACGATGCCCGTAGGTCGGGCCTCCAGGATGGCCAGCCCCCGCTCGGCAAGACAGGTCCTGCATGGAGCCTCGCCTGCGGCGTGGGAGAAGGCGAATGGGTTCTGACCGACCTCGCGCAGTGAGCTGCCCGGGTGTCCGGACAGCACGAGGGGTCGCTCCAGATTCACCGTGGGGCTGTAGTCGTAGTAGCCGGACACTATTCGCTCAGCGCGCACCCAGCCCTTCCGACCAGAATCGTCGCGCCGTCTCCACGTGCAGACGCACGCCAGCAGCGATGGCCTCATCGGGAAACTCGTAGTCAGGCTGATGCAGTTGTGGGTAGAATTCCTGTCCGGCGGGGCGGACGCCAAGAGCGACCATGGAAGCGGGGATTTGTTGCGAGTAGAACGCGAAGTCCTCGCCCCCCATAACCGGAGTGATGGGAACAGCATCGAAGCCGCAGCGGCCAACGATGGAGTCCATATAGGTGGTGGCGTCGGCGTCGTTCTCAAGCATGGGGTAACCGTCGTCGATGACAACGTCGGCTTCGGCGCCATAGGCTGCCGCAGTCTGCGCGCTGACCAGGCGAATGCGCTCGAAGGTAGAATTGCGCGTCTCTGAGGACAGGGTGCGCACAGTGCCGCGCAGGCTAACCTCGCCGGGGATGATGTTGTCTGCCGTGCCACCGTGGATCTGCGCGACCGTCACTACCACACTATCCAAGGGATCGGTGTTGCGGGAAACCAGGGATTGCAAGGCAACAACGATGTGCGACGCGGTAAGCACGGGATCGACGGTGTGCTGGGGGAAGGCGGCGTGACCGCCGCCGCCTCGAACTTGAATTGTCAGGCGATCTGAGCTGGCCAGCAACACCCCGGGACGCAGCCCGACCTGCCCCTGTTCCAGATCGGGCCAGCCGTGCAGAGCGAAAATGGCAACGACTTCTGGGTCTTCGAGCACCCCCTCTTCGCACATCCGCCGCCCACCGGCGCCCCCCTCTTCGGCAGGCTGGAAGACGAAACGCACGGGTCCAGCGAGATCGGCGAGCTGAGACAGCACCCGCGCTGCCCCAACCAAGCAGGTGACATGCCCGTCGTGGCCACAGGCGTGCATTTTTCCGGGGACCTTGGATCGGTACGGCCGCGACGTAATTTCTTCGATGGGCAGGGCGTCCATGTCGGCGCGTAAGGCGACGCAGGGTCCGTCGCGATCGGCACCAAGGGTAGCGACCACCCCTGTCTCAGCTACCCCCGTCTGTAACTCCATCCCTGGCAGATTCTGCAGCTGTTCAACCACGCGGCGAGCGGTCTCGGTCTCTTCGTAGGCGAGCTCGGGATGCTTGTGCAATTGATGCCGCAGCTCGACGAGGCCGGGAAGCTCATAGTCGATGAGTTGATCTATGGATTCCATGTCGGATTTTTGCACCCTTGGGAAATCAGTCCGGCACAGAATCTAGTCGTAGGATCCTCGGCCGACCACTCATCCTCCCGACCCTCACCCGAGTCCAATCCACTGCTTCCTTCGACTGGTTACCCGAAGATCTGCACACACTCCGAGGATTTCGACCTCCCCAGGCTTTCACGTTGAGCCACTCCGCAGAGAGGCCCGTGTTCTTCCGGCAACATGAGGTGATGGAACGGGCAAGCGAGCACCTCCAAGATTTCCCCTCCGTGAGGCGGTATTTCCCTGCTGGTCACAAGCCCCGATCCCGGCCCGCAGACGCCCAAAGCGTTTTTCACTTCGTCAATTCGGCTGGAGCCAGGCGCACCAAGGTGGCGCCCCAACCTCCTCCACCCTCGCCAGCGAGACCGTACTCCTCCACCCAGTCGATCTTGTCGAGAACAGCAAGTACCGTACGCCGAAGGGCCCCTGTGCCTTTGCCGTGCACAACGCGCACGCTCAACAGACCCCGACGGCGGCATTCGGCGAGGTAATCCGGTACCAGGGTGTGGACGTCCCGGGGCAGAAAAGTGTGTAAGTCGAGAGTACCGTCGATGGACATCTCCACCGCCTCGTCATCCTCGTTTGAATTGCTGTCGTCAGCCACGCTTGCCCCTCTCTCTCGCTTCTGGTAGCCTACCCCCCTCAACTAGGAGACAGAACCTCATGGCTGCCAATCCCATGCGCATCGGCGTCCTCGGTGCCGGCTGGTTTGCCTCGCGCCGCCACTGCCCGGACGTCGTCGACCACGACGAAGCCAAACTCACTGCGCTCTGTCGGCGCTCTGCTGATGAACTGCAGCGCATGGGGCAGGCCTTCGGCGTCGATGCACTGTTTGCCGACTACCGCGAGATGATCGTCGAAGCCGACCTCGATGGCGTCATCATCTGCTCCCCCCACAACCTCCACTACGAACATGCGTTCGCCTGTCTGCAGGCCGATCTGCACGTGCTACTGGAAAAACCGATCAGCGTAGAATCCGGCCAAGGGCGGAAGCTGGTGGCCGAGGCGGCAGAGCGCGACCGCGTTTTACTAGTAGCACAAAACCCGCCATACTGGAACCACTGTCGCCGCCTGCGCGAGGCCATCGATTCCGATGAGCTCGGCGAGCTCGAATCGGCGACCATCACCTGGGTGGGCAACGCCCTCGGCGTGCTCGGTCGCGAGGAGCTATCCGACGACATACCCGGCGTCGTCAAACCCACGCTGTTTCGGCAGAGTCCGACCGCCAACGGTGGCGGCTTCCTCGTGGACGGTGGATCCCATTTGATCACCGAGCTCATCTGGTGCACGCGCCGCCGTATCACCGAGGTGGCAGCGATCATGGACAACGTCAACCACGACGTGCGCGCTGCCCTTACCTTGCGCCTCGACAATGGCGCCACTGCGACCTTGTCCAACACCGCTGACAGCGTCCGGCGTGACAAGCGCCAGCGCAGCATATACTGCGGCTCCATGGGCACCGCGTGGGTGCGAGGCTTCCCCTTCCACCTTGACCTCGACAGCGGCGGCCAGGTGCACTGCTGGTCGGATGAGGAATTACCGACACCCCCGTCACCCGTGGACGACTTCATCGCCTGCATCTCCGAGCAGCGCGAGCCGCAAATCACCGGTGCCGAAGCCGTCCACGTCGTGGAGGTCTTGGAGGCAGCCTACGCCTCGGCGCGTGAGCGTCGCACCGTCACCGTCGGCCAGACGGACACCACTTCTTCGAGCAGCAACGCCATCTCATCATAGCCGGTGTGCCGCGGCCACCCATTCGCGAGTGCATTGTGAAGGGCGTCCGGGATCGAGGATCGTCGCGGGCGCAGCGCCAGCAGCGAGCAGTTGTCACGGTCGTCGAGCTCTACGTCGAGCTCGCACAGCGAGGCGTTGATGCTGAGAATGAGCTCATTGGCATCGCGCAGAGCCTGCTCAGCCAGGGGGTAGCGGGTGGTGTCGCCGCGGGAGAAGCCGTCGAGAACGAGCGCATAGGCGTCAAGTCTCAGCACAGCGAGCTGGCGGATGTTGGCGTGCAGCTGCTGCGTGCCCCTGGGCGGCTGCAGTCGGTCGAGATCGACAAGTGCTTCTAGCAGTCGAGGCCGTACCTCTACGTACACCGCACTCAGATTCTCCGCCGTGGCAACGTTGGCCGATCCCACGGCGCGCTCCTCCACGAGGGCTTCCATGGCCGTGATTTCGTCAATAATCGGATTCAGCGCGGTGCGGTACTGGCGCAGCTGATCGACGTCCCCGAAAGGGCCGTCATCGCCCTCGTTGCTGCAACTGCCCAGAGCCAACGACAGGAGGACGAAGACGAAAAACGGTAAGACACACCTGCAGAGCCCAAAAGGACCGCGCATCGCGGCCTGATACGGTGGTGTCATCGGTTGGTGGACGATAGTCAACGGCTCCCCGTCTCCGGCTTCATCTTCGCCACCTCTTCCGCGAGTCGGTCGACGACATCTTCCACCGGCTCCGTGCCAACATCCCATTCTCCGATGGCATGCTTGAATGACAGGCCCTCGCCGGCAGCGGAAGCCGCCAGCTCCGCCATCTTGCCCTTGGCGCCAGCATGGTCCGAGTCGAAGAGAATGACGATCTCGTCACCGGAGTACCAGCGGGCGACGATGTCGCTGCGCCGGAAGTTAACGGAGAACATCGCTTGGATACGTCGGTCGACTTCGGTATAGCCGAGCTCCTGGTCGAGCCGATGGACGTGGTCGAGATCAATGAAGGTCACAATGCGTTTGCCACGGGGCATGATCTGGGCAAACTGGATGAAGGCGGGCCGGGTGTACATATCGTAGGCGGAATCCCAGCTCAACTCCTCGACTTTCTCGCGGAGGCTGGAGATTTCTTCGTCAAAGCCGAGGACCTTGCCTAACCAGCTCTTCAACACCAGAGGAGACTCCTCAACTAGGTGCGCGACCTGCTTTGAAGGGAGTCAATATAGCCGGGAATCATGACCTCAACCATCACATGCTTAGCGCAAATGCGGGCGGTCCGGCAGGCGTAGTGAAAAACTGACTCGCTTCGGCTCGGCAGGGAAAGGCGCGTCGATACGCGGTGGCCCAAGCTTCGACGACGATCGGCATCTGCGAACGCCGCACCAGAGCCCAGACGGAACCGCCGAACCCAGCACCGAAAGCGGAGGCGGTGAGGGCGCCGGCTTCGACAGCGAGTCGACAGAGAACGACGGTCTCTTCCACCTGGTTGTTAAGCAGCTCTTCGGACAGTTGCTGTGAGTGGGCGACGAAGACGGCGAATTCGTCAAAGGCGGAACTCTCCAAGGCGTCGGTTGCCGCCGACAGGACTGTCATCTCTCGACGGTAATGCTCGAGGCGCTGGTGCAGAGAGTTCGTAGGAAATACGGGGGACGGGGGGGTGTCAATAGCCTGCTGGAGCGCCCGATAGCGCTCCTCGGATTGCAGGATGTGGGCGAGATAGGTCTCGCTGCCACCGGCCGCCCGCCAGCAGTCGACGATGGCCTGCACGAGTTGGGAAGCGCGGTTGTACAACATCTGCGCTTGGCCCGTCTTTTCGGCGACGACCCCGCTCACGCCGATGACAAAGAGCCACTCCGCAGGCAACTCGACGTGGCGCCGAAAGCGGGTCGGGCAGTAGGTGTACTCAGCGAGTGCATTGGCTTGAGAACAGAGAATGGCCGTGTGGTCCTCGCTGCCACCGAAGGTACCCACTCCGCGATCGCCTTCCAGATCGCGAAAGGTCTGGCCATTTTCAACGGTGCCGAGGTAATCAGCGCGCTCGAAGTCGGTGCGTATGTTGTCACGAAAAAGCGAACTCGCCTCCAAGTCGTTGATCGAAGCCATCACTAGGTAGGTGGCAACAATGAGGGCGCTGGAACTGCTCATTCCCGCCGCCGCCGGCAGATCACTGGAGAAAGCGAGGTCGGCGCCGCGGCAGCAGTTGGGAAAGTTGCGCGCCAGACGTCGCGCCACAGTCAGCGGATAGTTACTCCACGCCCCCGGCGACGGCTGCAGCTCGGGGTCGAGAGTGGCGGATACTTCATCGTCCTCATCGAGGGCGTACAAGTTCAGTGCCGTGTCGTCACGCGCGCTGGCGACCACACAGAAGCCGCGCGCCACCGCAGCGGTGAGACTGTGGCCCCCGCAGTAGTCGGTATGCTTGCCGAGAACCTCGATGCGGCCTGGAACGAACCAGGCCTGCGCTGGCGTGTCATCGGAGAGGTGCTCCGCCAGACGTCGCGCTGCACTGGCGAAGCGTTGCGCCTTGGCCGTCACCTCGTCATCGAGGCCACCTGCCCTCAGTGCCCGGGCGACGACGTCGACGTCCTGCCATCGCGCCAGGGAAGTCACAACCGAACCTGGATCCGTTCCAAATAGGGTGCAATGGTGACCACATCGCCACGGCTAGTGAGATCCAAAACGGAGTCACGACGGAACACCGCTTGGAAGCGGGTGCCACCGACGTCGATGGCGTGCTGCACGGCATCGGTAATCTCCAGCTCGCCGCGGGGCGACGGCATGATGGCGGCGCAGGCGGGAAAGATGGAGGGATCGAAACGCCAACAATTCATGCTCACCCCCAGCGGTTCCGGCATGGCTGCGATCTGTTCGTGGCTGGGTTTCTCCACGATTCGTCGCACTCTCCCATCGGCGTCGGCATCGACGACGGCAAAGTTGCGAATGCGGTCAGAGGGAATGTTGCTGCCGGCGATGAGAGCGTCGCGCTCGAAGGCGATGAGTCCAGGGCCTTCGAGCGCACGCAGGGCCGCCAGTGCTTCGGCGGGGTAGTAGTTGTCCGAGTTGATCACCAGGAAAGGATCGTCCGAGGCGAAATCGGCGGCGGAAGCGACGGCGTCCGCCGTGCCTCGCGCCTCCCGCTGCACAGCGAAGCGGATCCGCAGGCGGCTCTGAATCTGCGCCTTCGAGTAGTGCTGGCGCATCTGATCGTGCTCGGGCCCGATGACGAGGCAAACCTCACGGAAGCCGACGTCGGCGACAGCGGTTAGCACATAATCAAGAAAGGGGCGTTCGATGGGCACCATGGCCTTAACCCCAGAATCGGCAACTCGGCTCTGATCCGAATTGAGCCGAACTTCGGGATCTTCCCTGCGCATGCGGCGTCCGGCACCACGCGCCAGTACGACGGCTTTGTCCATGTTGCGAAGGTAATCTTGATTGACCGCACCCTCCAGCGCGCGTTGGTTGGGTAACCATGACGGAATTCGATCGATCTCTGCTTCCTGCGGCGCAATTCGAGTTCGTCGTTATTGCAGACACGCATTATATGCTGGCCGAGGCCGATGACGACGAGTTCGATTCACGGCGACACCAGACGAGGCGCGCAGCTCAGGTCTTGCAGCAGGTAGCGGCTCTGGATCCACAGTTCGTCGTGCACATGGGCGACCTCGTGCAGGAGTATCCGGAGAGAACGGGCTTCGATCGAGCCCAGCAGGAAGCCCTCGACCAGCTGCTCGAGGCGGGCCTACTGGGACGGACGCACTTCGTCGCCGGCAATCACGATGTCGGCGACAAGCCGGACGACACCATGCCCACGCACCCAGTCACGGAGGACAGCCTGCGGCGCTGGGAAAGGAGGGTGGGCCGCTCGTGGTATCGCTGGGACGCAGGCGGAGTGCGCTTTCTTGTCGTCAATTCTCAACTGCTGAACACTCCATTACCGGCCGCGAGAGAGCAGCGGTTGTGGCTCGAGACGGAGCTCGCCAGCGGCGAGCCCACCTGCCTCTTTCTGCACCTGCCTCCGTATCTGCACCGACCCAACGAGCCTAGTCTGGGTCACTACGACAATGTCGCGGAACTCGACCGCAGCTGGCTGCTCGCCCTCATAGACGCCGCCGATGTGCGTTGGATGTTTGCCGCCCACGTGCACTTTCCCTTTGCCGACCCGCGCGGGGCGTGCCGCTACCGCATCGTACCCTCGGCGTCGTTCACGCGTCCAGGATTCGGCCACCTTTTTGCTTCAACTCCAGCTCCGGAGCACGGCCGCGACGACAGAGGAAAGCTTGGCTTTCTGCTTTGCCGACTTCGCGACGGCGAACTCGACGTGCACCTGGTTCGCACCCGGGGGGTAGTGGACCCGCCAACAGAGGGTGCACGACTGCTAACACCCGTGTCCCCGTCGGCGTCGCTTCTGGGGCTCACCGTCCATCATCAACTGGCCCCTTCCGGCGTAGTGCCCGTCGCCTACCCATCGGCGATTCCCCAGACCGTGCGCAATGACATCCCGCGCCTATCAAGCTACGAGCTAGGTGCCGGCTGGCTACGGCTGCCGATGAGCGAGGTCAGTAGGCTGGAGCCCTCCTTGCGAAGAGAGCTGCGAGAGCACGGTGTGCGGTTGCAGGCGACCCAATTGGGTCCCGCCCTCGCTGACGGCGCGCAGCCGGGCGCGGATCGCGTGGAGCTGCAGATCGCAGGTCCGTGGCCGAACGATACGGATCTCGCTGTCTTGCGGTCGGCAGACGCGCCGATTCTCTGCCCGGTGGTGCCGGGACAACGGGTTCCCGGAAAGCAGCATCCCCGTACCCGCATCGGCTATCGCCTCGACGAGCTTGGTGAGCTCGGCCTGCGGTTGGCCGCGGCGGGGTTGGCAGGGGTGTGGGCGGTCTGCCGCTATGATCACGCTTCGTCGCCGGTGGACCAGGCGTTGCAGGCTCAGAGGCTACCTGCGGCGCTCGCCGGATTGGTCTGGTTGTGCGACCTCGGCGAGGACGATGTCGGCAATCACGGTCGCGCGGTGGCAGCTCTGCTCGTCGCTGCCGTTACCAGGACCGTGATCTTTCTCGAACCCCTTCGGGATTTCGATCGCACCATGGACACTCGTCACGGACTGCTCGACACGCTGTGCAATCCACGCTCCACGGCAACGGTGGCACGGTGCCTGAGCGCCCTGCTGAATCGCATGGGCCCAGGCCAGCTCGAGTTGCTGGATACCGATGGCGACGGGAGCTTGCAACTGAAGGGCGCCGGTGGCTCGCTGCGGGTATGGATGTCGGCGACGGTATCGGGACTGTCGTCTGAGGTGGAAGGGATCTGCGTCGATCTGGTACGGGGCGTGCGTCTGGACGCGAGGCAGCTCAGCACCAGACCCTCGACGGTGGCGGTGTTCGAGGAGACCTGACCGACTCTTGGGATTGTGTGGGGGTGCTGGCGAAGGTCGATGAGATCTGTACTCTGCCCGAATCCTAGGCCGAGGCACCTGAGTAGCGACTAACGCCGACGCGCCAGAACCAACGCGACACCAGCAGCAGCAGCACCGCCAGCGCAATAGTGGCGGCAAGCATGTCCAGTGTCAGTCGACCGACGACCGCTTGCGAGGGCACGGTGACCGCGAAAGTGACGGGCACGAGAAAAGTTAGAATCGCCCGCAGCCAGCCCGGATAGATGGTGACGGGCCAGCGGGCGGCATCGTACACGCTGTGGAAGATCATGAGAATGTTCTCCACCCGGACGAACCAGAAGGAGATGGTGGAGAGCATGAGCCAAAAACTGTAAAGAATGACAGTTCCTGCGGTCAGGGAGACGGAGAACTCGACCATGGCCCAGGCGCCGGCGTAGAGCTGCATGTGCACGAGCGCAGCGACGACGACTACCGGACCGAGCAACACGTCAACGAGCCGCCATACTCGTACCTGGCTGACGCTGACCAGGACCTGCGCTTCCTCCGGCTTGGTGAGGGTGAAATCGAGGGTTCCTTCGCGCACGTCCTCGATGAGCTTCTCCATCGACGGCTGGATCACCACACCGACCAGACCCCCCATCATGACGAAGATGCCGAGTAAAGCCACCAACTCCGCGGGCTGCCAGCCGTTGAGGTGCTCGGTGTGCCGATAGATGACGGCGATGCCGAGTAAGCTGACACCGAGGTTGACCACCGACTTGCCGAGCTGAATCCAGAAGTTCACACGGTACTGGAGCTCGTTCATGAGCCCGATGCGAAAGAAGATCGTGAGCAGGCGAATGACGGCAATCACCTGCACTAGGCTCCCACTGCCGAATAGCGGGCGCTGGCCCGCTGCCAAGTGAGAGTCATGGACCCCAAGCCGACGGCGATCCAGATCAGCTGAGCGCCAATCCCGTACAGAGCCTCCTGCTCGCTCAGCCGGCCCAGCAGCAGCTCGGTGGGAAAGGCAAGCATCCAGCGAAACGGCGAGTAGTAGGCCACGGTCTGCACCCATCCGGGCAGAAGGTCGAGGGGCGCCATCCGGCCGGATAGGAAAAACCCGAGAAACATGTAAAGGTTATTCAGCCCCGAGGTGTCGGTGATCCAGAACGCCAGCAGGGCCACGCTCCACTCGAAGAAGAAGCGCACGAAGAACGCGAGCACTAGGGCAAAGACGAAGGCGACGAGGGCCCAACGCTGGGGCGAGTACACGGGCTCGAAATGCCAGACGAGAGCGGCGGTGAGAGGGACGAGGATGAACAGCGTCAGGGTCTTGTAGGAGACATTCTCGACGATGTCCCGATGCACCGGGTGCAGGGGTTGCACCAACAGCGGGTTGAAGAACCCTGAGCGCACCCGCCATCCCATCTCGAACATGTGCCAAGTAAAGGTCACGTGATTGACGACCAGGGTGGCGATGAAGTAGGCCGCCAGCTCGGTGGGGTCGAAACCCCCCACTTCGCCGCCTCGCGACCGTGCCACTGTGATCCACACGACCAGGTAGATGATCGGAGGCAACGTGAGTCCGATGAGCCAAATTGCCATAGCGGCTCGGTATTGCATCATCACCGCCATGCCAGTGTTAAAGAGGATGCGATAAATATGCAGCATGCTAGTCCACGCCGGGCTCTGCCGTCTGCTGGCTAAAGACCTGTTCGATCACCTCTTCGATGGGCGGCTCTTCCACGGTGAGGTCGATGACGGGCAAGTCGGTGAGCAAACGACCAGTGACCTGCGCAGTCTGCTCCTTGGACACCAGCAGCGTCACTTGGCTGCCATTGGCGGAGACCACCTCGCCGTACGCAGATAGGTCCATACCTTCGCGCTCGAGATCGACGGAGATGGTTTTGTGGGGTGAGAATCGTTCTACCAGGGCGCTGAGATCACCGTCAAACAGCAGCTTGCCGTGGTGGATCACGATGACCCGCTTGCACAGTGCCTCCACATCGGCCATGTAGTGGCTGGTGAGCAGCACGGTGGCACCAAAGCGTTCGTTGTAGTCGCGCACGAAGGTGCGGATCCGGCGCTGCATGGTGACGTCGAGGCCGAGGGTGGGCTCGTCGAGAAAGAGGATCTGCGGACGGTGCAATAGTGCCACGGCGATCTCGCACTTCATGCGTTCACCGAGGGATAGATTGCGCACCGGCTTGCTCAACAGTTTCGACAGATCGAGCAACTCGGTGAGGCCAGCAACGGTCTGTTCGAAGGCCTCGCGCTCCAGCCGGTAGATGGCACAGTTGCGCTCGAAGGAGTCTGCCACCGGGATGTCCCAGACCAGCTGATTGCGATTGCCCATGACCAGGGTAATGCGGCGCAGAAATTCACGATGTCGCTGGAAAGGGACCGATCCCAGTACTTCGACCTCGCCCCCCGAGGGCTTCAGCAGGCCGGAAAGCATCTTTAGCGTCGTCGTCTTTCCGGCACCGTTGGGGCCAAGAAAACCGACAACCTCACCGGCTTCGACATCGAAGGAGACCCCCTTCACCGCCTCCACGTCTTCCATGCGGCGGTGAAACAAGCTCTTTAAGGCGTTCCCCAGCCCCGGCTCGCGCACGGGCACACGGTAGGTCTTTGACAGGGAGTGGCTATGTATCACGGTCATGGCGGATCGAGCGTAACCCTCAAATGACACTTTTTCAAGCGGAAGCGATCTGGCGCTCGAGATCCTCAGCAATTACTTGCCAGGCGTTGTAGCCGGGCAGTCCGGTGATATTACCACCGGGATGGCTGCTGCTGCCGCATAGGTAGAGTCCGTCGATGGCAGTGCGGTACTGACCCGCCCCAGCAAAGGGCCGGTGATAACCCACCTGGCCGTGGGAGAAAGCACCCACCAGCAGATCGGCGTCGCGCATGTTGGGCAGGCGCCGTGGCGTGGCGACGGGCGCACGCACCGTGCGATCGAGAATAGAGTCGGCGAGTTCCGGGGCGCGCTGCTGCCAGGCGGCGAGCATGCAATCGCCGTGGCGCTCAGCTTCGCCCTCCCATTTGTTGGCGTCGCCATGCAGATGGTAAGGCACCTTCTGCCACATGAACGCCGTGTGCATGTCAGATGGTGCCTGGCTGGGGTCGAACCGGGTGGGGCAGCTTCCCCAGAGAATCGACGGTTTCGGAATCCTTCCCGCCTCGTGGGCGGTCACCATAGCATCAAAGTCATCGATGTGATTCAACCCGAGGATCACCATAAAGGCGTCGTCGAGAGCGGGTGTTTTCGTGGCAGCCCAATAGCGGGGCGACGCTTTCAGGTTGAGATAGATGCCGAACAGCGGTGCGATCGCATTGTAGCGGAAGGCCTCGGCACGTTCTCGCCATCGACTCGGCAGTTGGCCTGAGTCGATCAGCTCGAGGAAGGTCTGCTGGGGATTGAGCCCGGAGGCTACGCAGTCGCGAGCCTGCAGGCATCTACCGGATCGTGTCTCGACGCCAATTGCACGCGCCGAGGTCGACGTCGCATCGATGCAGATCTTCGCCAGGGGCTCGCCAGTGAAGATGCGTCCGCCCGACTCCTCCACGATCTGCACCAACGCCTCGGCCAGCCGTTGTGAGCCTCCGAGACACATCTGCGCTTTGCCGCTCGCCGCTAGCAGCGCCGGAATGTGGTGTCCGAATCCGGGCTCTCGCAAATCGACCTCGCGCAGACCGTTGAAGAACAGCAGCCCCGCCTGCACGGCGGGATCGGAGAACTCTTGGCGAACGAAGTCGAGCGGAGAACGCCGGCTCACCTCCAGCAACCGCCGTCCCTGGCGAGTGCTTTGGAGGCGACGCTTGCGTTCGGAGGGGGCCAGAGGTGGCGCTGTCGCTTCCGGTACCAGGAACTCTTCGACAATAGGGGCGAACTCATCCCGCCAGCGTCGCAGAGCTCGAGCGTCGTCCGCGTTCCGGCGACCGAAGGACGCCTCGGTGCCCTCAAAATCCGTCCACCACCCCAAGACGTCACCGTCGTCGAGGACCATGGCAACGTTGAGCTCGGGCTCCAGGTAACGAGCCCCGCGATTCTGTAGGCCGAGCTCCTCGTACCACGGCATCGTGGTGATAGCACGGTGGTAGAAAGAATGGGTGTTGTGTAGAAAACCGGATCCGGAGGGCAAAGGCTCGGTACACAGTCCCCCTCCTGCCACCTCGTTGCGCTCCACCACAGCTACCCGCTTGCCGGCGCGACCGAGGTAGGCAGCGAGAATCAGGCTGTTGTGCCCAGCGCCTAGGACAACAGCGTCGAAAAGATCGTCCTCTGCCAAAGGATGACTCGCCCCGCCTATTCCTGTTCCGGTTCCCATAAAGGGGCACGCAGTTCGTAGCGTCCTTCGACTTCGACAGGCAGGGTGCCGTGCGCAATCATCAAATCGAGAGGACACTCGCGTGTGGTCATGGGTCGGTTCACACCAGAAAAAAGGGGACTGCGCGTATCATCGCAGTCCCCTTTCTTATACAACATTTATCGCCATAGCGGCGATTCTTTTCCGGAGGCGCTATTCCAGTCTAATTTCCGCCTTCTGGTGGCGGGCCTCCTTGATACTGCCAATCGCCTTCGGCATCCTTATAATCGCCATCGGGGCCTAACTCTTCCTGGCGTGCTTTTTCCGCCGCGAATTCTGCGCGATCGACAATCCGATCGGCATTCTTATCTACTGCTTTAAACACCTTTTTATGTTCAGTCATGGCTTGGCCCTCGCATTCTTCCATGGCCTGGCCCTCGCATTCTTTTACGAAGTCCCGCATGAAAAATCGAGTGGCTTCTTCAAGGCTGATCTCCTCATTGCCGTCAGCGTCCACCATCTCAAACGTCGGTCCCATGTCATGGTGCTGACCGTGCTCTAGGTGGCCTGCTTCTCTTGCATGCTCATCCATCTCCGCTGCAGTCTCGAAGTGAATGTCGCAGATCTGGCAATAAAAACCGTCACCGTCATGAGGCTCACCATCTTCTGGTGGATGATGCTCACCATGCTCTAGGTGGCCTGCTTCTCTTGCATGCTCATCCATCTCCGCTGCAGTCTCGAAGTGAATGTCGCAGATCTGGCAATAAAAACCGTCACCGTCATGAGGCTCACCAGCGGCGCCATTTGCATCATCCTGGGAATGACTGAGAACGGGGAACAAGAACACTGCCGCCAAGGCGGTCAAAGCGAACTTCTTGAACATCGCGATCTCCTTTGTTCTGTTGATGAGAACATAGATAACCAAGCAATATAATTGGGTAAGTTAATTTCAAAGTAGAATAATTTCAAAGTTTTATTGTGATGTAAATCACTTCTTTTACTATTTAATCATTTAATAGAATAATTTTGAAAGAGTGATTTCAAAATTTTGTTGTGATGTAAATCACTTCTTTTGCTATTTATTGTGGCGAAATAGGTTGCAGATCAAATTTGGCTCGCCGCAACGCGCTGATTTCGGATCGATTAAACGAACGGGCGCTCACCCCGCCACTTCCTGCTCCGGGAAGGGGGCACGTAAATCGTAGCGCCCTTCGACTTCGACTGGCAGGGTGCCGTCGGCAATCATCAGGTCGAGAGGACACTCACGCGTGGTCATAGGTAGGTTCACGACATTCTTAGTGCGCAGTGACTCGTAGATCGCCATCATCACCTCAAGGGTGGCGCGTGCCTCCGTCGCTCTGCTGCGATGGCTGTCAATCTCACCGTCGAGCCAGGCGATGAACTCATCGTACTGAGTAACCCCTACTGGCGGGGGGATAAGTTCGCGCCAGCCTGCGTGGTTCTGGCCCTGTAGCCAGAGGTTTCCGTTTGGCACTACGCCGGCCTTGTCGGTGCGGATCTGGCCCTGTGTGCCGTAAACCACCGGAGCACGAGCATCTGGCTCGGGCAGGTCCCCCTCGTACACACCACGTACGCCGTTGTCGAAACAAACGAGCCCCATGCACAAATCCTCACAGTGAGTGCGTCGCTCCCAGCGATCTGTGGTACGTGAGGTATTGCCGATGACCCACGCCGGTTGCGGGTCGCTGAGCATGTAGCGCCAGCCATCGATGACGTGGGTCCCGGTGTTAAGCAACCCAGCGTTCGGCTTGGCCCGGTGATGGACTAATGTGGGCTCGCCGATGGCACCGTCAGCTACGAGCTGACGGACGAGGTTCACCGTGGGCGCAAAGCGGTTCTGGTGACCGATGGCGAGCTTGGCCCCCGCCTTTTCACATGCATCTATCATGTCGTCGGCTTCTCCGAGCGCGGAGGCAATGGGCTTCTCCCCAAAGATCCCCTTGGCGCCGGCTCGGGCAGCCTCGATGGTGACCTCGGCGCGGACGCCTTGCCATGTTGGAATGCTGACGATGTCGGGAGTGTGCTCGGCGAGCATTTTTTTGTAGTCGGTGTAGATCGCAGGCACAGCGAACTCCTCGGCAACCCGGTGCGCCGCAGCCTCGTCGATGTCGGCGACGGCGACGACGTTGCTGCGCGGATGGGCTGACCACGCCCGCGAGTGCGAACGACCCATGCCGCCACAGCCTACCACGGCAACGCGATAGATGTCAGACATGTGGATCTCCTTATTATTGGGTAAGGCAAAAAAACTCAAAGGACCGATGTGATCTGGATCATAGATTGCATGTACACCTGGCTATCGCGCTTCCTCTGACGAGATCACGTCGCCAGTGCCCAACGTCGCGGCACCAACACTCACCAGTTGTGGTAGCTACCATCCTCACGGCGGTAACCAACGCCGGTACCGCTCGACGGTTCATAGGGCCGGGCGGCGGCGGCAGCAGCGTCGATCTCGACACCCAGACCCGGCGCCTCCGGCAGCTCAAGATGGCCTGCGGCGTAGGGCACCTGAACGGGGAACACGTCGGACAATACCGTGCCCGGGACCCGGGCCAGCTCCTGCACGCCCACCAACGGAGAGGCGAGGCACAGGTGTAGGCTCGCCGCCGTGCACACTGGGCCCAGCGGGTTGTGAGGTACCAGTGGCACATAGTGGGTCTCGCACCAACCCGCGATCTTGCGCGCCTCGGTGAGGCCGCCGACGATGCAGATGTCGAGGCGGCAGTAGTCCATCAAATCCTGTTCCAGCACCTCGCGGAAAGCCCACTTACTGGCGAACTGCTCGCCCACGGCCAGCGGTACGTGGCTCGCCTGCCGTACCAACTTCAGGCTCGCCGGATTCTCCGAACGCAGCGGATCCTCGACGAAGAACGGACGAAAAGGCTCAACGCCCTTGCAAAACTCGATACTCGCCGGTGGATCGAGGCGGGTGTGCACGTCGACGCAGATCTCGATTCCCTCGCCGAGAGCCTCGCGTACGGCCCGCACCTGCTCGATTCCGTAGCGCACAGCGCGGGCCGGCTCGAAGTGATCGTGTCCCGTCGGATCGCTCAGGCCCCAACGGACGAAGCGCCAGCCCTCCTCTTGGCGCTGACGTGACGCCGCCACGAGGTCATCAATAGTCTTGCCGCTGACATGCGGATAGCAGGCGACGCGATCGCGGCAACGACCACCGAGCAGCTCGTACACCGGCACGCCCAGCGCCTTGCCCTTGATGTCCCAGAGCGCCATATCGACAGCGCTCACCGCTGACGTCTGCACGACGCCGCCGGGAAAGAACCCGCCGCGGAACATCACCTGCCAGAGGTGCTCGATGCGGAAAGGATCGGCGCCGATGAGATCGGGCCGAAACTGGCTCACGACCTCGGCCAGAGCCGGTGCGCGGCGGCCGAGACCACACTCGCCGAGTCCGTAAGTGCCGGCGTCGGTCTCCACCTTCACGAAAGTGAAATTGCGACCCTGGTCGTGGACGATGACGGGTTCGACGGCAGTGATCTTCATGGCAGCAGGCGAGTGCGCAGGTCGTCGAGGGGAAAGGCGGGGCCGGGATCGTTCTTGCGATCGGGGGCAATCTCTTCGTGGCCATGAATGTAGCGCAGGTGGTACGCGGCGACGAGCATTCGAGTGAGTTCTTCAACGACGTCGAGCTGGCATTGCGGATAGCAGTGCCAATAGGCGAGCTCGCTCTCGTTGCGGTGCACGGCGCGCACTGCCTCCTTGCTGGGATACTCGCATTCGAACCAGCTGAACAGCCTGCCGTCACGCTCAGTCAGGCGGCCAGCGTTTTCGATCTCGATGCTGATAGAGAACCGATTGAATTCTTCGCGGTCGTGCCAACACGACCGGCCGGCGTGCCACGCCAGGTAATTAAGGGGCAGCAGCTGGATCACGCCGCCATCCCGGGCGACGACGAGATGCGCAGAAACTTGACGCGCCGGGTCAGAGAGAATGCGGACCGCCGACTCGGCGTTGGCCCCGGCAGTGAAGTGCAAAACCAGCGTGTCCGCCGGCTGAGGCAGTGGACCGCTGTGATTGGGAGACTCGCGGTAGACGACGTCATCGCCGATTAGACGGTGGTCCTCTACGCGCACAGAAAGATCAGACCCAGACAATCGGAGACGTGCAAGATCCCGCTTCAGCCGCCGGCGACAGAATGCAGAGACAGTGTTGTCGGGCGGGCATCATACCAGTCCGAGCGCATCAACGGCACGCCACTCTCGCCGTTGGCAGCTTGCTTGACGAACAGCGACTGGTATATGCTGATGTGGCCGTTGCTGAACCACCAGGCGCATCCAGCCATGTAGAGTCGCCACGCCCGATAGGTCGCCTCGCCGACTTCGGAGATTGCTTCTTCGCGACGATCTTCGAGGCGCTGTACCCAGTGCCTCAGGGTGAGGGCGTAGTGCTCGCGCAAACTCTCCATATCCCGACCCTCGAAGTGATGGGCCTCAGCGGTGCGGAAGATCTCAGGCAGGCTGGGCAGATCGGAATCGGGGAACACGTAGGTGCGGATGAAACCTTTCTTCTTCTTTAACGGACGGTCTGAGAGGTCACCGATGCCGTGGTTGAGAAAGGCACCGCCGCGCTTGAGCAACCGGTACATGGTGCCGAAGTACTCATCCATGCGATCTCGGCCCACGTGCTCCACCATACCAACGCTGACGATCTTGTCAAAGCCCTCCGGTCGATTGAGGTCGCGGTAGTCCAGCATCTCGACGCGACAGCGATCGGCGAGGCCGTCAGCGTGGATGCGTTCGTTGGCCAGATCGGCTTGGGGCTGACTCAGCGTAATGCCCAGAGCCTCGACTCCGTAGTTGCGGACGGCGTGACGGATCAGCCCGCCCCAGCCACAACCGATGTCAAGCAGCTTCTCACCGCGCTGTAGCCGCAGCTTGCGGCAAAGGAAGTCGAGCTTGCGCACCTGAGCGCTGTCAAGATCCTCGGCCGGGCTGGCGAAGTAGGCACAGGAGTAGACCATGTTGCGGTCGAGCCACAGCCGGTAGAACTCGTTGGACAGGTCGTAGTGGTGGGTGACCGCCTTCTTGTCACGCTCCATGGAGTGCTCGACACCGAAGAGCTTCGGCCTGCCTCCATCGTGGTCGGTGTGATCGCGTTCATCCTTGACAGGCAGCTTGAGCAAGTGGCGAGCTAGGCTCGCCTTTTTGGTCAAGGAGATCTTTTGGTTGAGCAAAATATCGCCGACGGAGAGAAAGTCCGCGATATCTCCCTCCATGTCGACGTCGTCATGGATGTAGCACTCGGCAAAATTTACTTCCGACGGCTTCAGAAACACCCGGCGCAGCGCTCCCGGGTGCCTGAGGACGAGAGAGGCGGGAAGGGGTTCACTGGGGTTCTGACCCCAGACGGTGTCGTCCCACAGCCGAACGGCGAAACGCCGGCATTCGATGCCGCCGAAGATCTCCTCGAGTAGGGAGATCGAAATCTGTGCGGCCGGGCTTAACGCCCTGCCCTTGGGCTGGACCACGGGGAGAAACTCCTTGTCCGTCTGTACCCGGATGCGAGTCCGGATAATTCGTACACCGACAGCAAGCAAGAGAGGGGTACGGCGGTTGGCTCAACTAACCTCAGCGAAATTAATATAGTCCGTCATGCCAGAGAAACAGGACTTACCCTCAGCCCAGCCCGACATGGAGCGGCAGTTCGCGGTCGAGCTCCGAGGTCACTTGCTGCAGTTCACCACTACTTGGGGTCTGTTTCATCCCAAGGGCGTGGATGTCGGGACCGGCCTGCTGCTGGAGCACATCGAAATCGCCGAAGACGCGACCTGTCTCGACCTGGGATGCGGCTGGGGCCCCATTGGTCTCACCCTGGCGCGGCTGGCGCCTCGCGGTCATGTCCATCTTATCGACAAGGATTTCGTCGCCGTGGAGTACGCCCGTCGTAATGCCGACGCCAACGGGTTGCCACAGGCCCGCGCCTATCTGTCCAACAGCTTCAGTCACGTGCCCGAAGAGACGCGTTTTGACGTCATCGTCTCCAACCTTCCCGCCAAATCCGGCAGCGAGCTGCTCGGACATTGGGTGAACGAGTCGCAGCAACGGCTGCGGCGAGAGGGCGTGCTCTGGGTGGTCACCGTATCCGGCCTCAAGGATTACGTTAAGCGCGTGTTCCGGCAGACCTTCGGAAACTACCATAAGGTCAAGCAATCGGGGACCCACGTCGTGGCCTGCGCTATCCGATCCTGAAGCGCCGCACTTGCCCTCAGCTGTCGCTCACCATAGTAATCTCGGCTTCGGTGAGCAGCGCCGAGACCTCTTCCAATAGTGCCCCGAACATCCGGCCGCCGAGCAACACCAGCTCTTGCGTGTCGCCAGCGCCACAGCGTTGCGCGAAAGCGACGCCCACGGAGGTCGCAAGGCCGAGAGCAGAGGCCTGACCCTCGCCGACGATCTCGCCGTAGAATTGCAGGTGTTCTTCGAGAGCGGGCACAACCTGCTCACCCGATTCGTGATCGATTCGCTCCCAGTGCTGACCGTAATGGGCCTCGACCTGCTCGCGCCCATGGCCTTCGGCGAGGGTGAGGGTGAGGGCAAACTCGACGGTGAAGGCGCGCAGGAAGAGCATTTCCGAAATCAACAGCTCGGCGGACACGGCGAGTGCGTCGGCGAGTTCGGCGAGGGCCTGCGTCTCGCTGTCGCCAGACACGCAAACGGTCTCTATCAGCAGTGTTGCCACCTCCGCGGTGGTCACCGGACGGCGCTCGCTCACAGGCTGTTTCCGTTTTGCATTACTGCTCGTATCTGGTTGTCAAACTACAGCCTATGCCGCCCACGCAGAGATGGTTCTCCCTGCGGTGTTCACCCTCTCGCTGTTCATCCTCTTGCACTCGCTGATGTCTTTCCTGCACCGGTGTGAGGACCTCTACACCCGGCAGCGACTACGTCGCTCTTGCTTTGGTGGGTGTGACAGATGCTGCGACGGAGGCGCCAGGAATCGACGCCAACCGGACGTCACGGGCGATCGTCGATCTCCTCGTGCACACGGGTGACACCGAGCTCTTCTTCGGAGACGTCAGCGATGGGGGTGACCCCCGTGAGCGATCGATGACGCTCGATCCAGGTCTCCTGCAGGCACTGGAGGTAGCGGGAGGTAGCGGTCAGCTCATGGCCCTTGTGGGTGATCATCCGTTCGTAGAGCTCCTCACCGATGACTTCTTCCTCACGGGCCCGTCGCAAAAGCTCCGCCTCTTCCTTGAGCGCATAGAGGCGGGAGACCTGATTCATCACGTCCTGCTCCAAGCGGTTTAGGGTGCCGTCCACCTGTAAGCCGGCGGCGATGTTCTTCGCCTTCTCTAGGTCGTAGTCGTGCTCAAAGCGCAGATGGCCGTTGAGACCGCGCAAAGAGACGCGCTTGCCACACTCCGGGCATATGACTCTGATCTCGGCCATGGTTTCAATATAGACACGGTTCCCCGATCAGCGTTTCGTCCAAGATCCCTCTTGACCCTTCGAGGAGACGGGGTAGCTTGCTGATCCGGACACATGAAGATCTCCCACCCCTACCTGCTCTTTCTCGGCGACGCCGCCGACCCACTGGCCGCCAAGACCGCCAACGGCATCGCCCGCTGGCGACCGGAGTGGTGCCTCGGGCAGTTACGGCTTCCCGGCTGTGCCGCCGACGTCGGACTGCCCGATCTCGACCTCGACACCGCCTATGGCGCTGGTGCCCGCAGCCTCATCGTCGGCGTCGCCAATCGCGGCGGCACCATCGACGACAGCTGGAGACCGGTACTGCTCGCCGCGCTGCAACGCGGCATGGACATCGCCTCCGGTTTGCACGTCCGTCTCGCACTCGACTCCGAGTTCGCCGAGTATGCCGACAAACACGGGTGCACGATCTTCGACGTGCGCTATTCCGAGGTCAAGCTCAGTGTCGGTTCGTCACGACGACGACGCGGTAAACGCCTGCTCACCGTGGGCACCGACGTCTCCTGCGGCAAGATGTTCACCGCCTTGGCCATGGAGCGTGAGCTGCACCAGCGCGGCGTGCCCGCCGACTTTCGCGCCACCGGGCAGACGGGGATTCTCATCGCCGGCGACGGTATCGCCGTGGACGCGGTAATCTCCGACTTCATTGCAGGGGCGGCGGAGTGGTTAACCCCCGACGCCGACGAGGATCACTGGGATCTCATCGAGGGCCAGGGCTCGCTGTTCCACCTCTCCTACGCCGGTGTCACTCTGGGACTTATCCACGGATCGCAACCTGACGTCCTCGTCCTCTGCCACGATCCTAGGCGGGAAAGTATGCGCGGTCTTCCCGACCTAGCCCTGCCCCCGCTGCGCGAGTGCATCGAGCTCAACGAGCGCTGCGCCCGCCGCGCCAATCCAGATTGCCGAGTCATCGGTCTTTCACTGAACACCTCTACCTACAACAACAACGACGCCCGGCGTCTGCTCACCTCAATTGAAGACGAGCTCGGCCTCCCCGTTGTTGACGCCTACCGTGAGGGCGCACAACGGCTCGTCGACGCTCTCGGCTGAGTCGTCCTCTGACCTTCACCGGCTGCTGCATGGCGATCACCGTCGACGTTCGACTCGAAACATTCCCGCTGGACCAGACCTTCACGATCTCGCGCGGCTCGAAGGGCGCGGCAGACGTAGTGGTAGTGGAATTGGTCGACAGCGGCGGTCATCGTGGGCGCGGCGAGTGCGTTCCCTACCCACGCTACGGCGAGACCCCCGGCGGCGTTATCGCCCAAATCGAGAGTCTCGCAGCGCGCCTTCGCCAAGATCTTGATCGGCGAGCGCTGCAGGAGACGCTGCCCGCTGGCGCTGCCCGCAATGCCGTAGACTGCGCCCTCTGGGAGCTGGAGGCGCGCCAACGTCACTGCCGGGTGCACGAACTCGCCGGTCTGCCGGCACCTGAACCGGTGACCACCGCCTACACCATCAGCCTCGATGAACCGGCGCGAATGCGGGAGTCCGCACGGCAGCAGGCGCAACGCCCGTTGCTTAAGCTCAAACTTGCTGGTGACGTTGCGGATGCCGACCGGGTCGCCGCTGTTCGCGAGGGCGCACCGGAGGCGCAAATCATTGTCGACGCCAACGAGGGCTTCGCCGCCATTGATATAGAGGAGCGGGTTCAAGAATGGGAAAGCTGGGGAGTTCGCCTTGTTGAGCAGCCCCTGAAAGCCGACGAAGACAGGGCGCTGGAATTGCTGCACAGCTCTGTGCTGCTATGCGCCGACGAATCCTGTCATGTCGCCGACGACGTGGAGCGCCTTCGGGGTCGCTACGGTGTCGTCAACATCAAGCTTGACAAGGCGGGTGGCCTCACCGAGGCGCTACGTCTGCGCGAACGCGCTCGCGCCGCGGGGATGGAGATCATGGTGGGCTGCATGGTGGCGACCTCTCTGTCAATGGCACCGGCGATGCTGTTGGCGCAAGGCGCCCTCGTCGTCGATCTCGATGGCCCCCTGTTGTTGTCCCAGGATCGCCCCCTCGGGCTGCGCTACGAGGGCAGTCTCGTACACGCACCGGCACCCGACCTCTGGGGCTAGCCGCGTGGTAGGTGAAGAACAGCGCCTCGTCACTAGGTCGCGTGCACGAACTACCGTTGAGCAGATTGTCGGGCTCAACGATAGTTGCACACAGATTCTGTCTTCGACGGCGGCGGTAACTCCGGAGGCACAGCGGCGCGCAATGTCGCGGGATCCGATCACCGCCACTCGCAGTTCGTTCGCTCATTCCATTTCGTCCATGTCGCAGGAAGGTTGTCGCGCTGAGGGCGTGGCCAGCAGCGCCACGATCGACCCGAGAGCGGCCACCCCGGCGAGGCCGAGGAAGGCGCGCTATGATCCCGTTAGGTCATACACAAAGCCCGAGATTAGCGGCCCCGTGGTCACGTCCGGCATGATGACCAACGAGGTAAATCCATGGATGGTCGCGTCCGAGACACTCCCAAAGTAGTCGGCACGGATCGCGTTGATCAGGGTGCCGCGGAATCCCGTTAAACATCCGCGGACCCGGCAGCGTCTGTAGAGCAGATCGATCTAATAGGTGTCGCCGTCGGACGGCGGCTTCAGCCCGGGGCGGAAGTCTTTAATGTTCATATCGGATTCACAGACCGAAGAAAGTGGAGAGCGAGAGATGTTGAACAGAATTCTTACTACGGGTGCCCTGGCGGCGCTCGCATTGACGTTGACGACAGCCGACCTCGCCGAAGCGTCTGGCCGAGGCAACTTTGGCGGTCGTGGCGGACACCGGGTCGCAGGTGCAAGTGACAAGGCTCACGGGAAACGCATCAGCGAAGCCCTGGGGCTAAGCAATGAACAGAAGGCACAGTTGCAGAAGTTGCGCACTCAAGGCCGCGAAGAAATGCAGGCCCTGCGCTCCCAGGAGGATGTCACGCGCGAACAGGTGCAGGCACTGCGCGAGTCCCATCGCGAAGCCTTCCTCGCTGTCCTTACCGATGAGCAGCGCGCTACCGCCGAGCAGGTGCGCGCTGAGCGTGAAACGATAAAAGCCGCTGGCAAAGGGCGGCGCGGCGGTCGTCGCCAACAGCGTCTTCATCTTCAGGAAGCGCTGGGCCTGAACGAGGATCAGCAAAGCCAACTGCAGACCCTGCGCGAAGAGGCACGCACTGCCGTCCAAGCGTTACGCAAGGACGAGTCGGCAACACGCGATCAGTTCCGTGCCCTACGCGAGTCGCATCGCGAAGCCTTCCTCGCCGTCCTTACCGATGAGCAGCGCGCTACCGCCGAGCAGGTGCGCGCTGAGCGTGAAACGATAAAAGCCGCTGGCAAAGGGCGACGCGGCGGTCGTCGCCAACAGCGTCTTCATCTTCAGGAAGCGCTGGGCCTGAACGAGGATCAGCAAAGCCAACTGCAGACCCTGCGCGAAGAGGCACGCACTGCCGTCCAAGCGTTGCGCGAGGACGAATCGGCGACGCGCGATCAGTTCCGTGCCCTGCGCGAGTCGCGTCGCCGGGATTTTCTGGAGATTCTCACCGAGGAGCAGCAGGCGACAATGGAGTCGCTGCGAGCCAAGCGCCTACACCATCGAGGTCGCTTCGGACCAGCCGACGGGACAAAAGGTGCCGAGGGTGAGGGACTACCCTTGTTGGAGGCCACCGATGGGGCCTCCAAGGCAGCCACGTCGGTACAGTCCATAACCTGGGGTCAGATCAAGGCGGAGATACCGGGGGCTCGGTGATTTCAGGGTAGGGGGTATCGTCATCTATGGCTGTCACGCCGCACGCAACCACGCCATCGGACTGACTCCTCATATACTGCTCTCATTTCATTCTTGTGCGCCCCGAGTTTGCCAGCAGTGAACTCAACCTCTCCGCCTCAACCGCCGTATGCGGTATGCCTGGTAATCGCTTGGCCGAGGATAAGGCGGTGGATATCGTGAGTTCCTTCATACGTCCTCACGCTCTCAAGGTTGGCCAGGTGCCGGAAGCTCTGGTACTGGTCTAGAATGCCAACGCCGCCAAGCAGATCCCGAGCCTCCCGGGCGATCCCCAGAGCGCTGTCCACATTCCGCATCTTTGCCAGGGAGATCTGGGCAGGGGTGACCGTTCCTCTGTCCCTGAGCACGGCGAGGCGGGTCGCCAGCAACTGAGCCTGAGTGAGATCGGTGAGCATGTCAGCCAGGCGAACCTGTACCAATTGCGTCGCCGCCAGCGGGCGACCGAACTGGTGGCGCTCGGCGACGTACTGACGAGCCTCGTCGAAACAGGCCATGGCGGCGCCCACCGCCCCCCAAGCGATGCCGAAACGGGCGTGGTTGAGGCAGTGGAGGGCTGATTTGAGGCCCGCACTCTCCGGCAACATGGCTTCGGTCGGCAGCCGGCAGTTCGTCAGGTGTAACGTCGAGGTGTGGGCGACTCGCATGGAAAGCTTGCCCTCCATGTCGCGTGCTTCAAAGCCGGCAGTGCCGCGGGGAACAAGGAAGCCGTGAATTGAGCACCCGTTGCCCCCCTCTACGTTGTCCAGCCCTTGTGTTCGTGCCCACACCACAGAGATGTCGGCAATGGAGCCATTGCCGATCCAGCGTTTCTCGCCGTTGATCATCCAGCCGTCCTCGGACAAGACGGCCGTCGTCGCCATGTTCCCCGGATCCGAGCCCGCTCCCGGTTCAGTGAGGCCAAAGCAGGCCACAGCTTCGCCGGCAGCCAGCGCTGGCAACCACTGCTGGCGCTGCTCTGCAGAGCCCAGGTCATGAATCGCCGTCATCGCCAGCGCCCCCTGCACTGAGGCGAAGGTGCGCACGCCGCTGTCCCCACGCTCAAGCTCGCGCATGATCAGGCCGTACGCGCGCGCCGACAAACCAGCGCAGCCATAGCCATGGATGTGCGCTCCCAAAGCACCGAGTTCGGCAAGCTCGGTGATCCACTGCCGGGGAAAGGTGCCGTCGCGGAAGTGTCTGGCCACCCCGGGAAGCACCACGGCCTGTACCCATCGCCGAACCCGATCTCGCAGAGCACACTCTTCGTCGCTGAGGTCGTCATCCAGTTGATAGAAGTCGCTGGCTTCGAAACTCGTCATCAGATCACTCCCGCCTGACGCAGTTCGTCGATCTCGACAGCGCCGAGACCGAGCTCGCGCAAGATCTGTCCACTGTGCTCGCCGAGGCGCGGCGGCGGCGCACTGGCCTGCGTCGCCGTGTCGCCGAAGACCACCGGGGACCCCACCAACGAAAGTGTCCCCGCCGTAGGGTGTTCCACCGGTTGCACCAAGCCGCGGTGGTGCAGGTGGGGATCCGCGAACACCGCTTCGAGAGCCTGTACCGATCCGCAGGGAACTCCAGTGCTGCGCAGGCGCTGCTCGCAGTCGGCCCGTCCGAGCCGACCGAGCATGTCAACGAGCAGGGGAATGAGCGCGTCGCGATGGGCGACACGGCTCTCGTTGCTGCAGAAGCGTTCGTCCTGCAGCAGGTCCTCACGCTCGAAGGCGGCGCAGAACGCCCGCCATTGGCTGTCGTTGCCCACGGCGACGACAAAGGGGCCATCAGCGCAGGCGAAAACCTGGTAGGGCACGATGCTGGAATGGGCATTGCCATGGCGCTGCCCCACCTCGCCAGCCAGCAGGTAGGAAGCGCCCACGTTGACGAGACTAGCCACGGCGCTGTCGTAGAGGGAGATGTCGATCTGTTGTCCTTCGCCGGTGCGCTCCCGGGCCAACAGCGCCGCGAGAATCGCCTGGGACGCGAACAGCCCGGCATTCACGTCGGTGATGGCCACACCCACTTTCATCGGCTCCCCGTCGGCGTCGCCGGTGATCGACATCAGACCCGACAGACCCTGAATGAGGATGTCGTACCCGGAATCCAGGCTGCGCGGCCCGCTCTGGCCGAAACCGGTGATCGAGCACAGGACAATACCAGGATTCACCGCACGCAGTGCCGCGTAGCCGAGGCCGAGCCGGTCGATGGTCCCGGGCCGAAAATTCTCCACCACTACGTCGCACTCCGCCGCCAGATTGAGAGCGAGGCGCTGGCCCTCCTCACTCTTCAGATTCAGCGTCAGCGAGCGCTTGTTGCGATTGCAGCAGCAGAAATAGGCGCTCTCGCCGCCGACGAAGGGCGGACCCCAACGCCGGGTGTCGTCACCACTGCCGGGCCGCTCCACCTTGATGACCTCGGCGCCGAGGTCGGCAAGACACATGGTGCAAAACGGACCGGCCAACACCCGCGACAGGTCCAGGACGCGAATGTGGCTAAGCAGTGATTTGGTCACGTCACAGACGGCCTCGAGCTGCGTTTGGCGGCTGAAGGTCAACCCTCAGCGAGAGCCAAGTGAATGACCTTGAGCAGGCGGTCGGTGGAGATCGGCTTGCGCAGCACGCCGGCGACCTCGCCCTCGTCGGCCTGCTTGAACTCCGTACTCGTCGACTCAGTGATGACCACCACTTTGGCATCGGGGTCCTTCTCGCGCAGCTTAGCCAGGATGGCCACGCCGGGCACATCGGACAACGTCAAGCTGAGGATGACGAGCGCGATCTGTCGCTGCTTGCTCAAGTAGGTCTTTAGCCCCCCGATACCGCTGTCTGCCTCCATCACGTCGAAGCCATAGTACTTCAGGTTCTGCGCCACTGTCTTGCGGGCGATGGAGGAGTCGTCAATCACCAAGATTTCGTTCTTGCCTCCCTGGGTGGCAAGAATCTTCCCCATATCGACGTTGAGCTTGCCCATGGATCTCCTCGTTGGGTACGCCACTATAGTAGCGACAAGCTATTTGCGTGTGTAGCGGAGCGTCCACAGGGCGGTCCAAGTGCCACCTCTATCGTCGGACGCTCCCTGTTCTCCGTGGGCCGATCTTCGCTGCGTCCGCGCTCTTTCATGACGCATTGCGAGGGTGCTGACGATCTTCTGCAGGAGCACAGGCAGGGCTCGCCAACGCTCAGCTGGCGGGCACTCGATCGCAAGGAATGACGGCGACGGCGTCGATCTCGATGAGCCAGTCGGGATCGATGAGGGCCGCTACCTGCACCAGGGTGCTGGCCGGGTAGGGCCCGGCGAAAAACTCGCGTCGCACCTCGTGGATGGCGGGCACGTTGGCCACGTCGGTGACATACACGGTTACCCGCGCGACATCGTCGAGGGTTCCGCCCACATGGGCGAGCACGTCGCGCAAGTTCTCCAGCACCTGTCGCGTCTGAGCCTGAATGTCGTCGACCCCAACAGTGCTACCATCCAACGCCTGCGACACGTGCCCGGAGAGATGCAGCACCCGTCCGTTTTCTGGTTCCCAAGCAGCAGAGGAGAACGCGCCAAAGGGCTCGACGACCCCGGGGACGTTGAAGCCATGTGCCATCTGCCTACCGCTCCTTTTCTCGTGGAGTTATTTTGCGACAAGCTAACGGACGGCGGGTCCATCTCGCCACTGCTTTCATCTCGGACAGGAGATCGCGTGCCGCGAATTCCCTACGACGATCTCTTCGACCATTTCCATCGCGTTCTTGGCCGCGTGGGCTTCTGTGCCGATCGCAGTCGCGACATCGCCCGCATTTTCGCCGACAACACCCGAGATGGTGTGTCGTCTCACGGTGTCAACCGGTTCGCCGGCTTCGTCCGCGATGTGCACGAGGGCCGCGTTGATCGTGCCGCCTCTCCCCGTTGCGTCGCCAAGCTGGGGGTACTGGACCAATGGGACGGCATGCGTGGTCCCGGAATGCTCAACGCCACAGCAGCGATGACACGTGCTATCGAGATTGCTCGTGAGCGCACCTTGGGCGGTGTCGCCCTGCGCAACACCAACCACTGGATGCGTGCCGCCACCTATGGCATCCTCGCCGCTCGCGCTGGATGCATTGGCTTGAGCTGGACGAATACCACCAAGCTCATGCCGCCTCACGGAGCGGTGGACAAGCGGCTCGGCAACAACCCCTTGTGCATCGCCATTCCCGGCCCGCACGACGATCCCGTCGTCCTCGACATGGCCATGAGCCAGTTCTCCACGGGACGAACCCAGACCCATCAGCGCTCCGGCGAGCCCCTTCCCGTGCCCGGCGGCTACGATGAAGAGGGCGAGCTCACCACTGACGCTAATGCCGTCCTTCATACCGGCCGACCTTTGCCCATCGGCTACTGGAAAGGCAGTGGTCTGGCGCTCTGCCTCGATCTCATCGCTGCACTGTTGTCGGCGGGACTCACCACGCGCCAGCTCGCCCTGCAGGACAGGGAATATTCCGTGTCCCAGCTTTTTCTCGCCATCGATCTCGCTTCCATCGGCGACCCCGAGGCCATGCAACAGACCGTTGCTGACACCCTCGACGATCTCACCACCGCCCATCCCGCGCCGGGAATGCGGGTAGGCTGGCCTGGGCTCCGCACCGCCGAAATCCGCAGGCGCAACCTAGCGGCAGGCGTGCCGGTCGACGAAAAAATCTGGAAGGAAATCCTAGCCCTGTAGCCATACCGGGCGCCGCTCCGCTACATTGACTTGCTCTACCTGCGACCCTAGGCGAAAGAGACTGCTGTGGCCGGCTATTCACCTCATTCTCCGCTACTCATCCTCGACACTCCCACCCCACCACCGACCTGGGCCTTACTCGAGCGCCAGCTCATCGATCAGCAGGCCGAAGCCTGTCGGATGTTCTACGCTAAGTACTTCGATCAGAGCAGCGGCTATTTGCTCGCCGTGCCGCGCTGGGGTGGCGACGACGGCCCCGATGACGCTGCCGAGAACCAGCTCAATTGGACCGTCCTGCACGCTCTCGGCGGTCCCGAGGATATCCTCAACCTCTTCCGCCAGGGGTTCGATGGGCACCTGCGGCAGTATACGGAAGCCCGCACCTTGGACGTGCCCATGGCGCGGGACGGCATGTACTACAAGGAATTCCCCGTCTCCCTGGATTGGTTCCATCACGGAGAAGGGCTTTCCACCTACTTCCTCTACGGCCTCTGCGATCCCCACGATCCTGAGTTCGTGCGCCGCTGTCGCACCTGGGCCGCCATGTACACGGGCGACGATCCCTTCGCCCCGAACTACGATCCTAATCGTCGTATCATCCGCTCCATGTTCAATGGCAGCCGCGGGCCACTTCTCCGCCAAGCCACCGCCGTCGACTGGGCGGGGGATCCCATCCAAGTTGAGGGCCGCTTCCATCTGGGACACGGCGAGCGTTCGTACGCGGAGATGCTTGCCCACTTCGAAGACTACAGCGACATCGTCGGTGACCACCCACTCAACCTGGAGGCGACCCACCTGGGCTTCATTGCCTATGCCGCCACCGGAGAAGAGCGCTACCGGCGATGGCTGCTGGAATACCTTGACGCCTGGGCGGAACGCACCAATGACAACGCCGGCATCATCCCCTCCAACATCGGCCTTGACGGCAGCATCGGTGGGGAGTGCGACGGCAAGTGGTGGGGTGGCTGCTACGGCTGGGGATTCACCGTCGTCGTGCCGCAGACCGGGGCGCTGTCAAATCGGCCCGCCTGCTACTCCCGCCCGGTATATGGCTTCGCCCACGGCCTGCTGATGAGCGGTAGCCAATCTTATGTAGACACCTGGTGCACGGTAATCGACAAGGTCAACGAGAACGCGCAGGAACGGAACGGAGTGACCCTGTACCCGCACATGTACGGCGACGACGGTTGGTACGACTTCCGTCCCCATCCCTTCACCTCGGGCGCGCTGGAGTCGTGGTACCTGTCGCAGCGCGATACCGACCGGCAGCGCGTCTCCGACAATGACTGGGTGCGCTACGTCTGTGGCGAAAACGCCGGCTTCCCTGAAACCGCCTTGCGTGCCGATCTCGAACGGGTGCGGGGTTGCATGCAAAAAGTCGCCGAGGACACCACATCGCCGGATGCCCGGCTTGCCGACGACATGAACAGCTCCAACCCGTGTGTCACGGACAACTTGGTGCGGCTCATGCTCGGCGGTCTGCCTGTGGGCCGCTCCTGCCACACTCTGCACTGTCGCCTGCGCTACTTCGACGCCGACCGCCGTCGCGCCGGACTGCCGCCGGACGTGGGCGCTCTAGTGGGGAGCATGAGCGATGACCGAGTGACCGTAAAGCTGGTGAATCTGAGCCCGGTACACGCCCGCACCGTGATCGTACAGGGCGGCGCCTACGCCGAGCATAAGCTGACGCGCGTGCGGTACAGCGATGTCACTGCCGAGGTCGGTGGTGACGGCACTGCCTTCGCCCTGAGGCTACAACCCAGCTCCGGCGGCGAGCTTGAAATTGACATGAAGCGCTTCGCGGGCCGCCCCACCTTCGCTTTTCCCTGGGATCGCTGACCGAACGGTGTGCCGTGCCGGACCAACCTAACGTCCTCTTCCTGATCACCGACCAACTGTCCCGCGAGGCCCTCGAGATCAGTGGCAACAAGCACGCCAGCATGCCGCACCTCGATACTCTAGCCCGCTCGGGCACTTTCTTCCATCGCGCCTACTGCACGGCCCCCGTCTGCGGCCCAGCGCGCAGCAGCTTGTACACTGGCTGCATGCCCCATCAGACCGGCGTCGTTCACAACGGTCTGCGCGAAGATCCTCTCCTGCCCAACCTCTGCGAGCTGTTCTGCGAGGGCGGATATGACGTCGCCTGGGCTGGCCCCTGGCACCTCGACACCCCACCGGTCGTCACTACCCGCTTCGACCACGGAGCCTTCCAACCTCTGGACATCCCACCGGCGCGACCCCGCCTCGGCGCCCAAATCGACGGCCCCACGGCGGACGCCGCTATTGACTATCTGCGCTCTCGCCTGCCTCGCGAACGCCCCTTCTTCCTCACCGTGCCTCTCACCAATCCCCACGACATATGCTACTGGGTCATGAATCGGGCGGATGACAGCGACCCTGACGGGCCCCTGCCTCCGCTACCTGACAGTTTCTCCGACGCCCGCGTGCCGGACTTCGTCGAACGCTGTCGACGCCGCACCTACTACGGGCAGGAGAACAGCTTCACCCTCCATTGGAAGCGAGAGCGCTGGCGGGAGTATTTACGCGAGTACTACGCCCTGGGCACGTTGGTCGACGCTGAGGTGGGCCGAATTCTATCAGCCCTCGAGGAGCTCGGCCTCAGCGACAGCACCCTCGTCGTCCACACCGCCGATCACGGGGAAGGCATGGCGCGCCATGGCTGGGTGGTAAAGCTGATGTACTACGAGAGCGTTGTCGGCGTACCCCTAACCCTGCGACTACCGGGTGTAATTCCCGCCGGCCTCGAAGACCACGCCCACCTCATTTCCGGCGACGACCTGCTGCCCACCCTGCTCGACTACGCGGGGATCGCCCGGCCCGACCACATGACGGGGCGATCACTGCGAAACCGGATCGAAGATTCGACCGTGGGAGGAAGGGAGTTCGTAGTCATCCAGCTGCATCCGGATACGGAAGATCTGGCCTTCGGCGCCCGCATTCTTATTACCCATCGATACAAGTACGTTGCCCTTTCCCACGGTGACAGAAACGGCCAAGAGTTGCTTTTCGATCTCGAAGAGGATCCAGACGAACTCTGCGACCTGAGCAGCGACGACGCCCACACGCGGGTCGTCGACGAACACCGTCAGCAACTACGCACGTGGATGGCAGAGCACGCTGACGACTTCGCTCTGCCGCTCTAACTCACACGGCAGAGCGGCACACAAGGCCCTGTTGTTGGAGACCGTGTCGGCAGGGCCTGTGAGCGAGTGGTGCTGTCTCCCTGCCCTTGAGTACGTCTGACTCGGCGCGACGCACAGAGGGATGCCGTCAACCCACCCATCGGAAAATATCACCTCAGAGCAACGAGAGTTCCTAGCAGGATGGGGACGCCATCTACGGCCAAGGCAAAGCGCAGCCGGCTAGCGTCCGCGGACAGAGAGAGTGCGTAGCAAGCAGTGGCTCCGGCGGCGGCGGCCAAGGGCGGGACAGAATGGACGGGGACCGCTCCAGCGGCGATCAGGGCCAGCAGACCCGCGCTGCAGCCGAGGCAGAGCCGGCGCGTGGCACGGGTGCCAACCATCAGGGGAATCGTGCGCAACGCCAGCGTCGCATCGGCACGCCGGTCCCGAATGTCGAAGAAGCAGACGTTGCAGAGGGTGAGGGCGCCTATGATGGCAGTGGCAAGGGCGATCGCCAACGTATTGGGGCGCTGCTCTGCCCACAGCACGGGCACGCCAACGCACGCCGCCGTCAGTGCCCCGACTACAAAGAAGGGCTTAATCCCCGGCAGCTCACGCAGGCGCTGTCTCCCGCGCCTCAGCGGAGCTCCGTACAGCAGACAGGGCAGTGCTCCGACACCGACGAGGGCAATCGCGGGCGCCGGCGCCCGTATCAGGCAGAGGAAGACCACCGTCATTGACAGTGCAAGGGAGGTTGCCTGCGCCCACCCGGGAAGCCCGGTCACCACGCTGGGGAGTGTGGCGTCGAAGCGATCGTCCACGTGGTAGATTGCCATGGTCGCCGCCGCCACCACCAACACTGGCATGGCCTCGAGAGACAGACCGAGAAACTGCTGGGCGAACAGGGCCAGGCCTGCAGCAGCTGTGGAGACCCAGAGATGGGTGTCCAGTAGCACGATTGTAGCGATCCATCTAAAACTCATGGGTCGGAAACAGCGGGCATGCGCCCCATGAGTCCCTCGAACCAGGCAGGGCCGCACCGGTACACGCGGAAGGCCTGTCTCGCCTCGATAGCCCCACCGAGCTCACCCAGCGCCGCTGCGTAGTCGTGGGGGGGATGGATGGCACTACCAGTCACTTGGTGGAACAGCTGCATGGGTACGTCGTGGAACCACCTAGCCGAGCGCGAAACTGGCGCGAAATCGGCGATGACGAGGCGTCCCTCGGGTCGCAGCAATCTCTGCAACACGCGCAGCGTTTCTCTCAAATCGGAAGCGTTGAAGACGTTGAGGAAATACCCGGCCACCACGGAGTCGAAGGGGTTTTCGTAGGGCAACTGGCGCACGTCGCAGCAGAAGACAGCGGGCGGGTTGGCGTTCGGCCACGATCGATGACAGGCACGTTCCAGCATTGCCGGCGAAGAGTCCACGATGGTGCAGCAAACACCGCGGGCGGCCGCTGTCGCGGCGTCGAAGGCGCTCCCACAGCCGACGAACAGGGCTCGTTCCCCGGGTTCCAGCCACGATTCCGCCCATTTCAGACTGGCGCGGATGGCGCCACCACTGTAGAGCTTCGCCAGGGCGTCGTAGAACCGCGCAATCCCCGTATAGCGATCACCACTTCCTGCCCCTTCCCGTACCAACAAGCTCGCACTGTTTAGGCCCTGCCCGTTCACTCGCTTCGTCTAATTCCCGGAATCTCAAGGAAGCGTCCGTTGTCCTGACAGGCGATCTGGCCACCGTCGACGACAATATCCTGACCGGTGAGAAAGGAAGCGTCGTCAGAGAGCAAAAAGGCGTGCACGGCAGCGATCTCGTCGGCGCATCCATAGCGGTCCATGGGGATCTGCTTTAGGTACGGCTCCCTGAAAGAGGGCTCTTCGATTTCCGGCGTGCCTGGCGTGGAGATCACACCGGGAGACACGGCGTTCACGCGAATTCCGATTTTGGCGAGCTCGCCAGCAGCGGTGCGCACGAGACCCAGCAGCGCTGCCTTGGATGCATCGTACGCAGCGTTGTTCGTGCTCGATCGATAGGCATTGCGGCTCGCCGTACACGAAACAGCGCCGCCACCGGCTTTGGCCATCACCGGCGCCAGTGTGCGAAGAAAGACGAAGGGTGAAGACACATTGACGTCGAAGTTCAGCTTCCAGATCTCGTTCGACATTTGCATGATCGGCGCCCCGGGCCAGACGCCAGCGTTGAGCACAAGCCGAGTGATGGCACCGTGCTCCGTCACCAGCCCGTCGAGAACAGCGGGCGTGCCCTCGAGATCGGTGAGGTCGTGAATCACCACTGCGAACTCATCGCCAGCTTGTAGGTCCGTCGCCAGTCGCCGCAGCCCCTCGGCATCTCGGTCAAGGGCGAGCACGCGCAGACCGTCAAGTCGCAGGCGCCGCACTACGGCCTCGCCGATGCCCTGCGCCGCCCCGGTCACCAGCGCCAGTGGCGCCTCGGCTACCATCAGCGACTCGTCACGTCGGCAAATTCCCGAAACAGCTCGACGGAGATGCCGTCGGGATCAAGGGCATAGAAACCCCGCGCCACCACCACGCCGTCTCGTTCTACGTCCGTCGGTGGATTAATACAGGAATAACCGGCGGTCGTAAGCGATTCGTGCAGTGCGTCGACGTCATCTACCTCGAAAGCAAGATGGGATGCGCCCACCCAAGTGTTCTGCGTAGATCGCTTTTCGCCCTGCGGATTGTCGTATTGCACGAGTTCAAGGATGAACCCCGTCTGCGGATGCTGTAGAATCCCGATAGTTAGGGCTACATCGTCGAAACCCAACATGCGATCGTAGGAGGGCAAATTTCGCCGCTCCGAGACCCGCACTACCTCGAGGCCGAGCGCGTCGCAATAGAACTGCAAGGAAGTCTCCACACTCGACACCGTGAATCCATGGTGATGGCATTGCCTCACGCTCATCGGTCAGCCTCCCGTGATCTCGGTAATCGGCACGCTGCGAAACTCGGTCTGGGCCCGTCTTGCCGCTTCGATAACGGCAACACTCTCGATCATCGCCGCGTTTCCCGCCGGCGATTGACCGCTTCGCACCATCTCTCGCACCTGCTTGAGAATCTCGGCAGCACCAAATGGAAAGTCGAAATCGCCAATGGGGGGCGAGTGCACGGCTCCGGCAGGGCCGTAGCCGCTGGCGTGGAAGGCACAGTGCCAGACGAAGCCCACGTCCGTGCTAAGGGTGACGCCCTGCGCGGGCCGCTGCGACCGATCCCCCCAGGACAAATGCATCGTGTGAAGGGGGCCCGGACCAGAAGCCGACACCGACTCCACGCCGTCGCCGAACAAGCGCAAAGCCAGAGCCACGGTGTGGATCTGCCCTGCCATGCTGGGTCCGCCGCCTTGCACAGTGCCGAACTCCACGGCGGGAGAGACCGTCGCCAGCTGAGCGGCGAATCGGCCCGCCGCTGGCGCCATGGACAGCATGCTTACTGATGCCAGCGGAGCACTGTTGGAGTCTGCCAGCGAGACCAACGCCTGCACGTCCGGGTACGTGTTTGCCATGGGCTTGTCGATGAAGGTGGCGATACCTTGCTCCAAGCCGGGTCGGGCAAGTTCAAGGTGGTCGCTGCCATCGCCATTGCAGTCGCTGATGAAAATCAGGTCGACGTCGTCGCTGATTTCCTCGAATTGATCGCAGATCGTAACGGGACCTTTACACACGCGCGCCAATCTCTCGGCGGCGGTACGGTGCTCATCCCACACCTTGGTTAAGCGGAAGCCGTCGACAAACTCCACCGTCATCTGCTCGGGACTGGCGTAATTCGTGTAGAAATAGAAGTGGGCGCCACCCGTCTCCCACGAATAGTGCGTCTTCTCACCGGGCTCTGCAGGTCGCTGGAGGGCCAAGGCATCGTGCTCGGCAAACAACGCGCCGTAGTAGGCGCCGTGCATGTCGCAGCGGATCAGACCGACGCGAATGGGACCATTTTCAAAGCCTGTAGTCACGATTACGATCTCCTGAAAGGATAACAAGTCGCGGGGCTTGGATATGGGCGCAGTCGAGAAGGTAGAGTTGGCCCGCTACTCGCAGAATAATGTTTGGCCAGGAGAGTCCTGGATACCGAGTAGCCGACACCCTTGAAATTGATCACGAGAGACGCTGTCTCTCCTGTAAACAAGCGTAGGTCTCCCCAAGAGTGACTTTCGGTTGCGCCGGATCGGAGTGCGAAATGCGTTCTCTTTTTCGCTCGAAATACGTGGGGAGTTCGCCGCGGTCTTTCGGCATATCCATCACCTTGTGGGTCAGCCTCACGGGGACGATCCGGCACAACAAGTGGCACCCAGCCGCTCACTCTCGGAGTGGCTTGTCGCGCAGCCAGCTGATCCATTCCATCGCCTCTTCCTGCCGTTCCTGCAACATCACCTCCACCAGTGCCGGTTTGCCCACACCAATCGCTTCGGCCAGCACAACGCTGAAGTCGGCGACATCGTCCACCCGTTTCGCCCACACACCGAACGCCTCAGCAAGCTTGGTGAAGTCGGGGTTGGTAAGGTCAGTGTCGATGGTGCGGCCCTGGTAGTGCTTGTGCTGCGACCCCTTGATCGCTGTGAGGGCACCATCGTTGACGACGACAACCACCACGCCGATGCCATAGCGCGCAACAGTAGCTAGTTCGCAGCTGCCCATGAGAAAACCGCCGTCGCCGCAGAACGCGACCACTGGGCGATCGGGGTGGGCGACCTTGGCACCAATCGCCTGGCCGAAGGCGTGACCCAAAGAGACGCCGATGCAAGGGTAGAGGTAGGTGCGCGGATCCGTGACGGGGTATTCGGCGAAGGTGGAATAACCGATGCCGTGTACGTCCACGGCAAGAATGCCGTCGTCGGATAGCGCAGCCCGCAGCTCCGGCAACAGGGGTAGCGGCGGCTGGGCCGCAAAGCGCTGGCGCCACGGTTTCAGAAATGCCTCCCACTCCTGACCTTCTCTCAACGTCACCGCTGCGGCCAGTTGACGGAGTGACCCCCGCAACTCGCCGGCAACCCCCACTTCGCAGGCGTACTCCCGGCCGAGCTCGCCAGGTTCGGGATCGAGCTGCACCATAGGCTCGGGAAAAGCCTCCGTCCAGTTGCGCGAGTCGATGCTGGTGAAGCGCACGCCTGCGGCGATGAGCCCGTCCGCTACCTGCATCGCTTCCCGCGCCAAATAGCCGCGCATGTCCGCCAGCGCCAGCGGGTGGTCATCGGGGAGCGCTCCCTTGCCGAGGCGGGTGGTGATGACCGGTGCCTCCAGACGTTCCGCCAGTCGGCGCAGGGCGTCGCGGGCGTCACCGTCGATAACGGCCTTACCCACCAGTATCAGAGGCCGGCGCATCCTCTCCACCACAACCGCTGCTGCCGCGAGCTCCGCCGCCGCGGGAGCATCACCCAAGATTGGCGGTACGCACGCGGGCACGCTTTGGTCGCTGACTTCGCCGAGGATCGCGTCGACGGGAAACTCCAGCATCGTTGGTCCCGGTCGGCCGCTGCGCATCGCCCCAAAGGCCTCGACGATTATTCCGGCGATGTCATCCGGCTGGTAGGCAATGGCACAGTACTTGGTGACCGGCGCGAAGAACCTCATCTGGTCAAGGCCGTGAAACTGCTTGGCTGGGTCGCGCTCGTACAACCGCGTCTCCGACTGGCCCGTCATGAGTAGCACGGGCACACAGTCGGTAAAGGCCTCGACGATTCCCGTGGAGGCGTTGCTCGCCCCAGGACCGGGCACAGTGAGCGCCAAGCCTACTTCTCCGGTAGCGCGGGCGAACCCGTCGGCAGCGATGGTGGCAGAGTACTCGTGGCGCACTAGATAATGGTCGATGCCGCCATGATCGCGCAGGGCATCGTAGATAGGCAAGTTTTGAGTGCCTGGCATTCCGAAGACGCAGCGCACCCCCTGCGCCTCCAAGCACTTCATGAGCAGCTCGCCGCCCCTCACACCGTCGGTCTCCAGCGAATCGCCGTCAATGTGCTCTTGCCGGTGGCGCCGTCCCAGCGCTGGTGTGATTCCAGAGCGTTCGTAGTGCCGGCGATGGTGAGCAAGCGTTCGCCCTCTTCGATGGCGACGGGACCGCCGAGACCACCTGGGTCACGGGTGTTCAACAAAGGCCCTACGCCGGTTCAAGCCGCAGCGGCGAGCACTTCCCTCGCCGCCGTCGCCGTCTGCTTCACCTGCTCCAACTTGCCCATGCCAAACAGACAGGAAGCGACATCGACTTCGTTGAAGACAAACTCAAAAGCAGGATGACCAAGGTAGCGCCCGCCCGCCATCGCTTTGATAGCGATCACCGGCTGTTTGGCATTTCGGATCGCGCCGAGTGCGAGATCGCGGGTGGGGAACATGTAGTAGCCGAGACGATTGACGGGTGTTAGATACGCATCGACGTCGATGTTCATCTCTTCCAAGAGCGGAATGGTCACGCCGGCGTGGTGCACGCTGGTGATCACGGTCTCGTAACGACCTCGTAAGAACGCGATGTACTCACGGATGAGATCGAAGCGCCCGAGCATCGCCAGTAAGTCGATCTCCGCCCCGGGATCGGCGACCATGACCTCGCAGCCGGCGAAAAATCCCAGGTACTGCTCGAGCACACCGTAGTCGATCGCCATGCGCGCCGCCTCTTCTTCGCTGTAGGGCGCAGCGATCTCCGGCGTGACCAGGTTGTCTATCGAGCCCGAGAGCGTGTAGCGCAGGATCTCGTCCTCGGCGAGCTTGTCGCGAAAGGCGGCACCCCCCAGACGTTCGTCGTGCGTGTAGAACGTGGCGTGGGCCCGCGGCGAGTACGACACGATCTTGCCGTCCAGAGTCACCGGGATCAGGATGTAGGGCAGCAGCCCGATCCGGGTCTGTGTCGCCTGCTCTGTCTCCCATACGGCCTGCAGGTGTAGGCGGTCGAGATCAGGCAGCATGTGATCCACCTGAGCGCTGGTGATGCCGTGCTCTTCCACGGTGTAGCGCAGCACCTCCACAACCTGGCCCACCGTGCTGAACGCCTTAAGGTTTTCGGCGTCGCGATTCTCATCCTGGTAGGAACATCCGTCGTAGGGGTGAATACCCATGACCAGGCGCGGGACCTGAGCCCTGCCCACAGTCACGGCCGGGACACTGCTGGCTTCGAGATAGCTCTTCATGGCCTCATTCTCCTGACGCCGGCAAAGGGAAGGGGTTCGAACTTCCTATAGCAAGCTGCATGTCTGACGACGGTGCTGGCTGCGGGGTTGAATTCGCCGCAGTGTACTGGTATCATGGGCAGCTGCTAAAACCGAGAGAGAGTTCCGATGCCCCATCTCAGCGACGCTCAGGTCCGTCGGTTCCAAGAGGACGGCTACCTCATCTTCCCCGGCCTCTACGACACCGAAGAGATGAACCTGCTGCTACGCATCGCCAAGGCCGACATGGAGAAGGCCGAACAGGTCCACGCCTCCAAGGACACCAAAGGACGCGAGTCCAAGCTCTGGCTCACCTCCGACATCGACCGCAAGGACATCTACAATGCCATACTCCACGGTCATCGCCAAGTCGACAACGTGGAGCGGCTTCTCGGCGACGAGGTCTACCTCTACCATTACAAAATGATGGTGAAAGAGCCCCGGGTGGGCGGCGCCTGGGAGTGGCACCAGGACTACGGCTACTGGTACAACAACAACTGCCTGTACCCAGACATGGCCAGCTGCATGATCGCCGTGGACCGCGCCCACAAGGGCAACGGCTGCCTGCAGGTCCTCCGCGGCTCGCACAGGCTGGGACGCCTGGAACATGGCACCTACGGCACCCAGCAGGGTGCCGACCCCGAGCGTGTCGCCCTGGCTCGTGAGCACCTCGAACTCGTGCACTGCGAGCTCGAACCCGGCACCGCCTTGTTCTTCCACGCCAACATTCTGCACAGCTCCGGTCCCAATACCAGCCCAGACCCGCGCTGGGCGCTGATTTGCTGCTACAACACCCGTCACAACCCCTGCGACGATCGGCCCGGTCACCCCAGCTACCGCTACCTGGAGAAGTGGAAGGACGAGCTCGTCCGCGAGGTTGGACGCGCCACCCTAGAGAACGCCCAAGTCACCTGAACGGTCAGCACCCTACTCTTCCCACCGAAAGACAGGGCACGTGCAAACAAGCTTCGGCTACAATGGACGGTCAGTTTGTTGTGGGTATCCCCGCCGAGCCAAGCCCCGATCGCGTGTCCCCGTTGCCATGACCAACCCGCGCTGCGATCCTTACACCCGAGACCGGATTGACAGATCACCTCATGCCCACACCCGAGCTCCTACTCGCGGGTCTTCACTTTCCCGAAGGGCCCCGCTGGCGCACGCCGAATAGCCTACCCGCCGGCGCTGCTGACTACTGTCCCACCCCCGGGCAACTCTGGTTCTCCGACATGCTCGCCCACCAAGTCATGACCGTCGACGTCTGCGGCAACGCTACGGTGGTCGCCGAAGTCCCCGAAATTCCCTCCGGCCTGGGCTGGTGGCCAGATGGCCGTCTGGTGGTGATATCGGTGCAGGACGGGAAATTGATGGCCGTGTGCGATGGGGACATCGAGGAGGTAGCCGACATGAAATCGGTGAACGGCAACATGTGCAACGACATGGTCGTCGATGCCCACGGACGTTGCTGGATCGGCAGTCCCGCTTTCGATCGCCCTTTCACTGAGACGAAGATCCCGGGGCCAGGGAACCTACCCACGTTTGGCGATCTCGTGCGCGTCGACCCGCCTGATATTGATGGGCACTGCACCGTCACCGTTGTAGCTGACCGTACCAATACGGCCAACGGGGCCTGCATCAGCATCGACGGTAAGACATTGATTTTCGCCGAGTCCTTCGGCTTCCGCCTCACCGCATTCGACATCGAAGAAGACGGCTCCCTGAGCAACCGGCGCCCGTGGGCCGATCTCGGCGCCCCGCCAGATGGCATCTGCATGGACGAGGAGGGCTGTGTCTGGGTCGCCGTCCCCTACTTCGATTACGGCGGACCGGGCGGTTACGTGCGCCTCACAGAAGGAGGTGAACTCAAGCAGCGCATCGACAGCGGAGATGGCTACTCCGCTTACGCATGCACCCTTGGCGGCCCCGAAATGCGCACTCTTTTCATGTGTGAGTCTGCCGTGCTGGGTCTCGACCGACACCCCGGTGATGGCCGCATTCGCACCGTGGAAGTGGACGTGCCAGGGACTGGCTCTCCCTAGCCTCGCATCCTTCCTCCGACTACCGGCTCTGTCAGCGCTACCCTCGGACGAAGTAACAGGCATCGCCACTGCGCCGCCCGTTGATATGTAGCACTGATGGTGCGCTGTGTTGAATACGTTCAGTCGATGGCGCCGACCGCGCGCAGGTGGTCGGCGCAGCGCGTCACTTTGTTGGCCAAATCGTTGGGCTCATCGCGCTTGAAGGCGGGACCTTCCAGCTCCATGCAGTAGGCGTCGTCGTAGCCCGCCTCGGTGAGCTCTTCGTCCACCGCAGCGAAGTCCACGATGCCCTCTCCGAACACGGGGAAGTCGAAATCGCGGAAGCCGCCACCGGTATCCTTGAAGTGCACACCCTTCACGAACTTCGCCACCTGCCGTACTTGATCGATAGTGTCGATGCCCTCGTTGTAGTAGTACACGTTAGCCGTGTCGTAGTTGATCGCCACCCATGGATGATCGACCACCGCCATGGTTTTGAGCATGGTCTCGGCGTTGGTGCACAGATCAGGGTGGGTCTCCATGGCCAGGCAGACCTTCGACTTGCCGGCGGCGTCGCCCAAGGCTTGCAGGCGTCGCGCCGCTTCGTCGAAATCGAGTTCGCCGCGTTGGGCGCTAACGAACAGGTAGTTCGCACCTAGGTCGGAGGCCAGCGCCGCACGCTCACCGATCTCTGCCGGTAAGTTGCCGTTGGTGATATCGCAGCCTGTGCTCAGCGAGGTCACCCGCAGTCCATGGGGCGATAGTGCCGCCTCAGCGGCAGCCGCACTCAACTTTTCACTCCAGTTCACTTCCAGTCCCTGCACACCACAGGCGGCGATGCGTTCGAAGGGTAGCGAGGGGTTCTCCAGACTTCCGCAGCGGTATGACAGGGTGTTCGACATCTCGTTGAGTAATCTCCTGAATGGGGTCAGCCAGCTCTGTGCACGCGCGGCATCAAGAGCTTGCGGTTGCGCGCCAGGGGCAGGCCAGCGAAAGCGCAGCGGTTGCCCCAATGATCGACTGTCTCGGCGGTTTTGTACTCGTTGATGATCGCGTTGCGGCTGCGGGCCGTGTAGTTGTGCCCGGCGCGGTGCACAACCTGAACGTGAATCACCGCCACGTCGCCCGCCTCCGCCTTCAGCACGACCCTGGCAGAATCGTTCACATCCTCCTGAACCAGCGTGCTCTTGCCCTCTTCCGTAGGCAGAAAGCCCGCCTTGTGACTGCCGGAGATCACTTCCGTCGCGCCCTGTTCGAAGTCGGTGGAATCCAAGTAGGTAATGGCCGCCGCTAGGTCGGGCTCGGAGTGCAACTCATAGGGCCAGTCTTGATGCCAGCCCTGATCGGCGAAGAACCCAGGCGGCTTGTTGCGCACCTTGCCGTTGTGGAAGTCGAGGTTGGGTCCCAGCAGATCCACCATCACACTGATGACGCGTGGCTCTGTGAACTGGTCGAACCAGTAGTCGCTGTACAGAGTCTGGTCCATCATCCCCACAACATTATTGGGATTGAAGTCGTCGGGCTCGTAGCCGTCGGCCGAGGCCATGAAGCTGTAGCTCATGTTCTGAGGGTGGCCGTCGGTTTTCGTTACCATCTCGTGGTATTGGCGCCGCATCTCCTTGAGCTCGGCGGGGGCATAGAAGCCGGGCAGGTGCAGGTAGCCGTTGTCATCGAAGAACTGTTTCTGCTCGGAGGTGACCGCTAGCGGCGATGGTGATGTCATGGGCTCCGTGCCTCCCAAATTGGGCGCCACTGCGCCTGTGACCAGTTCCGTTCCACTTCATTGCCGAAATCGTCGCTTCCGCTCGCCGGACGCAGCACCTTCCACTGATCGGCGTTGCCCCCCGGCACCGTTGCCTCCTGATAGGACACAATGAAGGCGCGGCGGATGCGATCAGTGCTGTTGCTTGGCGAGCTGTGCCACAGCAGTGCCGAGAACAGGATCACATCGCCTGCCTCGGCGGGCACCGCCACCGCCTGGGTGAAATCAAAATCCTCAGGCGGGATCAGGGCGCGATTGCAGTAACCCTCGTCCCGCTGTCGCCATTCCTGCAAGCCCCAGCGGTGCGAGCCCGGAATCACGTGCAGGCAGCCGTTGTCCACGTCGGAATCCTGAAGTGGCAGCCAGATCGACATGCGCGTGTTGCTGTCGGCCTGCACGGAGTAGTAGGCGTCGTCCTGGTGCCAGTGGCAGACGCGATAGTCGTGGGGCAGCTTAGGCACGAGCTTGGCCGAGTAGATAGCAATGCCTGGCCGCACGATACTTTCCACCAAGTTCAGCAGCCGTTCGTCGGCGACCATCCGCTGCATGATTTCCGAGCGCAACCCCAGACGCAGCAGCCAGCCGTCGTCCCGGCCATTCTCCTCGAGCTGCTTCCACTCGAGGCGGTCGATCTCAGCGTCGATAGCCGCAAGTTCGTCGATGGGAAAGACCGCTGGCACCCGGGTGTAGCCGAGCTCTTGGTACTCCGTCAGCTGCGCCTCGCTCAGGAGCGGGAGCGTCTCTGTCACGCCGCCAGCGCTCCTTCGCCGAATACCACTGGGTAAGCTTGGCCGTTTACGTCCTTAGTTGCCGCATCCATGTAGCAAACGCTGAAGGCGCGTCGGGATTGTTGGGTCTGGTTGACCGCCGAGGTGTGCAACAGCCAGTTGTGCAGCAGCAGCACCTCGCCGGCTTCGAGCTCGAGGAATGTCGACTCACTTCGTGCCCCGATCTCATCGGCCTGCTCCTGGTTGAGAAAGCCTGAACCATGCTCGGGGTTGATGAGCTTGCGGTGCGATCCCGGGATCACTTGCACGCAGCCGTTGGCCACCGTCGCTGGATCCAGAGCCGTCCAGATTGTGATCAACGGATCCCGGTCCAGGGCTGTCCAGTGGTCTTGGTGCCAGAGCAAGTGCGAGCCCAGCCCCGAGGGCTTGTTCATGAACATGGCACGGAAGCAGGCCACCGGCGTGTCGGGCTCATAGGCACGGGCGCAGATGTCTTGGTACAGTGGTGTCTGCAGGTATGCGAGAAAGAGTGGGTCGAGCTCAAGGTTCTGAATCTTGCGGTACTCCAACGTTCGCCCCTTGTGGCCCAGGCTCTGCGGCCCAGGCTTGGAGGCAGGTCCGTCCGAGCGGTCCAGCTGCATCATAACCTGGTTGTAGTCGATGTCGGCGTTGCCGAGCATAATTTCGTCGATGCGCTGCTGTAGCGCATCGATCTCGTTGGCGTTGGCCCTGCCCAGGTGCACATAGCCCTGCTGTTGAAACCGCGCCCACTGGGCGTCGCTGATGGTGTCCTGCATGTTCCTCGTACTCCTTCCTCAGCGCACGAACACGTGAGCGTCTGCACCGCTGGCGCTAATCTGCTCGCTCAGAAACTCGAGCGCCAGCTCAGTCACCGCCCGCACCTGCGAGCCCAGATCTGCTGGCAACGCCGCATCCCCACCCACCCACGGCTCGTCGGCCAGCCCAACTGCAATAAATTGACCCGTGAGCGTCAGACGGTCCTTGTCCAGCGAGCAGATGAAGTCCAGCGTGCTCTGCTGACTCGACTCCAAAGGCTGCTCGACGATAGGAAGGGTGAGTCTGCCGACGATGGGCACATCGCCGAAGATGTCGACGATCACCTCGTCGAAGACGATGTGCAGCGAATCTCCTCTCAGCGACCATTGCCCCAGCCAGCTCAAGGTGCCCCCGTCTAAAGCGCGCAACTCGCCGAAGTCCTCGTCCTGTAGCTCTTCAAGCTCGCGCAGCTGCGCTAGGAAGGGGCCACCCACACGATTGCGCACCACTCCGTTGGGCTGAAAGGTGTAGGACAACTCATACTCTTCCGTCGCCGTCAACACCTGGGTCGCTTCCAGGTGCCAAGTGCCGGTGAGTCGCTCCGCCTTCGTAGGCGCCACCGGTTCGGCATCGCTGCCGCAACCCGTGAGCAGGCTGGTCACGGCAAGGACGGCGCCAAGTGTGGTTTGCCAAAACGCTAATTTCGCTGGCCACGCGCGGCCGCCAACTGGCGCGCGCCTGTCGCCGGTGCTGGGAGTGATCGACTTTCTCATCTGATTTCAACGATAACCGAAGACGACACCGATGCCTACTTTTCGAACCCCTAACCTCATCTACATCCTCGCCGACGACATGGGCTACGGCGACTTAACCTGCCTTAACCCCGAATCGAAGGTCCATACCCGCCATCTCGACGCCGTCGCCGAAGGGGGCATGCGCTTTACCGATGCCCACGCCACCTCCGCTGTGTGCACACCCTCGCGCTATAGCATCCTCACCGGCCGCTACAACTGGCGATCGGAGTTGAAGCGCGGTGTCAACTGGGGCTATTCGCCACCCGTCATCGAGGAGGGCCGTATGACCGTCGCCTCTTACTTGCGGGAGCGCGGCTACGCCACCGCCTGCGTTGGCAAGTGGCACCTGGGTTGGAACTGGGGTCGGACGGAGCTCGGTGCCAAGGGAACGCGGGATGCGCCCGTCGATTTCTCCGCTGCCATCAAGCACGGACCCACCGACGTCGGCTTCGACGAGTTCTTCGGCATCGCTGCCTCCCTCGACATTCCCCCCTACGTGTACGTCCAAGATGACCGGCCCACTGCGGTGCCCGACCGCATCATCGAGGAGCAGCGGGGCAAGGAGTTCTGGCGCGAGGGTCCCATCAGTCCCGACTTCGAGCACATCGACGTGCTGCCCCGACTCACTCGCGAAGCCCTCGATTTCATCGAACGTCAAGCTGCGTTAGAGCGCCCATTCTTCCTGTACTTTCCCCTGCCGGCACCGCACACACCGATCCTGCCCACAGCTCCTTTTCAGGGCGCCTCCGGCACCAATGTTTACGGTGACTTCTGCCTACAGGTGGACGACGTGGTCGGGCGGATCGCCGACGCCCTCGAGTGTCACGGCATCACCGATGACACCATTCTCATCTTCACCTCCGACAACGGCTGTTCTCCCATGGCCGACTTCGACGAACTCAACGCCGTCGGCCATCATCCCAGCTACGTCTTCCGCGGTCACAAGGCCGACATCTACGAAGGCGGCCACCGCATTCCCCTCATCGTGCGCTGGCCCACCGTCGTGCCCGCCGGCGCCACCTGCGAGGACACCACGTGCCTCGTCGATCTGCTCGCCACTTGTGTTGACATCCATGGCGACAGACTCCCCGCCGACGCTGGCGAGGACAGCGTAAGCCAGCTTCCCTTGTGGCGTGACGACGAGCGCGACGGGTCGCTGCGCGAGGCCACCGTTCACCATTCCATCGACGGCTCGTTTTCGCTGCGCTGTGGGCGCTGGAAACTCGAAATGTGCGCTGGCTCCGGGGGTTGGTCCTTCCCGCGGCCGGGCCCGGAATGCGCGAGCCTGCCGCCGGTGCAGCTCTACGATCTCGATGCCGACATCGGCGAGCAGCGCAACCGGCAGGCCGATTATCCTGCGGTCGTCGAGCACCTGCAACAGCTGCTGACGCAGTACATCCGCGATGGTCGCAGCACACCCGGGCCAGCTCAAGCCAACACCGGCCCCTCCCACTGGGAACAACTGTGGTGGATTACGCCATGAAGGCTGTCCGTGTCACCCTGGCCAGTCTCCTCCTGCTTGCCGCCGCCCATGGGCAACCACCGCCGGACAACGACGAGCTCTCAGAACGGATCGACGCCACCCTCGCCGGGGGCTCCGGCGACAGCAAGCTTTATGCCCTCTTCGACCTCATGTGGGACACCGCTATGCGGGAATTTCCCGAGGGTGCCACTTACGTTGGCTACGCGGGGCAGAACGACCGGTGGGTCGATGACAGCTTCGGCGGTGTTGAGCGGCGCAAGGCGCAGACCCGACTCTTCCACCACAGCCTCAACCGCATCGACGTGGAGAGTCTGTCGGCAGACGCGCGCCTCGACCGCGCTCTCATCGTTCGCCAGCTCGCCGAAGAGATTGATGGCCATCCTTTCCCCCAAGAGCTGCTGGCGCTTACCCAGCTCAACGGCGTGCACCTCGATCCGTCCCGCATTCTCGCCGTCATGCCCGCCACCGGCATCGGCGATTACCATGACATTCTCGCCCGACTTCGCGCCTTGCCCGAGCTGATCCGACAGAATCAGGCGCGCCTAGAACGCGGCCTGGAGAAGGGAATCACACCGCCGTCAGTGACTCTACGGGATGTGCCCGGGCAGATCCGCAGCATGATGCCGGACAACCCCACCAAGAGTCCCCTATACGCGACCTTCTCGCGCATCCCCGAAATCGTGCCTGTCGCTGTCGCCGATAGTCTGCGTCGAGTGTCGGCCCGCATTCTCACTGAAAACATCTACCCGGCCTATGCGGAGCTAACCGTGTTCTTCGAGGATTACTACTTGCCGGGGGCGCGGCAGTCCATCGCCTTTTCCGATCTGCCCGAGGGCGAGGCCTGGTACGACTACCGGGTCCGTCGTAGCACGACAACCTTGCAACCCGCACGTAAGATCCACGAGATCGGGCTATCCGAGGTGAAGCGGCTACGTGCCGAGATGGATGTCGTTATCGCCGAGATTGGCTTCACCGGCTCTTTCGCCGAATTCGCCAGGTACCTGCGTACTGACGACCGCTTCTTCTACGACAGCGCCGAGGAGCTGCTCGCCGGTTACCGGGAGATCTGCAAGGCCGCCGACCCCGAGCTGGTGCGCCTCTTCGGACGACTACCACGACTGCCCTACGGGGTCAAGGCCGTTCCCGCTTACGCCGAGCAGTCCGCTCCCACCGGCCACTACGAACTCGGGTCCCTTGAGGCGGGACGGCCCGGCTACTTCTACGCCAACACCTACGACCTGCACAGCCGACCCAAGTGGGAGATGCGGGCTCTCGCTCTGCACGAGGCCGTGCCCGGCCACCATCTGCAGATCTCGTTGGCCCAGGAGAGGAGCCAGACCCACGACCTCATCCGCTACAACCACTACACTGCTTTCGGAGAAGGATGGGGGCTATACGCGGAGAGCCTGGGGGAAGAGATGGGACTCTACAAGGACCCCTACGATCGCTTTGGCAAACTCACCTACGAGATGTGGCGCGCCGTGCGCCTTGTCGTCGACACGGGCATGCACTCCATGGGCTGGTCGCGGGAGCAGGCCATCGAATTCTTCGCTGCCAATGCCACCCGCGTCAAGCGTGACATCATCGTCGAAGTCGATCGCTACATCGCCTGGCCCGGACAGGCCCTGGCCTACAAGATGGGTGAGCTCAAGATCAAGGCGTTGCGCGCCCACGCAACCGCCGAGCTGGGCGACCGCTTTGACGTGCGCGCCTTTCACGACCAAGTGCTGGGGCGAGGAGCTCTCCCCCTGGATCTGTTGGATATCCGAATTCGTGATTGGGTTCGAAGCGGAGGAAAATAAATTATTGTTTTTTCGGCATTACCAATAATAGCTCTCTGGTAATCATTTGAAGAGCTCGGCATTCCTCTTCGTTGGCCATGAGCAGTTTCGTCCACTTGCCCTTCGTCGTGCCGGTGAGCGCGGCGTGGCCGCCGCGACGACGAATCATCTCGCGTACATCACGCAGGCGGCGGTTATTGACGGCGCGGCTGCTCGTGCGGGTCGTGGTCAGACCAAGGGCGCGGGCGTAGCTGGTGGCCTCCGCACGGGTTAGGCGGGGCAGCTGTCCTCCCTGTCGACGCGCGGCATAGGCCTCAGCGATGGCGTCCGCCGCGTCGAACACTCGGCTCTGTATAATCTCTGCGTGCTTCCCCAGGGATTGACGAGTCTGGGCGCCAAAGCAGAAAATCGTTGACGAGCCGCTTGCTAGTTGGTGCAGCAACCCTTCGATTTCCCGGGGAAGGGAGCTCAACCGAAGCCCCTTGGCCAGGGCGGCATCGCCGAGCTCGGCATCGACGACGACCTGCTCGAAGCGATTCCCGTACAGCAGCCCGAGCACAGCCGGTCTGCGACCGCCGTCGAGGTGAAGATAGGTGGGCTCCATGGGTGACTCGCCAGGAAAGTCGGTCAGGAATCGTCGTTGGCCAGCGGCGTGAATATCTCGGCCGCGAAATTCGACGTCGATAACCGCGTACCTCGAAAAAGCTGCGGAAGCCGTCCCCCCACAGCCATGAATTATCCATATGCCAGCGGACACAGGCCAAACCGATAGACGCATGTGAGAAGCTGATTCCGTGCGCGCTGGACGGCGGAAAATGCACTGTCGTCATGAGCCTGGCCGAATTAATCTGCTGCGCTCACGGGCATCGCCAGCTGCACAGATGCGAGCCGCAGGCAAAGTAGAGCCTCCCGTTCAAGTAATCACCGCCGGCCCGCAGGTGTTGGGGCGATTCCGCTACCATCTCTACTGCGTACGCGCCGGAAACCGAGGTGATGAGCTTGCCGAGACCCTTTGTCAGCAATACCCAGATCTCCCCACCCCCCGTCACGAAAACCCGCGGCCCCTGGTGGGCAACCGTATCCCCGAGGTCATCGCTGAAGTGAGTATTCTGGGTGACGCGGTTCGACACCAGATCCAGGGCAAACAGTTGGCGGCGGTCTGCGATGCCGACGATGGTTCCGCTCTGTGTCCCGTCGCGGTCGCCAGCGACGTAGACCATGTCGTCGATCTGCTCGGCGGTGGACACGAGCGGCCCTAATTTCTCCACCGATCTCGACATGAGGTCGACGATGAGGAACTCCGCCACGTCCGCCTTGCGCTCACCGCCGGTGCCCGCCTGCACGGTTGTACCTACCAGTACTTGGCCGCCGCCGATGTCGAGCAGGCTGTGCGGCGACTGCTGCGCGACGAGGGCTTCGTGTTCGAGAAGCATTCCGCTGTGCCCGCGGCGGTTCCAGATGTAGAGACCTCCGCCAGTGTGCCCGTAGCCGGGGGTGCCGCCGAAAACCACCCATTGTCCGTCCTCGGTGACGATCATGCAGTGCGGGCGGTTGATGGCAGGCGCGCATTGCGCCCACCAGTGGGGGTTGCCGGACTCGTCCTCTGGCTCTGTTTCCACCCACGGCTCTGCCGGGTCCCACTCAAGCAGAAAGCCCCCGGTGTAACCGGCAACGAAGAACCGGTCGCCGCCGCGCCGCACCGTATTCCATTGGCCGTAAGACGCTCGATTTATCCATTCGTCACAGGCCGGGTCGTAAGAGAAGAACCGCATGGGAAAGGCGGTGCCGCCACACAGCGTATCGTCCGGTGCTGTCGCCAGCCCCATGAGATGCGCCCCCTCGCTACTGTAGTCGAACTTCACCGTGTACTGCGCACCGGTGTCGTCTTTCGTGGTCAACCGGCGTTCGACGAGGTCGCACTCGACCAGCTGCCAGCCATCGGGGAAGTCGCGCCAGAACAGGCTCTGAGAGTCGGTGATGATCTGCTTGGCTCGGCGCTGGCGACGCTCCGTGGTGCCAACCCGCTCTCCGGTGTAGAACTCGAACCACTCGTCCTGTCCGGCCAGCGCCTGTCCGTAAACACGGCCGTCCTCATCGCGTTCGACGAAGGCCGTTCCCTGACACCGTTCCGCTTCCGCCAACAGGGGGTTCGCTGTACCGCTCTCGGGCTCGAGGGTGACGATCTGACTCGCCGTGCTACCCACGGCGAAGTAGAGCCAGCCGCGATCGTCACAGGCGACATGGCGCTGATACTGCCGCCAGTTCTGCACATAGACGTGGCCGTAGTCGCGGAAGAGTCTCTTGCCGGGATCGTAACAGGCCACGCCGGAGTCGGGGTAGGTCACCGACCAGATGCGACCCTCATCGTCTTCCGTCATCCCCATCGCCATCTGCTGCACGGTCTCGTGACAGAAAGTGAACTCACCCACGGCCGGGTCGTATTCGCAGAAATGGCCGTTGAAGTGGGTGTAATAGCGATTGCGCGTCGAGAGAATGGAGGCAAAAGGACAGTCCCCCCCAGGGTCGAAAGGCATGGGAATCTCCATTGCGTCCCCAGTGGCAACGTCGATGCGCAGAAGCGCGTAGCCCCCGCGGTGATCGAACAGCCACAGTAGTACGACGTTGCGGCCTTCTCCGTCGACGGTGGCCACCGTGCCCCGGTGGTTACTGATCGGCGTTGCCACACCGTGATCGACAAAGCCGTTGCCCAGATCTCGTCTCATCGCACATGCCTTCCTGATCCTTTTGCCGAGACCGCACCATTTCTCGGCGCGTCTTGTCCTCTTGCCGCTCCCTGAAACCCACCATACCCCTGCGAACTGGGCAAGAGATTCGACTATATTTGCCTTCTCATCTTCGGCTGGCTCCGCGTGGTCGCCATCGAGCCGAGCAAAATCTTCGTCGTGACCCGATCCCGGTTGGAAACATATCTTACCCACAGCCTTGATGCCCAGACCAGAATCTTCGTAGCCGCATCAAGACATTCGCGCAGGCGGTGGAGCGCTCATCGGCCTGCTCATGTGCGAGGGCGATCAATGCCGGAACCATTTGTCGTAGGCCATCGTCGCCGAAGAGCCTGAGATACGCCAGCGTGAACGATTAAACTAACAGCTCCCCGACTGCGTCTCGTTTAGAAGGCGTTTACCTATTCCCCTTGAATCGGTTCGGATATGCTCTTTCTCTTGATTGGGCGCGAGTTGCGGTCTCACGTGCTCACCTATCGCTTTTTTCTCGGTTTCGTACTGCTCTTCGTCCTCATCGTAAGCTCCGCCGTCGTGCTCGGGCTCAACTACGATAGCCGCCTCGACGCCTATTTCGAATCTCAGATAGCGCGAGGAGAGCAACTGAAGGAGGCTACCGACTTCCGCCGCTTCCAGTGGCGGGGCGCACAGCACGAAAAGCCGCCGAACGCGCTATCTGTTTTCACCGTCGGCTTCGAGCGCGAGCTCTCCCGCACCGTCACCATCTCCCAATGGAGCGAGCCTACCTTCGGCCGCAGCAAGTACGCAAACCCGCTGTACACGTTGTTCCCGGCACCCGACCTGCTTTACATCGTCAACATCGTCGGTTCGCTGTTGGCCGTGCTATTCGCCTTCAACACCGTCTCCGGAGAGCAGGAGGACGGCACCCTGCGTTTGGTCATGGCCAACTCCGTACCGCGTCACCTGGTGCTGCTGGCAAAGTGGGCTGGGGGCTACATCGCCCTCATCGTGCCCTTTCTTGTTTCCGTCCTCGTCGGGCTGGCATTGGCGAGTGTATTCACATCCTTTCGGCTCTCCGGTGCCGAGTGGACCGCCTTCCTTGCCATACTCGGCGTGTCCGCCCTTTACTTGTCCTGCTTTTACACGCTTGCCTTGGCGATCTCGGTAGCGACCCATCGCTCCGCAACCTCATTGGTGCTCTCCTTTCTCGCCTGGGTGGTGCTCGTGTTAGCTATTCCCAACATCGCCCCCATTGTCGCCCGCTCCCTCGTCCCGGTACCCAGCCCCGGCGCCATCGCTGGTCAGCAGGAGGCGCTGGTGCGCGGCATCTGGGCTGAGATCCGTCCCAAGATGCGGCAGGCCGAGCGCTCGCAGCGCGGCACCCTGCGCGACGAAGCGCGGCACCGCATCGCCGACGAGACTAAGCGACTCATGAAAAATTACTTGCAGAAGGTGGACAGCCAGATCGACGCCGGCGTCGCTCTGGCGCGGTTGTCGCCCTCAGCCAGCTACGTGTACGCCACCGCTTCGCTCGCCGGCTCGGGTCTCGAGGACTTCGCCGGCCTGCGTACGTACATCGACCGCTATCGCGTCGACTATATGCAAGCGCTTCGCGACATTGGAGAGGAGCGAAATCGCCAGCTCGAAGGGGTCAGCGATTCCGACGAGCGCGACGAAATCCGGAACGCTCCCATCGATCCCGACGACTTGCCCGTCTTCGTTCCCGATCGTCGACCTATGACAGAAATCCTCGTTTCCGCTGACATGGACCTGTTGCTGCTGACGGTGCTCAACGCTGTGTTCTTCCTGGCCTCATATGTCGGCTTCTTGCGTTACGATCTGATGAGGTGACTTCGTGCTTCGATCTCTAATTCTCAAGGAATGGCTCACCAGCATGATGGAGCTGCGCTTCCTTGTCTGCTCCGCGCTGTGCGTCTTCCTCGGCATCATCTCCGTGTTCGTGCTGCACGCGGACTTGGCCACAAAACGGGACGATTTCGCCCGCGACCAAGTGCTCTACCGCAATCAGGTCGAGGAGTACGGCAACTACCGGGACCTGCAGAACCAGGGCATCCGGGTTGATCGGCCACCTCAGTCTTTCCAAGTGCTGTTTTACGGCGTCGAGAAGACCCTCGATCGCACCGCGCAGGTCTCCGGTGACTTCAACTCCGGTTTTGAAGCCGACCTCAATACAAACCCCAGCGTGCTGCTTTTCCCTGTGGCGGACATGCTCTTCGTCGTCGCCGTGGTGTTGAGCTTGCTCGCGTTCTTCATCAGCTATGACGCCGTCGCCGGGGAGCGCGAAACTGGCACGCTGAAGCTCGTGCTGTCGTATGCGCTACCGCGCGACCAGCTCATTCTCGCCAAGTGGATCGGCGGCTACCTCAGCCTCGCCGTGCCCTTCGTTGTCTCCCTGCTCATCGGTGCCCTGCTCATCTCCACGTCAGCCGACATTCCGTTCATGACTGACGACTGGCAGGCCTTCTTCATCGCTGGCGCCATCTCGCTGCTGCTGCTGGCCGTCATGTTTTCTATCGGACTACTGGTCTCGGTGCGCGCTAGCAATTCGACGACGGCGATCCTTAGCCTGCTCGCCATCTGGGTACTCATCGCCCTCATCATTCCCAACCAGGGCCCCTACCTAGCGGAGCTCATCGCTCCTGTGCCAGGGGTCAGTGAAGTCGAACGCTCGATCGCCCTAACCACAAAGACCCTCTCCGACCAGTACTTTGTCGAGTTTCGCAACAACCGGCGCAACTTCCGCAACATGTCCGGGGCCGAGCGTCGCGAGATGCGTCGCAAGTTCATGGAGGCACGCGATCAGCTGCAGGTGGAGGTGAATACGGCGACCGAAAAGATCGTGCGCAACTTCGAATCGCGACTGACGCACCAGATTGAGGTCTCGCGGCTGCTCACCCGGATATCACCGGTGGCCAGCTACGTGTACGCGAACACAGATATCGGCGAGACCGGTGTCCGGCACGAAGAACGGCTGGTGGCGGCGCTACGCACCTACCAGCGCGAGTTCGACACCTACGTGGAAAAGCAGCTGGAGCTGTCAGGCGGCGGTGGCTTCGGCCACTGGGGAGGAGGTGACGACGAGGACTACAACGTCGATGGCATGCCCGTCTTCGAGTACCGGAAAGAGCTGCTCGGCGGCCGTGTTACGGCGCGGTCGACAGACGTGCTGCTCATGTCGCTGTTCGCAGTGCTGTTTTTCATGGCAGCCTTTGTCAGCTTCCTTCGCAGCGACGTCACCTAACGCGCATGCGCCCTTAACACTGCATCGGCACATCGGCGTCCATGGCAGAGTAGAGCCAGGGGACCAGAATGCTGAGAGTCCCAGTCCTGTTGCGAAAGAACGACCTGCCTCCGCGCCCACCCTACCTTCGAAGGCAGGCTTTTCCCTGACCCGTAACCGATCAAGGAGACGGAAGATGCGTGGGTTCAACCGATTCGGCGCGCTCTCGCACTTGGGAGCCTTGCTGTCCGCCAGCCTGCTTATCGCCGATGTCGAAGCGCAACGTGGCGGAGGTGGTGGTTGGGGCGGTGGTCAAGGGCGCATATCCACCCAGGAGCGCCTGCGGGCTATGGCCGAGACCCGCGCTGCACTGCTCGATCCCCTTGAACTCGATCAGGAGCAACGCGCCCGAGTCGACGCAATTCTCGACACTCAGGACACCGAGCGCCGTGAGCTGATGGAGGACTTGTTCTCCGGTGGCGAGCGCCCCGACCGAGAGACCATGCGGGCCATGCGTGAGGATATGCAGAAGCGCGCCGAGGAGATCGGTACCCAGCTGCGAGATGTCATGGGCAACGAGAAATTCGAGCTTTTCATACAGGCCCAACAACAGCTGCGTCAAAAACGCGGCTGGGGCGGACGGCGCAGCAGCCCTAGCGGAGGAGGACCGCGTGGTGGAGGTGGCGACGGATCGATCTGAACGATCCCGCCCCGCGCGCTTGACGCAGTACACAGAAACGCTCCGAGTTCGGCAAGAGAACTCGAAGCGTTCCCGTCCAAGGCTCGCCACCTTCCACCCGACGGGAGAAAGGAAGCTGCCCCGGATCTGCTTCTCTCCGCAGACGTTCTTACGGAGCTGGGGGTCCCTCGGAGCATAGGGATTCTGTCACTGAGATCGACTTGGGATGAGATTGGCCTGGAGTGCGGCGACATCTCACCCATCTCTTGAAGGTCTCCGTACGTACCGCACCCTTACTCACTCTCGACACCGCCTCATTCTCCACCCTGAGGTGGGTCTCCCCACCGTCCACCTTTACGTTCATTCAGCAAGAGGTCTTCAGCCACTGCCGCGCCTTCGCCAACAGCGGCGCAATTGAGGCATATGCAAAAGCAGGAGGATCGCGACGACGGCGATCGCCGACCTGTCTAGAGTTCGATCAGTCCACGTCGGGAGGATAGCGCTCGTCTCTGACCTCGTCCTGCAACCGATGAAGCTCGTCTTTCAACACAGGGACCAGATCCGCGTACATGGGGTCGTCGTACACGCTCTTAAGCTCGTAGGGGTCTTTCTCAAGATCGAACAGCTCCCATTCCGGCTGATGGGCCTCATGGCCACTGCCGGGTTGGTTGAGGCCGTCATTGTAGAAGTAGATGAGCTTGTGCTGGTGAGTGCGCAGGCCGTAATGGGCGTAGACGTTGTGGGCGCCGTCTCCGTGCATCCAGTAGCGGTAGTACATGCCCTGGCGCCAGTCGTCCGGAGTTTCTCCATTAAGCAGAGGGCGGAAGCTGCGGCCCTGCATGTCGTCCGATACTGGCAGACCCGCCAGGTCGAGAAAGAGGGGAGCGAAGTCGACGTTAAGGATCATGTCCTCGTTCACCCTGCCCGCAGCGATCCCCTGCGGGTGACGGATGATGAAGGGCATGCGCAGCGACTCTTCATACATGAAGCGCTTATCGTACCAGCCATGGTCGCCGAGGTAGAAGCCCTGGTCTGAGGTGTAGATGACGACAGTGTTGTCTGCGATTCCCTCTTCATCCAAGTAATCCAGCACACGGCCGACATTGGAGTCGATGCTGGCCACCACCCGCAGGTAGTCCTTTATGTAGCGCTGGTAGGCCCACTTGCGCATCTCCATCTCAGGCAGATCGGGTAACTCGCACTTGAGATCGATGGGGCGCATGTCGACGCCCACCCGCATGCGCGCCTCCCGTGCCGCTGCTGAACGGTTGCTGTAGTCGTCGTAGAGAGTTTCGGGCTCGGAAATTTCTTCGTTGAGATAGAGGTGAGCGTGCTTCTCGTCCGGTTCCCAGTGACGGTGCGGCGCCTTGTGATGATAGAGGGCACAGAACGGGCGGTCGCGATCACGACGCGCGAGAAAGTCTAAGGTGAAGTCGGTGATCAGGTCCGTAACGTATCCCTGCACCGTGCGCGCCGTGCCTCCCTCTGGACCATGGAAGATAAACTCCGGGTTGTGATACAGACCTTGACCAGGCAGCACCGTCCATTCGTCGAATCCGGTGGGACAATGCTCTGGGCCACGGCCCAGATGCCATTTGCCGAAGATCCCTGTCTGATAGCCCGCCTCCTGCAGCAACTTGGGAAAGGTCTGCAGTCGGTTGTCCATGTGCGTCGACAGGGTGGTGACACCGTTGATGTGATTGTAGTTACCGGTAAGGATGGCGGCCCGACTTGGGGTGCAAATACCGTTCGTGCAGAAGCAATTGTCGAAGCGCATGCCACCTTCGGCGATGCGATCTAGGTTCGGCGTCTGGTTAATTTTGCTTCCGTAGCAACTCATGGCGTGAGAAGCGTGATCGTCGGACATGACGAACAGTATGTTGGGTTTCTCCACCCTTTTATCCTCCCGATCGTTTCACGGTGTATCCCAGACCCTCTAGCTCTCTTAGCACGGTGTCACGGTGCTCGCCTTGAATTTCAATGGTGCCGTCGCGCACCGTCCCACCAGCACCACATCGCACCTTTAGCGTCTTGGCCAGCTGATCAAGCTCCTTGCCACCGAGGGGCACGCCGGTGACAACGGTGACGCCTTTGCCCTTGCGCCCCTTGGTCTCCCGTCCAACGCGCACGGTACCATCGGCACGAGGGCGCGAGCCCGGCGACAAGAAAGCGCTCTCCGATACGCCGCAACGGGCCGGGTCCGTGGTGTAAACGAGGCGGGTGTCTTTCTTCGACATGGTCACTCAGCAAAATACAGGTGCTGTGCCGTACGGCCCAAGATCCATTCCTTGTCCTCGGCGGTGAAGAACGGAATCAGGTCCTTCATGATCAGCAGCTCGTAGAAGTTGCCGTAGATCAGCCGCTGCGGACCGAACCTGTCGTAGGCGCGCTGCAAATAGGGCCACATGTCGCGGAACGGTGGACCCTGCTTGGACGGATTGTGCAGCGAGGTGCGCAGATACACGTTGGGCAGGCGGTGCAGGTTGAGCAAGGGAAGGATGCCCTCTTCCTCTGGCCGATCGATGTCGATCATGGCAAAGTGATCAACGACGACGTTGACGCCGGGATGCCGCTCGGCCATCTCTGCCAGCTGTGGAATCTGGGCCGGAGCAAGGAAGATGTTGAAGACGGCGCCGAGCTCGGCCGCCCGCTGCCACAAGTGATCGCAGGCGGGATCGTTGAGCCAGACTATCTCTCGGTCGTAGATCGGGCTCAGGCGCAGGCCTGCCAGACCTCGTGCACAGAGCGTTTCGAGGCGATCGGCGTTGGCTTCGCTTTCGTTTGGGGAATGCAGGCGGTAGCCGACGAGCAGGCCGATACCGGCGAAGCGCTCGGGATCCTGCTGCACGCAGTGCAAGGTGTAACTGTTGTCGCCGCCGTAGTAGCAGACGTGGCTTATCACCAGCCGGTCAACACCGTAGGTGACCATGCTGGCCTGCAGGTCCTGGTGGGTTTGCTCGTAGTCAGGAAAGTGATTGGGGCAGGTGGCCACGTTGGGATCGAAGGCGAAGCGCGGATCCCGCAGCGTCCAGGCGTGCTCGGCGGCGTTGACGATAGGTGCCGTCGCCGGGGCCGGGCTCACAGGCCGGGAGCCTGGGCGACGCGGTCCTTGAGTCGGTGGAGATATTTCTCGCGAAACTTATCCACTTTGGGCCCAACGACCATGAGGCAGTACGGCTGCACGGGATTGCGACGGTAGTACTGGGCGTGGTGCTCCTCGGCGGGCCAGAACCGTTCCAGGGGTTCCACCTGGGTTACAATGGGATCGGCGAACACGCTCTCGGCTTCCAGCTTGGCAATGACCGTCTCCGTCACTCGCTTCTGCTTGTCACCGTTGTAGAGCACCACGGAGCGGTACTGTGTGCCAGCATCGTTGCCCTGCCGATTAAGGGTGGTGGGGTCGTGAATGACGAAGAACACCTCCAAGACTTCGCGGAAGGTCAAAGCCTCCGGGTCGAATTCCACCTGCACGACCTCGGCGTGCCCGGTGCTACCCGAGCACACCGTCTCGTAGGTAGGCTCGGCGACGTGTCCGCCGGCGTAGCCCGACTCCACCCACCGTACCCCCTCCAGCAATTCGTACACCGCTTCCAGGCACCAGAAGCAGCCCCCGCCCAGAGTAGCTTTCTCCACCCTTATCTCCTTCCCTTATGCGAACAACCGATCGCGACCGTGGGGCGCCAGCAGATCCTGATCGGGACCTAGGGGCACGATGCCGGTGGGATTGATGCCGTCGTGCGTCATATAGTAGTGACGCTTGATGTGGTCAAAGTTCACCGTGTCCGCAATTCCCGGCACCTGGTAGAGCTCGCGCAGGTAGCCCAGCAGGTGCGGGCAATCGACGATTCGGCGCAGATTGCACTTGAAGTGACCGTGGTACACCGCGTCGAATCGCACCAGGGTAACGAACAGTCTCCAATCCGCCTCCGTGATCCGCTCTCCCACCAGGTAACGTTGTGCGCTCAGACGCTGCTCGAGTTGGTCCAAAGTTTGGAACAGTCGCCGCACGTGCTTCTCGTAGGCGGTCTGGGTGTCGGCGAAGCCCGAACGATAGACACCGTCGTTCACAGTGTGGTACACCAGCTCGTTGATGTCGTCGATCTCGGCTTCCAGCTCGGCCGGACAGAGATCTATATCGCCGTCGGTGAACGCATCGAACTCTCTGTTCAACATGCGCATGATGTGGTCATCGTTGTTGCTGACAATTTTCCGACTTTCGGCATCCCATAACACCGGTACCGTGACCCGTGCCCGGTAGCCTGGATCGCTCAGCAGGTAGGCCTCTCGGAGGAAGCGGAATCCTTCGACCGGGTCACCGCCATGATCGCGGCCTTCGCAAAAGGCCCAACCGTGCTCTTCGTCGCGCAAAGGATCGACAACGCTCATGCCGACCACCGACTCCAATCCTTTGAGACGGCGCGCGATGATCGTGCGATGCGCCCAAGGACAGGCGTAGGAGACGTACAGGTGGTAGCGTCCAGCGGCGGCGGGAAAGCCGCTCGAGCCATCCTCCCGCACCCAGTCAGTGAAGGCGTCGAGCGAGCGGATGTATTCGCCGCCACTATACTCGCCTTGCCCATCCTGGGCGAAGGGGTGGCCAAGATCCTTGGCTGAGAACATCGCGGTGTTGCTGCCTCTTTCTGCGTGAGCATCTACAGTGCATTGGGGGCGAGGTTTCATGATTACAGAGGTTGCACCGGAGGGTCAGTGCCCGGAATCATTCGGTCGAGGTACGGCGCGTCGCGAATGCCGTCCGACCAGTGTCTCCACATGTCCTCCCCTGGACTCTCCAACTGCATGGTCTCTATACCGTGCTTGCAGTAGTCACCAAGCACCGCCTGACGAATGCGCCGGGAATAGTTGTAGCCGGCCATGTGCCCAATGCGATGGTGCCAGAACAAGATGTCGCCCGCCTTGCCGTACCAGTCGACGGAAACCCCTGAGTCGAAGTGCGCCTTGGTGGCGGCGTAGGCCTCTTCGTCGCGCTCTCGGGTGTAGGCGGAGCGGTAGTCAAAGAAGAACCGCCGGTGACTGGCAGGCCACACCCGCAGACCACCGCCTTCGGGATCAACATCGTCAATATAACCGACGATGCCGAGATGGAAGGGATGGGCATCGACATGGCATTGATTTGGGCCGCCGTCGCGATCGCCGTAGGGAAGCGTGCAGTAGATGCCTCGAACCCGCTCCGGCATGATTACCTCGTCCTCTCCGAGCAGCTGCTGCGCCATCGTCCACACGCTGGGATCGGCGACCAGCATGCGCACCATGGGCTCCTCATTTCCAGGCTCGCGGTACTGCCACCGAAAGGCAGATCGGTAGTTGTTACGATCCTCGCTCCAATCTGATTCAGGTAACGGTCCCACCCAAGTATCGGATTCGTCGCGCCGCAAAGAATCCGGCACCCCTTGCCAGAGCCGGTCGCGCGCCCATGCCGTCAGCTCCGGATCCAGCACCTCTGACTTGATGAGGTAGCCATGGGTCTTGAAGAAGGCGAGGTCCTCGGCCCCTAGACATTGCACCTCTCGGGTCATATGGCAGAACTCAACTGATTGATGTGGAGCGCAGCTCAAATAGCACGAAATTTCCAAAGCGCAGAGAATAGAGATTCTGAAACAACAGAATTCAGGTCCTGCTTGACCTCTACCGTGAAGGAGAACCGCTCATGGCGACCCCTTTTCTCGGGCATGCTCTTGGAGCAACTTTTTTTACATCGGCGGCTCGGAGAGTCGATTAAACCCCATCGGGTCTTCACCGCAGATCGGCACCAGACCGTGTCGAGGCGAGTCCCATTTCAGAACCCGCACGATGGGAGGCAGTACCCTTACTGCCAAGCCGATGCGCCGCATGCGAGACCGATTGACCTCTGAATGGTGCAGGGTACGCTCATTGAACAGAATGAACTCTCCGGGACGCATCTGCACGTTGATGTGATCGTCTTCGTCGATATAGTCGGGATCTCCCTTCTCGCGAAACAGCATGCGATCATCGGCAGGGACGTGAGGGATCACCTTGCGATGAGAACCGGATATTACTTGCAGACACCCGTTCTCCCGAGTTGACGGGTCCACGGCAATCCACGCGGATATGATCACGGGGGGCTCCAAGGGCCAGTAGTTGAAGTCCTGATGCCAAGGCACTTCGCGGTCCTTTATCCCCTCGTCGGTCACCGGAGACTTGACGAAGAAATTTGTGCGCCAGAGCAGGAGATCGCGTCCGCATAAACTGGCCATACGGCCTTGGATCTCGGCGTGGGTCGCCAGCTCGTACACCAGTCGAAACTCGAGATGGCGGTTGTGCCTCTTGGCCTGGTGGTCGGGTGGTTCGCTGTCGAGGATGGCCTCGATCTCCGGCCGCATTTGGGCCATTTCCGCTTCGCTGCACAGCGCGAACGGGCCGAGGTGGCCCTGGCGGTGGAAGGTCTCCACCTCCGCTGGACTCAATGTCGCAGCAGCAACGGGGGCGGTCATGTGTGAGTTCCGAGAGTCTGCTCCACTCGGCCGGTGGCCTTGTCTATGAGTATTCGCTTGGTGCGCCCGTCGGGCATGATCTCTTCTTTGATCAGCACTTTGCCGTCCACCTCCTGTACGGGGATGCTGTCCTTGATCGACGGGGTGCTGCCGCCGCGCCATTCGAGATCGATGGCTTCCCACTTCTTGCTACGGGTGGATTCATAGCAGGCATCGAGGATGGCGTTGACCACATAACCGTCATAGAACGTCTCCCGGGGCTCAGAATCGTCATCGAGGGCGTCGAGCATATCCTGGAACATGTTGGTGTAGCCGAGCTCTGCGACTTCATCGCCCACGGGAAACTGCCAGCCGCTCTCACTCTCTGCCTTCTCAGCCACGTAGCCTTGCTGACCGCCCGTGGTGAACAGCTCGAAGCCGGTGCGCAGCCAGTGGTTGAGCCAGATCGTACCCTCCGTGCCCGACACCTCATCGCGCAGGTCCATGCCGCCGCGAAAAGCCCAACCGGTTTCGAACTGGCCCACGGCGCCGCTCTCAAAGCGCACCAGCCCCACAGCGTGATCCTCGGCCTGCACGGGGTGCACGAGGGTATCGGCCCAGCACATGGCCTCTACCGGACGATTGTCCTTGCCGACGAAGGCGCGCGCGATCTCCACGCAGTGACAGCCCATATCGATAATGGCACCGCCGCCGGCGCGCTCCACGTCCCAAAACCAATCACTGTGTGGGCCGGGATGGGTTTCGCGGGAGCGTACCCAGAGAATCTTGCCAAGGGCCCCATCGCCAACTGAATCGATCGCCTTCAGCGTCTTGGGCGGGTAGACGAGGTCTTCCAGGTAGCCGGCGAACACGCCGGCTTGCTCTACTGCAGTCAACATCTGCTTGGCTTCTTCGGCGGTGCGACCGAGCGGCTTCGTGCACAGCACAGCCTTGCCAGCGCGAGCGGTGAGCTCCACGGCCTCCAAATGACGGTCGTTGGGCAAGCCGACGACGACGATGTCGGTGTTGGAGTCCTCAATCGCCGCCTGCAGGTCGTCGGTATGGTTGGGAATCGACCAGTCCTTGGCGAACTCCTCAGCGCGCTTGGCACTGCGCGAGAACACAGTGTGCACGCGGTCTCGGGAGCGATTCTTGTGTAGGCTCATCGTGTAGAACATGCCGATAAGACCGGTGCCCAGCATGGTAATGCGATGACATTCCATTGTTGTACTCCGTCTCAGTGCAGGTCGTACGCTCGCTCCCCCGCCAGCACGGCAAGAGACAATCGGTTCTGCTCTGGTGGCAACGGACAGATTGCGTAGGGGGTGAAAGCGCAGGGCGGGTTGTATGTGCAATTGAAGTCGATGGCCGTGCGCCCCTCCTCGTCGACGGGCGGGGGTCAGGTGCCAGATGGTACTCACCCAGCCGTCTCCAATCGATCATGCCCATCTTCCACCTTCGGGAACCGGCCGGTCCGCAACAGGCGAGGGGCAAAGCAGGAGCAGCGCCACCCGTCCTGCGGGCAAGCACATGGCGAGCTCGCCGGACGTCTTCATCGCTGGGGTAGGATCGGTCAATACTGGGGCCCCAGCAACCGGCACTGCGAAACGCGGACACCGGGTTGCCATTGGGGCACGTTCTGCTCAACTTTCGAACCGACTTCTCGGCAGGAGGGAAACGTGACCAACTATCGTGTGGCCGTCATCGGCCTCGGACGCATGGGCTCCACCATCGACGACGAGGGGCATTCTACCCTTCCTTATTCGGTCGCCGCAGCCACCCGGGCCAGTGACCGCCTCGAGCTCGTCGCCGGGTGTGATCTGCTAGCCGAGCGCCGCGATGATTTTCGCCGGCGCTGGAAAGTGGATGCGCTCTACGAAGACTACGTTGAGATGATCCGGCAAGAGGCACCGGATCTTGTCGCCGTCTGCACCGCGGCCTGCGTGCCCAAGCCCGCCCGCGAGGCACCAGATCCACAGTTCCGCAGTGACTCCCACGCCGACCTCACCGTTGCCGTCGCCGAGCTCGGCGTTTCTATGCTCTATGTGGAAAAAGCCATGGCCTCGTCGATGGCACGGGCCGATGAGATCCGCGACGCCGTGCGCGCCCGAGGGACGGTCTTCAACACCGGCGTGCTGCGGCGCTTTGACAACCGCTACGACATCGTGCGCGAGGCCATTCTTGCGGGCCACATCGGGGAGCCACGGGTGGTAGTGCACTATGCCGCCAGCAGTCTCATGCACGGCCACATTCACTCCATCGACACCGTGAGCTGGTTGTTGGGCGATCCCACCATCACTCACGTGCGCGGCGAGCTGCTACCGCGCAATACCGTGGTGGAGGACAACTTCCTCGCCTCCGATCCCAACGCTACCTACCAGTTGCGCTTCGACGGCGGCATCGAAGCTTGGTCGGTACCCGGAGCCTATTGGGAATTCGAGGTCTTGGGTAGCGAGGGAGCGGTGCGCTCGTTCAACAACGGTGCGGGAGCGCCCGGGCTGCGCCTGGCTACCGATGGTCGCACCTGGGAGGAGCACAAGCTCGCTGCCGCCGAGCCCTACAGCACCACCCAGTTCTGTCTGGAGGATCTCGTGCGCGGCTTCGAAGACAAGGTGCCGACGCGGGGCCACATCGACGTCACCCACCACATTACTGAAGTCTGTCTCGCCGTCGCGCAATCGCATCGCGACGGCGGTGTCTGGGTCGAGCTACCCGGAGTTGACAGCGACCTCTACGTGTTCCACGTCTGACCCCGCAGTAGCCTGCGAAAAAACGAAACGGCCCGTCACCACCACAGTGGGACGGGCCGGAATTCGCAGTGCGACTCCTGCCTCAGTCCTCGAGGGCGCGCAGTTCCTCGTGGCGAGAGGGGTGACGCAGCTTGGAGAACGCCCGTTCCTTTAGCTGTCGGATGCGCTCGCGCGTGAGGCTCATGCGGTCCCCGATTTGCTCCAAGGTCATGGGCTCGGAACCATCGAGTCCAAAGTAAAGTTGGATGATCTCGTGCTCACGCTCATCGAGCCCGACGAGAACCTTCTCCAGCTGGCTCTGGCTAGACTCCAGGGTGATGTTAAGATCGGGAGACGCCTGATCGGGATCGGCGAGTCTCTTCAGCAACGTCGTGTCCTCGTCTTCGTCGAAGACGGCGCGGTCGAGAGAGACGGCGCGGCGACCGCTGAGCACGGTGTCTCTGACTTCCGTGACGGAGAGCTCGAGTGCTTGGGCGATCTCCGCATCGTCCGGCTCGCCTTCGTTGGCGTTCCCAAGCTGCGCCGAGGTGCGCGCGATCTTGCGCAGAAGATTGAGGCGGTTGAGGGGAAGGCGGACGGTACGGCTGTCTTCTGCCAGTGCCTGCTGAATGGCCTGACGAATCCACCAAACCGCGTATGAGATAAACTTATAGCCCCGCGTGGCATCGAAGCGATCCACGGCTGTCATCAGTCCGAGGTTACCGGCGCTGATGAGTTCCGAGAACGAGAGACCTCGATTGCGGTACTGTTTGGCCACGGTGACGACGAACAAGAGATTGGCTTCGGCCAGCTCTTCTCTAGCCCGTTCTTCTCCCGCGGCAATGCGCTCCGCCAACTCGGCTTCTTTCTCTCGGGATAGAGGCTGCGAACTGGCGATCTCGCTGAAGTACGTCTGCAGGCTGACATCCTCGTCCGTCCAGCTTTCGTAATTCACTCGACAAGCACTCCTTTGTCGCAGGTACCGGTGGAAGGGGACCCCCGGTCTGGGGAGAGGGCTCCAATGTAACTAGTGGAGCCGGGGAAATCCACCGGAATCTTTTCCCCCTGGCGCAGTCCCGCACAAACTAGCGCAGTCCCGCACAAACGACCGACGAGTGGGTGTGCTTCATAGTTGCGCCCGCTGTTAATTTCACACCTTTCGGCGAGCCCACCACACCGATCACCCCGGATCCTCATCTGAATTGGCGCTACCATGCACTTGATTTGCGATCGAGAAAATTAAATATCGATAAATTTTAGGAGGGCATCGTTGCCGTAACGACGACCACGCTGTTTCCCAGTCAACTCCCGGACGATGCCGAGTGCCTGCATCCGCTTCACCAGCTGATTGGCGTTGGCATAGGTGCGCTCCGCGGCCTGAGCGACGGCGTCGACGGAGACGTAGGGGGTCCGGAATAGCAACTGCAGCACTTTGAAGGCGACC
>JAYZFI010000048.1:0-42009 GCA_036336855.1 Candidatus Latescibacterota bacterium
TCCATGCCATCGATCCCGGTCGGTGATGGCGTTCCCGATGGACCGATCATGCGCAGCAACTGCCCCGACATCGAGTACTGCCTCACGCTATGCCCCATGTCATCGGTGAGATAGAGCGTGTCGTCCTTGCCGATCCAGATACCGTGGGGACGCACGAACTCGCCTTGTCCCCAGCCGCGCAAGTAACGCCCTTCGGGCGAGAAGATCAGCACCGGGATGTCCGCGCGGGCGAACACCACGACCTCGTCACGCCATGTCACCGCAGCGCCAACCGCCTCCACGAATCCCGCTTCGACCGGCACCTGAGCCCACCCGGAGATCGCCTCGAATCGTAGGTCTCCCTCGATCACGAAAGTACAGCGGCACCGATGAGATGGTCGCCGACGCCACAGGAACGCGCCGCGTCGACGATCTGGCTCCACGTCGTTTCGTCGAGTTCCAGCCCCTGGCGGCGCTCAGCGCGAATCTGCTCCTCGATTTCTCCCGGGATCAGCACCGGCTTCGCGGGGTCCACGGCACGGGAGCTACGCACCCAATCGGCGAATCGACTCACCTCTTCGTAGATGGGACCGGTGTCCCCGAGTCGGGCGGGATCGATGTACATCGACAGCATGCCCTGCTCGAGGCGTTCCTTACCGGCTTCGCTGCAGCCCGAACCGGTGAGCGCGCCGGCCAGCAGCTCGGCGATCAGACAGAGCCCGTAGCCGCGGTGTCCGCCCATAGGCAGAATCGCCCCTACCGGAAAGCCCCCTTTGTCGCCGTAGAAGTCATTGGCGTCCGTCGTCGGATTGCCATCCGCGTCGACGATCGTGTTCTCCGGTACCGGCACGCCCTTGTTACGCGCCACCTTTAACTTGCCCTCCGCCGTGGTCGCGGCGGCGATGTCGAGGATAATCGGCCGCTGCCCCTCCATGGGTATGCCGGCGCACACAGGGTTCACCGATAGTCGGGCATCGCGGCCGCCGAAGGGCACAACGAACATCCCAAGCCCCGAAGTATTCACAAAATGCAGAGAAACCAGCCCCGCCTCGGCTGCCATCTCCGCCCAAGTTCCAATTCGGCCCAGATGAGAGCAGTTGCGCAGCGCCACCAGCGCCAGTCCGTGCTGACGACAGCGCTGGATCCCGATCTCCACCGACTGCTTTCCCGTCCACTGCCCGAACCCCAATTGCCCGTCTACGACCACTAGGGTGTCGTTGTCCACCAGTACTTTCAGCGAGCGGCCGGCGAACACCTTGGAGTCGCGCATCCACTGCAAGTAGATAGGGGTTCGGATCACGCCGTGTGAGTCGTGCCCCGCGAGGTTGGCCTCCACGAGGTGATCGGCGATGACCTCCGCCTCGTCCGCACCACAGCCGGCACCGGCGAACACGCCCATGATCATCGCCTTCAGGGCCTGAGGGTCTGCAGTAATCAGAGTTGCTTTGCTCCGTTTTTTCTGGTTAGTCGTCATAAGCAAGCAGTTGAGTGTCCGTTGTGCTACCCATTGCCGCGAAACCTGCCGCCCCCTTCCTTGTCACTCTTCCGCACATCCCGCTCGTCGCGAGGAATCAACTTGGAAATTCACGAAGCCCTCCAGCCCCTCGACTTCATCGTCATCGTCGTCTACATCGTCGCTCTCTTGGGTCTCGGCGCCTGGGTAAGCATCCGCAACAAGGATGCTCAGCAAGATCTCTTTCTTGGAGGGCGCACCCTGCCGTGGTACAACGTGGGGCTCTCCATTTTCGGCACCAACATCGGCCCTTCCTTTCTCATCGCCTCCTGTTCCATTGCCTACACCTCGGGTGTGGTGGGGGCCAACTTCGAGTGGCTCGCCTGGTGGTTCCTCATGCTTCTGGGCATGCTTTTTATCCCGCACTACATGCGAACCCGCGTCGACACCATGCCGCAGTTCATGCTGCGCCGCTTCGGCCCACGGGTGTACGGCTTTCTCTCCTGGTACGCGCTGTTCACGACGGTCATTCTCTGGCTCGGAGGCGCGCTGTACGCGGGTGGCGTGCTTTTCAGCCAGATTATGGCCTGGCCCCTGTGGCTTTCCGTCGTCTTCCTCGCCTCCATCTCGCTGCTGCTGACCACCATCGGTGGCCTCATCGCCGTCGTCGTCACCGACTCCTTCCAGTCGATTCTCATGATCGCCGGCTCGGCAACCCTCACCATCATCGCCTTCACCAAGGTGGGCAGCCTTTCCGCCCTTCTCGACGCCACGCCTCCCGACTATTGGCAGCTCTTTCGCGCCGCCGATGACGAGGTCTACCCCTGGCATGCCGTGCTACTCGGCTACCCAGTGCTCGCCATCTGGTTCTGGTGCACAGATCAGACCATCGTCCAACGCGCGCTCGGCGCCCGCGATCTTCGCCAGGCGCAGGTCGGTGTCGCTTTCGCCGGGTTCCTGAAGATCATCCCGCCCTTCATCTTTATGCTCCCCGGCATTCTCTGCTTCGTCCTACACCCGGATTTGTCGAACCCGGACGAAGCCTTCATGACCATGGTCACCCATTACCTTCCGGTGGGCATGACAGGCCTTATTGTCGCCGTCCTCATCGCTGCCCTGGTCAGCACCGTCGACTCCGGTCTGAACTCCTTCAGCACCATCTTCACCCTCGACATCTACGCCAGGAAGTACCGGCCAAATGCTAGTGCCGCGGAGATCAAGTGGGTCGGTCGCATCGCCATGGTGGGTGTCGCTATCCTTGCCGTGCTCTGCGCCCTTTCTATGGAGGGCGTGGGCAAGAACATGTTTACCCTGCTGCAGGGGATCATCTCTTTCATCGCCCCACCCATGGGCGCCGTCTTCCTGATCGGCGTGTTGTGGAAGCGCGCCACTTCTTCGGCCGCCCTGGCCACCCTCGTGCTCGGGTCGGCGGTGTCCCTCTCCATCGGTCTCATGCACTTCAAGCATTGGCCCACGGCCGGGTTCTGGCCGAATCATATGTTGCTGGCTTTTTACCTCTTCGCCGGCATCTGCGCCTTTATGGTCCTCACCTCTCTCGCCACCCGCAACGACAAACGCGAGGAAAAGATGCCGACTCTCGGCGAGACCTATCGCGATCTCGATCAGAAGCCCGGCTTGGTTTGGGGTTTGTGGGCCGTGCTCGCCGCGATCATGTTGGCAATCTACGCGGTCTTGAACTGACCACGTCAGCTCTGGTGCCGACCAGCTCAAGGCCATTCATACCAGCAGCAGCGTCAGCCCGAGCGTGGAATGTTTGTAGGTTCCGTCCACGGTGTTGCGCGAGATCTTCTTCGCGTCACGTGCACAACAAAGATCGCCATCCCCACTGTCAGATTCACCAGAATAACAACGAACACCGAGCTCGGTCCCACCGGCTCGAACAACTGACCGATGATCCACGGGATCGTCATGCCTCCCGTGCTCGAGCCTACGAAAAAGAACCCCGTCACCCGGCCCGAGACGGGCATCGTGCCGCTGGCCAGAGACAGCACGGTGGCAAACATAGGGGCCACCGCTAACCCACCAAGAATCGTACCCGCCCAAAGCAGGCTCGCCGACCCGGTGTCGAGCAGAGGCAGAGCGGCGCTGCACAGACATCCGACGAAGGCACCAGCTATAATCCTTGGCGCCGACACTCGCGTCGCCAGCGGCACACCGAGCAACCGTCCGAAGGTGAAAGCCCCCCAAAACGCCGACGTCAGCAATGCCGCACCCGTCTGGCTCGTTAGTCTCAGTTCGATCGCATAACTATAGATCCAGTATCCGAAGCCCACCTCCGCCCCCACCGCCGCGAACAGCATTCCGGCAACGACAGCGATCGTACCGCGGTAAGGCTTCAGCGGAATCGCTTCCTTGTTAACGTGCCGGGCGATGGCCGGGCTCGGCAAGACGACGACAAGAATCACCGCCGGCAGCAGTAGGGCAGCGATCAGCCAATAAGCGTGGGCCACCGAATCCTGTAGCCCCATGGCGAAGCTCACCACAAGCGGCGACAGGAATGCTCCGACTCCGAACAGTAGATGCAGGCCGTTCATCCACGGCCCCAGGCTCTTCGCCGGGTATAGCCAGGTGAGCAGCGTATTGGCACCCACGTCCAGTGTGCCCTCCACCATGCCGAGCACGGCGAGCACGACGACGAGGGCAATCAGGCTCGTGCACAGCGGCACCAGACCCATACAGACGATCATCCCCACCAGCATGAGCGCCAGAATCGGATGTCCCGCAAACCGGTCGAAGAGCCGGCCACCGAACATCACCCCCAGCAAGTAGCCTCCGGAGCGAACGGGAAAGATGACGCTGAGGGCGGCCACCTCGGTGCCGGTGAGCTCCGCGAGTGCCGGCAACGTCGGGCCCAGGGCCGCCAGCACCAGGCCAAAACCGACGAAGACGAGGTAATACGCCAACGTCCTGCTAAGCCGGCCGTCAGCCATTCACTTGGAAGCCATTGGAGAGCTATTGGCGCGGCAGTGACCGGTGTCGCGAATCGCCAATGTGCAGACGCACCTCAGTGAGGACTGGAGCCGCGGCGCAGTTGGGATCCGGCCTTATCAGCCGGATGCGAATTCGGTTCACCCTTTCCAGACTCTTCGGACCCACTTCGTAGCGTACCGACACACCTTCGGATCGGCCACGACCGAGACGCTCTTCGTGGATGGGACCGTTAAAGCAGGTGAACTCCCACCCTTCTCGTGAAAAAGACAGTCGCTCCAAGCATCGCTCGTTGAAGCAGACCTCAAGCTCATCCGCCTCCGACAGCTCCCCGAAACCCAGCTCCAGAGTGCACCTCGTCGGCGTCGGAGCCGCTTCCGCAATCACTAGCTCGAGCTCGGCACCCCCGGCTTCCAGCGTGGGCTCCAGCGTCACGGGCAGTGACGCCTGGGGATGGGCATGGTTGAAGGCGCCGCCGTGCGCCTCCTTGCCGCTCACTCGGTCCGTGTGGTCAAGCTCGTAGCGCTTCGAGAGGCCAGCGAGACGGGCTACGTCCGCCAGATCGGCGAGCACGGTCCGCTTCCAAGCCGCTGGCACCCCGTAATAATTGAAGAGGTACAGGCCCTGGGCTCCGGCGCTCCAGCTACGCGCCGCCGCTGCGTGCACCACCTCTTCGTCCAACGCCGGACGCAGCGCCTCCAAGCTGCCATAAATGAAGCAGCCCGTTCCCTTTGCAGCCTTCACGAACTCCTCCACCGGCGTCTCGAAAGGCGTGAAGCCTCCCCCGGCGACAACATCGTCGACCAGTCCCTCCGCCATCCATCGACGCACGTCCAGGCCGAGTCGCTCACTGTCAGCCAGAGTCGGTGGCACTCGAACCAGCAGGCGAACCGGTCGCGGCACCGCTTCCATGCGCGCTCGAATTCGCCGCAGCATGTCCGTCATTAGATAGCGGTGTGATCGACCTTCCCTCAGACGGAAGAACGTGGGGTGTCGCATGAAATCGAGCTCCACTCCGTCGACCTCGAACTTCTCGAAAAGCTCGCAGGCGATCGCTTCCATGTGGTCGCGCACGCCTTGATGCTTGTAGTCGAGGCCGGTGCGAGTGGCGTACTCGATCGTCGGGGCCGGAATGTGCTCATCAGGTTGCCCGAGCAACCATTCCGGATGGCGTCGTCGAAAGTCCCCGAATCCGGCTGAGCGATAGGAGATTGCATAGTGGCTGTTCATACGCACCGAGGCATACAACCCCATCCCGGCCCGGTGGAACTGCCGGGTGATCTCCCTTAACGGCCCGTTGGCGACCTCCATGAGATGTTCGATGTTGCGCTGTCGGGCGCGTTCGCTCTCAGTCGTCACCGGCGCCGATCCCGTGCCGAAGCGCTCTCCTATTTGAGTCTCGTAGTCGTAGACCTCCTGGTTGCCCACGCACCAGCTCACCACATCCACAGGCGATCCTTCATAGCTGGACACCATGCGCTCGTGGATGGTCTCGGGCGTCGCCAGGGCCTCATCCGCGGTGAGGATCCAGCCATCGTCGTTGACGATGATCCGGGGATGCTGACGGTTCACGACGGGACCACCCCGTCGCCCCAACGCGCCGGGGCAATACCCTCCGCCTCTCGGGCCATGCCATCCGGACGATTGGGCAAGTCGAAGTCGATGGTCCGCGTATTCAGGCTCCGGAAGTATGGCTGGATGTGCGCCGGCAACTTGGCCACGTCAGCGGCGTCGCGCTCAGGCACATCGTCGATGGGCCCTGCCCAGGCCGGCCGGTAAGCGATGGCTAGCATGCGACGCGGCCGGTTGCTGTGGTTTGGGTAGTTTCCGTGGAAAATCCGCTGATTGATGATCACCGCCGAACCCGCCTCACAGCAGACCATGATCTCGTCGGGATGGCTCAGATAGCGCAAGTAGGGATTGCCGTCTCGATGCATAGACAGGTGTGAGCGCGGAATCACTTTGAAAGGCGAGCACTCCGGTGTCAGATCATCGAGATAGTAGAGCACCCGGGCGAGCACGGGGGAGCTCGCCTGTACGCCGAAGATCTTGGAACCGAAGGGCTGCGAATCTGTGTGAATGACGATGCCGGGGTGTCCGGGGTGCGAGACCGAAAGACCCAGCGAGGTGCAGATGATCTCGTCGCCAAACAGCCCCATCAGCAGATCGATGACGGGCGGGTGGGCCACCAGCTCGACTGCATTTGGGGAATCCGTACGCCACACCTCGGGATTGCCCCGCTGATGCTCGCTGTAGTCGACAGCGCGCGTCGGCAGTCGGTCGAGCTCCTCTTTCAGCGTGGCCACCTGGTCCACGCTAAGTAGATCAGGCACTATCAGATAGCCGTCGAGCTCGATACTGCAGATCTGCTGCTCCCGACTCAGCCCTGCCCAATCGGTGCTTGCTCGCCTCGCTCTCTTCAGGCTCTTTCGACTGTTGGTGAAGGACGTATCCATGGCCCACTTCTCACTTTTTCGAGAACAAGGGATCGGACAGCGCTTCTTCATAGCTCTGCGGGACCCCCGACTGATCGCCGCCGAGCCAACGGTAGGGCCGGGGATAGAGGGTGAGGGAACGATCCTGCAAGGGCAGGCTCACCGGAACGCTTCCCCACAGCGCCGAATACTTGGCGGCGATGGCCACCTCCAGCGATTGCCGCAGGTCGTTTCCGGAGATCGCCAACTCGCCGCCGTTCGTCACGACGTCGATGAATGACCGGATCGACGTTCCCAAGTAGGTGAAGTGGGGATATTCAATCGGAGTGTAGTGTCGCTCCCGCTTGATGCGTTGGCCCGTTTCATCGAAGCCTTGCCAGATCTCCGGCGGCGCCCAGTCCCAGCGCAGCAAACTGTCCTCCGTCCATACGTCTACGCCCCGCTGCGGCGATTCAGTGCCGTAGATGCTGCAACTCAGATCATTGCTCATTCGACACTGCGCGTTGATGACCAAACCGTGGTCATCCTCTTGCTTCAGGGCCTCCAACGGCGAACCCCAAGCCACGATCTCGGCAATCTCCGCATGTGTGAATAGACGTAGCACCGCGATATGCTGGCAGCCGCCCCCGGAGATCTCGCCGCCCCAGCCGTGCACGCTAGCTCCGCGTGGCCGACCAAACTCGCCCGCTCGCAGCCAGGCAGCCGCCTCCTGTACTTCCCCCATGGCGCGCTGCAGGTTGCCGCCGGCGAATACCACGTTCCGCTCTTCGCAAACCGTTACCATCTCGTCCACGTCGGACAGTCGGGCGCCGATGGGCTTGTCTGCCGAGACACCCTTCACTCCCGCCTGCGCCGCAGCGACAACCGCCTCCTTGATGTACTTGCCAGGTAGAACCACAGCAGCGAGATCGGGAGTCACGTGCTGAAACATTTCTTCTGCATCGACGTACAAGCCAGTCACTCCAAATCGCTCGCCCACCGCCTTCCGGCGTTCCGGATTGTGTTCCGCGATGGCAACGACTTCGGTGTCAGGCAAGGTCTGATAAATTTCGACATAGTGTTGGCCCATACGGCCGCAGCCAATGATGCCCACGGTGTGCTTCGGCAATGCCATCAGTCGTCTCCCTCGCCATCGGTGGCGATGAGTTGAGTCTGCGATTGGATCAGCTCCTCGACACGAACCGAACCCATGACCAGCGGACGCAGCTTGCCCACCGGCCACAGCAACAGCTGATCGCTGTAGTGTCGGTGTCCTGGCTGTCCGCTCTGACCGCTCAGCATGACACCGGCTGCGACGTCAGTCGCCATGTCGGCGGTGAACCGGTAGCTCGGCCCCCCAGTAACGAGCAGGCTCGAGGCGGTTTCCCGGCTCGATCGATTGTTGATGAGCGAGGGGCCGCCCGGGCATGCGACCCGGGGGGGGTTGAAGATCGCCCGGGCTAGCTCCGAACGCTCGGCGAGGGGGTGGGTTAGTGCCATGATCTGCACTTTGCCCCACCTCCATCGGTTCTCGTCTCCGCCTCCTCGAATGGAGACCAGATACTTCATTGTCGCCTCCGCCGCCCTTTGCAACAATTCGCGTAGATCTACATCGACAGCGACGTCCTCGCCGAGCAGCAGCGCCCGAGTCAGTCGGCCTGCGTTAACGGCGTTCAGATCGGCGGTGAAGGGGTCCAGCACTGCATGACCCACATTCTTCACCAGTCGCGGCCACAGGATTGCCCAAATTGTCGCGCCAATCTGGTTCACGTCAAAGCAATAGTTCCAGTTGCCCAGATGCCGCGCCATACGTTGGCTCGCCGGTGTATCAATTTCGTTTAGCAGGACAACGACACATGGCGAGAGCTGCTCGGCCCGCAGTGATCTATTGTCGGCCTGCAGTTCGCCAACACCCTCGGGCGTGTGGGGAACTCCTCTTTCGAGAGCTTGGCCAATCCGTTGGTGGCGATATCCATCTGCATAGGTCCCGTACATTCCGGGTACCGCTGCCGGAGCAATGGGTGGATTGTTCGCGGACCCCACCCAACCGCATGCTGGATCGACCTCGCCGGGCAGCTCCGGAGTCGACCAATAGCCTGTCCACTCGTGCTCGGATTCGGCCGCAGGTCGCGTGCCCCGCGTCGTTATCGGTCGTCGCGGCACACTTCCGCACATCTGGTAGGCGATCGATCCCCGCGAATCGGCGAACACGCAATTCCACACCGACAGGCGCCAATCCGCAAACACCTCCAGCGCCTGCGGGATACTCTCGACCCGCCCCAGATCCAGCAATACCTGGACGTCCTCGATGCGCTCTTGGCCCACCCAGCGCAGCGTCATCCTCTCCACCTCCGCCGGCTCACGCTCTACATCAGGCACGAACTCATCGACCACCGGGCGACGTTCGTGCGTCAACCGGACCTCGCATAGCTCCGGCATTTCGCCGCGCACGTCAATCTCCTCCGCCAACAGCTTGAAAGGCCGCCACTCCGATCCGGTCCAGTAGCTTTCGCTGTCGCAGGGGTCGATGCGCTCGTGATAGAGATCGCGGGTGGAACTTACGTTGTTCGTTCGCCCCCAGGCTAGTCCGTGAGTACGACCGAAGATGACGGTCGGCACCCCGGGGTACGCGGGGCCGATCACATCCATTCCCGCTCCCTGCAGGTGTTGGTCGTACCACATGTCAGGGAAGGCCACCGGCCAATGAGGGTCGGCAGCGAGCACAGGGCCACCCTGGGTCAGCAGGCTTGCCGCCGCCGCCCAGTTGTTGGAACCCGGCGTCTGACTGGGATCGTCAGCCTCTGAAGCTCCATGAGCAGCGGAGGCTTCGTCACCCGCAACGATGTAGGAAACCGTCTCTGGTGTGAGGAACCACTTTGCCAACGCGGGATCCGTGTTTCTCAGGAGCCGCTCGGCGGCGGCGAGCTGGCTCAGCCGGCCGGTGAGGGTCCACCAGAAGTAGCGCAGGATGGACAGACTGTCGAAGATCGTCCATGGTTCGGGCTCGTATCCAAGCACGTCGAACTCGATCGGCAGGTTCCCGCAGCACCTCTCGATCCAGGCGTTGACCCCTGCCGCGTAGCCGGTGAGCGCCATCCGAGCTTCGTCGCTGAGCGCCGGCTCCTCCTCCTGCTCCACGATGCGACGAAAGCCCAAGGTTCGGTGCTCGCGATCGCCGGCAACGTAGTCTCGACCGAGGATCTCGGCGAGTCGTCCCGCGGCTAGCCGCCGGCGGTAGTCGAGCTGCCACAAGCGGTCTTGGGCCTGAGCGACCCCCACCGCAAAGCACAGGTCCCCGAGGGAATCCGCCTGGCAGTGAGCGACACCCCATGTATCTCGACGGATTCGGCCTCCTTCCCTGATGGACGGAGAGCGTAGCTGGGCATTCGGGTCAGAATGCTTCTGCTCGAGAAGCTCTCGGACCCAGGCCCGAAAGGTCATTCCGTCGATGCGGTGCTCGTTGCAGACCGACGCTCTCGTGGCATCGCCCCGTAGCACCGCCACAACGGCGGAGGCTCGGGCTGTACGATCGGGATTCAAGGCGGGATCCTTGGCGGTTGTCGCGATTCGATGACCCCGTTACGATTATCCACGGCACCGCCTCGCACAAGTCTGTGGAATACCATGAGCTCGACGCGCCCCGACATTGTCTTCATCCTCATCGACGACCTCGGCTGGACCGACCTGGCCTGCTGTGGCAGCGAGTTCTACGAGACCCCGAACCTGAACCGGCTGTGCGCCGAAGGCATGCAGTTCACCGACGCCTACGCCGCCTGTCCGGTCTGCTCGCCGACACGCGCTAGCATACTCACCGGAAAGTATCCCGCCACCGTTGGGATCACCGACTGGATCGACGTGCACAATCACGTGCACCCCGCTCGTGGCAAGGTCGTGGACGTGCCGTACCTGAAGAACTTGCCCTCCTCTGAGCACAGTTTGGCAGCAGCGCTGCGCGACGGCGGCTACACAACCTGGCACGTGGGCAAGTGGCACCTGGGCGGCGATGGCCACTCACCCAAGGATCACGGCTTCGACGTCAACGTGGGCGGCTGCCATCAAGGCTCTCCAGCGCGCGGCGGCTACTTCAGCCCGTGGACGATCGCCGCCCTCGACGACGTCGCCGTTCCCGAAGGCACCTACCTGACCGACTACCTCACCGACCGTGTCGTCGATCTCATCATCGGGTGTCCCGCGGACACACCATTCTACCTCAACCTCTGGTATTACAGCGTGCATACGCCGATCCAGGCCAAGCCCGAGCTCATCGCCCGCTACGAGGAGAAAGCAAGGAAACTTGAGCTGGACATGCTTCCTACCTTCGAGGAGGGCGAACACTTTCCCATGGAGCATAAGAAGGATCAGCGTGTGAAGCGCCGGCTCCTGCACTCAGATCCGGTGTACGCCGCCATGATCCACAGCCTCGATGAAAATATCGGGCGCGTCCTCGCCACACTAGAAGCATCTGGGCGGGCTGAAAACACCCTCATCGTCTTCACATCCGATAACGGCGGACTCACCACCAGCGAGGGCTCACCCACTTGCAACGCCCCGCTAGCCGAGGGCAAAGGCTGGATGTACGAAGGCGGCACCCGCGAGCCCCTGCTGGTGCGCTGGCCACGACGAGTGGAGGCAGGGAGCAGCTGCGCCGTACCCGTCACCAGTCCCGACTTCTATCCAACGCTACTCGAAGCCGCCGGACTCTATCCAATCCCCGAACAGCACTGCGATGGCATAAGCATTCTCCCGCTGCTCGAAGGCGGGGATATCGAACGCGATGCCATCTTCTGGCACTACCCGCACTACGGCAACCAGGGCGGTAGCCCTGGTAGCAGCGTGCGCAGCGGCAACTGGAAACTCGTCGAGTTCTTCGAGGACGGCCGTCTCGAGCTCTACAACCTGCGCGACGACATCGGCGAAGACCGTGACATTTCCGCCGAACGGCCCGAAGTTGTCGCTGACTTGCACGATCGGCTGAAGCGATGGAGGGAATCCGTGGAAGCCAAGATTCCGCAATCGAATCCGGAGTGGAACTCAAGCCCATGACCCAGACCTATCGCGCTGCCGTCATCGGCTGCGGCGGCCGTGGCCGCGCCCATGCCGAGGGCTATGCCCTCAACGGGCAGACCACCATCGTCGCCTGCGCCGAACCCTCCGACAAGACCCGCACTGCCTTCTGCGAGCAGTTTGACGTGGGCAGCGCCTACACCAACTACCGCGAGATGCTCGAGGGCGAGCAGATCGATATCGTCAGCGTCTGCACATGGATCGGCCTGCACCGAGAAATGATCGAAGCTGCCGCCGCCAGCGGCGTGAAGGCCATCCACTCCGAGAAGCCCATCGCTCCCACTTGGGGAGATGCCCGCGCCATTCACTCTGCCTGCGAACAGGCGGGCGTGGTGCTAACCTTCTGCCACCAGCGTCGTTTCGGAGATCGCTTCCGCTCTGCACGAGCTCTGGTGCGCGACGGTGCCATTGGTCAGCTGCGCCGTCATGAGACCAGTTGCTCCAACCTCTTCGACTGGGGCACCCATTGGTTCGACATGATGTTCTTCTTCAACGACGAAACTCCCGCCGAGTGGGTCCTCGGTCAGATCTCCGTGGAGGAAGAACGCCTGATCTTCGGAATCCCCGTCGAGACCAGCGGTTTCTCCTGGATCCGCTTCGCTAACGGTGTGGAAGGTATGATGGCAACCGGTGACGCCGGCTACGAGGGGACGCGCAACCGCCTCGTCGGCACCGAGGGCGTGATCGAGGTGGAAGAGAAGGAGGGCATCCGCTTACTGCGCGACAGCGGTTGGGAAGAGCAACCCGTTACCGAAGGCGTGCCCACGCCCCAGCACACCATCGCCAGCGTCGACGATCTCGTCGCCTGTCTCGACAGCGGCGATGAACCCGAGCTCAGCAGCCGCAAGGCCATGCAGGCGACGGAGCTCATCTTCGCCACGTACGAGTCGGCGCGACGACGTGGTCGCGTGCACCTGCCCCTCAACACCGAGGATTCTGCCCTGCTGACCATGCTCGACGAGGGTATGATCTGATCGTGTTCGCGGAACGACCCATCAGCTATCATACCCTACCGGAAAGACCACTCTCTCCCCTTCCGCCGAAGGCTGCATCCTCGTGAAGATCGAGCGAATCGAAGTGCGTGCTGTGGGCCCACCCACCGAACAGTTCACCTGGTCCGACGACCTGCCCGATCAGTATGCCACGAACACCGTGTTGCGGCTGTTCACCGATGATGGCGGAGAGGCAGTCTCAGGGGTCTGGAACGCCACTTCCTTCGGCTACGAAAAGTACACCGCCGAGGCGATTCGACACATCGCGCCCATCCTGATTGGCCGCGATCCCCTGCAAAGAGAGGCGCTGTGGTACGACATCCGACCCCGCGTCTTTCCCTTGCCGCCCCAGGCTCTCGCAACGATCGACATCGCCCTGTGGGATCTCGCTGGAAAGGTGGCGGGGTTGCCCATCTACCAGCTGTTGGGAGCGCGCCGCGATCGCATTCGCTCCTACGCCAGCACACCCATGCTCGAGGACGTGCCCGCATACTTGAGGTTTGTCGAGAATCTGCTCGCTGAGGGCTACACGGCGGTGAAATTCCACACCTGGTGTGTTCCCCATCGCGACATCGAGCTCTGCCGTGCCGTCTCCCGCGAGTTCGACCTCGAGCGAGTCGACTTCATGCTGGACGTGGAGAACAACTACGACCGGGCGAGCTCCATGCGCGTGGCCCGCGAAATCGAAGAGCTAGGTTTCAGCTGGTTCGAAGCCCCCCTCCCTGATTGGGATCTCGATGGCTACCGCGAGCTGACTCGGTCCACGACGATACCGATTCTACCCTCGGGCAACTGGCTCATGGATCTCATGACCCTGAACGAGGGGATTCGGACCAAGGCCTGGCGATCAACACGCACCGACGTGCACATGATGGGGGGCATCACGCAGATGCAGAAGGCGATGACCCTCACCGCCGCAGCGGGCATCAATTGCGAGATCATGTCCTGGGGCTACACCCTCAACTCCGCCGCCAATCTTCACGTCATGCTCGCCCACGACCACTGCACCTTCTACGAGCACTCGGTCCCACAGCAGCCATACGAGTTCGGCATGCGCGACGTCATTCGCTCCGACGGCGAGGGCTTCGTGCACGCTCCAACCAAGCCGGGACTGGGTGTGGAGGTGGACTGGGAGCAAATGCGCTCCGCCACCTTCCACGAGTTCGTGGTGGAGTGAGGGTGCCCCCGAGTTCAGGTCGGCGAACCCGACACCGTCCGCCCGAATTGACAGTGAACCGTTGCTGTACGAGAGGAAGCTGCGGCTGTCGTAGTCATAGCCTGACGTTAGATCGGTCGCACGGGATTCCCCTATGCGACACTGGGCTAGATGCCCAAGTGTTCCCGCACCTTGGCCATCTGTCGACAGCCCTCCATCAGCGTGCCCTCGTCGCTTCCGGTCAGCAGTACCTGAAACCCATCGTCCATCGCCCGTTTCATATTCGCCGATTCCAGCGGGTTCCGGTAAACGCCGAGTCCCGCCGGCTTTCCCGCCTTGCTCGCCGCTTCCGCCACCTTGGCCTGTGCCTCCTGGAAGGTGTCGCTTTCGTAGTCAAAGGGCACGCCCAGTGAATACGACAGATCCACGGGGCCGATGATGACGGTGTCCATGCCCTCCACGGCAAAGATGGCGTCGATGTTGTCGATCGCTTCCGCCGACTCGATGAGGGCCATGTACACCACGAGATCGTCAATCTTCTCCAAATATTCCTGCGTGCGCAGGCCGTAATGTGAAGCCCGGTGGGGACCAAAGCTGCGGTCCCCCCTCGGTGGGTAGCGGCAGGCGTGAGCAGCTCGCTCCGCTTCTTCAGGAGTGTTGGTGAAGGCCGTGAGGATCCCCATGGCACCCATGTCGAGATAGAGACGAATGAGCTCCTCGTCGATGTTTGGCAGGCGAACAATGGGGGCTGCCGGCGTGTTGCCGATCGCCTGCAGCTGCGCCTGCATGCCTGTCGGTGTCTGCGGCGCGTGTTCGCTGTCGAGGAGGATCCAGTCAAAGCCGGAGTGACCGAAGAGCTCGGCGATCGCCGGCGAACCAAAACGTAATTGACAGCCTATGGCGGGTTTACCCGCGGTGAGACACTCTCGAACCTGATTGCGCATGAAAAACCCTCAGACCCCGCAGGATGCGGTGAAGCCGCCATCTACGGGGATGACGGCGCCAGTGACGAAGCTTGCCTGATCGGAGAGCAGCCAGAGGGTTGCGCCCACCACTTCGTCCGGCTCTCCAAATCGTGCCATCGGTACCTGCGAAATCACCTTCCGCCCGCGTTCCGTGAGCTGGCCGGCGGCGTCCTGTAGCAGGAACCGGTTCTGCTCGGTGAGCATGAAACCGGGAGCTACCGCGTTGACTCGGATTCTTGGCGAGTAGGTCTGCGCCATGTGCACGGCGAGCCAGCGCGTGAAGCTGTCCGCTGCCGCCTTGCCATTGGAGTAGGCCAGCGCTCTCGACAAGGGTTTGCCACCGCCGACCGACGTAATGTTCACCACCGCACCAGACCCTTGCTCGGCGAACAACCGGCCCACCGCCTGCGAGGGAATCACCGCACTCAGATAATTCAGATCCATGACTCTGCGCGTGGCTTCGGGGTCGATGTCGAAGAACTCTAGCTCTTCGGATGTCGTCGTCGTCGCGTGGCTTCCGCCCGCAGCGTTGACCAGCAGATCCACCGATCCCCCCCATTCGCTGCAAGTCATTTCCAGAGCGGCAGCCACACTCTCATTCGATGTGGCGTCGCACTCAACGGCCAGTGCATTGCTTCCAATCTCACAGCTTCGGCTCCGTGCCGCCTCTGGTGACAGGTCCCAAATCGCCACTTGCGCGCCTGCCTCAGCCAGTGCGCTCGCGATTCGGCCACCGATGGCGCCACCGGCTCCGGTGACGGCGGCGACCTTCCTCCTAAAGTCGTGTCTCATGCAAGCCATGGAGGGGTTGAGGCCGGCTCCAGGGTGCCGACCTGGCCGGCAAACAGACTCACCACGGCTGCAAACACGCCGCTCGAAACTATCGACCCCGTCTTCTCCCGAGAATTTATTCCTCTCGTAGACGAAGTGACCTTCATCTACGGCACATCCGGAGCGACTCGGCCACCGTTCCATGTATCCGGCAGCGGCGTGCCCTTCGGCCAGTAGCCCTTGGGATCCTCGTCCCACGGCGTGCCGCACATGCGGGTGATCACATTCCATTCCGCGGCGCCAATGTCCGGCTCGGGATGGTAGAGAAAGCGCTTGATCCCCGCCTGCTGCGACGCAGACAGAATGCCCTGCAGATCTCGTGCCGTCATCTGATCCCCGCCGTGAGGACAGCGACCGGTGGAGACCCAGGCGATCACCTTGTCGGCATCGCCTATCGCATCCAAGGCACGCCGGCTCTCTCCGTAGACCAACTGCGAGAAAAACTCGTTGGGAAATCCCATCTCCATGTCGACGAGGGACCGCACTTCGGGCAGCTCGATTCCGAACAGCGCCTTCACCACATCGAAGCTATCCGCTTCCGACAGGCCAGAGTTCCATCTTCTGAGCCGCTTCACCCATCTCGAGATCGTGCCGTACATGCCGTCCATCCCGCGGTGCCAGAAGTAGTGCTTGGGGAATATGAGGTCGAAGTAGGGCGCCATTAGGTGGTAGTTCTGTCCCGTGAGGGAAGAGAACGACACCGCCCGGGGAATGCCACCGAGCCGCACCGGGCGATCAGCGGCGTCGGCCAACTCGCGCGCCCGCTTCCACTCGTTCAGCGAAGCCTGCTGGCGACTGCGCAACCAGTACAGTGCTTCTTCATTCACGTCAAACAGCAACATCGCACCTAGCATGCCTCCGGCGGCGTGATAACGAACCCGCTCCGGCGTCAACTTCGATAGGCTCTCCCGCATGTGGTCGATGCCCCGCTGCATTCGCTCCACGTCCACCCCGATTGCCTCAAACCGCGCCTCCTCGCCGGAGCGAATTTCCAGCAGCTCTCCACCGTGATGGAACTCGAGCTCGTAGTGGTTCTCGCCGGGCCCATCAATGATGAAGCCGCTAATCTGAGGAAAGGCGTTGAGCTGATCCTCCAACTGTGCTACCGATCCGCCAAACCCGAATATCATCAGCTCCCAGCCTCGGCTCGCCGCGTCGTCAAGCATCGCCTGCAGCTGACGCTCCTTTGTCTCATCTCGAGATTGGATCTCCGGCGGGTCCTCGCCGTGGGCGGAGTAGACCTGAAGATCCGGCGCGTAGGCTCGGATCTGTGACCCGTCCGGCTGACGGAACAGCATACGACCCACAACGAGACCGCGAATTCCACCAGCCTCCCAGGCGTCAAAACGTTCCTTATAGCCCTCAGTCCAGTGCTCAAGCGGACTGTCGTTGCAGCAGAACACCCAGGCTTCCATGCAGCTGCCTCCTGTCCCGGCTTCACAGGGAATGTGTGAGCTTTCGAGAGTGAACGTATATGCTGGCGATCTTCACCTCGAAGGCCCTCGGTCGCTATATTGCCGCCTCAAAGCCGCTGCAAGTGTGCACAACCAATGGCCTCAGGGCCAGATACCGATACTCGAGAGACCCCACTCATGCCCGTATTAAGTGCGCAGGACCTTTCCTTGTGGAAGGAGAATGGCTACGTCGTCGTTCCCAAAGCCGTGCCCCAGGAGAATCTCGATGCCCTCGTTGATGCCATCTGGGAATTCTTGGATATGGACAGGGACAACCCCGAGACCTGGTACCGCCACAAACCCTACTCGGGTGATGATCGCTGCTCGCCGATCTCTGCGGCGGGTATGGTGGAGATCTACCAGCACCAGGCGCTCTGGGACAATCGTCAGTACCCGCGTGTCCATGCTGCCTTTAGTGAGATATGGAATCGCGAAGACCTTTGGGTCTCCCTCGATCGCGCCAACATGAAACCCCCGGCGCGTGAGGATCGGCCAGAATGGTGCAGCAGGGGCATGATCCACTGGGATCTCGACACCTCCCAAGAGGGGGTTCCCTTTGGCGTCCAGGGCGTTCTCTATCTCACAGACACCGCCGAGGACCAAGGCGGCTTCCAATGCGTGCCGGGCTTTCACGGAGCTTTCGCCGAATGGGTGAAGACTCAGCCCGCCGATCGCAACCCCCGGCATCCCGACCCCACCGGCCTCGACGTGCGATCCATACCCGGGAAGGCGGGCGACCTGCTCATCTGGCATCGCTTACTGGCCCACGGCAATGGTCACAACGGATCCGATCGGCCCCGCCTGGCGCAGTACATCAGCATGTCTCCTGCCCCTAAGAACGCCACCGAGCACGCCCATGACCGCGTCGAGGCGTGGCGCCAGCGACGCCCCACGACGGGCTGGCCCGGCGACCCGCGCAACTGGGAGCACAAACATCAACAGACGGCGGAGCTCACCGAACTAGGCCGCAAACTGTTGGGCCTCGAAAATTGGAAGTGATTTTCTAAACACTCCGTAGAAAGGACGTCCTTTGGCATCTCCACGAGCCGTCGTGCGCAACTGGCGCGACAGCGATTCTTATCTCGGCCACGACAACGCCATCGTCTGGCCCATCTTCGGCACTCTCGACACAAATGATCCCTCGTCACATCTGTGCCTGACTCACCTCACAGGTTTCGCTGGCCACTCCCTGCAAGCGGGCAAGAACACCGACTATCACGCCCACGAAAACGCCGAGCAGTACTACTACATCCTCGCCGGCGAGATGGAGGTTCGCATTGGCGACGAGCGCGTTCCTGTAGGGCCCGGAACCGCCACCTATTTCCCTCCTGGGGTCAAGCACCAGCTCCTCGGCGAGGACTCCAGCGACTGGATGCAGTACCTCATCATCACCTGCGCCGTCGCCGATGACACTCACGTCGATCGCAGCGCCCCGCGCGTGGTAAACTGGAGCGACGCTTCCCCAACGCTGGGTAACCACGGCAAGGCGGTGACCTGGCAGTTGCTCGAGCGCCTCAACGAACAAGAGCCCGCTACTGACCAGCCTTGCCTGCTCTCTTTCTACTATCTGGCCCGCCAGTCCCTAGGCTGCGGACAGGCTTCCGACATGCACCAGCATGACGACAAGGAGCAGATCTACTACGTCACGGAGGGCAAGGGGGTGGTGGTCACCGAGTACGAAGCCCACCGCGTCCGCGAGGGCGATGCCGTGTACCTGCCCCGCTCAGTGCCACACATGATCCTCAACGACGCTCACGACGGTTGGCTGTCCTATCTGGTCGTGAGCTGATGGCCAGCATCGATCACCTACTCGTCGGTGGTCGGATCGTTGACGGCAGCGGCAACCCCTGGTTCTACGGCGACGTTGCTCTCTCCAGCGATCGCATTTCGGCCATCACTCCACCCGGGGCCATTCCCGCATCGCACGCCGCCTCTGTCATCGATGTCAACGGCTTCGTCGTTTGTCCCGGCTTCATCGACATCCAGAGCCACTCCATCTCGCCCCTGATGGTCGACGGCCGCTGCGTCTCAAAGATTACCCAGGGCGTCACCACCGAGATCATGGGCGAGGCCTTGACCCCGGCCCCACGCGGCGGCCACATCCCCGCCGAACTCGACGCTGGCATCTACGGCGCACGCCTAGAGTCCTGGGTGGAACGCTCGCGCCACTGGAGCCGCTTTCGCCACTGGCTCGAGGCCTACGAGGAAGAAGGCGTGTCACCAAACGTCGGCTCTTTCCTCGGAGGCGGAACGCTACGCCACTACGTGGTTGGTATGGAGATGAGACCGGCCCGGGCGGCCGACCGGACGGCCATGAGGCGGGTTATGGCCGAGGCCATGGAGGATGGTGCATTTGGAGTCAGCTACGCGTTGATCTATCCCCCCGACGCCTACGCAGACACCGACGAGATCGTCGATGTCTGCGAGATCGTTTCCCAATTCGACGGCATCTACATCACCCACCTGCGTTCTGAAGCCGATGAGATGTTCCCCGCCCTCAATGAAGCTTTCGAGATCGGGGCTCGCGCTGATCTTCCTGTGGAGATCTACCACCTCAAGGCGGCGGGACGCAGGAACTGGGATAAGATGCCCGCGTTCATCGAGGCCATCGAGAGCGCCCGCGCCCAGGGGCTCGATGTCACCGCCGACATGTATCCCTACCCCGCATCCGGCACCGGACTCACCTCGTGCTTGCCGCCCTGGACGTCGGCCGGTGGTAGGCTCTTCGACAATCTCGCCGATGCCGGAGTACGTGGGCGCATCCGCGACGACGCCATGAAGCCGGATGGTCGCTGGGAGGCCATGGTGGATCAGCACGGCGCCGACGCCGTCATGCCCATCGGCTTCCAGCATCCCGAACACCAACAGTACGTGGGCAAGCGGCTCACCGAGATCTGTCAGATGCGGGGTCAGGACTGGCTCAACTGCGTTATGGATCTAATCCTCATCGAGCGCCAGCGCATCAGTACGATCTACTTCTCCATGGACGAGAACAATCTGCCTTTGCAGCTGCAGCAGCCTTGGGTGAAGATCTCCACCGATGCCGGAGGCCACGATCCCAGCTGGGCGCGCGCCTACGGACCCGTGCACCCCCGCGGCTACGGCACCTACACCCGCGTCCTTGGCCGCTACGTGCGCGAGCAAGGTGTGATCTCTTTGGAGGATGCGGTTCGGAAGATGACCTCGTCCGTCGCCGATCGTCTAGGTCTGCAACACCGCGGATTTCTGCAGGAGGGTTTATTCGCCGATGTCGTCGCCTTCAATGCCGATTCCATCATCGACCACGCGACCTTCGAAGACCCACACCAGCTCTCTTCGGGGATCCGCCACGTCTTCGTCAACGGCGAGCAGGTCGTGCGCGACGGCACTCACACTGGTGCCACACCGGGCCGCTTCGTGCGGCCTTGGGACTAAGGGCGGGCTCGGCCGCGGAGCGCCTCCCAGTGCTCATCGCTCATCCCACCCATGGGGAAGAGTGACACTCCTGCGGCACCGCCTGCTGCTGACGCGGCCACCGCCTCCTTGAGCTCGCCGGGCGTCAGGCCTGGCACGAACAAGCCACTGTAAAGCGGCTTCGGCATACCCTTCGCCTCCATCCGAGCGACGCCCTCTTCGCACTTCCGGCGAATCCAATCGATACCCTCGTTGTAGAAGCTGTTGTAGATCATGGGCAACACCGCATCAAGGTCCCAGACGTGCCACTCCTGGCGCACGTGCTCCCAGTTGGGAAAGACCGCGGCGGTCATCTGCCGGCCGGCGGCGCGACCGACGGGAATGAGATGCTCGTTCACGAGGGTGCTGATGCGGTCATAGCGGAACTGCTTCCACTCCGCACTGGCGCTGGGATCGTCGAGATCTGTGAGCGGATCGATGCCGCTGGCCGCCTTGAAATCGCTGCGGCATAGATCGCAGTAGCAGTAGTCGTACTCCGGGTATTCCCGGTCCTGCACAATGTTGTAATTCGGCTGCAGTCCCTCTGCCAAGATGACGTCGGGAAAGCGAATGTAGTCGAGGTGAATGCCGTCGAGACCTTCGATGGCTGCCAGCTCGCTTACCCGGTGTCGCAGAAAGTCCTGCACGCCGGGGCGCGACGGGCAGAGAAAACGGTAGTAGTCGACGTAGGCTGGCTTGTCCACCGCGGACTCCCCGTTCCGGTTCACATCGTACCACTCGGGATGAGCCTGCATAATCTCGGGTATGTTGCAGGTCATGCAGTGGATCCAGGCGTGGATTTCCAGACCGGCCTCATGGGCCAAGAGGACCAGTCGCTCCAACCAACCGGCGTCGCCGACCGGGAGGTGCTGGCTGTGCCAGTAAGCCAAGTGATTGTTGAACACTTCGGGGAGAACAGCGTCGATCCCGTTCTCACGCGCCCGGGCGAAGCGCCGGCGCCACTCGTCGTCGTCAGTGGCCGGATCGGTGTTGATCCACGTCCAGTTCTTGCTGTCGCTACTCACCTCTTCTCCTTCCAAGCGCCGTCCCCACGACAGCGCCGCAGTGGCCCCGATTCCGATCTTGATGAACTGCCTACGCCTCACGATCAACCCGCTACTAATTCATCCAAGATCGGTACCGGAGTGCCCCTGCGGAACCCCGCTCTTGCCACTCCTTGCGCAGCTCAACTTAGCCGGAGAAGGTGGTAATCTCCACTCGTGCGCCGCCGGATCCAAGCTTGAGCTTCCAGTCACGGTTGTCGACGTCTGTATTGGTTTTGTCCTGCAGGATGATTCCCGCTATTTGAGCAGCGTCACCTGCCTGGCCGTCATTACCCCTTCCACAACGAGTCGGATGAGGTAAGTGCCCGTCGCCACAGCGCGGTCCTTTTCGTCTCGCCCATCCCAGAGAACCCGTTGAGCTCCGGCTTGCCGGTCGTCAAGCATGAGTGTCCGCACTCGTCGACCCACCACATCGAAGACGGCAAGCTCCGCCCCACCTTGTTGACGGGACAAAGTTACCGGGATCAACGTCGAGGCATTGAAAGGATTCGGGTAGGCGTCTCCCAACCCGCCGCCGTTAGGCAGCAAGGATCTCTCATGCAAGACCGCGGTGATCCGTCGCTCGCCGAGTAGCGCTAGGCTGTTCGGAGGCAGTCCCGTTGAGATTGGCCCCACCCGCCGCTGGTGATTGTTGGTGTCATACACCAGCAGCCCGGCCAGATCCGTCTGACCGAAAGGTCCCTGATCAGCGACGATCAACCGATCTCCCTCTACCAGCACGGACGGTATGAAGCCCCCGGAGAGCCCCTGCAGGGGCTCTCCGACGCTGCGGCGCGCCAGATCGAAGGGCACGACGAGATTGGTGAAGTTCTCGTCAGCAACGACGGCGTAGCCTCGGTCCGCGGTCACCAGGTCGATGGACTGCACGTCTCCCCCAAACTGGGTCTCCGAGATCACCATCTCGCCAACCCTGGAATCCGTCATAAACACCTCGATGCCACCCTGGCGATCGCCAAAGGCGCCGGTCAGCGAGATGACCAGACGGTCACCGGCGATCCGCATCGAGTGGGGATTCTGCCCAGACAACGCGATCCCATCCACCAGCAGATCCGTCTGAGTGTCGATGACGGCGACCACTCCTATATCCGCAGGCACGAACCCGCCGTCGCGGTCCAGACGTTGGCAGGCAACGTATAGCCGGTTGCCGATCAGCGTCATCTGCGACATTTCTGGTAGACCGTCGGCGTCGGAGAAAGAGCTCAGATCCACGCTGCCCAGCTCCGCTCCGTTGGCGGGATTGACGATGAGCAGCTCCGTGCTCCCGTAGCGACTCACGTACGCCTTGGAGTCGCTGACCACGACGATGTCGTGCGGATTGGTGCCGTTGCCCACGGAGAACTGATTCAGAGGCTGCCGAGGATTGGCGGGATCGAGCACGAGGATATTGTCCTGTCCGAGACGGTTCACCACGTAGATGCGCCCGCGGTTGAACCGCACCGACGCATCCGAGTGTATGGTGAGCAGGTTCACCTCTGCCTTAGTCAGACCAGCAGACCATAGCGCCGTGCTGCCGGTCTGGAAGTCCGTGGTGGCGACAAAGATCGGGGACTGGGAATGGCCGGCGTTCCCCAACCACAGTAGGGCAAAGCTAGCCATGGATACCAGGGTGCGTCGGGTCATTCTGCGACATCTCCTTGGAGACGTTTTGGGTTCAATCGGATCAGTTCTTGCGCAGAGAGTGGAACAGGCTGCGGCCGGGGAGCGGATAGCCCCACAGATCCGCCATTTGGTTACCGGTCAGGTTGCGCGCTTCCACCCTCAGTCTAACGGAGCCGAACAGCGCGGCAGCCAATGACGCTGTGTGTACCCGCCGGCGCGGTGCCGGGCGCAGATTGGCCCGATCAAGGAAGTGGCGGCTCTCGGCGGACAGCTCGTAACGAGCCGTGAAGAGCGAGAACGCCGTCGCGAATTCCAATCGGGCGACATGTCGGGGCGAATTTGGCAGGTCAAGTCCGCGCTCGTGCGAGCCTGGCGTACTGTTCACCGCCTGAGAGTAGGTGTAGCTCGCCGTCGCTGTCGTTTGTGTTAGCGGACTCGCCTGCAGCCTGCACTCCAAACCCTGCAGACGCGCCTGCCCAATGTTCAGCGGACGCAGTACGAGCTGAGAGTTGTGTACAAAGCGGATCTGGCCGGTGACCCGATTGCGGTAGGCGACGAGTTCCAGACGCTGTACCGGCCCATTAAAGAACTTCATCTCGAGACCTAGGTCGGAGCTGATCCCCGACTCGGGTTCGAGCTCGGTGTCGCCGATGACTGCTCCCTTGTCACCGAACAGCTCAAAGAAGCTGGGTGATCGAGAATAGCGGCCGATGTGGCCCTTTAGTTGCAGATGCGAGGCCACCTGGTAACGCGCTCCCAACCGGCTACCCCAAAGGCCGCGTCGGTCGCGCCGAACTGGCTTGTCGTCAGGGCCCGCCGAGCGGTCATTGATCACCTTGTCATCGAGCAGTTCGACTTGGCCGCCCAGCTGAACCCACACCGGACCCAGCGGCACCTCGGCTTCCGCGCCGGTAGCGGTGCCGACGCGCCGACTGCTGCGCAGTCGGCTCTGAACATCTTCAATGAGGTTGTCGGGATTGAAACTCTCACGGCGTAGGCCGAAGAAGACCGTCACCAGCGTCGTCGCTTTCAGAATCGAGAGCTCGGCTCGGGAGCCCAGAGTCCGGCCTTGATTGTGGTCGTGCTGCACGCCGAATCCCACTTCGTCGTGTAAGTCCTTGTATTCTTCCTGATGAAGGCTGTGATAAGCGACAACCCGGTAGCCGGCGCCGTCACCCCAACGGCCGCTCAGCAACAGCTCGGTCAAATTCTGCCAGGTGTCGAACCGGGTGTGCCGGGATTGGAAGTTGCCGAGACCGGGGATGCCGCGGTGACTGATGTCGAAGGTGTTGTGCGCCGATATCGTAGCGCCCCAGATCGGTACATCGGCCTTGGTCAACAGCCTAGAGGACTGAAAGTCGCTGTTGATTCGCTCCGTCTTCTCGTCATCGAGCAGGTTGTACTCGGTGCCGTTGTCGTCGAGAAAAAGGAAGTCATTGTCACTGGCGACGCTGCCCGCCGCCAGCACCCAGCGACGATTCCCCCGCAGCGTTACCGACAGCTGCCGGGTCTGGAACGATCCCAATCCGGCCTCCCACTGCAAGTTGGAGCCCGTTCCCTCCACCGTACGCAGGTGCACGACCCCGCCCAAGCTGTTGCCGCCGAATCGTGCGGGCACAGCGCCTCGATACACATCCACGGATTCCACACCGGCCAAGGACAGCGCTCCGAGGTCGACGCCGCCCCCTGAGGCTCGGTTCAGCGGCACACCATCTAGGTAGACGAGCACCTGCTCTGACGTCGAACCGCGGATCGATATCGTGCTGAAGCTGCCGAGTCCACCGTATCGCCGAACGCGAGCCCCCACCGCCCTCTCCACGATCTCGGTGACTCCCTCACCGGTACCGCCCACCGCCTGCGCATCCAGACTGTGCACGAAGGCAGTCGTGAGCTCTCCGGAAGCGTCCCGGTCTGCCTTGATCAGCAAGGGATCCATCTGCAGGGGGTGCGGACTCAGCTGAATGAGGAGCTCGACCGACTCGTCGTCGACAACCACAGTTTCACGCCACGACCGGTAACCCATGCGGTCAACCGACAGGTGCCATGATCCCTGACTCAGCCCCAGGCGAAAACCCCCCGTGGAGTCACTGGTAGCCGTGACCTGTTTCGTGAGCGCAGCCGCGGTGGCAAGTACCGAGACGCTGGCGAGCGAGTCGCCGGTTACGGCATCTACAACTCTACCGTCTACATAGGTCGTGAGCTGGGCCTGGCTGGGAATCTGGCCTGCGATAACAGCGACAGCAATGACAAGAAAAAACAACCTCGAATGAGACCGGAGACTCCTGAGGGCAAACAAGCGGAGCACCTTTGTTCCGAAGGTTTCTCGCGATCCGGTTCAGGCAGGTCTCCTGGCTTCCGGCCTTGGCTTCGCACGCCCCTTCCCGCTCGAAGGTGAGCAGTGGGTGAGAGAGCAACAATTCTCTCCCTGCGTACGAATTGATGGGCTGATGCCCGTCGGCCGGTTACAGTGGCGGGACCGCGGCAGATTTTCACTGCCTTCCCTATTCTCCGCGAAATCGAGGTGTCCGACGATGTCGGTCCAACGATCTCCCGGCACCAAGAACCGGTTCTATTCAGTTGTGAGGGCCGGCGCTAAGACCTCATTTGCGCGGCGGCCGAAGGCTAATGTGGGAAACTTGAATCGCCCACGCCAGTTTTTCATGCTATTCTCCTGCGCCGATGACTCCCTCGAATCAGGCGTACTTCTATGGAATCGCCGCCGTGCTGCTGTGGTCGACGGTGGCCTCTGCCTTCAAGATCAGCCTTCGCTATCTCGAGCCGTCGCTGCTGCTGCTGTTCAGCTGCCTGGTTTCCTGCGTAGTCCTCGGCGTCGTGCTGACAGCTCGAGGTCAGCTGGGAGCGGTCCTTGAACTGCCTCGCAGCGAGTACCTGCGCTCCGCTACACTCGGCGCTGTCAACCCCCTCCTCTACTATCTCGTGCTATTCGAAGCCTACCGTCGCCTTCCCGCGCAGGAGGCCGGTCCTCTGAACTACACCTGGGCCCTGGTGCTCGCCTATCTGTCCGTGCCCCTGCTGCGCCAGCGCCTGCTGTTGACGGACATAGTCGCCGGCATTGTCTGCTACTCCGGCGTGCTCGTCGTCGCCACTGGGGGCAATCCGTGGGCGCTGGAATTCAGCGACTGCATAGGCGTCGTGCTCGCCTTGAGCAGCACCGTGCTGTGGGCCTTCTACTGGATCTACAACACCCGCGATAGTGTCGAGCCCGTGATTCGCCTCTTTCTCAACTTTCTCTTTGCCCTGCCACTAGCTCTCATTGCCGCCCTGCTGCTCACAGACAACTGGCACCCTTCAATACCCGGTCTGCTCGGGGCGGCTTACGTGGGCGTCTTCGAAATGGGGTTCACTTTTGTGCTATGGCTGTCGGCGTTGCGGCGGGCAGTTAATACATCGAGAGTAGGCAACCTCATCTTCCTCTCGCCACCGCTGTCCCTGGCCTTTATTCACCACTTCGTCGGAGAGAAAATCCTCACCGGTACGGTCGCCGGTCTCACACTCATTCTAGCGGGACTCATCCTGCAGAGAGCCGGCGCAGCCAGAAAGCAATTGGTCAGCTCATGACAACTCGACCCTTGGGTATCACCGTGCTCGCAGACTTCGTCCTCAACGAAGGCGTCGACGGAATCCTGTGCAGCCTGGACACAGCGGGCGCCTCCGCTGTCGCTCTCAATCCCACGGTCACAGCACGAGCTGCAGAAGGACAGGGCAGCTGGCAACCTCCTTCGGACGCCGGCTCCAGTCCCCGACTCTTCGACCGACCCCTCTGGGGCAAGCGATCTCTTTGGGTGCGAAGTGCGTCGAGCTATCACCCCGACGCGTCGCTGTACGCGGATTGTCCGTATCGCCCACGGCCAGCGAACGACCTCACCGATGCCCACGGCGAAGCCATCGGCACTTTCATTGATGCTGCCCTGAGCAACGGCCTGGAGGTCTACTTCCAGGTGAGCGGGCAGAGCGCTCCGAGCATGTCCGACGACGACCGACCACGCCTACCGGATGGCCGCGTCCCGGAGAGGATGGCCGACACCGGCTGCTTGGCTAGCGCGGCGATTCGCAGCTACCTGAGAGCGTACGTGAAGGATCTCCTGCAGCAATATCCTCAGGTAACCGGTTTCCGTCCTGATTGGCCCGAATACCCCTGCTACAAGCTAGAGGAGGGCTTCCAGGACTTCTCCCATCACGTCAAAAGCTGGGCCCGCGAACGAGGTTTCGCTTTCGACGAGATCCGTGCGGAGGTCCAGATCTTCTACGACTACCTCCACGGCTCGTTGCGTAATGCCGATCTCGAAAGTCTGGCAAGCCCCGAACGCGGGGGTTTCGCGCGTCTCGCGCTGTTGCGGGGGTATGCCGGTGTCTTCGAATGGCTGCGGCTGAAAGCGGCTCTCTCCGTGGACATGCTGAAATTCTGGCGCGAATCTATCGACGAGGCCGGGGGTTGCGGCAAGAAGCTTTCAGCCAATGCCTTCATGCCACCCCTGACCCTGCTCACCGGCTTCGATTTCCGCGCCGCCGCCGAATTTTGCGATGCAGCCTCACCCAAGCTCTACACCATGCACTGGACGGTCATGGTTGAGTTCTGGGGTCGGCGGCTGTTGGAGAGCAATCCCGGACTCGATGAGGGGCTGTTGGTGGCGGCTCTGGCCAACGTCTTCGATCTCGGTGACGCAGCGCCGGGCCACTGCCTTGACGACTTTCACTACCCTGAGCCAGACGAACCTCACCCCGTTTCCGATACGGCACAGCTCCGGCGCGTCCGCCAGGCTACTCTCCTCGCCGGGTCAGGGATGGAGATCACTCCCATCGTGCATGGGTACGGGCCGCACCACGACTTCGTACGACGATTTGACCTCCTCGCCTCTAGCGCTGCCGAGGGCGCATGGATCAATCGCTACGGGTACCTCAGTGACGACAAGCTGCGCGAAGTGGGACGAATCTGGTCGGCAGCGTCATAGCGCCGGATGGACGGCGTGATTGCATCTCGGTCTCCTTTCCTATGTCTTTGCCCCCCGTCCCTGTTATCCACCAGTCGGAGCGATGGTCCCGCCTCTGGCATGGGCTAAGATGACACCTCACGCCGGCAACGCTACCACAATGCCCCTTGGCAAGAAAGGTTGTGAATGAGCAACGCAATGCTGGCCCGCATCGATCTCACGGATTGCCCCGTCGGCACTGTTCTCGATCCCAATGAGCCCGATCAATCAGTAGAGGAGAGGTTCTTCGCCGGTTGGGTGAATGGCCTGACCGCGCCAGCCCACTGGCACATGCCAAGCTGCTTCCGCGTCGTTGACGACGATGATGAAGGCGAGACCGTTCGCGCTCTCGAGCATGTCAACAAGACTGATCGCAGCCTGGTTACGGGCGAGCCATTGTGGACGGACTGCTCCATCCGCGCCCGAATCCGGCAACTCAACGCCTGGAGCCAGCCTTCCAATGACGATCCGCACCAGATCGTCGCGCGCTCGGGTCTCATGTTGCGCTACCAAGATCTGCGCCAGTACTACTACTTTTGTGTGGAGGGCTTCGAGCGCTTCGCGCTCTACCATCGCTGTGACGAATCCTGGTCGTTACTCGCCGATCTCTGTCAGAGCATAGACCGGGCTCGCTACTACGAACTCGAAGGGCGCTGCGAGGGCGACCGAATCACTTGCATCGTCGATGGCGAAGTCCTCTTCATCCTCAATGACGACCGCCTTCCGCAGGGCAAGATGGGGCTGCGCACCAACACCCGCAGCCGCTGTCGTGACGTCACCGTCTCCGCCCTCGAGGGCGAATCCGCCGCCTACGCCAGTCGCCTAAACGCCTGGCAGCGTGGGGTCGCCGAAGCAGCCGAGCACTATCCCCGCCCTGCACTCCACAAGACCATCGACATCGAACACTGGTGGCCGTGCACGGTGCGCTTTGGCGACTTCCGCGGCAGCGGGAGTAAAGAGGTTATTCTCGAAAAGCAGACGGGTGACGGCCCGAGGGTGGTATGCCTCAACCTCGACGGCGAAGTGCAGTTCGATCACACCTATCTTGCCGCCCGGGGCTTGCAGCGGACCGCGGTGCACGATCTCGACGGCTGCGGCACAGAGGACATCATCGGCCTTGACGTGGATGCTGATCGCCTGAAGCTAGTCAATGGAGCTAGCGGAGAAATCACGGCCGACGTGGAGCTACCCCGAACCGGGCCCTATCGGGGATTCCGGGGGCAGAGCGTAACTACCCAGCTACATTCCCTTCGCGTCCTCTGGCCATGCAAGCTCCGGACCGAAACTGCCGGCGTTCAGGATCTGATCCTGCGTGACGGTGACGGCGCCGGAACCGGCTACTCTTTCTGGGCCTTCGACGAGCAGCTGCAGCTGCGCTGGCGTGCCGACGCCCACGGTGCCTGGCACGGGATGTACATGTGGTTTCACGACATCGACGGTGATGGCCGCGATGAAATCCTTCCCGGCTACGAGCTCTGGGACGGTGACGGCAACCGCCTGTGGACCATGGAAGCCGCCGAGTACATCGAAGACTCTGGCGGAGCCGGTCACATCGATCACGCCGCCTTCGGCGAACTCGACGGTGACCTGTCCAACGGGCCCGAAATCGGTATCGCCGGTTCCGATCCTGGATTCTTCCTCATCGACGCTCGTGACGGTGCCCTGTTGCGTCGCCACCACTTCGGACACGTACAGGGGATCTACGCGGGCAACTTCCGCCCCGATCTTCCCGGCCTGGAAATGTGGATGGGAGACCGCTGGGGCACGTACGGCATACTTAACTTGGTCAGCGGATCCGGCGATCATCTTGCCCGCTGCGAACCCGACAACATCAGCCAGGGAGGCCCCGCGGTGAACTGGTCCGGCGACGGCGAGGAGCTGCTCTTTCTGCAGACCAGTCCGGGCGCCTTTGGGTTCTGGGATGCCGAGTGCCGGAAGGTTGTCACGCCGATCTGCGATGGCCTTCCCTTCAGCTCGGGACCCGGTATCATCGAAGATGTCGTGGGCGATGCTCGCGACGAGATTACTTATGTAGTAGATGGCGTGATCTATATCGTCACTCAGGACACCCCCTATCCCTCCGGCAAGCGCATCTACGCTCCCACCCGCAGTTTCGATATATCGACGCCCGGCTGGCAAACCAATCCCTGACGGGCGCGCCGCCCTTGCGACAGTTGAATTTCTCGAGGACTGCTCTTCCGTGTCTACTCGGTGCCTGGCGTGCGCTTCTCGTGCTCCCGGCGCGCCAGTTCGGAAGCCTCGAGAATTTCCAGCAGGGCAACAGCAGCCTCACCCTCGGATCCGGAGTTCATCTCGCGATAGCGATTTAGGGCTGTGATGGCAGGTTGCGCCTCGTCCTCCAGACCCAGATTGAAGAACGCGTTGGCGATCTCCGTCGCGATCTCATAGTGCTGTCGGCTGGGTGCGGACAGCGACTGCGATCACGTGTGATCTCCGTCACCGCTCGTCGTCCTGTGATCTTGCCGCCCGGAGTGCCGAAGACGAGCTTTCCATCACCATGAGCTGGCAAACTCTCCTACGTCGACATGAGCAGCAGTTCGTTGACGAACTCGTGGAGTTCTGTCGGATTCCCAGCGTGTCGACAACGCCGGAACACGCCGGAGATGTCACCGCCGCCGCAAACTGGGTCGCCTCCCGGATGACCGCCGCTGGTCTCGAGCACGTCGAAGTCGTTCCATCCGCTGGCCATCCCGTGGTCTACGGAGATTGGCTCCATGCCGGTGACGCGCCCACCGTCCTCATCTACGGCCACTTCGACGTGCAGCCCGCCAATCCCATCGACGCCTGGACGAGCCCCCCCTTCCAGCCTGAAGTACGTGACGGCCGGCTCTACGCCCGAGGCGCCTCCGACGACAAAGGCAATATGCTGGCTCCTGTGCTCACCGCGGAGGCCATGCTGGCGATTGGTGCGCTGCCAGTGAACGTGAAGTTCCTCTTCGAGGGCGAGGAAGAAATCGGAAGCCCTAACCTTCCGCCAGTTTTCCAGACCCACGTTGACCGCTTTGCCTGCGACATCGTATACAGCGCCGATGGTGGTCAGCGTTCCGAAGAGCAGCCATCGCTAACCACCGCCTTCCGCGGCATATGCGGCCTCCATCTCATCGTGCGAGGCCCCCATAGCGACCTGCATTCCGGAATCTACGGCGGCACCGTCAACAATCCCGCCCTGGCACTGTCCGAAATTCTCGCCAGCATGCGCAATTCGCAGGGCAAGGTGGTGGTCGAGGGCTTCTACGACGATATCGAGCCGGTCTCGGAGGAGATGCAGGAGATCGTCGACGCCAGCCCGATTGACAACGACGCCTATCGCGAAGGGCTCGGGGTGCCCGAGCTGTTCAGGGAGCCAGGCTACAGCACACGACAAGTTTCGTGGCTGCGCCCCACTCTGGAGGTCGACGGTATGTGGAGCGGCGCCCTGGGAGATGGTCGCCGCGCTATCGTACCCGCCGAGGCTCACGCCAAGCTGTCCTGCCGCCTCGTGCCCGATCAGAGTCCCGAGTACGTGCTCGATTGCCTGCGCCGGCACATCGAAGATCACACCCCACGTGGAGTCACCGCGGAGGTTCGCACGATTCCCATCTCATCGGCTGCCTACCATATGCCAGTGGGCCACCCGGGAAACCGCGTTGCCGCCAACGTGCTCGCGGATCTGTATGGCCGTGAGCCACTGATCGGTCTCAGTGGTGGCACCATCGCCATTCTCAACATGTTCAGGAAGTATCTCAGCGCCTACACGGTGAGTTTCGCGTTCGCCCTAGGAGACGAGAACCAACACGGACCAGACGAGTTCTTTCGGCTTTCCAGCTTCGCGCGCGCGCAGTCCGCCTACGGACAGCTGTTCGAAGCACTCGCATCGACTTCTCTATAGGTAGAGGGATAGCATGGCATCCTTGCGCGACGAACCCTTCGGTAACCTCGCAGACGGCACTGCGATCCGACGCTTCACCCTCAAGGGCAACAATGGAATGCTCGTCCGTTTACTGGAAATCGGCGCCATAGTCAGCGAGCTCCACGTCCCCGATGTCAACGGGGATTTTACTGATGTCGTGCTCGGTTTCGACACCCTCGCCGAGTACGAGGCGAACCCGGCCTATTTCGGATGTGCCACGGGAAGAGTCGCTAATCGCATCGACGAGGGCCGCTTCGAGCTGGATGGGACGACGTATGAGTTAGTCGTGAATGACCCTCCGAACCATTTGCACGGAGGTGAGGGTGGATTCCACCGTGCCTACTGGAAGGCCGAGCCCGTCGATTCGCCGCAGCCGACGGTTCACTTTCACTACGTGAGCGCGGACGGCGAAGACGGCTATCCCGGCGAGCTTTCCACGGACATCGACTACACCCTCACTGACGAGGGAGGGTTGCGCATCGAGTACACGGCGACCACCGACACGTCCACCATTCTCAACCTGACCAACCACTCCTACTTCAACCTCTCCGGTCACGATGCCGGCACAATCCTCGATCACGAGCTCAACCTGAACGCGAGCAAATTTACTGAGCCCGACGCCAACGGGCTGCCTACAGGACGAATCCTGCCGGTCGCCGGCACCTCCCTCGACTTCACCAACACTCACTGCATCGGCGAGCGGATCGATCAGCTCGCCGGCGGCTACGACCACAACTACGTGCTAAATGGCTACGATGGGGAGAGCGTTCGCTCCATTGCTATAGTCAACGACCCGCGTTCCGGCCGGCGCATGGAAACCCTGACGTCGCAGCCAGGCGTGCAGCTGTACACCAGCAACTTCTTGTCAGACTTGCACGGCAAGGGCGGGGCTCGCTACGATAAGCACGGAGCGCTTTGTCTAGAGACTCAACACTTTCCGAACGCGATCAACCAGCCTGACTTCCCCTCCATCATCTTGCACCCCGGGGAGAGGTACCGGCACACGACGGAGTACCAGTTTTCGGCGACCTGAGTCCAGAGTGAGGCGTTACCATAGGCCTCGTCACTGCCTTTACTTGACCACGGTGCGCAGTCCCTCGATGCAGGTGAGACCTTTACCCGGAATGGAACCCCGAGTTCAATATGTCGCCGAACAGCGGTATCGACTTAGACGATCTCTTAACCTTCGCCAACCAGTTCGGGAAATCCATCGAAGACCTGTGATCCTTATCGTGTTCTCGTGATCTCTCCCTGGCGCCGTTTCGGGCTGATCGCGCTGATCGCCGTCGTCTTGGTGGGCGTCTTTCTGCGCGCGGGCATGACCCGGCAGCTGCGCGAGCGTCTGGGCGTTGGCAAGGTTCGTCCGGTGGAGCTACGCGTCTGGGACTGGTGGAGCGCCTCCTCGAACGAGGAGTACGGCGACTATTTCACCGCCCTCGAAGCGGCCTTCGAGGCGGAAAACCCCGATGTCGACGTGGTCTATCAGATCGTCCCCTTCGGCAACTACGTACAGAAACTCTCTACAGCCATGGTGGGGGATACGCCACCCGATGTCTTCCAGGCATCAGTCTACTGGGCAGAGGGCTTCTACCAGCGGGGGATGTTGCGCCCCCTCACCGACTACCTCGAGGCTGACGTGGACGCAGCCCCTGCTGACTTCATCGGCAAATCCGCCTTTCTACCCTCGGCCTGGCGACACAATCATACGCAGAGCGGCGTGGTATATGGCATCCCGCAGATCATCGACGCCAGCTGCCTAGTGTGGAATCTCGACATCTTGGAAGCCGCCGCCGCCAGCGACGAGGAGATCCGCGACCTCTTCCCCCGCAATGTGGATGGGTCCGTGGACTACGAGCACATTCGCTTCGACGGCATTCGAGACTGGGATCACTTCCGGCGTGTCACAAACAAGCTGACCGTGCGCGATGTTTCCGGTGAAGTGACCCGCGCCGGCTTCGTGCTTTCTGCCTACGGCTCTGGCGCCGGCATGTTCTCGCCGTGGCTGGCCAGCAACGGAGGGTCCTACCAGGACAGCGCCGGCACCCGTGCGCTGTTCGCCTCTCCAAACGGCATAGAGGCCATGGAGTTCATGGCACGGTTGTTCTGGGTTGACAAGGTCTGTCCCCCCTTCCGTCGTGAGATGACGGATGGCGAACTCTTCCAGGAACGCCGCGCCGCCTGCGTGGTCGCCGGCACTTGGTCTGGAAAGGACATCACCCGGAACAGTCTGGGCTGGGAGCACTTCGGCAAGACCGCCTTTCCCCCAGGACCGCGCGGTGTTGGTCCTAGGACCGTCACCTGGGGCAACATGCTCGTCATCACCCGGCGCTGCGAGAATGTCGACGCCGCCTGGCGCTATCTGAAGTTTGTCTGCGGTCTGCACGGTAATCTAATGCGCTCCAAACACCTCGGATACAACGGGCCCCGCCACGACTTCTACGAGACCGAACGCTGGCAGCAGGCACAGCTCGAACGGCCGTACCTGTCCAACGTCAAGCAGATCTGCTTGGTGGGAGAAAAACTTCGCCACACCGAGATCATCGCCGTCAATCACCAAGCCAACCCGGTGATTGAGAGCATTCTGCTACGATATCCCCACATCATCGCCGGCAATGGGCCCTACCCATCCGTCGAGACGGCCCTCAAACTCGCCGCGGCCAACGTCGACAACGTGTACCGCCGCTACAACGCTCAAGTAGAGCGCTGGTTGGTTCGGCGGGGGGAGCTGTAGTGCCGCAGTCCGTGGGTCAGAAGCTGCTTCCCTACCTGTATGTCGCTCCCGCGCTGGGCGTCGCCTGTCTGTTCAGTTTCGTCAGCATGGGCATCAGCCTGTGGGTGAGTTTCCACCACTACGATGCCTTCGCCGGCTCCTCCGCTTACGCCGGCCTTGAAAACTATCGGAGAGCCCTGTTCGAGCAGGATAGCTACTTCTGGCTCGCCATGCGCCACACGCTCGTGTACGTCGGCCTCAGCGTCGCCGGAGTACTGATAACCTCGCTGCCTCTGGCCCTCCTCTGCCTGCGCGCTCGCTACTGGCAGAGCCTGTTTCGCACGCTGTACTTCCTGCCCTCTATTACCCCAGGCGTCGTTCTCGCACTCGTGTTCTTCCACATCTTCGGCAATTACGGACAGCTCCTCGACCGTACCTGGTCGGCCCTGCCGGCTCTGGCACTTCTCGGCATCTGGGCCGGCGCCGGCTACAACATGGTCATCTTTCTCGCCGGGCTCACCGAGATCCCTCAGTTCCTCTACGACGCCGCCCACGTCGACGGTGCCAATCGGTGGCAGCAGTTTCGCCATGTCACGAGTCCGATGCTGAGCAACACTCTCATCTTCGTCACGGTGATGACGATCATCGGCTCCTTTCAGGTCTTCACCTCCGTGTACATCATGACCAGTGGCGGACCGGAGCGTAGCACCGAGGTGATCGCCTACTCCATCTTCATCAACGCCTTCGCCGTCGCCGGTCAGATGGGCTACGCCTCGGCTCTGGCTTGGCTGCTCTTCGCCGTCATCTTCATTTTCGTCTTCGTGCAGATGCGCATTTTCCGCTCGCGCCGGGTCTACGATGAGTAGGTCGCGACGACAACTCCCCGTCTTCGCCCTGTTGGCAATGATTCTCGGCGCTGTGGTCATGGTGTACCCTTACGCTTACATGGTGGGCTCGTCAATGAAGTCGCGGAAGGAGTTCGCCGAGGACAAAACAAGCTTGATTCCGGCCCGCTACCAGATCGGAGAGCGCATCAAGCACGCCCGCGGCGAAGCCAGCGCCCTCGACTGGCCGGGAGCGGACTGGTCCATGGGTCGCAATTATGTCGACGCCATTCGCTACGGCCTCGTCGACCGCTACCTGGCCAACAGCTTTGTTTACGCCGTCGTCATCACCTCCCTGCAGCTATTCTTCAACACCCTGGCCGCCTACGCTTTCGCCCGCATGCAGTTCATGGGGCGCGATCTGCTCTTCAGCCTGCTGTTGGCGACAATGATGGTCCCACCTGCGGTGCTGCTGATCCCGAATTTCCTCGTGGTGCGCGAACTCGGCCTCGTTGACACTGTCTGGGGTGTGATCATCCCTGGCTTCGCTGGCGCCTTCGGCATCTTTCTGTTACGCCAAGCCTTTCTTAATATTCCCGCCGAGCTTGAGCACGCTGCCCGTATCGACGGTTGCGGATCTTGGGGAATCCTCACCAATGTCATCCTCCCCCTATCCAAACCCGCGCTCATCACTCTTGGGCTGTTCACGTTCATGGGCTCGTGGAACATGTTCGAGTGGCCGCTGGTCGTGCTCAGCAACCAGGACTACTATCCTTTGACAGTGGGATTGAGTCTGTTTCGATCCGAAACCGGTGCTGACTGGCCGCGAGTGTTCGCCGCCAGCGTGATGGGAGCTGCCCCCCTGATCGTCCTCTTTCTGGTAGCGCAGCGCTACTTGGTGGGTGGCATCAGTCTGAGCGGAATGAAAACCTGACTCGAAACCTTCACGATACCCTCATCATCAAGGAGTGGGGCGCCCTCCAAGCGCTATGGCCGTTTCCGAGATCGTCTACATCCGCCATGGTCAAACGGAGTTCAACACCCGACGGATCTATCAGGGCCAGCTCGACAGTCCCCTGACCGTTGAGGGCATCGAGCAGGCCGAGTTGCTGCGGCCCCGCATCGCGCAGCTCGCTACCGCCCCCACCCTGTACAGCAGTGACCTCGGACGTGCTCGCCACACTGCCGAGCTCATCGCCACGCCGGGTTACCACAAGCTCGCCGAGGAGGTGGGCTTGCGCGAACGCAACTACGGCATCTTTCAGGGCACCGGGAAGAGCGAAATTGAGACGAAGTACCCCGAGGAGTGGGCCCGCTACCAGTCTTCCAATCCGGACTATGAAATCCCAGGGGGAGAAAGCATGCGCCAGTTTCTCGAGCGTGTACTATACGCAGTAAACTGCCTCGCCGATCGGCACGAGGGACAGCGCATCGTTGCCGTCGCTCACGGCGGTACCCTTGCCGCCCTCGCCAAGCACATCCTCGGCGTGCCCATCGATGCCCCTCGCCGCTTCGATATGGGCAATACCAGCCTGAGCTTCTTCATGCGCAGCAACGGGGAATGGAAGATCCGCACGCTAGGTGAGCTAGCTCATCTGGGTGATCTGCCGCCCCCCAATCAGACCGAGGGCTGAAGGTTCTGCTCCGCGACTTCGCGTCGCTCTGCTTCGACCTCTTCGAACCAGCTCTTCAACTCCGACAGCGTCCGTGATGCTCGCTCCGGTTCCTCGGCGGTCAGATCGCGCGCTTCAGAAGGGTCGCGAGGTGGTAGAGCTCGGGCGCCGGAGGCCGGGGAATAACCCTCTCGGGCTCTGGATCCCTCATCAGACTTGTCACGCGGTGCGGGTATCTTTCCGTCAGCAACGCGGCTCTCGCGGGAGAACAAACCTGCGATCCGGAATAGTGCTGGGTCAGGCAGGCTCCCTCATCGACCAGCGAGTCGAGCCGCGGCGTTCCCGGACTGCCGTCTCCGGACACACCGAAATCTCCATAGCCCATATCGTCGGCCATGATCAGCAGGATGTTCGGTCGTTTCATCTCTGTGCTATTTCGTTTGCCTCAATCTCTCCATCTATCCTACTTAGCGACTCTAACAAGTCCGTTGCAATCCTCTTGCCGCACTAACGTGAGGCCTGAATTCCTATGGCGCACCCAAAGATCGCCGCCGTCGAAACCTACCGTCTCGAGCCGCCACCGCCAGAGAGTGAGGGAACGAAGACGCGCCGCGCCAGTTGGGGCGCCACATTCCGGCAGGCGACGCCTTTAGATCGTTTCGACGACGGCATCACACGCAAGGAGCCGGGAGGATCCATCTGGGTGAAGGTGACTGCCGACGACGGCAGCTACGGTCTGGGCAACACCGACACGGGAAACACAGCGCACATCTTCATCCGCGACTGCCTCGCTCCGTCCATTGTCGATCAAGAGGTTGGCGCAATCGACGCCTGCAACGACCGTATGTGGCACGCCGGCATTTCCTTTGGCATGGAGGGGGCCTATGCCCGGGCCGTCGCTGGCGTGGATCTGGCTCTCTGGGATCTCTGGGGCAAGACTGTTGATCAGCCCGTGTACCGACTCGCCGGCGGCCCTCACCGCCGTAGCCTTCCCGCGTACATCACCGGCAACGACGTCGACTGGGGCATTGAGCTCGGCTTCAAGCGCTTTAAGCTCGCCCGGCCCTTTGGGGTCTACGACTCCCAGACGGGACTTGACGGCACTGCCGAGTACGTCGCTAAGACGCGCGAGACCATCGGCCCCGACTCCGAGCTTATGCTCGACTGCTGGATGGCGTACGACGTCGATTACGCGGTGCGCATGTGCGAGGTGCTGCGGCCCTACCGCATGGCCTGGATGGAGGAGATGCTGAAGTACTACGACTGGGAAGGCCACCGGGTGTTGCGCGAACGCGTGCCTTGGCAGACACTGGCCACAGGCGAGCATTGGTCGACCCGCTACCCCGGAATCCGCGCGATCCGCGAGGGCCTGATCGACCTCATACAAGCCGACATCAAGTGGGTAGGTGGCTTCACGGAAGCGATGAAGATTGCCCACGCCGCCGACGCCGCCTCCATTCCCATGTGCTTGCACACCGGTGCCAATGAGCTGTTCGGCCAGCACTGGTCGTTCGCCATGCCTAACGTCCGGCTCATCGAATTCTTCCAGGGCAGTGCCCCGGGCGTTCCGCTGGAGGAATGCCACATCGCCGCATCAACGGCGGAAGCGCGCCGCGGCTACCGCATGCTGCCAGGCACGCCGGTGCCTCGAAACGGCTTCATCGGTTTGCCGCCCGGCCCTGGTTTCGGGTTGCACCATCTTCGGGACGAGTGGTTCGTTCCCTGGGAAGAGGAAGAAACCTCATGAGCTGGCTCAAGAACCTGTTGTTGGGATCCTCGTCGAGCGGGAGCGACAGGACGGCCTCCGGTCCAACGAAAATCGCCGACTCCGACTACGAGACGACCTCGACGGGCCTGAAATACCACGATCTACAGGTCGGCAGTGGAGCTTCGCCCTCCAAGGGCCAGAAGGTGACCGTTCACTATCTGGGCTGGCTCACCAACGGCAAGCAGTTCGACAACTCCGTCGCTAAGAACAAGCCCTTCTCCTTCGAGATCGGTCGCCGCAAGGTGATCCGAGGTTGGGACGAGGGCGTGAGCACCATGAAGGTCGGCGGCAAGCGCCAGCTGAAGATTCCATCGGCCCTGGGCTACGGCTCCGTGGGCTCGCCACCGGTGATTCCCAAGAATTCCACCCTCATCTTCGAGGTAGAGCTGCTTGCTATCGAGTAGCCATCCGATCTGCCGTACCTGGCCGGACAGCGTCAAGATGCAGAGCACTCGAATCCCGCCTTCCCAAAGCGGCGGAGTCGGACAGGCGCTGCCTTTGCGTGATCGGTCTCTATCGGTCGATTTTCTCGGCTTTTCCAGGGAGATTTTATGATCATCGATGTTCACGCCCACGTTCTCTTACGGCCGATTCTGGCCAAGAGCCGCTCGAACTCCCGACCCTTCATGTCCGCGGAACAGCAGATCCAACGCATGGAGGACAAGGGGATCGACAAGGCAGTCATTCTGCCTCTTAACAGCGCTGACGGGCCCTCTGAACGACAGAGCATGGGAGAAGTTCTGTCAATCTGCGAGCGCTATCCCGGACGCTTCATCCCCTATTGCGAGTTCGATCCGCGTCGGCACGACTGGCGTCGTCCTGAGGATTTCCAGTGGGCCTTAGAGCAGTACCGCGATCTCGGCTTCAAAGGCTTCGGGGAGCTCACCGCTCGCCTCGAGTTCGACCATCCGCGGATGCTCGCTCTCTTCCAAGCCTGTGAACGGGTCGGCTTTCCCGTCACCTTTCACACCTCGCCACGGGAAGTCCCTACCTACGGCGTCATCGACGAGCTAGGAATGCCGCGCTTTGAGAAGGTGCTCGAGCAGTGCCCGAATCTGGTGTTCTTCGGTCACTCTGGTTCCTTCTGGTCCGAGATCAGTGGCGACCTGACAGCACAGACGAAGGAGGGCTACCCGAAAGGACCGATAGCGCCTGGAGGGACCTTGCCTCGATTGTTCCGCGAATATCCGAACCTGAACGGAGACATTTCTGCGGGCAGCGGTTTCAACGCTCTGACCCGGGATCCCCAGTTCACCTGGGAATTCATCGACGAATTCCAGGATCGCCTGTTGCTCGGTCTCGATCACACCGACGTCGAACTCGACTTTCAGCACATCGAGTGGCTGACACAGGCGCGCGACGATGGTCACATCTCCGACGACGCGCTGCAGAAAATCCTCTGGTGCAACGCCGACCGGCTCATCAGTCTCGGTCTGGCCGACGGCTGAACTCTCGTAGACCTCATAGCTACCACTGCCCACAGATGCTCGGAGCTGACACCAGATCAGGTGTGAGGAGTTCTGCCCGCGCGGATTCATGTACCTGCGGGGATGCTTCGATCGCGATTTCGCCGACACCGCCATCGCCGAAGCCTGGCACCGGCTCGGCCTCGATCCCGTCGATCCGAGTACCTGGGAGCCGGAAATCGCTTATTTCAACCACAGTGTGAAATGGCCCATCGCCGAGGTGTACCAGAGGGCGTGGGTAATCGTGAGGTTTCCTGTGTCCTGGATCATGGGTTGTCCTGAGTCCTCGTGGGTCTGTCGTGTTCGGAACGAATCAGTTTGCCTCCAGGGGGAACGAAGTGCGAGTGGAGGACGTTCCTATAGAACGATCGCCGAAAGATCAACGAGGTGGTGTAGGGCCTTATGGCCCCCGGGGAGTAGCCGTGAAAGTCGACCACGAGACTGTCCTGTTGTGACCTGATTCTCCTGAATAGCTCCGGGTACCAATCACTGTTATCGAATATGATCACACCATCCTCGGAGAGACGTGACATGGCAGCCGGCAAGGCGAGATTCCTAGGCTTTGAGTCGACGACAACCACGTCGAACAACCCACCTGGCTCTTCAATAGCCGACACAAAATCGTGCTCTGCAGGACGGTGGAGGACCCGAGTCCCCGCGCTGGCTGTGCGGGCTCTCACGAACTCCACCCACTCGGCCTCGAGGTCCACGGCGATCACCTCTCGCGCCCGGCGCTCCCAGAACAGTGTGGATTGGCCGGTCCCGAACTCGAAGATTCTCGCGTCCGAGAAATCCAGATTGCTCAAATAGTCTATCGCCGGATATGTATACCACGGTACAGGCTCCCCACAGGAGTCTACAGGCAGCTGCCTCAGGAAATTTTTCACGTGGCCGGAGGTCGTGGACAGGTTGAGCAGAAATCGGAGGTACTTGATCAGTCTCACGGTGATTTCTCAGCTTCAACGGACATTGTTGGTGCTATAAATGGTGGAGGCCATCTCCACCAAAGTCGCTCACACAGCACGACTGCAACGACATTGCCAGGAAATTGGAAGACCACGTATCGAGGGAACTCGTCGAGGGCGAGTTGTCCTCAGAAGCCTATGACAGACTCTCGGCCCTCTATGGAGAGGAACGGCTCGGACTCGCTGCACGAGCCGGAGAGCTCGACCGTGGTCTGACAGACGTTAGGGACTATGTCAGAGTGGGATGCAACCTCCTTACCAGGCTTGGGGAGGCATACGAACAGGCGGACCTGACGCACCGTCAGCTGATCCTCGGTTCGATCTTTCCCGAAAGCCTAACAATCGACGGTAGGGACGTTCGAACCAACCGGACGAATACTCTCGTCTCGCTCATATGCAGTGGAAACAGGCAG
>JAYZFI010000049.1:0-19702 GCA_036336855.1 Candidatus Latescibacterota bacterium
CATCGGCATCCGCGTGACTGCAGACGATGAGGATCGAGGACTCGACATCTCCCTGCACAACGAGCAGGGCTACTACTCCGAGGCTTGAACCGGGACGGAAATCAGAAAGAAGATCGAGACATGAAACTCTTAAAATGCATCGTTCGACCCAACGCGTTGGAAAAAGTCAAGGATGGTCTCAGCGCTCTGGGAGTGATGGGAATGACAGTCAGCGAAGTCAAAGGTTTCGGTCGTCAAAAGGGTCATAAGGAAGTCTATCGTGGTGCCGAGTATAACATCGACTTCACACCCAAGCTGGAGATCGAGGTTGTCGTAGGCGACACGATCGCTGACAGTGTCATCGATGCGATAAAGGCCGCTGCCATCACGGGGAACATCGGGGACGGCAAGATTTTCGTGATGGCCGTGGATGAGGTCGTTCGGATTCGAACGGGAGAAACTGGCGATTCTGCTGTCTGACGTTGTCGAGGAGTCAGGTTTCTGAGAACAGTTGAGCGGCGGCTGTATCCTCCAGGGTGCAGCCGCTTCTCATTGCTTAGGATGCTAGTTTCCCCTGGTATACCCGTCCGGGGCGTCGGTTAATCACGACTGTCGAACAACGATCGGAGGTAGGTATCGGGCCCTCGGGTGCCTATATTATGGCCCTCGCCCGTCCTGCATCGACTCCTCAACCGCCATTCCCCAAAGAGGCAGCCGACCATGGAAGACGCAGTCCGTCACAATTGCGGTTTCTGCGTAGCCCATACTCTGCACGACGCCTACTCCTTCATCCGGTCTCTGCAGCACCGGGGCCGCGAAGCGGCGGGCATTGCCGCTGTGGGAGAGGGCCGGATCGACGTCATCAAGTGGGCGGGTGGCGTCGATCGTTTCGACGTCACCGATCTCCACAAGATCTTTCCCAGCCCCAACTACCACACCTACATGGCCCACGTGCGCTACGCGACGCGCGGCTACAAGGACCAGATCCTCGAAGACGCTCATCCTCACACCTTGGGTGGGCAGATTGAGGCGCGTGGCAACCACATTCTCATTCGCGAGTGTGAGATCGTGGCCGTGCACAATGGTCAGGTAGACGGCGAGTACTTCCACCGCCTCGATCTGTCGCAGGTGAAATCCTCCTGCGACACCGAGCGGCTCCTCTACCTCTACCGGCGCGACGGCGAGCAGGCGCTACTACACAACGTGCCCGGCGCCTACACCATGGCTATCGCCGACTGGCGTAAGCGCGACGTCATTGTCCTTCGCGACCGCACGGGCATCAAGCCGGGCGTGTTGGGCTGGAAGGACGGCAAGTATGGTGTCGCCTCCGAGGATATCGCCTTTCGCAAGAACGGGGGCGATTACATCGAGGACCTGGAAGCCGGATCCATCTACTATCTGACTCCGGAAGGCCACTACTCGAAGGAGAACCGGATCAAGCCGGCACTCCGGCAGTGTTTTTTCGAGTGGAACTATATTGCCGATGTGGATTCTATCATCAACCAAGTCTCTGCCCGCCGGGTACGTGAGACTCTGGGCGAGCTTCTGGCAACGGAGTTCAATCCCGACGACGCCGACGTTGTTACCTTCCTACCGCGGTGCCCGGAAGTGGCGGCACGCACCTATGCCAAGAGCGTGGGGTTGCCCTTCGTTCCCGTGTTCTACAAGATGCGGGGAGAGCGCTCCTTCCAGGGTTCGGATTCCCGTGCCCGCAAGAAATCGATAGACGATAATCTCCACCTGCTGCCGGGATTACGGCCGCAGTTGGCGGGCAAGACGGTGATCCTCATCGACGACAGCATCGTGCGCGGTAACAACTCTATTCGCGCCCGCGACATTCTGTACAAGCAGCTCGGCGTCAAGAAGGCCTACCTGGTCTCGTACACGCCGCCGATCGGCATCACCCCCGAACACGATCCCGACAATCCCCGGGGCTGCATGTTCGGAGTGGACATGCCTCCCGACCCTCCGGAAGCCGAGGGGTTCATCGCTCGCGGCCGCACCAGCGAGCAGATCAGTGACGCCATGGGCATGCCGGTGGTATACATCAGCGCTGAGCGGATGTATCAGGCCTTTCGTCGTCTCGGACTGCCTCAGGATCGACTCTGCACCTACTGCATCGGCGGCGACCACCCCTTCGCGGGGCTGGAGATCAAGCCAGTGCCCCCGTCTTCCCCTAATCAGCAGCAGCTGCGGCTGGACAACTGATCTTTCTCGTCAGAGGAGTCATAGCGCCCTCCCGTCGATTCGGTTCTCCATCACCGGCCCTTAGCCGTCAATGCTCCCACCGGTGTCGCCATCGTCGCCCCAAACACCGCCCACAGACCCTATCGATCAGGGCTGCCATGATGGTGATTTTCATGAAACCGTTCAGCAGGCCTGTAGCCGCTCCTACAGGTGAGGTTGGATCTCCGAGTACTCCGGGAATCGGCCCTCACTCAATTTGGAGAACACGAGATTTCCGTCTATCGTGACCTCGAAACGTCCACCCACGCCGGGCACCAAGGTCAGTCCTGTCACGTCGGTCTTCTTTTCTTTCAATATTGCTTCCGCCAAACTGACGGCTTGAGGGATGTATCCTCAGGAAGAGCAGTATTGGATCTCGATCTTCACGAATCACTCCTTCTTTCACTTCGGGGGGATTGCTCACACTCCACAAAATAAGATAGGCACAAGGTGGTGTTGAAAAAGCATGCTTCCCGCCGTCACCCGAGGCGGCTCATCTGGTTCTGTCACACCGAAGCGGTAGCCGAGCGCCCCGCTTCCCTGCAGCGGCTTCGTGACGAGGTGGGATTGACCACCATCATGCCGGAGAGCCCAATTTGTCATACCTCGGGCTTTCGCGCCTCTCCCGGGCTTGCCGACCGGGGACCCTTCGAGGACTGGCGAACCCGGCAGCACCGCTATCCGCGCATCGCCGAGGGTGTGTACCCTCCCGTCGCTGGGGTCGTGGGAGGATTTGACGACGCTCCCTTGCAGCGGGTTCTCGAACACGCAGCCCGTCTCGGTCTCGAGGTTTGGGGTCATCTGGGCTTGTGGAGCTACGGGGGTGAGATCTATCCCGAGCACGCCATGCGCGACTTCGCTGGGCGTCACCTGTCGCCGCGCTTTCACAAATGGGGCAATGGCTTGTGCCCGAGCCGCAAGGAAGTCAACGATTGGGTGCGGGACGGACTAGTCGATGTCGTCGAGCGATACTCCATCGACGGTTTGTGCGTTGATCACGCCCGCTATCCGGCACCGGCCAACGTTGAGTCTCTCGCCGCCTGCGCCTGTGATTCTTGTTGCGAACTAGCTGCCAAAGAGGGAATCGACTTGGAGTCACTCAGGGGGAATCTGACCGCCTGCGTTGCCCACCTGTCCAATCTCCGCGAGTCCATGCCTTTGGCTGAAATGCTCGAGCAGGAAGAATCCGTTCAGCTCTGGCTGCGATTCCGAGCCAGGGTCCTCAGCTACTGGATGAGAGAGTTCCGCGACGCTGTCACAGCGACGAGGTCGGACATGGTATTCGGCAGTGACGTTTTTCCGCCCTCCACGGCCTTGCTCGGCGGACAGGATCTGATCGCCTGGCAAGACCACTGCGACTACCTCACTGGGGGGAGCTCCCACGGCGGTGTTGTCGGCTGGGCGACCTGCGCCACCAACCTAGCCTGCGAGTGGGCGCCGTGGCTGAGCCAGCGCTCTGGTGCGGCTGAGTCGCTATGCTTGCAACGGGTCTACGCGTTGATGGAAATCGCCGACTTGGCACTGCCGAACAAGGCGGCCGAGCTCAAGACTCCCGCGAATCTGCCGCTGTCCGAGATCTACGAGCGCGAGCTGGTGCGTCTTGTCGACGTCAGTGCCGGATCCGTGCCCCTCTATCCGCCGATTTCCGCCACCGCCGAACCAACCCTCGTGCGCCAGCTCTGCGAGGCCGTGCGAGATGTCAAATGTCACGGAGCCATGATCACCGTCAACCCCGACAGCGACGAGCACCTCGGCATTCTCGCTGACACTCTGGCCGATGTCGGTGGCTGAAAGCCACGCGGGTCGGCTATGTCAGGAAAGCCCTTTGCTCGTCTCCTGCAACGCCTGGTCGATCTGCTGGCGCAGGGTCTCGACGAGCTTTTCTAAGCCCTGCTCGCCCCGCTCGGCGCTTGCGGTTCGCGAATCTTCCCCGTACTGCGCATACAGCGGATTATCGGTATCGGATACGACCCCAGGATGGCGTCGCTTCGCTGGTGGTGGTGTGCTGCGCGGCCAGGCGCGATTGTCCCGCCCCGACGTCAGAGCACCCGTATCGACCAGCTCCGGAAACAACGCCAGACCGTATGAGGTCTCTTCAAGCGCAGCGTGATCGCCCCTGAGGCCGAGATCGCCTGCGACAGTGAGCTCAGTACCCGCGAAGATGCGCAGCGATGGCATCCCCGCCTCCATTTCGGGCACGACCTCGTTCAGAACGGACTGCCATGGATAATGACCGGCGAGCAACACCGCTACTCGGAAACCGAAGAGTTCGAGCTGCTCCACGGTGCGCCGGAGAATCGATTCCGTTGCCGACAGGTCTTGATAGTGGCTCCAGCGGAAGATGTCGTGGCCGCCACCGCCGCCCCACCACATCACCGGTAGGATCACGCCGCCCGTGTGAGCGGCGACGCGCTGACAGATCCGGTCTGCCTTGATGCCGTCGTAGCCTACCGGCAAGGACCAGCCGTGATGCTCGAGCAGGCCTAGCGGCCAAAACGCCACCGGGCGCTCGTTGACGATGGCGTCGAGTTCGTCGGGCCGCAGCTCCTCGTAGCGTCTCCAGCGGTTGGCCATTTCTGCCTCCTGTCCATCTCGATGGTTGTTCGCATTGTGGGTCCGGGCTATGCTAGGAGGGTACGAATATTCGTCAACTGACCCTTGGGCAATGAGGCATACTGTGACTGTCATCGACACCCACGCGCACGTGTACGCGAGCGCGAAGCAGGCCCACCGTTTCCCGACTGTAGAGAACCCCTATCTGCCTCCGCCTGACAAGGGCACGATGGAGCATCTGAGTGCCGAACGTGAGCGCTGGGACGTAGAGCGGGTTGTACTGATTCAGACCTTTACCGCTTACGCCCGTGACAACGCACTGCTCGCCGATTGTGCCCGCGAACACCGCGACTGGACGGTGGGCGTATGCAATCTCGATCCTGTGGATCCGCAGAGCCCGGAGCGTTTTCGCGAACTCGTCGAACAGCACAACGTGCGCGGTTTGCGCTTGGAAGCGCCCGCCGAAGGGGATTTCTACAACTCCGGATCCGTGGAAATTATGCGCACTGCCCGCGAGATCGGCGCAGTGATCTGCGCCCACATCCACCGCCCCCACTTTCTCGGACTTGACCAATTGCTCGCCGAGTTCCCCGACGTCGACGTCGTCCTCGATCATTGCGCCTATCCCGACGTCTCCGAGGGATCGGAGGGTCCTACCCCGCAAGCTGTGGTCGCCCTTGCCCGGCACTCGCGCCTGCACGTGAAGCTCACCTTCTTGGTCACCTCATCGGCGCAGGATTATCCCTTCTCCGACACCCATGCTATCGCCCACCGCATCATCGACGCCTACGGTGTCGAGCGTTGCATGTGGGGCTCGGACTTTCCCTGTGAGTTGTGGCTGAAGAAGGCAACCTACGGCGAACACATCGCTGTGATTGCTGAGGAGCTGGGCCTGGCCGCAGAGCAGTTGGCGCAGATTCTCAGCGAGACGGCCCGTCGAGTCTGGTTTTTCGACAAGTAGGAGGCAGGTCGCAGGCGCAGGAGGGCCTCCTGTTGCTCAGGGCCGAAATCCGTTCTACCAGCACGTCACAGAGCCTCCGAGATCGTACCTGTCGAAGGTCATGGGCAGCCGACTGTGAACACCAGAGTTTCAGCACTCAGCGCCACGCACATCACCGCCGTAAATTTGCAGACGGTCCTCCGTCGTGCCCTCGACGGTACTTTCCGGGCGATAGTGAAACTGCAGGGCGCGGCGCCGGCTGTCGGAGTCGTTGGTCGGAGAGCCGTGCTGGGTGAGGCCGTGCCAGAACAGCGCTCCGCCAGGGGGTAAGGGAACAGCGACGTCTTCACCGATCGCGACGTCGGTGTCGCAAATCTGCCAGTCCCGCCGCTTGAAGTGATCCTGTGGGCCGACGCGATGTGAGCCTGGCATGATGCGCAATGCCCCGTTGTCCGTGGTCGCCGGATCCAAGGCGATCCACACGCCCACCACAGAGGCATTGGGAGGGACGTTGAAATAAGCCATGTCCTGATGCCACGGCTTTTCCCGCCCTCCAGGAGGCTTGAGCAAAGCCATATTTTGGAAGAGGACGGGCGTCTCACCCATGAGCTGAGTCAGCACCTCGAAGATGGATGCATCGAAGGCGAGGGCCTGCAGATCGGGATGGTAGTCGACGAAGGACATGAGCTTGCGTACGGACAAGCATTGTTGCTCGGCGCTCAAGACGTCCTTATTCCCCACTCCGGCTTCGAACTGAACCCCGCGGAAGGAGGGGTTGCTGCCGCCGATTAGGTTGTCCACGGCAGCGGCGGCGGCCTGTACCTGGGACGGGCTGAAGGCTCGACGAATTGACAGATAGCCTTGCGCGGCAAAGAACCCGAGCGCCGCTTCGTCGATGTCGGCACAACGCTCGAGAGTGGGCTCGGCGACATGGGTGCATGTGTAGAGATCTGCGGGGCGGCTAAGGGAGGGCTGACTACTCACGAGCAGCTTTCACGTCCTGAGCAGAGTCGTTGGAGCGATCGACCTCGAACCCGCGCGCTTGCGGCTCCACGATGGTGTCTTCTGTGCCCTTGATGGTGGGTAGAATGATATGGATATGCTGCAGTTTCAGCAGGGGTTGGGTCCAGCGGATGATCTCGAAGCTGTCCGTATAAGGCATCAACTGATCCAGAATCACCAGCTGGGGTGGATTCTCGCCCTGCAGGCTACTTCGTCTCCGTGGATCGAGACGCTGTCTGCGCTGCGGGAGATGCGCTGTCGTCGTCAACGTTGCCGCGAGCCAGAATGGCCATCGGCAGGAGCACGCAATAGCCCAGCACGAGCAGAATAGGAGCTGCGGTGAGGGAAAGGAAGCCGTCAGCTGGGGGGATGCGCAGCATCAGGTAGCCCACAGCGATGACGGCGATGCCAGCGGCGAAGAGGATCCAGTTACGGCGCGTGAACGGCAGACTGCCCCTCATAGTTGCCTATCGCTTTTCGCGGATGCGGGCGGCGCGGCCCTTGCGAGCGCGCAGGTAGTAGAGACGCGCGCGGCGCACGCGACCCCGGCGCACGGGCTCGATCTTGGTGATCCGCGGAGAGTGCAGGGGAAAGATGCGCTCCACCGCAATGCCCTGGGTGACCTTGCGCATGGTGAAGGTCTCCTGGACACCGCTGCCTTTGCGCTGAATGACGTCCCCCTCGAAAACCTGGGTGCGTTCTTTCTCGCCCTCGATGACGCGCACGTGCACACGCAGGGTGTCACCAGCGCTGAAGTCGGGCAGATCGCTGCGGATCTGATCGGAGGTGATTTCGCGAAGTAGAGTGTTGTCCATGTCGGTCCTCATATGGTGATGATGCTATTCCACATATCTTGCCTGGGTGAGTGCCTATTCACCCCCCCCAACGCGCCGTCAGGAGGACTCCGCTTCCCAGGCCGCGATGAGGTTGCGCTCTTCTTCATCCAGGTCTGCCGTGGCCAGTAACTCCGGGCGGCGTTCAAAAGTACGGCGCAGAGCCTGGCGCCGTCGCCAGACGGCCACCGTCCCGTGATCGCCCTGCAGTAGGACCTCGGGCACGGCGCGGTTTGCAAACTCGGCGGGGCGAGTGTACCACGGGCAATCCAGCAACCCATCGTCGTGAAAGGAATCCGCCATCGCCGAGGAGAAGTCACCGAGAACACCCGGGATCAAGCGAACCAAGGCGTCGATGAGCACAAGGCTTGCCGGCTCTCCCCCCGTGAGGACATAGTCCCCAATGCTGATCTCGCGATCGATGAGGGTCTCTCGGACGCGCTCATCAATTCCCTTGTAGTGGCCGCACAGCAGCACCAGATGACTCTGTAGTGACAGCTGTATCGCCAAGTTCTGATCGAGCCGCTCACCGTCCGCTGTGAGGTAGACGCATAGGCCGCGGCTAAGCTCCAGCGCCTCCCAGCAACGGGTCAGCGGCTTGGGCTTCATCACCATGCCGCCGCCACCGCCGTAAGGTGTGTCATCGACGCTGCCGTGTCGGTCCTCGGCGTAGCGGCGAAGGTCGTGAACGGCGATACCGACCTTGCTCGCCTGTTGCGCCCGCCCGACGATTGAGGTCTGCAGGGGCTCGTTGAAGAACCCGGGAAACAGAGTGACAATATCGATCTTCACTCCACTCTTCGCCTTCAATGCCCCCTGCCGGCTTGGGAGGCGAAGAGTCCCTCTACCCCCTTCAAGACCACCCGGCGTCCGGCGATGTCCACCTCGTGAATGAAATCGCGGACCGCCGGTACCAGGACCTCACTGTCGTCGGGGGACCGAACCACGTACACATCAGTGGACGGCATGTCGAGGATATCCTCGACCACTCCCAGACGTCGCTTCCCTTCATCTACCACTTCACAGCCCACGACCTCGAAGACGTAATAGGTGTTGCGCGGCAACAACACCACTTGGTCCCGGGGAACCGTGAGATACCCCTTGACAATCTCTTTCTTGGCCGCCTCTGGAGAGTCGACACCCGCCAGCTTGACCAGGATCCCGGGAGGGTCGCGGCGCCACCTCTCAAGTAGTACTGCACGATCCGGTTGGCCCGGACGCTCGAGGAAGAGTTCTTCGATATCGTCGAAGCGCTCTTCGTTGTCGGTGAGCAGTTTGACCCAGACCTCTCCTTGGACCCCTTTGGGGCGAGTGATGTAGCCCACGGCGACGCGATCCGCCGTCGCCCCACGCTGTCTTCCCACCACGCGAACGGGAGCCTTCTCGGGGATCTTCCGTTTCCTACGAGTCGTCGCCCTTGGCCTCGGGTTCCGCTGCCGCAGCTTCCCCACCATCGTTGGCAGTTTCCTCGGCCTCACTCTTAGCGCTCTCGCTTGTCCCCTCACCGGCGGGCGCCGCAGCTAGTGCCGCGCTCTCGTCAGGGCTCTCCTCGGGGGCGGCGCTGGCTGCAGACAACTTGCGGCGCCTCTTGGGCTTCTCGCCGGTGAGGGCACCTTGTTTTTCTATGCCTTCACTACCGCGCCAGCGCGCAAGGGTTCCCTTGTTGCTGAGCAGGTCGTGAACCGTGTCCGTCATCTGGGCACCGTTGTTGAGCCACTCGATTGCCCGCTCCTCGTTGACATCGAACCGAGCGTGAACGGGATCGTAGGTGCCGAGTTCGGCCAGGGCTTGGCCGGAGCTGGCGGAGGCCACATTCATGGCGACGATGCGGTAAAATGGACGTCCTTTTCGTCCCATTCTCTTCAGTCGCAGCTTGACCAACGATTACTCCTTTACGGGTTGCTGTTGCCGTGCTCCAGTGAGCACATCAGTCGGAAAGTTTGGGGGCATCCTACGATACCCGTGCTTTCCCGGTCTCTTCATCTGTCGAATCATCTTCTGCATGGCACCGAACTGCTTCACGAGTCGATTCACGTCCTGAATCGTGGTGCCGCTGCCACGGGCGATGCGCTTGCGCCGACTGCCGTTGAGAACCTGCGGCCGGCGCCGCTCTTCGCGGGTCATGCTGTTGATGATGGCCTCCACCTGAACGAAGGCGCCATCATCCACCTGCATTCCCTTTGTCGCTTTGCCCGCCCCCGGGATCATGGACATGAGCTGATCTATGGGTCCCATTTTCTTTACCGCTTGCAGCTGGCTGCGGAAGTCCTCGAAGGTGAAGGTCTCCTTGCGCAGCTTCTCTTCCATTCGCTGCGCCTGAGAGCGGTCAAAGGCCTGTTCCGCCTTCTCCGCTAAGGACATGACATCGCCCATGCCGAGGATGCGAGAGGCCAGGCGCGGCGGGTGGAAGGGCTCGAGAAGGGCCAAGGCCTCACCGGTGCCGATGAACTTGACCGGCTGACCGGTGACCTCGCGAATGGAGAGTGCGGCGCCGCCGTGGGCGTCGCTGTCCATCTTGGTGAGAATGACCCCGTGAAAGGCGAGGCGCTCGTAGAAGTTGCTCGCCGTTTCCACAGCGTCCTGACCGAGCATGGCGTCGGCGATGAAAAGAATCTCGTGGGGCTGGGCGACCGCGCAAATGGCTTCGAGCTCGTCCATCATGGCATTATCGATGCTCAACCGTCCAGCGGTATCGATGAGGACGACACTGCGATTGGTTTTGCGCCCGCTCTCCAGTCCCCGTTGCGCGATCTCGATCGGCGACTGACTCTGCGCCTCTTCGGGGCCGAAAACGGGAACGTCAATGCTTGAGCCCAGCGTGCGGAGCTGGTCTACAGCAGCGGGTCGGTAGACGTCGGCCGCGACCATGAGAGGCAATCGTCTCTGCTCCTTGAGCTGGAGGGCGAGTTTGGCCGTCGCCGTGGTCTTGCCTGATCCCTGCAAGCCGACAAGGAGAATCACCGTAGGAGGATGGGGTGCCAGCTGAAGCCCTGAAGTCGTGCTGCCCAATAACGCCACGAGCTCGTCGTGGACGACCTTGATGACCTGCTGTCCGGGGGTCAGGCTCTTGAGAACTTTCTGCCCGAGGGCCCGCCCGCGGACCCGGGCCAAGAAACTCTTGGCAACCTGGTAGTTGACGTCGGCTTCCAACAGAGCGCGGCGAATCTGCCGTAGCGAATCATCGAGACCGCGCTCACTGATCCGTCCCTGTCCGCGAAGGTTGCGGAAGACATCGTCGAAATGCTCTGTGAGTCGATCGAACAAGGGCCCCCGTGTGCCGGCGATCACTCACTTCGAGCGCCGTAAACCATTTTGGTATAAAAGCCTATAAGTATATGGACCCCGCGCTGGATGCGCCACAAAAAGGGCTCCGGACGGAGGGACTGCCTTAGGTGCCGCGTATCTGGGCGATGGCAGCGGAGGTGTTTTCGACGCCAAACACTGCTGAGCCTGCCACCAGGATCCGGGCTCCGGCGGCACGGCAGTCGAAGGCGTTGGAAGGTCCCACGCCACCATCGATCTCGATGGGTACGTCAAGCCCCTTGGCCTCGAGCAGAGTGCTCAGCTGGCGGATCTTGTCGAGGGCGCGCGGCTGAAAGGACTGACCGCCGAAGCCCGGTTGCACCGACATGATGAGGATGAGGTCGAGCTGATCGAGGACCGGCTCCACACTGTCCACGGGTGTGTCCGGATTGAGCGCTATGCCGCGGCCGACCCCGAGCTCGGACATGCGTTCGAGGAGAGGGAAGGGTTGAGGGCAAGCTTCGAGGTGGATGGTGAGGGAGTCTGCGCCTGCTTTGGCAAAAGGCTCCAGATAGTCGCCGGGGTTAGCGAGCATGAGGTGGGTATCGAGGCGCAGCTCCGTCGTCTCGCGCACTGCCTCCACCACCGGAATTCCATAGCTGAGGTTCGGGACGAAAAGGCCGTCCATGATGTCGAGATGGAGCAGGTCGGCGCCGGCGGACTCGACGCGAGCGATCTCCTCGCCGAGGCGGCTGAAGTCCGCTGCCAGCAGCGACGGGGCAACCTGAATGGACGCGGTCATACCACCTCAGTCCGGGTTACGGGGCTTGCTCTGCGCCGCGGCGCACACTGACGATGACGTCGATGGTGCTGTGGCGGGGGATCAGAGTTCCGCCCGCAGGATCCTGATGCAATACCTGCCCCGGGGGCAACAGCTCCGAGACGCGCTCACGAATCGCGCCAAGGCGCATCTCGTACTTGCGCAGGGAGTCTTCCACGACCTCGATGGACAAGCCGGCCAGCTGTGGCACCGACTTTGGCGCAAAGGGCGAGCCACTACTCACTTCGAGTTCGACACGAGAACTTCGGGGCAAGCCGGTTCCCGGCTCCGGATGCTGGTCGATGATGGCCCCCTCGGGAATTGACGAGGAGACGTAGCGAATGGAGCCCACCACGAGCTGATGACTCTGAATCTGAAGCCGAGCTTCGCGCAGGCTGACTTCTTTGACGTTTGGCACGGGGTGGAGGCGGCGCCCTCGGCTAACATCGATGAACGCCTGGCGGGCGCGCTTGATCTGGGCGTCAGGGCGTGGTGACTGGTCGACGATCTTTCCCACTGGTATGGTCTCGCTGAATACGCTGTCACGGACTGTCAAACGCAGACCCTTGGCGAGGACCTTGGAGTGGGCTTCGGCGGCGCTCATGCCGCGCACGTCAGGCACATGGACGCGGTCCACATCGACGATGTGAGGCATGATCACGTTGTCGAGGAGGAACAGGAACAGCACACCTGATCCCACAACGACGCCGGCGGCGATCAACAACGAGTGTCCGGCATTGCGTAGCCTCTGTCGGAGACCCATCAGGCGGCCTATTCCTTGCGGAGGCGTGCAGCGAAGCTACCGTCGCCGACCTCGCGACCCGGTAGGGTCTGCACAGATCGACCTGCCCAGGCCCGGCCGGGGAACCAACGCGATGCGGGTTCGAGGCGAGCCTTCGAATGACGGGCGAGAAAGCGATCCACTACGGCGTCGTTCTCCTCTTCTTCGAGGGAGCAGGTGCTGTATACGATGATGCCGCCGGGTCGAACGCGGACATACGCACACTCCAGCAATTGCAGCTGACGATGGGCGTGCGCGGGAAGATCCGTCTCCGCCTTGCGCCAGCGAGCATCCGGTCGTCGGCCTAGAACCCCCGTGCCGGAGCAAGGAACGTCAACTAGGGCGCGGTCGAACAGGGCCTCCCTGCACGCTGGTGACACGCCATCCTCAACGACGAGGTGGACCCGGCGGATTCCCAGGCGGCGTAAGTTGTCCTTCATCCTCCGCAGTCGCGTTGGCGACCAGTCACAGGCCACGATATTTGCGGTGTCGCGTGTCATGGCAGCGAGGTTTGCACTCTTGCCGCCGGGTGCGGCGCAGAGGTCGAGAATATTCTCTCCCGGCTGTGGTTCCAGCAGCTGAGCGGCGATGCCGGCGTTGACATCCTGTACGTAACAGCGCCCCTCGACAAATGCCTGGGTCGCGAAGAATCCCTCTGGTGAGTTCACGCGATGCACGCCGGCGTGATCAGCCATGGGGGGTGCTTCCACGCCGAGATCACCCGCCGTCATGCCCTGGAGGATGTTTTCTCTCACAAACAGGCTCGGTGTCTCATTGTTGGCCTCCAACAACCGGATGGCCGCACACTCACCCCACCTTAGCCGCCACCGTCGCACCAGCCAGTCGGGATGGGAATGCAGTACTCCGAGGTAGCGAACCCGGTCGCTTTGGGGATCGGGTAGGGTATCGGCATCGCCGTCGCTGTGAGCAATGCGCCGCAGCACCGCGTTGACGAAACCTGTTGCGCCGCGCTCATGCATCTTGGTGAGCTCTACAGCCGAATGGACCGCCGCCCTCGCTGGCACCCGATCCAAGTGCAGGATTTGATAGGTGGCCAAGCGCAGGATCTGTCGCACGGCAGGGGAGAGTGACTCGACAGGGCGGCTGGCGTAGCCATCGACGACCCAGTCCAAACGACGGCTCCACTTCAACACGCCGGAGCAGAGCTGACGCAGAAACCGCATGTCCCGAGCGTCGGTCCCGCGCTCTTGAGTAGCCGCCTCCAGCAAGGGCTCGAGAGCGTGACCGCTTTCAACCTCGCACAGCAGAGAGAGCGCCGCGCGGCGCACCGGGTCCGACAATGGCTCAGAAGATCACCGAGTTGGGCATGAGAAGGCCAAAATAGGTGCTGTTGCACTGCCGGCAAGCAGGGCCGTGACCGGGTCGGAGTGCTGCTTGACGAGGGGGGGGGCTCCGGTATATTGCCCTCTGAATTCCTTCCCTCCCCAGCATCGTCAACAGCATCTCTCCTCGATGGTCTCCGCCATGCGCACCTATCCCGTGTGGCAGGTGGCTCACCAGGGTCCATATGTCTCCCTGTTGGACACCCTGCTCGCGAACCGAAATCTCAACATCGACGAACTCGAGGTCGGCGCCGAGGGACTCCATCCGCCGGAGCAGTTGCTCGACTTGCAGCGCGGCGTTGAGCGTATCGAGCGGTCGATTCGTCGGGATGAGCACATCGTCATCTTCGGCGACTACGACGTCGACGGCGTCAGCAGCACCGCCCTGATGCTGGACTTTTTGGATCACGTGGGAGCCAGTTGCGACTTCCTGTTGCCCGATCGTCATCACGACGGCTACGGCCTCAAGCCGCCGGGCGTCAGGCGAGCGCTCGAGCTTGGTGCCCGCCTCATTATTACCGTCGACAACGGCATCTCTGCCTTTGAGGCGCTGCAGGTCGCACGTGCACAAAGCGTCGATGTGGTTGTAATCGATCATCACCGACAGAACGTCGAACTGCCACCCGCACACAGTATCATCAACCCTAACCGGCTGGATTGCGATTACCCATTCAAGGGGCTGGCAGGGGTGGGGGTCACCTTCAAAGTAGTGCAGCGGTTGAGCGAAGCGTTTCTTGCTGGCGACCAGCGCCGGCGCTATCTCAACGACCTGCTCGACCTCTTTGCCCTCGGAACCGTCGCTGACATCGTGCCATTGCTCGATGAAAACCGCATTCTGCTACGGTACGGCCTGCGCGTTGCGGATCGCTCGACCCGTCCCGGCTTCCAGGCCCTTCGCGGAGTGGCCCGAGTTAAGGGTCGGCTCGACACCAGGGCCATCGGCTTTTATCTCGGCCCCCGGCTAAACGTCGCTGGGCGGCTGGAGAAGCCTGACCTGGCTCTCGAGTTGCTGCGCACCGACGACTCCGAGCGAGCACGTGAGCTTGCCGGTCAACTCGACGATCTCAACGCCCGGCGTCGGCAGATGCAGAAGCAGGGAATCCAGGAAGCTCTTTCTCTGGTGGGTGACGAGGATCTTGAGCGCGAGCGGCTGATCTGCTCACTCGGCGAGGAGTGGGATCTGGGTGTCATTGGTTTAATTGCCAGCGCCCTCTGTGAAACGTTTTCGCGACCTGCCGTCGCCGTCACTGACGTGAAGCGAGACGGCACCTATGTTGGCTCGGCGCGCAGCATACCGGGCTATGATGTGAACGACGGCATCCGCGCTTGCTCCGAGTTCCTCACTACCTACGGAGGTCACGCCGCCGCCGCCGGGTTCTCGCTGCCCGGCGATCGTTACGAAGAGTTCCGCGCTGCTCTCATCGACAATGCCAACGCCAACCTCAGCGTCAAAGATCTGCAGGCCAGCCTGCACATCGACACCGAGCTCGATGTGGCGGATATACACTATGAGACGGTGAAGTCCCTGGCGCGCCTCGAACCCTTCGGGCAGGGCAATCCAGTGCCCGTCTTCGTCACCCGCAATCTCGAGGTGGAATCGTTTTCCCGCGTTGGCAGGGAGGCAGAGCATCTCAAAGTCGTCTTTCGTAGTGAGTCTGCCACGCGTCCAGCCATTTGGTGGCGTCAGGGCGAAGTCGCCGACGCCTTGGAGGCAGGCAGTCGCGTTGATGCCGCCTACGAGCTGTCGTTGGACGCCTACAAAGGGCTCGAAACCGCACAGATGGTGGTGAAAGATCTGTGCCTGCCTGGCGCCGGTGCGTCTGCAAGCGAAGGTGGTCCGGTGACGGTGTAGGTAGGCGAGATGGCGAAGGTAGACAGCGTGGGTGGCTGAAGGAGAAGCGAAGATGATCAGCTCACTATACACCCGGGACATCTGCGTGCGGGGATCCGACACGCGGATCGTGATGCTCGTCATCGACGGGCTCGGCGGCCTGCCCGGTCCCGAGGGCCGAAGCGAGTTGGAGACGGCTTCGTTGCCCCATCTCGACGAGCTATGCGCTTGTGGAACGACGGGCGCGATCTCGCCCCTGGGACCCGGATTCACACCCGGCAGTGGTCCTGCCCACCTGGCGCTGTTCGGTTACGACCCGTGGAGCAGTCTGATCGGACGCGGCGCGTTGTCGGCGCTGGGACTGGGACTCGACTTTCGACCGGGGGACGTGGCGGCACGCCTTAATTTCTGCTCTGTCGGCGCCGATGGCGCCGTCACCGATCGCCGTGCCGGCCGCATTCCCACCGAGCTGTGTGCGCAGATGTGTGAGAAGCTCAAGGCCGTCAGCATTTCTGGAGTAGAGGTTCGCGTTGCCCCGGAAATGGACTACCGCGCTTCCATGGTCTTTCGCGGTGAGGGCCTGAGCGACGGCGTCACCGACTCCGATCCCCAGGTCACAGGGAAACCATCGCTGGCGTTGCGGGCAGAGCTAGGATCGGAGCGAATGGCGGAGGTGGCAGAGGCCTTCCTTGCCCAGGCGGGGGAGATCCTTGCCGATGAATCCCCCGCCAACATGGTGCTGATTCGCGGATTCGGTCGCTACCCCGATCTGCCTTCCATGGAGGAGGTGTACGGCCTCAACGCTACGGGCATCGCCGGCTATCCCATGTACCGCGGTGTGGCTCGCGCCGTGGGCATGGAGACCCCTGCCACGAGCACGGAGCTGTTCGCCGAACTTGACGCCCTGGAGTTGCTGTGGGCAGAGGGGAAATCCGACTTCTTCTACGTGCACATGAAGAAGACGGACAGCGCCGGCGAGGACGGGGACTTCGCCCGCAAGGTCGCTCTGCTAGAAGAGGTCGACGGGCAGATCCCCCGTGTCACTGGCCTCGAGCCCGACGTCCTCGTCGTCACCGGTGATCACTCCACGCCCTCAGTCATGTCCAGTCACAGCTGGCACTCGGTGCCGACCGTGATCGTCAGCCCCTTCGCCATACCAGCCGCCAGTCCGCGCTTCGACGAGCGATCCTGCGTCTCAGGTGCATTGGGTCAGATCGCCTCCACGTCGCTGATGGCCCTGGTCTTGGCACACGCGCAAAGACTGAGCAAGTTTGGCGCGTGATCCATCCCCTCCGAATCGCCCACCGCGGTGCGTCGGGCACCGGCCTCGCCCCTGAGAACACCTTGGCTGCCTTCGAGAAGGCGATCCAACTCGGGGTCGATGCCATCGAGATCGACGTCCACGCCACTTCCGATGGCGAGATCGTAGTCATCCACGACTCCACCCTCGATCGTACAACCGACCGCAGCGGCAGCATCGACCAGTTCACCCGCGATGAGGTGCGCGCCGCCGATGCCGGCGGCTGGGTCAATCCGCGCTTTCGCGGCGAACGTGTGCCCACGCTCGTGGAGGTTCTCGACCTGGCCCGCCATCGCGTTGTGGTGGTCATCGAGATCAAGGCGGACTCCATCGCCGAGCGTGTTCTGAAGACGGCGGATGATCTCGTTGCCCAGGATCAGATCGTCATCCAGAGTTTTTCGGCCGAGACCGTGCGCCGGGTCAACGTACTCGATTCTGGCACGCCGACGGCGCTTCTGGTGGGCAAGCTATCAACCGTGCCCTCTCGGGTGCACGCTCGCCGCTTGGTGCGGCAGGTCTTGGAGGTGGGAGCCAACACACTCAACGTCTGGCAGGCCGCCTTGACCCCGGCCCTACTCGAGGAACTGCGCAAGCGGGGTGTCTCGGTGTGGACGTGGACGGTGGACGACGCCGTCATCCTCCGTGACGTCGTCGAGTTGGGAGTCCAAGGCATCTTGACCAACTATCCAGACCGACTCAACGCCGTCCTCGAAGAGCTCGAGTCCGAAGGGGCGATCCTCATGCCCCCGGGACGACGCCAGCGGATCAAGCCGAGCCGGTGGGGTCGGCGCCGAAGGATTCGCAAGCAGACCCGCACCCGCACACACGGTTCGTGACTGGCCGCCCAAGCGCCCGGGGGTGAGCCTGCGTTGCACCCGCGTTTAAACCGAGCCAACTGCGCGGGCCTTGGCTTGACGCTTCACGACGACGCCGGCTATATTAATCCCCGTATCTTATACTCCCACACGATGTTATAGCCCCGATCCGGGATCGACCAAACATGTGCCCTTTCAAATTGCCCCAATCGTCACTGCTCCTCGCTCGAGTAGGTGGAGGGCCTGCAGGCCGTGGCCGAGCCGCCCTCCTTTGCCGCCCTGTTCATCCTGGATCAGGAGGCGGTTCAGGTCGAACGCTCGAGCGAAGGCAAGATCGTGGGGCTGACCCATCTGAGCGAGATGGGAGGCGTTGTCGACATTCTGTCCATGTCCGTGTCGTCGGAGACGGTGCCCAGATTCGTGCCGCGGAGGATGATGGAGTGAGAAAGCGGTGATTCGTGTACCTGTCCATCGGCTTTGCGGTTTTGCTACTGATCGTCGTTGCTATCCGCTATCTCATGCCTCGCAAGGAGCTGTGCCCGGGATGTGGCACTGCCCGGGACCATGACTCACCCCTGTGCCCGGAGTGTGGCTGGATTTTCGAAAGCGATGAGGACGAGGCTGATGGCGATGACGTGGATCGGGAGACCGAGTTCAGCGCCTTCTCTTAGGGAGCCATTGCACAGGGGAGCGCAGACGTAATGGACTGGGTCATCGCGCTGCTCGCCGTCGGGTGTATCTTTTTCGCTACCCAGATCGCCATCGACTATTTTCGCTACCGCAAGACGATCGAGCCCAAGATCGAGCGAGCGGAAGCCCTCAAAGAGGATCTCAAGGGGAGAATTCATGAGGCCGAGGGCGAACTCGGACGTAATCGAGAGGGGTTGGAGCCGATCAAAGACGAAGTGGCACGCCTCGAGCGTGACTACGCTGACCTCAGCGAAGAGGTGCGCGATGAGACTCAGCGTCAGGGTTCGAATCCACGGAATCCCGAATAAATTCGACGCTCGGCCTGACGAGTTCAGCCGAAATTGCTGCAGCCGGGGCTTTGGGGAGTTTTGTCTTGACAATCCTTTGGCCCAGGCTATAGTTTGTTTTTACTCTATTTAGCCCTTTTTTACGGCATTTCTTGCGGCCTGCGGACTCGACTGACCCTCACGGTACGGCCCTGGTTCTTACATCGCCGTGGGCCAACTCGATTTTTTGGAGGACACCATGTTCAAACGGGGAATTGCCCCCCTGACGATCGCGCTGCTTGGCCTGGCACTGATGGCCGGCTGTGGCGGCGAGCCTCCGCAGGCGGAGCTGGACGGAGCCAAGGTGGCTCTCGATGCCGCTCGTGCTGCGGGCGCTCCGAAGTTTGCCAGCTCCGAGCTGTCGGCTGCACAGAGTTCCTACGACGCGGCCAAAGCGGCCTTTGGTGAGGAGGCTGACAAGCTCTTCCCGGACTGGCAGCCCGTGTCCCAGAAGATCGCTGACGCGAAGAGCGGGGCTGATCGTGCAAAGTCCGCTGCCAGTGCGGCCAAGGATCGCGCGAGGGGCGCTGCTGATGCCGCCATCGCCGCCGCTGCTGGTGCCATCCAAAGTGCGCGAGAGAGCTTGGTCGCCGCCCCTGCCGGCAAAGGCACCGAGGGTGACATCGAACAACTGGGCGCCGACCTCGACGCTGCAGATGCCGAGTTGAGCGCCGCGCGTTCCGCATCCTCGAGCGAGGACTTCGACGGCGCTACCGCGAAGGCAAACGGCGCCGAGATCAATGCCGAGGCTGTCAGCGCTGGAGTCGAGCAGGCTGTAGCCCGCTATCACGAGTTGGTCGAGGCCAACACGCCGTGGTACATGCGCATGTAGTTTGATCGATCGGGACGGCGACATTTGTCCCTCATCGGCGCGACGATCTTATTGAAACGGATAACAGCCGGCGAAGAAGTTGATTCTTCGCCGGCTGTTATCGTTATGTTCCGAATTCCTGGCCCCGTCTCTGTTGTGGCTCCGTACGCCTAATGCCTGCTCTTCTCCTGCTGCTGACGAGCGCTGTA
>JAYZFI010000050.1:0-24487 GCA_036336855.1 Candidatus Latescibacterota bacterium
GGAGTGAGTGGGGGGCAACGGGTCTTTCTGCCGCTTCGCCTGAGCGCCGATAGGGCCGTCGCTGGCCAATCGCGGCTCCCATGTCTTGGTGCGACGCTGAACCCTACGCTTACTCTACGGTCCCCAGTGAGATGTCCACCATGATGGGGCTACTCGACTCGTTCGAACCGAAGTGCAAATGCTTCCCTACTCCGGCTTTGGCGACGCTGTGTCCGGTCTCCAAGGCTTCGAGCAAATCTGGATGATCTTTGAGCTTCATCTCAACGAGACCTGGTACCGCGCGGAGGTAGGCTTCACCGCTGGAACCGCAGAACGGGGCGAATGGATTCGCCACGAAGGCTCGCCGTAGACGATCGTCAGGGCGACAAGGACCTGCACCGAGTATTTCGCGTGCGTTTCGGCGCAGCTCGCCGAGACTGAGTCCGGCTACAACACGGTTCCGGCCTCACCCTCGGCCTGATCTTCCTTTTCTTCGTCCTCTTCCCAGTTCAGGTGCTGAAACTCCGGTGGTGTACTCGTCTGACGCCAGTCCTTATAGTCGGCTTCGATCACATCCGACCACTTAGAGTCCATCTGGTGGGAGTTGTATACGCCCTCGTGGATACGCTGGAACTGGAAGATTTCCCGCAGCTGAACGCGCTCAGCCCCCTCGCAGCACTCTTCGGCCAGATGGGGCGGCACGAACAGAATCCCCGCCCGGGTGCCAAGCACGACGTCGCCGGGCATGCAGATGGCGTCGCCGATGCGGCAGGGAACGTTTATACCGGTTAGGGTGACGTCTGCGATAGCGGTTGGATCGTTGCCTCGGTAGTAGGTAACGAGTTCCTCCATGTCCATGATCTGCTCTATGTCGCGCACTCCGCACCACAGCACTTGGCCATTGGCGCCACGGGCGGCAATCGCGTTGGTAAGGTTGCCCCCGGAATAGGTGCCTTGGTAAACCTTATCGAACATATCGATGACGATGACGTCGTTCTCCTCCAGACACTCGATCACCCAAGAATTGAAGAACCCTACCCGACCCTCCTCCTTCTGCCCGTGTTCCAGCAGCGTGTCGTGCAGGTCGGGGCGGCGCGGCACCATCACGCCGGTTACGGCGCGGCCGACCAACGTCTTTCCCTTGGGATTGACCACCTTCCAGTCGCCCTGAAACTGGAACTTGTAATCATTGCCCCAGCATACGCCCCAAGCCTCCTCGATGGCAATCCTGGAGATCCTCATGAGAATCTCGTCGGGCACACGGGGACGGCCGTTGTCGAAACGGTCGCCTTCCCACTTCGGGGTAAGCATCAGAATGTCGTCACGATTGTCGTAGCGCATGGGTAGTAAGATCCTTTAGATAGAGCGTTTCGATCGCCTCACATGTTCATCACCGAGGACCGGGATGTCAATCTCCGGCCCCATCAATTGGCGCTTGCACCTCGTCGTAACCTGGTAACACAGCAATTATTGCTGCCAAACCATCTCAGCGATTTTCGCGCAATGTTTGGTTCACCACACTAGGGGCATCTCACTCAAGACGAGGGGAGGCACGGGCACGTTCGAAGTCAGCCCGGACATCAGGGCCTGAAGGCCCCGCAAGGTAAATGCCTCCCAATCGGTTATGTTTTGGTGTCATGAAAACTCATCGCGTCGTCACCATGCTCCGCTTCATCGCTCTGACCGCGGTAGCCGGCAACTTACCCCAAGCGGCAGCCGAGAGCATCGTCATACGCGATACACTCGTCGTGGAGGCCCTGCGTGTTCCCATCGAGCTAGATCGTGCGCCGTACAGCGTTAATCAGCTTCAATTACATGAGCAGGCAAAGACCTCTAGTGGCCTCACGTACAGCAGCTTACTCGGGAGCGTCCCAGGCCTGTTTGTTGCCGATCGCAACAACCTCTCCCAGGGCGATCGACTCTCCATCCGGGGTGTCGGCAGCCGCGCCAGTTTCGGCGTGCGCGGAATTCGCGTGCTGCTCGACGGCATCCCTCTCACCATGCCGGACGGTCAATCGCAAATCAGCATGGCCGATCTCTCTTTACTGGAGCGCGTCGAGGTCCTACGCGGCCCTTCGTCCATGCTTTACGGAAACGCCGCGGGAGGCGTGGTGCGATTGCTCTCTGCGCGCGCCACCGTCAGTGGTGGTAGTGTCGGTGCCGTCGTCGGCAGTCACGGCCTGCGTCAGCTGCGTTTACGTGCCAGTCACCTGTCCGGCCCTCTTGCGGTGCAGATCGGCGCCATTCAGACCGACAGCGAAGGCTACCGCGATCACGCTGACGCGCGATTGCGCACCTTCAGTCTCATCGGCAACCACCGCACCCGGCCCGATCTGGAGATTTCCTTCGTCCTCCACCTGCACGACGCACCCTGGCTGCTCAATCCGTCCTCTCTAAGCCGCGAAGCCGCCGACGGCGAACCCCGGAGCGCTCGTTTCTTCGTGCGCCAGCAGGGCGCCAGCAAGCAGGTGCGCCATGATCAGGCCGGCATCGGCATGAACTGGCAGCGTCACGACCGTGAGGTTGTCCATCTTGCCGTTCACGGCGTACGCCGCTCCCTGCTCAATCCGATTCCCGGGGACATCATCGATCTCGAACGCAGCGCCGGAGGCGTCCAGCTGACGTGGTCGCGACGCTCCGTTCTCGCCACCGGCGAGCTCGACTTGCTTTTCGGCGTAGACGTGGAATCGCAGAGCGACGAACGCAAAGAGTTCGACAACGAAGGTCTGCCCGACAACGAAATTGGGCACTACAACGACGACTATATCTTCGACCGCATCATCTACGGTGACATCTTGGTCGATCAGCAAGAAACAATCCGCGGTGCCGGGCTCTTTCTGCGCAGCATTTACAGTCCGAGTTCCGCATGGTGCCTAACTACCGGCGCCCGCGTCGACCGCCACAGCTTCGATGTCGAGGACGATCTGCTCGGCGACGGTGATCAGTCTGGCAACCGTAGCTTGAGCCAGCTCAGTCCGAGTGTGGGCCTTCTTTACCGTCCTATCGGACCCCTGCGGCTATTCGCCAACTACTCCACCGCCTTTCAGACCCCAAGCACCGTCGAGTTCGGCAATCGACCTGACGGTACCGGTGGTTTCAATCCGGACCTCGATCCCGAGCACATCCGTTCCTTGGAGCTCGGCGCCCGCACCCTGCTGCCAAGCCAGGGGTGGGAGATCCAGGGCGCGCTCTTTCAACTCGACTTCACCGATCTTCTCATCCCCTTTCAGCTCGCCGACGGCGACGCCGTTTACTACCGCAACGCCGGCAGAGCACGCAACCGCGGTGTAGAGTTGTACCTGACCAGCAATCCTTCCCGCGAGCTGACCCTCGATTTAGCGGGCAGCCTGTCCAACTTCTCCTTCACCGACTACATGCTCTCTACCGATGCTGGCGAAATCGATCTCGGCGGCAATAAGGTACCGGGTATTCCGGCTGTCGCTGCCCACGCTCACGTCGGCTACCGCTCCTCCCGCTCGGGAATCTTTCTCCATCTGCTGTACCGGCACCGTGGCGAGGTCTTCACCGACGACTTCAACGGCAGCCGCACCGACAGCCGGCGCCACGATGTCGCCAGTAGCGGCTACGGACGCGTCGATCTCGTCGCCGGTCTGCGCCGCCCCGTCCACGCCTGGCAAATGGAAGGCTTCGTCGGCATCGACAACCTGCTCGACGAGAGCTACGATGGCTCTGTCACACCCAACGCCTTCGGTGGCCGCTACTTCGAACCCGCTCCCGGGCGCACTTGGCGGATTGGTATGTTTCTGTCGCGGCAACGCTGACTCTTCTGCCACCTCGCCGGCTCGCCGCACGAACTCTCGCTCCCCCTGTAGGCGATCTCACCCCACACGCCAAGAAGGATCTACTGGCCTCGATGTTGTAGCTGTTCAGTCGTGCCCACCCTGGATAGCTACGCTCCCCTAGGCAGCGCGGATCTGGGGCTGATGTCCGATTCGGAGATGGAATAGAAGGCCTAGATGGCTGAGAAATCGTCCCCCTGATCTGGAGGGCCGCACCCTGGCGCAGACCTTGGATACGCCGAGTCAGGCGGGCAACCCACGCTCCTCGGTGCACGGCTACCGCAACAGCAGCACCTTCCGGTTAGACACGGGCGCCCTTGGGACCCGTAGCCGCAGCACGTAAACCCCCGACGCGACCGACCTCCCTGTGGCGTCCCGCCCATCCCAGATCGCCCTGTGGTCACCCGCGGCATGCAGCCCGTCCACGAGGGTACGCACCAAGTGGCCGCGCAGGTCGTGGACCTCCAAGCGTGCCGTCGTCTCTGACGGCAGTTGGAACGGCACGGTCAGGCCGGTGTTGAAGGGGTTCGGATGACCGGCCATCAGTGTGGGGCCAATGGAAGATCTCGCCCGGGCGGTCTCTGCCACGACCGTGAGCGGATCGAGCACCCGCAGCGCCTCGTCCACCATGGTCTCGCCGGTACCGGCCTCCAGGTGCAGCGTGTGTCCGTAGCTGGCACCGTAGCCCCCTTCGAGAGCCGCCGCGCGTGTCGGCAGGTAGCCGGCATACCCGTTGGCGTAGCCCAGCAGGAAGGTGAAGGGCAGGGGCGAGCGCGCCTTCAGGGACAACTGCAGATCGACGAAGGGCTCGCCGGGCAGGGCCACCAGGACAAGGCGCTCACCGATCCTCAGGACGTCGACACCAGTCTGCACCTGACGTGTCGTCGATCCGTGGCGCCGCGCGGTAAACTCGCGACGGGTGAGTCGCAGAGCCGGGTCCAGGTCCGCTGGCTCGGCGAGACCCAACTCGGTGGCGACACGCTCCGCTTCACGCCCAAGCAGCACTCCCTGCTCGACGACGGGTGCGAAGCTCGACTGCACGTCTACGTAGGGGTCGAGATCTCCGGCACCTCCCTGTAGGAAAAGGGCGACGGCGCCGGGGAAGGCCGTCTCCAGATGGGCTGACATAGCGCCGGGAAAGTCCGCTGAGATCCAGCGATTGGCACCCCCGAGGACGACGGCGTGGCAGGCGTAGTTGACGAGGATCGCCACGGGTTCGTCCGTCAAGGCGTCAACGCGAATCACGCCCACCTCCGGATCGACCGGCGGATAGGGAATGCGCGCCGTTCGATTCCTTCCCCAGATCATCTCCACCGACCCGTCGTCGTGCACCAGACGCCGGTTGAAGGCAAGATCGACCCGGCCGGTGCCCACGGCCAGGCGTGCCGGCCGCATCCGCGCCCGGGCTCGACGCACCCCCTCCTGCAGTTGCGACTCGAGTCGATCGAGATAGGGCGCCTCCGGCGGCCACCCCCGGTCCTCGGTGTAGGGGGCGCTAAGATCTAGGACTCGCGGGCCCGCGTGATTGTGGGTGGCCACCAGCAGCCAGCCCTCGACCCCGGTCTCCTGCAACAGGTCGGGCAGGCGCCCGGGGTTGATGCCGATCAGGTCGAGAGAGACGACGGCTACCGATGTGGCACCATCGTCGAGAACGAGACTGCGCGCGTAGAGAGAGTCGTGCAGTCCAAGGGAAGGCTCGTCGTTGCGTGCCTCGTACCCGGACAGAAGCACACCCGTTACGGGCTCCGGCGTGATGTTGACCCGCACGGCGCCCGCCTGTAGGGCCGGCGCCATGGTGGGTGTACCGAGGAGAGCCAGCAGCAGCATTCCGGCTCCGGTCATCGATGAAAGGGCCTCAAACAGGTTGCAGAATGTGAGATAGAGACTCCCGGAGAGTGCTTGGCGACCAGGTGTAAACCTTTCGCGCACAAATTCCTGTTCGAGATGCGCCCGGATTCAGGCGTCCTCACCCGGCAGCGTCTGTCAGTGTGTCGCCAGGGGCATAAGGGCGACGATCCCCTCGCCCTCGCGAAGACCCACTCGCTGATTCGTTTCCAGAACACCAAGATTCTCCACAATGCCGTCGGGCCACTGTACAAGTACAGAGTCTACTCGCGACGCATCGCCAAGCCCGAAAATCAGCTCCATGCTGCTCTGGCTCAGATATGAAGACCCGGTGCGCACAGAGCGCACCTGGGTGTCTTCTCCCACGTGCACGGAGATGCTGGTATGCAGCCCATCCGTGTTCGGCGCCGCTCCTTCCACGCGGAAAACCAGCACCGTCCCCCCGCTCGCCCCTGACACCGAAATCGCCGAGTTCTCCATTAAGCGCGCCTTGCCGCCGTTGGTCGAAATCAGGATGTCGGGATCGCCGTCGCCTTCGAGGTCTCCCACCGCAAGTCCACGTCCGAGGATTGCTTGGGAAAATACAGATCCTGCCTTAGCCGTGGCGTCAAGCAGGTGCCCTGCGCCGTCATTCCAGAACAGCTGCGGTGGCTGCGCGTAACTGATCTCTTTCTGCACGACGTTGATGTCGGGCTCGATATGTCCATTGGCGAGCACCAGGTCCTGGTAACCGTCGAGATCGTAGTCAACGAAGCGCAGTCCAAACGTCAGGATTGGGAGCGTTGGCGCCACCAAGGCGCTCTTACCGGCATTGTCGAGAAAGATGTCTGCCGTGGCCGAAGTCTGGCGATACAGCGACAACGCTTCGCGGCTGAAGTTTCCAATGCCGATCTCTCGGACTCCGTCGTTGGCCAGGCTCGCCACGTCCACACCCATGCCAGCGCGAGCGCGGCCGCTCTCGTCGTAACCGATACCGGCAACGAGGCCAACCTCGTCGAAAGTTCCGTCACCTCTGTTCTTTAGTAGAAAGTTGGGTTGGGTGTCATTGGTGACCACCAAGTCCACGTAGCCGTCGTCCCCGAAGTCAGCAACCGCTACTCCCATAGACTTGGCGTGCGTCAGCAACACACCCGCCTCCTCCGTGGTTTCGTTGAAGGTTCCGTCGCCGCGGTTGCGGTAGAGCCGCGGTGTCGAGCCCGGGTACTGCTGCGGTGTCGCATACGACTTGTTTCTGCCGTCAAAGGAGAAGTAGAGGTCGTTCTCTGGCGACCATCTCACGTAATTGGTGACGAACAGATCCACCGATCCGTCGTGGTCCGCGTCTATCCATACGGCGCTCGTTGACCACTCGGGATGGCGGCGCCCCCCCTCATCCTCCCACAGCTTGCCCGCAACACCCGCTTCACGGGCGAGATCACTAAATCGCCCTATATCGTCCTGGCGCAGCAGCAGATTGGGCCCGAGTGTGGTCAGGTATAGATCGGCGTCGCCGTCGGCGTCGTAGTCGGCCACCGTGATTCCCATACCGTACACGCTCACATCGAGTCCCGAGCTATCTGTGACATCGCGGAAAGCGCCGCTACCGTCGTTCACATAGAGCACGCTCGTCGGCGCCTCGCCGTCCTTCTCGTGGCCAGGCCAGAAGCTGCTGTTAACGAGCACCACATCGTCGTCGCCGTCATCGTCGACATCGAACAGCGCGCACCCACTACCCATAGTCTCCGGCATCCACTTGTCGCCGAAGGCACCCGTCTCGTGGGTGAAGTCGATGCCGGCGCTAGCCGCCACGTCGATGAAGGGCAAAACGGGCGGCTCCCGCCGCTTGCCCGTCGTGGCATAGCCCGGGGTCGTCCGCTTGGCATACTCCTGACTCTCAGCCGCGCGCTCCTCTTGCCCCTCACCGCAACCCAACCAGATTGCGACCAACAGTAGCAGCAAGCAGAGAGAGAGGTTTGGGAGACAAATCGCGGGTGTCGACCTCATGCGTCCCCTTCCGCGCGGTCCGGCAGATCGGGGCTGAGATCGTGGATATGAATCGGTTGCGCTTCGCGGTTGGCCTGAGAATCGCGCATACGGTAGCCACGGGTGACGCGCTGCGCCGACTCGTCGATCTGATAATATTCGTAGGCCACCTTGGCGGTATTGGCCTCACCATCACGCCCCAGCGAGCGCAGGCTCAGCATGCGATGATAATGGGCAGAGCGATCTTCGGGATCGATGCGCAACACCTCGTCGAGGGCCTTCAGCGCTTCTTCGAACTGACCATTGAGATAGAAAGTGCGGCCCAAATTGCGCCAGGCGGCGCGATCGTCAGGAAACGAGTTGAGCAGATGTCGATAGGCGAGCACGGCATCTACGTAGCGGCCGCTAGTCTGATGCACAACGCCCCAGAACCAGGCAGTCTGGGCATCCCCCGGGGCAATCTTCTCGCACCGATTAAGCAGTTCGTAAGCGCGGTCGAGGTCGCCGTCCTGCAGGGCCACTCTCACCTGGTTACGCACGCCATCCACCCGTTCCGGAACCAACTGCTCCACGGCGGCGAAGGCCTGTTGCGCGTTGCGGGTGTCGCCCTGCAGCAACAGACCAATGCCGTAGTCGTTGTGTCGCACCCATTCCGGCGCTGTCACCGTCGCCGAGCGTTCACCAGTGGTGGAAATCCGGGCCATGGCTGCCTGGGTCGCCTTGGTGTCCACCGCTAAGGTCACCTGCGCTGACGAGATCTCTGTCACCGGCAGATCGGGAACCTGAGGCCAGGCAGCAAAACCCTCCGGATTGGCGTGATAGGCGAACTCGGTGTAAGCGCGGTCGAATTTTCGCCAGAGCAGGCGCGCGTGCACATGCAGCGTTCCGTCCGAGTCCTCGGGAATAACGAGGCTATAGTGAGCCACGTCCGCTGTACCGGGACCGATGGCACGAACGTAAACCGGAGCGTAAATATCCTGCGCGTTGCGCCGGTGAATAGGCTCGCCGTACCGATCCACGAGCAATGCTTTATAAAAATGTGCGTCGGGATCGACGTGGCCGTCTTCACCAATGCCGCCACTGAAGGCAACGATGCGGCCCTGCCCGTCGCGCGCGGTGACCTCCAGCCAACCTTCGTTTGAGTCGTTGGTGCCGCCGGGGAAGGTGTGACCCACCCCATGATTGCGCACTACTACATCGAATTGCACCCGCTCGCCGGCCGTTAATGCAGGCGCAATCACCCCCTCGGCCAAGTAGCGCGCTGATCCTTGGTCCGCGGCTGAGCGTACCGCGAAGACATCGACCCGCAGCTTTTCGTCCTGCAGGAAGGCCTCAATGCGGTCGATGGTCTCCTGATCTCCGCGCAGGTACGGCAGCGCCGTGTTCACCGCAAGGAAGCGGTGGGACTTCACGTAGCCGCCTTTGGCCGACACGTCATCGCGGACTGCTTCCTCCAGTGGCATGTGGCAGTCCTGGCAGACGCGCTCGTAGCCCGGAAGATAGAAGGTGCGCGACGCGTTTAACGCGACGCCACTGTCGTGCCAGTTGTCATACTCGTCCTGGCCTCGAAGCCAGCGGTAGTTATTTAACCTCGAATCAAGGCTCACTTTGTGACAAGTGGCGCAAAATTCCGAACTCTTGAAAAATGGCTTCATCATTTGCCGTTTGTGCACCGCCGGCCGCGCCTTCAGCGCCGTGTCGTGAATGAGCCGGCCCACCGCCATCGATGATTCCGGAAACAGGTAGGGATCTTCCTGATGATCGGCGATGTTGTAGTTGCCATTACCCGTGTTGTTGTGGATGTGGTCGATGGCATGACAGGATAGACAGGTGAGTCCCGCCTGTGCCTGCGGGGTCTTTCGATCTATGGGGCTCGACATCTGGCCGGCGAGCATTAGCGCCGGATCGTGGCACCCCGAACACCACTTCGATTTCACCATGCCTTCGCGGCCAAGTAGCGCGCCGCCTTCGTCACCCGTTGCGCTCACCCGTTTGGAGAAATAGTCAATGTGATCGTCCACTTCAGCGTTGCTCTGTGGAGAGTTCAGACGTAGGTCCATCACCGAAGCTTCGTAGAACGGATTGTTGAAGGAGGCGAAGCGGTGCGCCGACGTCGCCCATTGCTCAACGATATCACGGTGGCAGCGCTCACAGGACGCAGAGCCCACCTTCTCCTCGGAGGCAAAGCCATTGCGATCTATGTCATCGTCGAGCATCTCTTGCTCGGGCAGACCACCGCGGGTAATAATGCGCGCCGGCAGGAAGCTGCCCGTCGTCGTCGTCGTCGCCGCCGGGAAGAACGGGCTCTTGAAGGGCACGAAATTAGCGGGAACGAAAGTACTATCCGCAGAAAGATCCCTCAGTTTGCTACCGGGCCCGGTGTGCGTCCCCGCGGCAAAAGCCTGTTCAGCGACGTCCGTGTATCCCTCTTCCACATATGTCACACCGTGCAGAGCTACCGCCAACACCGCCAGCGCGGCCACCATGGCAGGGATTCGTCGGTAGCTCACCGCCGAAGGCTTCCAGATCGAGATGCGGCGGTGGGCGATGTAGAACACCGGCAGCGCCGCGGCAGCAGCGATATGTAACCACCAAGCCCAGGCGTTCTCACGGCTGTTGGCTTCGCTGAGGATGAACAGCCCGGTGACCAACAGCACGCCGCCAAGCACGGCGGTCATTCCACCAGTGTAGAGCGCCTGTTTTCGGTAGCTTCGCCACTGAGCCGGTAGGTGCCACTCCACGAAGGCCAGGGCCAGAATCACCAGCACCACGCCCACCCCGGTGTGAGACAGCACCATGCCTTGGTAGAACTTGGGGAGGGAGGTCTCCGTCACCGCGAAGTAGGCAATGCCGAGAGCGTTGGCGGCCCGGTTGGCTAGCAAGTAGAGAGTGTCCGCCAGCATAAACACGGCCAGCCCGACCAGCAGTTGAAGCAAGCAACGCTGGGTGCGGTTCAGGCGGCTGCGATCCACTGTGGAAGAAGTGGGTTGAGGTACCATTCTGAGGCTATGAGCGGGCGAATTCGCGATCGGTTATTCTATCGTAACTGTAATTATTACAATATAATACCGGATATTTTTGTCGGCAACGTGAGCTACCCTTTCCGACCCTTCAGGCAGTCAGCAGTTCCATCGTCTGCCTTGCCACTACGATCTCTTCGTCCGTCACCAGAACGTGCAGTGGCACCCGACTCCCCTCCCGGTGCAGCACCCCATTTCCCTTCACCCTCTCATTTCGGACGGCATCGAGTTCGATGCCGAGAAACTCGAGGTCGCGCAGCACCTCGCCCCGCACCAGCGTGGAGTTTTCGCCGATGCCCCCAGTGAAGGAGATGGCGTCGATGCCGCCCAACTCTACAATGTAGGCGCCGAGGTAGTCGCGGATGTTAGAGGCCAACACGTCGATGGCCAGCACGCAGCGCTCGTCGCCAGCAGCGACCCCGGCTTCGATGTCGCGCACGTCGTTGTGGCCACTCAGGCCCAGTAGCCCTCCCTGCGAGGCACAGATCTCCAAGGCCTGATCCAGGCTCAGACCCTCGGCGTCGCAGACCAGCTGTAGAGCATAGGGGTCGAGATCGCCGATGCGATTGTTTTGCGGCACTCCGCCTTGGGGACTGAGGCCGTGCGATGCTCCTAACGAGATTCCGTCGCGCGCCGCGCACAGAGACGAGGAGCCGCCAAGGTGGCAGTTGATGTGCCGCAGGGTACTCGTACCCTCGAACTCAATCACCTTATCCACAGCATAACGATGACTAGCGCCGTGAAAACCGTAGCGCCGTATGCCGTACTTCTCGTACCACTCGCGGGGGATCGCGTAATGCTGCCGGCGCTTCGGCGCGGTGCCGTGGAAGGCGGTCTCGAAGCAAGCCACTCGCTTCGCCTCCGGCGCCGCTTTCTCAAATTGGCGGATCGCGGCCACGTACGCCGGATTGTGCGCTGGCGCCAAACGGTAGAAATCTTCCATGCGAGCAATGACGTCGCTGTCAAGCTCCATGATCCCAGAGATATCCCGGGCATGCACTGCCTTGAAGCCCACCGCATCGAGCTCTTCCCGCGACTTGAGCGGCGCATCCACACCCACCAACAGTGCGAGGACGTGGTCGATCGCCTGTGCGTGATCGGGCAGCTCGCAGGGCTGCTCCACTTCGGCGGCGTCCCCGATTTGATACTTGTGAATCGATCCGGTCTCCCCGATCCGATCCATTCCTCCACGGGCCAAAACCGAGCCGGACGGCATCTCAAAGAGCTTGTACTTGTAGGTGGTGCTTCCCAGATTCGACACAAGAATCTTCACACCATCACCTCTTTCCCCAGTTCGGCGGATTCGTAGATCCCGCACAGGATGCGCTGCACGCCAACCGCCTCCCGCAAACTGACGATGGGTGCTCCCTCGCCCCGAATCGCGGCGACAAACTCTTCGTGCTCGGCCACGGTTCGATCGGCAGGTTCTTCACCCAACTCGAGATCGTGGGCGAAGACCTCCTCGCCGTTCTCCAGTTCCACGTATGGCTCCACATCCTGAACGATGCCGAGTACGCCGTTGATTTCGAAGCCGTGTTGCCGCCGTGGATGGAACAACCAATTACCCTCTACCGACATGGAAGAGTCATCGGCAAAGCGCACGTGCGCATGTGCGAAATCTTCTACCGTCACATCCGCCGGCGTGCCCTCGAAATGGATGGGCGGACTGGGCATGCGATCGAGCCGCCGGAAATACGAAGCACTCACCGTCACTGGCTCTGGGGCACCAAGAATCCAGTACAGCGCATCTAGGGGATGCACCACGGTCGCCGCCATCACTCCACCCAGGGACTCCTCCTTGCGATGGTGAAAGCGTCCCCAGGGATATGCCATGATGTGACCACCCCAAACCCGGGAGTGGTAGATTTCGCCGAGTCCGCCGTCTGCCACGAAGCGCCGCAGGGCGCGCTTCGACCCCTCCTGCCGCATCTGAAATCCCATGGTGAAAAGCCTGCCAGTTTCTCCCGCACCAGCCTCGATAGCCTGTGCTTCGTCGACACTCATAGCCAGCGGCTTCTCACACAGGACGTGGGCGTCAGCGTAAAACGCCGCGAGGGTGTGCTCGGCATGGTAGCGTGGCGGCGAAGCGACGATGACATACTCCGGCCGGACGCTCTCCAGCATGGCCGGCACGTCGGTGAAGACCGCTGTCTCAAGCTCGGCCTCGGCTAGCGCCGACTGCGCCGCCGCCTCAAGGGGATCTACGACCGCTACGACGTCAGCGTCGGCGACCTGCTTCAAGCTGCGCAGATGTACCCGACCCATGGCTCCGGCACCAATCACGGAAGTCTTCACCGTCATCCTCTCACTCCTTAGGCGTTCCCCTCGTGGGGTCCCGTTCTGTTGGGGAGCCGCCACGGACCCCCTGGCCGCGGCTATTGTGATGGACATCACGTTTTCTCATTGTCACCATCAGGGGCGCGTCGGACTACCGTCGGGTAAGCGCGTCTGCGTCCAAGTATCAACGTCGTCCTTACAGGGGTACTTGGCGGCGAGGTCATCGTCAACGTCGATGCCTAGGCCGGGCTGGTTGTTGGGGTACATGTAGCCGCTCCTCACCTCGGGTAACCCAGGAAAGACTTCGTAGACTTCCTCAGGAAACCGGCACCATTCCTGCACGCCGAAGTTCGGCGCCCACAGATCTATGTGCAGATTCGCGGCGTGACCTACAGGAGAGGTGTCTCCCGGGCCGTGCCAGGCGGTACGCACGCCGTACATGTTGGCAAAGGTCGCCACCGCACGGGCGGGGGTGATGCCGCCCATCTGGCTTACGTGCATGCGAACGAAGTCGATGAGCCGGTCCTGAATCAGCGGCTGCCACTCACGCGGGTTGTTGAACAGCTCTCCCATGGCGATGGGGGTGGCGCATTGCTGGCGGATGTTGTGAAACCACTCGATGTCCTCCGGCGCCAAAGGATCCTCTAGGAAAAACAGCCGGAATTTCTCCATCTCCTTGGCAAAGCCCACGGCATCGATCGGCGCCAAGCGCTCGTGGATGTCGTGCAGCAGCTCCACTTCGAAACCGACCTCCTTACGCACATGCTCGAAGACGTCGAGGTGAGCACGCATGTAAGCGCGCGGGTCGAAGTAGGCGCCGCCCAGCGCTCCTTCCGGTGCCCGTCGCTCGGGAGCCATCCCACCGTAACCACCCTGCTGTACCCGGATGTACTGGTACCCCTGCTCCTGGAAGTCGCGGATGGTGTCCACAATCGCTTCTTTGGAAGAGCCACCGGCGTGGGCGTAGCACGCCGCCGCCTCCCGACATTTGCCACCGAGCAGCTGGTAGACCGGCATCCCCGCCAGCTTGCCCTTGATGTCCCACAGGGCCTGGTCGACCCCGGAAATCGCATTGCTCAGCACCGGTCCGTTGCGCCAGTAGCTGTGCACCATCGACATCTTCCAGATTTCCTCGATGCGTTCGGCGTCGCGACCGATGAGGAAGGGCTTGAGATGCTCTTCGATGGCCGTGTGGACGGCGCGGAAGCGTTGCGTAAAGGTGGCGCAGCCCACGCCGTAAAGTCCCGGTTGCGAAGTAATCACCTTGACGATAATGAGATGGGCGCCCGCTGGTTGGGTTAGGATGGTCTGCACGTCCTGGATGGTGACGCTCATAGGGATGTCCTTTCAGATTCGGTCTTCATAGGACCGCATGTACCTCTAGCTGTTGCGCTATCGTTGGAGTGATTGCCGCTCCCGCCCAGATATGCTTGCGCCTGAAACGCGCACCAAGGTCGGCTTCACCTATCGATCGGTCCTGATCCTCCAACACTGGTGAATGCGCGGATTGCGCTGGAAATCTTGGGGTATCGTCTTGGCGGTGACGTCTTCACAGTACAGACCCCGTAGGGCCTCTGTGTCCATGCGGAAGCGTCGGAAGTTGGTCGAGAACAGTAATAGGCCGCCGCCGTCCAGAAGCGCCACCGCGTTGCGGATCAGTTCCACGTGATTCCGCTGCACGTCGAAGTTGTCTTCCATGCGCTTGGAGTTGGAGAACGTCGGCGGATCCAGAAGGATGAGATCGTAGCGTTCGCGTCGGCGTTCGCGAAGCCAGCGGATACAATCGGCCCGTTGCAGTCGATGCCGTCCGTCCGCGAAGCCATTGCGCTCGAGGTTGCGGCGCCCCCAATCTAGGTAGGTTTGGGATATGTCCACCGTCGTCGTCGACTCTGCGCCGCCCGCCGCCGCGTGCACGGTCGCCGTCGCCGTATAGCCGAACAGGTTGAGGAAACGCTTGCCTCCGGCAAGATCACTGATCATCTCGCGCGTCAGCCGGTGATCCAAGAAGAGACCAGTGTCGAGGTAGTCGTGAAAGTTGACGAGGAAGCGACAAGGGCCCTCTCGCACTTCGTGGAAACTACCTCCGTGTCCCAATCGGCCGTACTGCGCCTTGCCGCGTTTCCGCTCGCGCAGCTTGAAGAACATTCGGTCCTTGGGGATTTCGAGCACTTCAGAGACCCGGGACAGCGCCGCCTGCAGCCTTGTGGCGGCGCGGGCCGGATCGACGCTCGTCGGCGGTCGGTACTCCTGCACGTGGGCGTAAAGTTGCTCGCCTTGGTAGAGATCGACAGCCAGAGCGTACTCGGGCATATCCGCGTCGTAGAGACGGTAGCAGCTGACCTGCTGCCGGCGCGCCCACTTGCCGACGCTGCGCAGGTTCTTTCGTAAGCGATTCGCGAACATCTCTCCACCCTCTGCCACCGCCCGCTTCTGATCCTTCGCCGATGGTGTAACCGTCGCTGCACCTACTTGGGCGATTTCACCGTGAATCAGGTGGCACTCCAGGGCTCCGTTGAGGAACCGATCCCGCAGTCCCGATTCGAGCCCCAATGGCCCTGCCCACTCCGGATTCGTTGTCAGCAGGCCGACTCGCCACCCTGGATAGCTCCGTGTCAGCATGTCACCGAGCTCGAGGAACAGGCCACGTACGTCGCTCTCTTGGGCCAGTCGATGTCCGTAGGGAAGGTTGGCCACCACCAGTCCCGGCGGCGATGACGCAGCGCCATGCTCGCTGAGAGTACGGCGATCCACGGTGATGCGTCCGCCGAGACCTATAGCCCGCAGATTAGTTCGCGCCGCCCGCACGGCTGTGGTGTCGGCGTCGTAGCCTTGGATCTCGGGCAGGCGCGTGAGCCCACTGCGATGGCGCTCATCGGCCTCTTCGCACAGTCGGCTCCACAACGGCGCGTCGTGACCTCGCCACCGCAGCAGGCCCAGGTTGGAGCGCTTCCACCCGGGAGCGCGGTCCGTCGCTATCCATGCCGCCTCGATGAGTAGCGTTCCTGAGCCACACATGAGGTCTGCCAAGCCACCTCCTGCGGCCGCCACATCGGGCCAGCCCGCACGGATTAGGGTGGCGGCGGCGAGATTCTCCTTGAGGGGCGCTTCCACCGGCATGATCCGATAGCCTCGGCGGTGTAGGGATTGACCGCTGAGATCGATACTGACCGCAGCACGATCGGCGCGCAGGTGCACATTGATCCGCAGGGAGGGATTCTCCAGGTCGACTCCAGGCCGCCGGCCGGTGGCGTCTCTCAGGTAGTCGACGACGGCATCCTTCACGCGCAGCGCACCGAAATGAGTGTTGCGAATCGCGTCCGACGATCCGTTGAAAGTCACCGCCATGGTGCCTTCGGCACTCATGTGATCCTGCCAGGGCAGCTTGCGGATCCCCTCGTACAGGGTGTCTGCGTCCTCGGCGACGAGCTCGTCGAGGACCAGCAGCACCCGGCTCGCGAGGCGCGACCACAGACAGACTCGGTAGCCGATCTCCAGGGACCCGGTGAAACTCACGCCGCTGCGCCGATCCCGAGGGCTCTGGATGCCGAGCGTAGTTAGCTCGTCCACCAGCAGTGGTGCGATGCCACGGGGAACCGGAGCGAAATAACGGTGGACGGCAGCGCTCACGAACCGGGCCCAGACAACTCGCGCAAACACTGGAGCCGGTCGGTCTCGTTCTCTGACAATTCCCGGGAGATCGGTCGACGGACCTCGGAGAGCGACAGATGGCTTCCCGTCATGTCCCGGCACGCCACCGGGTTAGGGGATGTTCCCGCGGGGTAAGGGGCATGTACACCCGCTGCTCGCGGCGATGAGACTCGTAGGTGGCGTGGATCATCTCCAAGCATCTCTGTCCGTCCTCGCCACATGAGAGCGGCATTCCGCCGTCGTCGATGCGAGCCACGAGGTCCCGCAGCATGAACCTCTGCAGCAGCAGCCGGACGCTCGCCGCATCGCGCCGCTGTCCCCTCTCGTCCACATCCTCCTCTTCCAAGGAAATCCGCTGCCAAGAATCGGTTGGCGACATGTGGCCTCCGTTGTGCAGAAACATCTCCGTGCCCACACTGCGCCGGAGAGCGATTCGGCCTTCGCTGCCAATGATATCGATGCCGTAGCAAGAGTCGTCGGTGGTCTCCTCGGCGGCGAATTGGATCTCGCCGTGCACACCGCTATGAAATCTAGCCGATACGTAGGCCCGCTCTCCGAGGACGAGACCAGCATCCCGATCCTTGGGGTTTACCTCCTGGGTGTATCTGATATCAGCTACTATCGACGGTCGGCCGTCGAGCTGCAGGAGGTGCCCGTGAATCCACTCCACGTCGCCGGCCAGCAACCGCATCCAATCGTAGAGATGGGTCCCCATCTCCATAAGTTCGTTGCCCGCCCGGCGCCCGCCCTTGTTCGTCGCTCTCAGACTCAACACCTGGCCGATGTCACCAGCGGCGATGCGATCGAGAACGTGACGGTTATAAGGGCTGGCTCGCTTGAGGTGGTTGATGGCGAAGCGAACCTCACGTTTGGAACAGACGGCGACCATCTCGTCCGCTTGAACAAGATCGAGGGCGATCGGTTTCTCGCAAAATACATGGATTCCCCGGCGGGCTGCTGCCAAAGTGGGGTCGTGATGGGCAGGAGCCTGGGTGGAGATGATGGCGACTTGTGGGCTCTCGTGGTCGAAGAGCGACTCGAAGTCGTCGTACACGGGAGCGGCGAAGGCGGACTGCCATTGCCGCGCTCGGATGGCATCGATCTCCGCTCCACCAGCGAGCTCGCAGCCCTGTTCGGCAACCACGGCGGCGGCGTGGTGATGCCCCATTCCCCCGAGGCCGACGACAGCCACTCGGCACGGTGCGCTCACGGGCAATCTCCCGTATCGTGATCGGTGATCAAGTGCACACGGTCTGCCGGAACTCGTTGACGCAGTATGCGATCGTAGTTCTGCTTTGTCGCCCGTTGCTGTTCCGGAAGCCCGATCGTGACGCCAGCGTCGTGGAATGTGAGGACGAAAACTTTTCTCTCCTGATCGCCGGTTAGGGTAGAAGCGCCGTGAATCATCGCCGTTGTCAATACTGTCGCCTGTCCGGCCCGGGCAAGAAGGGGCTGTGCCTCTGCCGTTGAAAAATCGGGCAACTCTTCCAGTTTGATGCCGATGACTCTCGGAATCTGTCCACTCAGCTCCGATCGCCTTCCCCATTCCTCGATGAGCGGCAGATGGCTGCCGGGGCGGTACATAAGAGGTGCGCTGTCGAGTGTGACGTCGGTTAGCCATAGAAAGAAACTGCACACGGCGCGCGACGGGCGGTCGTGCAGATCCTCCCAGGAGTACTGCATGTCGATGTGCTGATCGAACTCGAACTTGGCACCGGTCTCGGGAAAGCTGGTTACGATTGCCGTCTGCAGCAGTCGCACCGCACGAGAGAACAGCACCGCTTTGGCCACCTCCTCGAAGAACGGATGAACGATGATCTCGAGCAGTTCCTCGTCGAAGTAGCTGCAGGTTTGGCTCGCGCGCCGTCGCGGGGGATCAGTCTGCGACAGCATCCGATCCAGTGCCGTGCCGGCAGCCTGGAGCTGCTCGGCTGCCAGGGGCGTATCGATGGTGACCGCGCCCTGCCGGTAGAACTGTTCGATCTGATTGCTCGAGATCACTGGCGATCGATCTCCAGGAATTCTCTGGCGTGTACGTTTGCGACCTACGCGATAGTCCAGATCGCCAAGCCTTCCGCTTGACGATCGCTTAGTTCGACGGTTCCGCCCTGCGTCAGTCTTACGTGTTCTATACTCGGCGTGACCTCGGGATCGGGACTCTCGCGCGTCGGAAGCTACTGCAAACTGTCGCAGCCGCCGGAGGCAACATCGCCTTCAACTCCGAACTAGCGGAGCCCGTCAGCCTGCCATCACCACAAGAGCTGACGCCGAGCAGAGCATCCACCTCCCAGGCTCGGTGCACCACCAGCTCAGACCTGCCGCTCTTCGATCCACTCGCGCGTGATCTCCAAGCCGAAGCCCGGAGCGTCTGAGGGCTTAACGTAGCCATTCTCGATGACCGGCGTGCCGGGCAAGATCACCATCTCCTCCAAAGGCACTCCCGGCGGGGACACGCCTTCGGAGCGCTCCGCCCACTGCACCGATGGCATGGCGAACGCCAGATGCTGCCCGTACGGGTAGTTGCTGCTGGCATGAGGGATCACGGTGATGCCGTGGGCCTGTGCCAAAGCACAGATCTTCACTCCTGCTGTCATCCCGCCAACCCACTGCAGATCCGGCTGAAAGATATCGACGAGCCCGCGCGCCGCCGCCAGCGCGAAGGGTGTTAGCGAGTACCAGTGCTCACCGGTGGCCAGGATCTGCCAAGGCACGCGCTCGCGAACCCGTAGATAACCGTCGAAATCGTCAGGGGGCAGATAGTCCTCCAGCCACTTGATGCGGTAAGGTCGAAGCGCCTCTGATAGGCGCACCACGTGCTCGGTGTTTGAGGACATCCAGGCATCGACGGCGATCTCCACGTCATCGCCGACCTGCTCCCGGGTGGAGCCGACAAGCTCCTCGCTGCGTTTGATGCCGGCCAGGCCCGCCTCCGGCCCCTCACGCAGAAAGAGCTTCACCGCCTGGAAGCCGAGCTCAAGAAACCATTCGATGCTGTTTGCGGTTCCATAGGAGATGTCGGTGTTGCTGGCGTAGACGAAGATCTTCTCCTTCTGCGGCCCGCCGAGCAGCTCGTACACCGGCCGTTGCAAGATCTTGCCCTTGAGGTCCCACAGCGCGTTGTCTACGGCGCTGATGGCGTAGCTCGTGAGACCCGGAGTACCGTACGCCGCCGAGGCCCTCTGCATCTGGTCCCACATGAGCTCCGTGGCCATACAGTCAGCCCCCTCGATCAGCCCGGCGAAGTGGTCTTCGATGATGCGAACTACCGGACCCGCATGGGTGGTCATGCCAAAGCCCCAGTTACCGTCTTCGGCGGTCACCACACAGGCCGCCCGCCTCCACGGGGAAGACCACTGGCTGCGAGACACCTGCGGATACCTCTGCATCGGGCTGACGAACCCGTTCGAGAGTTGCTTGGTCACCCGAGGCTCCGTACGCGGCGTGGGCGCGACTTCGATTTCTACCGCCTTCACGGACTTGATCTTCATACTGCCTCCTCCCGTTTGCAGAGGACAGAAAGATAAGGGCCAGTCAGCTTGTGACGAAGACGGAGCACCCCTATGCTAAGAGCCGCCTTGTCTGCCCCCGCCCTCCAGAGTCCATGACCATCCTTCAGGCTCTCGTCCTCGGCGCCGTGCAAGGTCTCACGGAATTCCTTCCCGTGTCCTCGTCGGCGCACTTGCTAATTGTGCCCCACCTGCTGGGTTGGAACGATCCTGGCATCGCATTCTCGGCGGCCATTCATCTCGGCACCCTGGCAGCGCTACTCGCCTATTTCGCGCGTGATGTCGTTCACCTCGTGCGCGAGGCCGTAGCCGGTCTGTGGGAACGCGATCTACGCCGCTCGCCCGCCTGCCTGATGGCCTGGTCCATCGTGCCGGCGACCCTGCCAGCCGTCGCCGCCGGACTTAGCCTGCGTGACTTTTTCGAGAGCGATGCCCGACAAATCACGGTTGTCGCCGGCGCCCTCATCGCTCTCTCTGCCCTCCTGTTGCTCGCCGAGCGTGTCGGCAGTCTGGACCGCAGCATCGGGGAGATCGGCTTCTGGCGGATCCAGTTCATCGGGCTGTGCCAGGCCATCGCTCTCATTCCCGGCAGTTCGCGCTCGGGTTGCACGATCATGGCTGGGCTCTTCGTCGGTCTGAAGCGACATCAGGCAGCGCGCTTCTCGTTCATACTGGGCCTGCCGGCAATCACCGGCGCCGGTGGCCTCGAACTCATCGGCCTGTTGCGCGCGGATCCGGGCCCGGAAGAAGTTCTGAATTTGGTGGTGGGAATCACCGCTGCTGCAGTCAGCGGCTTCCTCACTATCGGCCTGCTGCTGCGATTCCTCGAGCATCACGGTACTCACGTATTTGCTTATTATCGCATCGCCCTCGGTCTCTTCCTGCTCTTTCTCTACACTGGCTGAGTGGCCCACTCACGAAAAGGAACCCACTTGTATCCGAGTCCCTTGAAGAGCAAGCTACAGGCCGGACAGGTCGTCCTCGGATCCGGTCTGCCCGCTCCCTCACCGCATGTGGCCGGCGCCATTCTCGACACCGGGATCGACTTTTTGTGGATCGACACCGAGCACATGCCGTACGCATCGGAGTCTGTCGACACCATTCCCGTTTTGGCCCGCATGCGCGGCGTCGCACCCATGATCCGCGTCGCCCACAACGACCCGGGCCTCATTAAGAAGGCCTACGATATCGGCGCTGTCGCCGTCATGGTGCCGCAGGTAAATAGCGCCGAGGAGGCAGCACGTGCCGTCGATTACGCCCGTTACCCACCGGAAGGCACCCGTGGCCTGTCACCCATGTGGACGAAGATTGCCGGCGAGAACTGGGACGAGGTCATCCTGTCTGCCAATGAGGAGACCATTCTCATCGTGCAGATGGAGAGTCGTCAGTCCTGGGACAATCTCGACGAGATCGCCGCTGTGCCAGGTGTCGACATCATCCTCGTGGGTCCCCTCGATCTGTCTGCTTCTCTGGGAGTGCCGACGCAGACCAACTCGAGAGAAGTGCAAACCCTCATGGAAGAGGTGCCAAAACGGCTGGAAAGAACCGGAGTCACCGCGGGCACGACCCTGGTTGACGTGGCTGAAATCCAGCAGAAGATCAGCTGGGGGTATCGCTTCCTGAATGTGGGCAACGCCCTCACTTATGGCGTCGATGCCGTTGCAGCGAATGTTAGAACACTTCGCGATAACCCTACAGGCGGATGATGTTGACGACCTATCCAGATCTTGCTCTGCAGGTTCCTCGTGTTCTCCTCCCCATCGACGACGTCGATCTCGAACGCTGGGCGGTCATCGCCTGCGATCAGCACGCCTCCTCTCCGGAGTACTGGTCACAGGTCGCCGACATCGTCGGTGACGCCCCCTCTACCCTGGAGCTGGTCCTTCCCGAAGTCTATCTCGTAGAGCGTGACTGGCCCGAGCGTGTACGGAGAATCAATCAGCATATTCAGACCCGTCTCGAGCAGGGACTGCTCGCCGAGCTCACTCCGGGCTTCGTACTCGTCGATCGGCAGACACCGCGAGCGGCCTCGCGAAAGGGACTGCTCGTCAGTCTTGATCTCGAGCACTACAGCTACCGCGGTGAAACGCGCACGTTAATCCGCACCACCGAGGGCACCGATCCCCAGCGCCTGCCGCCGCGCGTGGAGGTGCGGCGAGGAGCATCCATTGAGCTACCCCACATCCTCGTGCTCATCGACGACCCGGATCGCTCCATCATCGAGCCCCTCTTCGATCGTCGCCAGCGTCTAAATGAGCTCTACGATACCGACCTTATGCTCGACGGTGGCCATGTACGGGGCTGGCATGTTAGCGGCAATGACGACATTGCCACGGTGGTTGCAGGTCTGCGGCGACTGAGAGATCCCGAGCGACAGAGCTCTCGCTACGGCAACGCCGATGACGCATCGCCCATGCTGTTCGCCATGGGCGACGGCAATCACTCCTTTGCCACCGCCCAGGAGGTGTGGGAGGAGATCAAGCGCTCACAGCCTGGCGTTACGCACCATCCCGCCCGCTATCCTCTCGTCGAGCTCGTCAACCTGCACGACGAGGGGCTTACGTTCGAGCCCATTCATCGCGTGGTCTTCGACATCGACTCAGACCAGCTGCTGTCTACCATGTCCGAGTACTGCCGCTCCCAGGGGTCAGACCTAGAAATCCGGGATTTTGCCAACCGACATCAGTGGGAGCAAGCTCGCGCCGAGCTCGACGTGGACGGCCACCAACTGCCCTTCATTGCCGACCGTCGCTGCGGCATCGCCACTATCCACCATCCGCAGCAACAGCTCGCCGTCGCCGCTCTGCAGAGCTTTCTCAGCGACGGCGACCGATCTCTACGCATCGACTACATCCACGGCAGCGACACCGTGGACGATCTCGGTAGCCGACCCGGCAATATCGGCTTCTACACCGAGGTGATCGACAAGCACGCCCTGTTCCGTACCATCCAGACCGACGGGCCCCTTCCGCGAAAGAGCTTCTCCCTCGGCGAGGCGGAAGAGAAGCGCTATTACCTCGAGGGGCGAAAGCTGTTCGACACTTATGCCGCCGATGCGAGATAGCAACTGGGACATCCTCGATCGACGCATGGTCGGTGAGGCGTGGATCGGTTCGCGGATCAGCGAGCATCTGCGCCAACTCTGCGATGTCATTGGTCCGCGCTGGTCGACTTCAGAGCCGGAGTGGCAGGCCATCGAGTACTTGCGGGATCAGTTTGCATCTGCAGGTGTGGACTCGGTAGAGGTGGAAAACTTCGCGATGGAGAGCTGGTCCTGGTCTCGTGCTGATGTAGAGCTGCAGTCCGGTCCAGCCTTCGACGTCATCCCGGTAATCCGCTGCCCGACCTTCCAGCTGCAGGCGCCGATCGTAGATGTAGGCTTCGGCTCCGAGCACGAACGTGCGGCGGCGGGCGATCTGCGAGATTTCGTTGCCGTGATGAGTCTTGGCTTCGAGCCCTTCACGGACCCAATTCCTCACGCCTATCGTGCCCTCGAACTGGCTCGGGCCGGCGCTAGCGCGCTCGTTCTCGTCGATCCCAAGGATGGCAAACGCTGCGAATATCACTCCGTCCACGATCTGCGCGATCCGGACTTCCCCTCCCCCCCGCTGCCTGCGGTCACGGTTTCCCGGGAAGACGGCGCCCGTCTGCGTCGCCATGCCGGCGAGGATCTGCACTTCGATGTCGTTACCGAACTGGCTACCGGACGCACTGCCAATGTCCACGCTACGATTCGTGGCGCTGCCTGGCCCGAAGAATCCCTCGTGCTCGGCGGTCACCACGACACGGTGTACGGGGCCCCGGGAGGCAATGACAACGCCTCGGGTACAATCGCCGTCTTGGAAACCGCCCGGGTCATCGCTGCATGTGGCCAGCGACCGGGACGAACTCTGCACTTCGTCACCTTTGCCGCCGAGGAGCAGGGATTTCTCGGATCCGCCGACTTCGTGCACCGTCACTACCGCGATCCCGGCCAGCGACCGCGCCTGGCGATCAACCTCGACGAGTTGTCCACGGGACGCATGAAGGGGGTCGTCCTCGCCTTCCCCCATCTGCGGCGGCTCGTCCAGTCACAGCTGGACGAAATGGGAGACGGACTCGTCTGTCACCTCATGTCGCAGCTCGACGCCTCCTCCGATCATTTCCCTTTTCTGCGCGAGGGGCTCGACGCCGCTCATCTCTGGCGGTGGCGTTTCCACGGCCGACACTCGGAATCCGACTTTCACCACGAACCCGCAGACACGGCAGAGAAGCTGAACATCAGAGAACTCAAGGACTACACGGCGCAGTTGTCACGACTGCTGATGCGACTAGCCTCTCTCGATCCGGAACAGTGGCCACAGCGGCAGGTTAGCGCTGAGGACGCTCGCGCACGTATCGAAAGCGAACGGGGCACCGTCATCCGCGTGCGATAGGCCCTATGTCCGGCTCTACCGCGAACAACGCGGGG
>JAYZFI010000051.1:0-51905 GCA_036336855.1 Candidatus Latescibacterota bacterium
CACGCCGAAGATCTCGACGTGAACTCCCTGGACCTGCCCTTTTTCAGCCATACCTCGACCTCTCACGAGTCCCAGCTATAGTGTTGTAAGTCGTTACAAAGATAGGGCTTACGCTTGTCCCTTACAAGCGAATTTATCGTCCCATGAGCGGTCACGGATCACGCCAGTCCTCCATGTCAAGGCCGCATGATCGCAGGCGGTCGAGCACCGCCGACCACCGACCCGGGTGCAACGGAATCCCCCGGGAGCGCCGCTGGTCCTCTTCCTCACGAGCCCGGTCACCGGGGATGCGGACCCGCTCCCATCCCCGCAGTGGAGGGGTGTCCCGTGCAGCGGCAGCAAGCTCGGCTGCGCGCCTTTGAAAATCATGCATGCTCGCTCCGAAAGCGTCCGGAGCAATGGCCATGGCAAAAAAAGAGCATCCGTAGGGCCCATCTATGAAGTTCACGGGCGGCACCTCTCGAGCCATGGGGGATTGAGCCAGGCCGCCGGTCAGCAGATCGACGAGCAAACCCATTCCATAGCCGAGGTGATCGCCCACAGGCAGCAGAGTTCCCCGCACGGCCTTGGCGGGATCGCTTGTCGGACTTCCCTTCTCATCTATTGCGATCCCCGGCGACAGCGGACGGCCTTCGTCGGCGGCCTGCACCACCTTTGCGGCAGCGTTACCGGTGGCAGCGTCGAAGACCATGGGCAAAGCCGAATCGCACGGTACGGACCAGCAAAAAGGATTGGTTCCGTGCAACCCCGATCTGCCGCCCAGAGGAGCGACGCGCGGCGTGGAATTGGTCACGCAGAGGGCAAGCAGACCCTGTGCGGCGATGCGCTCGGCGTAAAACGCGAGGGCGCCCACGTAATTGCCATCGGCGAGAGTGACGGCGGCAATGCCATTACGATGCGCCTTGATAGCGGCGAGGTCGGAGGCAACGCAGGCCAGCGCAGGGCCCATGCCGTGCTGGCCGTCCAAGTGTGCGGCGCCACAGCTCTCGAAGCGAACCAGCGCCGGGCGCTGCGGCCGGATCTGACCGGAGCGGATTCGCGCCGCATAAGTCGCGCAGAGTGCAATGCCGTGGCTGTCGATCCCGCGCAGGCTTGCCGTGACCATGGTGCAAGCACTTATCGTGGCCGTAGCTTCGGGGACGTCGAGCTGGGCCAGCACGTCGAGGCAGAATTTCTCTGCTCGGCCGGCGGAGATCCTCACATTGTCGTGCAAGTTCTTGCTGTTCGAAGGGATTGTAGCGTTACGTTAGGGCCAATGAAAGCGATCGTCGTCGACAGCGAAACCCCGGGCAATCCGCTGCACTGGGAGGAAGTTCCCGAGCCCGTCGTCGGCGCCGACGACGTGCTCGTGGACATCGCTGCCACGGCGGTAAATCGCGCTGATCTGCTGCAACGGTCCGGTAACTACCCCCCTCCTCCCGGAGCTCCCGAAACCTTAGGCTTGGAGATGGCAGGGGTCGTGAGTCAGGTGGGCGAGCGCGTCCCCGAATACCGGATTGGCGATCGCGTATGCGGTCTGCTCGGCGGAGGTGGCTACGCAGAGCGCGTCGCCCTGCCCCACGGGCACCTGCTGCGCATCCCCGAGCACTGGGACCTTGCCACCGCCGCCGCGGTGCCAGAGGTCTTCCTCACAGCATACATCAATCTTTTTGGGGAGGCGGACCTCCAAAATGGCGAGACCGTGCTCATTCACGGAGGCGCCAGCGGCGTGGGTACGGCGGCGATCCAGCTGGCGCGGGCAGCTGACTGCCGCGTGCTAGTCACCGCCGGTACCGAAGCCAAGCGTCAGCGCTGCATGGAGCTCGGTGCCGAGCTCGCCGTGGACTATCGAAACGGCTTCATCGAACCGATCCGCGAGCATCTCGGCGGCGACGGGGCCGACGTCATCCTCGACGTGGCCGGCGCAAGCCACCTCGGCGACAACATGGCCGTGATGGCGCGGCAAGGACGGTTGATCGTGATCTCCGTTCTCGGTGGCACTGAGGCGCAGATCGACTTGGGTCTACTACTGCGCCAACGACTGCGCCTCATCGGCTCACTACTGCGCAGCCGTCCATCGGAGGAGAAGTCAGAAATCGTCCACAGCTTCCGCCGTCGCTTCTGGGCAGACTTGGAGGAGGGCCGCATCGAAGCGATCATCCACACCGTGCTGCCCATCGAAGAGGCCGAGCGCGCCCACGCCATCCTCGAAGCCAACGAGAATATTGGCAAGGTGATAATGGAGATTCGGAGATGACGGATACAGTAGCGACCCCCATGGCCTATTACCCGCAGCTCGAGGTCTCAGGGTCTGCGAGGGCCATGGGCGAGCAAATCGGCGAATCCCTGCGTGAGGAGATCCGCGGCTTTGACGCCGTCGCCCTGAGCAGAGTCAACAAGACGGTGGCAACATCGAGACCCTCGGCCTTGGCCATCGCCGCAGATTGCATCCCCCGCGTGCAGGCCTACGCCCCACACATGATCGAGGAGTTGGAAGGCATGGCCACCGCCGCCGGGATCTCGCTCGAACGTCTAATGCTGCTGCAAATCCGCAACCAGCTGCAGGCCGATGAGAATCGCGCGGAATCCGGTCACGTGGCGGATTCTGGCTGCACTGCCTTTGCCATCGACAGCTCAGTGCACGCTGTTGGACACGGTGTGGTCGGACAGAACTGGGACAACGACCCGGCGCTGGATCCCTACACCGTGGTGCTAACCCGGCGTCCAAAGAATGCGCCGGGGTTCATGACCATCACCCAAGCGGGCCTCATTTCCTACATCGGCGTGAGTGAAGCCGGCATCGGGGTGTGCATGAACACCCTGCCCGCACCGGCCCGGCGCCACGGCGTTCCTCACTACTTCACGGTGCGCGGCATCTTCGAGTCGAGGAATCTCGACGACTGCGTGGAGGCGGTACGACGCGCCGAGCGCGCCATTCCCGCCAATATCATTCTTGCAACACCTCAGGGGCCCGCGGATCTCGAGATCACCGTCGACGACGTTCACATCTTGCGAGACGACGACGGCGATGGCGTGGTGACCCACACCAATCACTGTATCCATCCAGACCTGGCGTCGATAAACGATCGCTTTGACGAGCTCATCGAGTCCCAACCCCGAAAGTGCCGGATCGACGAGCTGCTGCGCGCGCTCCCTCGCCCCATCGATAACGCTCAGTTGGAAGACGTGCTGCGCGATCACGACAACCACCCGCACTCGATCTGCCGACATGCCAACGACCATCCACAAACAGGCTATTGGACCAGCGTGTTCTCTGTGGTCATCGACGCCGATGCTGCGCTCATGCGAATCAGTCGCGGGAATCCCTGCCAGCAGCTGTACGAGAACTACTCATTTAACTGACGGGAGCGGATCTCATGGCCACCCTGCATGGCACGATTGTCGACACTGCGACGAACGAGCGTATCGACGCCAAGGTTCGCGTACTCGATGCATCGGGGAACTTCCGACACCCGTTGGGCTCCCTGCTCAAACGGGGTCCAGGCACACCGTTCTTCTTCTCCGACGGTGAGTTCGAGGTGGACGCCGGCCGCGGCCGCACTGACGTGCTGGTTGAGCGCGGAACCGAGTATGTCCCAAAGCGAGTCGTGGTGGAGATGCCCACAGCGGGTGTCGTAGATGTGGAGATCGCCATCGAGCGCTGGCATCACCCCCAACGTGACCACTGGTATCCCGGTAATACCCACATTCACTACGACGAGAAAGAAACCCGACCCGACGATCGCCTCGGCGTCGACTGCTCGGTGGAGGGCTACAATGTCACCGTGGTCTCTGTCCTCGATCGACGGCAGCTACCGTACGCGAGCAACAGATACCCCATCGGGGTGATGAACGAGTTCACCACCGCTCATCACGTGCTCGACATCGGCGAGGAGAATCGGCACTACGGGGATAAATCACCGTGGGGCTTCGGCTACGGCCACGTGATGTTCCTCAACATTCGCAACCTGGTGCAGCCAGTCAGTCGAGGCCATATCCTCACCGCCCAGTTCGATCCCGACTATCCGCCGCTTTGCTTCTGCTGCGATGAAGCCCGCGACCAGGGGGGGCTCGTGATCTGGTGTCACAACGGGCGAGGTATGGAAGCACCAGTAGCGGCGGCGCTGGGCAAGCTCGATGCCTTCAATCTCTTCGATCCGTTTTGGATGGATCCGGAGTATGACCTCTGGTACAGGCTGCTCAACTGCGGTATAAACCTGCCGGCATCGACGGGCACGGACTGGTTCGTGTGCTCGAACAACCGGGTGTACGTGCAGACCGAGGAGGCGTTCTCCTATGCCGGCTGGATCGACGGCATGAAACGCGGCTGTACCTACATCACTAACGGCCCTGCCGTGAATCTCACCGTCAACGGCGAGCCCATTGGTGCCGAGATCGAGGTCGCTGCCGGCGTGACGCTGGAGGCGGAGATCTCTTTCGATTCCCACTACCTCATCGATGCGGCGGAGCTCGTCGTCAACGGACAGGTACAACACCGGGAAATCTTTACTGAAGGCCAAAAGTCGGGCTCTTTGCGTCTACCCGTTGCGGTGGAGCGCGATGGCTGGGTCGCCGCGCGGCTGTGGGGAAACGCTCGCGACAGCTTTGGGCAGTCCATCTACGCCCACACGAGCCCGATTCGGTTCCGCTGCGGCTGGGCGCCGGGATCGCGCGCCGACGATGCACGGTTCTTTGTCGATTCCATCGATGAATCGCTGAAATGGATCGATACGGTGGGTCGCTACAACAGCGATCAACAGCGGGACGAGGTGCGCGAACTCTTTTGGCGAGGCCGTGAAATCTTTGCTGGCCTCCTCTGAAATCTGTCCATGACGACTGTGCGACTGTTGTCATTGTTGGCCACCCTGTGTTTGTCGGCGTGCGCTTCCGATGACATGAACGGCCTGGGCACGCCGAGCCTCAATCACATCATGGCGTGGAACTCACGCACTCCAGAGGAGCTCGAAGTAACTTGGTTGCTGGTGCAATCCCCCTACGTGCACGTCCGAAGTCTGCCACCGCAATGATCATCGACGTCGCCGCCATTGCAGAGTATGATCGGCAGCTGGTGGCCGGCATCCGACGACGCCAGCGCCAGATCCAGCAGGAGTCCTTTGCCACCGGGCTCGTGATCAGTGATCTGCGCGTGTACCAGGTGCTCATGCCCTAGCGCGGTACCAAACGGTGGGACGGCTCCGCCGAATCCTTCACCTACGCCGAGTACGTGACCGACCAAGGCCTCGTGGGTCTGTGCGGCTACGCCGATTCGGACGCCGACGCGCTGCGCGCCCGCGTATTGGGCAAGAACCCCTTCGATCCTGAAGTTCGTGCTGATGTCGGCATGGCGTACTGGGATCTGGCGGCCAAGCTCGCCGAATTGCCCCTCTGCCGGTATCTCGCTCGCATCTTCGAGTCCGCGGTCGAGCCGGCTTCTCACGTGCCGACCGCCGCATATACTTGGGCTCGCTTCCCCGATCTGGACGGTGAGCACGCCGTCGACTTCGACAGCTATCCTGCTCACTTGGAGAAGATCATCGCCGAAGATGGCTTTGAGGTGATCAAACTCTCCTTGTGCGACTTCGAACCTCCGCGCTGCATCGATCTCATTCACAACATTCGGGAAGCACTCGGGCCGGACGTGACCATCCGCGTCGATCCTCACGCATCGTGGAGTGAGAGTCAAGCGCTGAAGGTGATGAAAAGTGTGGAGGACTGTGACCTGGAGTGGATCGAGGAGCCGGTGGGCGGCTCCTTCGAGAACATCTTCCGCGCCGGCGATCGCCTGCGGCGCATGAGCACGGTGCCGATTTCATCGCACGCCTGGCTACCACCACTGGTTGGCTCGGCGCCTGATCGTGGACGATACGGAGGCGGGACTCTGGAATGCCCGGTGAATCCGGAGCTAATAGCCCGCTACCAGCCTGCCGACATCTCCGCACCTGATGCCTTTGCCGGACCGCTGGCACTGAAGCGATACTATGATCTGGCCCGGTTCTGCGGCATGGATATCGGCATGCACAGTGCCTACGAGCTCGGTCCGGGGACAGCAATTCGACTTCACATCGCCGCCTGGGCCTTTCCCTACGATCCGGGGTATCACATCGCATGGGGCCGCACGCCGGCGCCCTTCGCTAACCATGCGATCGATGCCCACTACAACCAATGGGTGAGCGACATCATCCGCGGCGGCAAGATGAAGTACGAGCGCGGCTTCCTCGCCGTGCCTCAGGGGCCAGGGCTCGGGACGGAGCTGGATCCAGAGCTATTAGACCGCTATCGGTGGACGGAACATGGCGCCCGGACGCACATCGAGCACATCGGAACGATCCGCTGCGAGCATACCGAACGGCTGGGCTGGCGTCGCGAGCGCACGGGCTGGCCACGCTGGTCCTGACGCCTCCCGGTTTGACGACTATCCCTTTTCGGCGAGCCAGCGCTCGGCTTCGATAGCGGCCATGCAGCCGGTGCCTGCGGCGGTGACGGCCTGACGATAGACGTGGTCCTGCGCATCGCCGCAGGCGAAGACCCCTTCGATGTTGGTCCTCGTCGAGTCAGGGGCGGTGACGATGTAGCCGTTCTCGTCCATGTCGAACATGCCCTCGAACAGCTGCGTATTCGGGGTGTGGCCGATAGCCATGAACACGCCCTGGCACTCCTTCTCCCACTCCTCACCGGTATCTGGGTTCTTGAGTCGGACCCCACGGACTTCGAGGGCGCCGTTAGGCGAGAGGATTTCTTCCACCACGGCGGGGACAATGAACTCGATCTTCTCGTGTTCCTTGGCACGCTTGAGCATGATCCTGGACGCTCGAAACTCAGGGCGACGGTTTACGATGTTGACTTTGGAGGCAAACTTGGTCAGAAAGGTCGCCTCCTCCATGGCCGAGTCTCCGCCGCCGACGACAACTAGCTCCTTGTCGCGGAAAAAGAACCCGTCGCAGGTCGCGCAGGCGGAGACGCCGTGCCCCATGAGCCGGGTCTCTGATTCGATCCCGAGCAACCGCGCCGAGGCTCCGGTCGCGACAATCACGGAGTCGGCAGTGAACACAGTGTTATCGTCAACTCCAACGCTAAAGGGTCGCGTGGAGAAGTCGACCTTGGTGGCGGTGCGAAACAGGGTGGCGGTGCCGAAGCGCTGCGCTTGCTCGCGGAACTTGTCCATCATCTGCGGACCCATGATCCCTTCGGGAAATCCCGGATAGTTCTCCACATCGGTCGTAATTGTCAGCTGTCCGCCCGGCTGCATGCCTTCAAGCACGAGAGGCTTCAGATTAGCGCGGGCGGCGTACACGGCGGCGGTGAATCCCGCCGGACCGGAGCCGATGATGAGCACGTTGTAGTGGGTGTCGTCCTCTGCCATAGGTTGTTTTGTCCCCAAAGCTGCATCTTCGATGTATAGGTTGGCGCAACGGGGCCTTCCCGCCGCCAGAGAACTTGCTGGCCCCCCGTCTGAGCAACTGCCGTCAGGTGATGCGGTACGGCACTTCCTCGCCGCGCAGGCCGGCCATCAAGTTGTTGACCGACATCGTGGCCATGTCGTCGCGGGTCTGGCGGGTGGCGCTGCCCAGGTGGGGCAGAATAACCAAGTTTTCCATTCCCAGCAGAGGATGATCGCGGGGCAGTGGCTCGGGATCAGTGACGTCGATGGCGGCGGCGTGCAGACGCTGCTCGCGCAGGGCGTCCAGCAAGGCCTCCTGATCCAACACCGCACCGCGCGCGGCGTTGACGAGCACGGCGGTGGGTTTCATCAATCCCAGCTCGCGGGTGCCGATCATGCTTCGGGTGTCATCGGTAAGGGGCATATTCAAGGCAACGAAGTCGCTGGCTCTCAGCAGCTTGTCAAGACTCACATAGCGAACTCCTAGGTCACGCTCGGCACGCTCGTTGCGATTGCGGTTGTGGTAGAGGATCTCCATGTCGAAGCCAACAGCGCGCCTCGCTACCTGGTAGCCGATGCGGCCGAGTCCGACGATCCCGAGCACGCCACCGGTCACCTGCTGACCGAGCAGGTTGGCGGCGTCGTAGCGCTGGAATTCCGGTCCACGGGAAAAGCGATCACCGACTGTGATGTTTCGCGCCGCCGCCAGCAGCAGCGCGAAAGTGAGGTCGGCCGTCGTTGCATCGAGGACTCCCGGGGTATTGCCCACAGGAATCCCGAGCTCCTTCGCAGCCTCCTGATCGATGTGGTCGCAGCCAACGCCGAAGTTGCTCACAATTCGCAACTGCGGCATCCGCATCAGGACCTCCCGACCCACGTGGCCGTGACCGTACGAGTAAATGCCCTGGATGATCTCGAAGGGAGTATCGATTGCCGGAGCCGGATCGCTCCACCAATGCAGGTTGCAGTCGCTCTCGGCGAGCAGAGACATGACAGTCTCGTAGGGCTTGACGTCAGAGTTGATCAGGATCTCGTAGGGCATTGCCGCGGGCTCTCCCTTGAAAGCGGCGGTTAGTAAGGGACGGAAATATAGACAGAACACCGAACGGGCCCATCCGAAGAACCGTAGCGCCGAGAGCTCGGACAGGCGATCAGGTCGACCCTCAGTCCGATGCGGGACAACAGGCCGCCGTATTGCTTTGCGTGTCCCGCTCTCGCGTCGGCGCAACCTGCACGCTGATACGACGGTTCGTTGCGGCTGCCGAGCGTGCCGAGGCTTTCGTGCAGCGGTGTTCCCGATCGATGCAGCATCCGCACGTCCTCGCGCACCTTGCAGCCCCTTTCGAGGGCGGCTGGAACGTCTCTCGGACTCTCCAGTCGCCGAATCAGCGGCTTGTCAGCGGCGGGAGTCGTCACCGAGATGGAGACACGATCCAGACCGCTGGTCTCCAGACCTTCACCAGCGATCAGGCCGTCGAGCTTGTTGGCCTGGCGCTGCAACTCGTTGAAGCGAACCACCAAAACGGGCTTCTGCGCGGAGCTGTTGCTGGGAGTGAGATGCGCACCTCCACTGGCTCCAGATTCTTCACTAGCTGGTCGAGTCGGTTGACCAGGGTTTGCTGACGGGCTTCGTGAGAACGGAGCCCGCAGGTCGTACTCGGAAACAACACGGTATCCGACCCCGCACCAGCGAGCCGGAACGGGGCAGAATTGACTGCAATTCTCGAGGCCATGACGTCACTCTCTCCCATATCGGCCCCGGACAAAAGCCGCACTGGGAGTTGAAGCGATCAGACAGGCATTGGGAAGTTTCGGTAACCTGTTGCACCCGTATAAGTTGCACCAGTATAATATGGATATGAATGACACGAGTTGACAAAAGTCAATGACCTATCCTATGCCGATTGGAGTCCTGAATGCTGATCGCCAATCCGCGCGGTAATTATCATTTTCTCAAGGGGATTGACCCATACTCTTCAGGCGTCATCGCCAACTCAGGCTACGAGATCGTATTTGTCACGCTGCGGGAGTCTCGCATCTGGAAAGAGGGTTTCGACGCCATCGGCCAGCACCTGTCCGAAGTGAGCCAAGAGCGGTCGGCGCTGTGCGGTGTGCAGCTACGCTGCCCCCAGCCCTACAGTATTCAGGGGTTCATCGACTTCAATCGCGATTACTGCAAAGTTCTGGAGGACTGGAACCTGTTTCTCGGGGACCTCAACCCAGTAGCCCGCACTAACGTGGCTCCCGTCTACGCTCCTCCGAGCCAACCGGAACTATTCGCATTCGCGTACACTCAGCCGGTCAGGACGGAGCGCGCCGATCCCACGCTCGTCATCGCCGGCGGCGGCGAGTTGCGTGATGGCGTGCTGTCAGAGAAGTCCATCATCCGCCGCGGTGACACCTCACCGGAGGCGATGCGGGAGAAGGCTGACTTTGTCATGAAGCTGATGGAGAGCCGCCTCGACGGGCTGGGTGCAGGCTGGGACCTGCTGAATCAGATCAACTTGTACACTGCCTACCCCATCGACGACTTCGCCAAAGACGTGATACTCACGCGGCTGGGACCGGCGAGACGAATGGGGGTCCACTGGCACGACACACGGCCGCCCATCGTAGACATCGATTTCGAGATGGACATGCGTGGGGTACGCCAGGAACTGGTACTATAAGGGTCACTACACTTGCAGAGGCTCCTCGTCGCCTGTGCTTGGAGCCGACGGCAAGTTCGACGAAGCCTTCGAACTCTTACTCGTTGACGTCCTCGGTTCCCAACGCCGGAGATATAGACTTAGGCCGTCTGTCTTCGGCACACGGATGTCGGTGACGACACGATCGGGAGCTTCGACTTCGATCTCCAATGGGGCCTCCTCCCCGTCACACACAGGCTTCGATCGTGTCGGAGTCGGCAAGGGCCTCGAACACTGCGCACCTAAACTTCGTCATACACCCCCAGCACGCGATTGAGAGAGCCCTTCGAAGGCGGGAGATCTTCCTCAGGGTCTATGCCGGGACCTTGGGTCTGTCTTTGGCCGTCAGTCACTCACCTCTGCCCGTGTGGCACCCTTGCGAAAAGCTGATAGAGGACGGAGTCATAACCGATGGACTACCTAGGGCTACCCGAAAGAAACCCGTAAAGCCACACCCTAACTGTGCAACGAAAAAGGAGCTCACCAGATCTGTCGACTCTCAGATATGCGGGCTCCATTGAAGGCGGACCAGCTCTTGTTCTGGCGCGGGTGCACACACGGCGGCGGCGGTTTCCGCCCAAGGCGAAAGCGATTGAATTACCCAACCGGAAGGTTTGGTGTCGTCCGCTGTCCGTAGCAGCAAAGACGGTCGGTTGGGACCGAAGCTGACACTGAATCGGTCGAGACCACCTGCCACGCCCTGGCCGCGGGCTTTCAAGTAGGCCTCTTTGCGAGTCCAGCACTCGAAGAAGGCTTGGTGCCGTTGTTCTTCGGGAAGCGAGTGCAGGTAATCGAACTCGTCGACAGCGAAGAATCGGCGAGCCACTCGGGAGTAATCGACACAGCGGGAAGTGCGCTCGACATCTACCCCGATGTCAGGATGTCTCTGAATGGCAAGCAAGGAAAGGGGGCCAGAATGCGTCAGATTGAAGCCCACCTTCGGGTCGGGGACTTTCAGTGCAGGTTTGCCGTGCGGTCCGTAGTCGAAGCAAATCTCAGTTGGCACTTCATGAACGTAGAGGGACAGAAGACGACGCAGAGAGGCTCTATTGACAACGAACTGAGAGGCCAGAGTTCTCGTTCCGAAGCCGGCGGCCTTGGCCTGCTCTTCCTTGGTCAGTAACTGCAGTAGAACTGCCGGATCCTCCACGTCGGCGTCGACACGAAATCGCCATAGGTGGATGTGGCCTGTCGTTAGCCGAGGAGGCGCAGAGGCGGAAACCCAGTCAGCTGACATGTAGCCGAGAAGTCTACCCGGATAGACTCACAATATCCACAATGTCAAATCGCGTTGACAGTCTTTCGAGGGATGGTTAGGGTATCGAATCAGCGCCGGCAGGCGCACCCGAAACGCTGAGCCCCAATTACTTACGCCTTTGGAGGATCACTCCGATCATGGTCACCAACCCCCCGTATCCGAATTTTACCAACGACGGCAATTACAAGGTTATTGGCACCCGGCCTGTTCGTCATGACGGTGAAGACAAGGTTACCGGCCGCGCCGTGTACGGCGCCGACGTGGTTCCCTCGGACGTGCTCTATGGGAAGGTGCTGCGCAGCCCTCACGCCCATGCCAACATTCACAGCATCGACACCTCCAAGGCGATGCAGCTCAAAGGCGTGCGCGCCGTCGCCACCGCTGACGATCTCGTTGAGACCGTAGACAAGCTGTCCAGCATCGGCGAGACCATCGTCAACGTGCGCGAGGTCGCCCAGAACTCGCTGGCCTCCAACAAGGTGCTCTACAAGGGCCACGCTGTCGCCGCCGTCTGCGCTGCCTGCCCGCACATCGCTGAAGAGGCCCTGGATCTCATCGAGGTCGACTACGAAGTTTTGCCTGCGGTGATCGACGTACGCGAAGCGATGAAAGACGACGCCCCACTGCTGGATGAGAACCGCACGACGCGCAAGCTCGGTGAGGACACCGGCAATAAGAGCAACATCGCCAGCCACAATCAGCAGTCCATGGGTGACCTGGAGAAGGGCTTCGCCGAGGCCGACGTCGTCGTCGAGCGCGAATTCACCACCGCTACCGTACACCAGGGCTACATCGAGCCCCACGCCACCACCGTCTATTGGAGGAAGGACGGCTCCGTCACAGTGTGGGTGAGCACCCAAGGTCCCTTCCAGATCCGCGCGCAGGTCTCCGAGGTGCTCGGGGTTCCAATCTCCAAAGTGAAAGTAATTCCCCTGGAGATCGGCGGCGGCTTCGGCGGCAAGTTTCCCATCTACATGGAGCCGGTGGCAGCGGTCATGTCCCACAAGACCGGACACCCGGTGAAGATGATCATGTCGCGTCCCGAGGTGTTTCAGGCAACGGGGCCGGCTCCGGGCTCGTATATCAAGTGCAAGATGGGAGCAAAGAGGGACGGCACCATCACGGCCGCCCAGGCCTACATGGCCTACGAAGCCGGCGCCTACCCCGGCTCCGCCGTCGGCGCCGGGGCCTCCTGCATCTTCGGGCCGTACTACATCGGGAACGTCCTCATCGACGCCTACGACGTGGTCAATAACAAGCCCAAGTCTAGCGCCTACCGCGCACCCGGCGCTCCCAACGCGGCCTTCGCCTCCGAGTCCGTCATCGACGAGCTCGCCGAGGCTATCGGCATGGATCCGCTGGAGATCCGCGTCAAGAATTCCGCCCGCGAAGGCACCCGCCGCGCCGATGGCACGGTGTACAAGAAGATCGGCGCTACCGAGACCGTGGAAGCGGCTCGGCAGTCCGAGCATTATCAGAGCGCCAAACCCAGCGGCCCGAATCAGGGTCGCGGCGTGGCATCAGGTTTCTGGTTCAACGGCGGCGGCCAGTCGGCGGCGACCATTCAGGTGCATCCCGACGGTCGCGTCAGTCTGCTTGAGGGCTCTACCGACATTGGGGGATCCCGTGCCGCCATGGCCATGATCGTCGCCGAGACGCTCTGTCTGAGCGCCGACGACGTGAACCCTATGGTCGTCGACACCGATTCCATCGGCTACCACGACGGAACCGGCGGTAGCCGGGTCTGCTACGCCACCGGCCATGCCTGCTATCTGGCGGCGGAGGACGTGAAGAAGCACATGGGCCATCGCGCCGCAAAGCAGATGGAAGTGGAAGAGGGCGACGTGGAGTGGCGCGACGGCGAGTTCGTCTGCGTCTCCGACGCCTCGAAGAAGCTCACCTTCAAAGAGATCGCTGGGCAGCAGGGCTCCACCGGCGGCCCCATCGAGGGCGCGGGCACGGTCAACGCCTCCGGACCGGGCAACGCCTTCGGCACCCATATCGTCGATGTCGAGGTCGATCCAGAGACCGGCAAGGTTACCATTCTGCGCTACACCGCCGCCCAGGACGTGGGCAAGGCGATCCACCCGAGCTACGTGGAAGGCCAGATCCAGGGCGGCGTCGTGCAGGGCATCGGCTGGGCACTGACCGAGGGCTACTTCTACAACGACGATGGCACCATGGCCAACCCCACCTTCCTCGACTATCGCATGCCGACCACGCTCGACCTGCCCATGGTCGAAACCGTGCTAGTCGAGGTCGCCAATCCTGCCAGTCCCCACGGCATTCGCGGCGTCGGCGAGGTGCCACTGGTGCCGCCCATGGCGGCGATCGCCAACGCGATCGACGACGCCGTCGGCGTGCGACCGGAGAATCTGCCCATAAGCCCAGACCGTGTCGTAGCCGCGTTGCAGAAGAAGGATTATGCGGAGGCGGCCGGCTAGTCGGACCCAGCCTTAAAACAGACGAAAGGGCCTCGTGCGAGCGGCGCGAAACCCCATTGCCCTGCTCTCCCTGGGAATCAGCTGGCGCGCCAGTGCGGGTGTTACCGTGGTCTGGAACTCTTCCGGGTTCATCAGCTTGGCGACGAAGCCGTCGGACTCGTACTCGTTGATGTCTTCGTCATGGGCAAGCCCGTATAGCGTCAGAACAGGCACGTCGGGTGGAACTTCACGCAACTTCGGGTTGGCATCAATCGCCGCCTCCAGGGTATCGGCACTTTTCACCGCGACGACGTCGTAATCGTCGAGAACCTTCACCAACAGGTTGCACACGGATTCCTCGTCGACGCCAACGAGGACACGGCGATCCGTGGCCGTCTTCTGCTCGGCATCACGAGCTCGCGCACCTTGGCCAGCTCCATTCTTATCGAGTTGGTGCGGCCCCTAAGTTCGGCGGGGTCCGGTCGCCACGTGTCTCTGAGTGACTTTGACTTTTCTGCGGAGAGGGGTTAGCTATTCCTCCCCACCATGGCCCGCCCTATCCCTCCGCAACAGTTTCTGGATGCCGTGCTTCCGGTCGTTCAGCAGTGCTCGGCGGCCTCCCTCGCCTTTCACGGCAATGTCGCCAACGTCGGCAAGGCAGCGGACCGCACGCTGGACACCACTGAGGCTCGGCACGCCTCCTCCGTGCTCACGGTTCTCGACAACACCTTTCAGGAGCTCATCCTTGACGCCGTGCATCGCACCTTCCCGCACATCCGCTGCATCGCCGAGGAGAATACGCCGATGCGGCGCGCCTTTGTTGGCAATGACTCCGAGTATGTGGTCATTCTCGACCCTATCGATGGCACACTGCACTTTCAGCAGGGAGATGCCCCCTATCACATTTCGGTGGGCCTAGCTTGCAAGGGAGTAATGCAAGCCGCCGTGGTCACCCGTCCAAGCGAGAGCAAGATATACACGGCCATCCGCAGTCGGGGCAGCTATGTGCAGGTCGGCGGTGGCCGGCCACGGCGGCTACAGCTGCCCAAGCGACGCCGCACCTCCAAAGCTTTCATCTCCACCAAGGCCCGCGCTTACCAGAAACCGGCGAGCGCAAGACTACAACCCCGGGAGTATCCCATCGGTGCCGCCCTTGTGCTCACCGAGCTGGCGGAGGGCGAGCTCGCCGCCTACCTGACCCGCCAAGTGGAGATCTACGACGTCGGACCTCCCTCTCTTATCGCCGAAGAAGCGGGGGTTCGGGTCTTTCTTGGCGACGGGCGCACCCCAACTTACGATCGCAAGCGCAAGTTCAACTTCTTCATGGCCGCAGCCGACAACGAAATCAGGCAGTTCCTGCTCGAACTCTGTCGCCGGCCGAATCTGCGAGGCAAAGCGTGACTCAAGCCATCACAGGCGTGCTTCCAGTGGTGCACATGCCTTACCGCGACGATCTCAGCATCGATTTCGACACCCTGCAGAACGAGGTAGACTACCTCTTCGATGTCGGAGCGCATGGGCTCTGCCTCGCCCTGGTTTCCGACACCCTTCGGCTTACCGCTCAGGAGCGTCTCGACATGCCGGCCCGGCTCGTCCACTTTGCCGACGGCCAGGGCCCGGTGATCATCAGCGTTGGCGCCGAGAGCTCCGTACAGGCGCGCGCCTTCGCGCGGGCCGCCGAAGACGGAGGCGCTGCAGCGGTGATGGCAATCCCGCCCATGTCACAAAGCCTGGCCGAGCCGGAGTTGCGCCGCTACTTCGAAGAGATCCTCGAAGAGATCGCCCTTCCCATCTTCATCCAGGATGCCAGCGCGTACGTGGGCAAGGCAATGAGCCTTGAGTTCCAGGCCCAGATGTTCCGCGACTACGGCGAGCGCATTCTGTTCAAGCCGGAGGCATTGCCTCTCGGCCCGTGCATCTCGGCGTTGCGCGACCTCACCGACGGCGCCGCGCGCATCTTCGAAGGTAGTGGTGGCGTGCTGCTACCGGATTCCCATCGGCGTGGCGTCGCCGGCACCATTCCTGGTGTCGAGCTGCTCGACGGTCTCGTGGCGCTCTGGAACGCCCTTGAAGAAGGTGACGAGGAAAGGGTCTACCAGATTTACTTCCCCATCTGTGCGCTGGCGACGCTGCAGATGCAGGGCGGCCTCGACGGCTACATCGTCAGCGAGCGCTATCTCATGCACAAGCAGGGACTCTTCCTTAACCAGGTGCATCGCGGCCCCCTCGCGTTCTCCCTAGACGAGGAGACCCGGTCTGAAATCGACCGTATCTACAACCGGTTGCAACGGACATTACGAGGGGACGGTTGACGACCTCGGATTTTCCCCTGTCGCAGCGCATGGCGGGGGTTCAGAGCCCGGTGATCCCGGACGTGGCGGCGCTGCTGCGCGAGCACCCCGAGGCGATCTCGCTGGGACAGGGCGTCGTCCATTACGGCCCACCCCCTCAGTCCTTCGAAGCCGTCAACGCCTTTGGCGCTGAGGCGCAAGACAACCATTACCGATCCGCTTCGGGTCTGCCGGAGCTGCAGCAGGCCATCGTCGACAAGCTCGCCAGCGAGAATTCCATCGTTGTCGGTGAGGATCAGGTCGTCCTCGTCACTGCGGGCAGCAACATGGCGTTTTATCACGTGGTACTATCGATCTGTGATCCCGGCGATGAAGTCGTGGTCATGCAGCCGTTTTACTTCAACCACGAAATGGCCATCGCTATGGCCAACGCCCGAGCCGTGATAGCGCCTACCGACGATCGCTATGGGCTGCAGCCGGAGGCCATCGAGGCGGTGCTCAGCGAGAACACCCGGGCAGTGGTAACGATCTCGCCGAACAACCCGGCGGGCGTAGTCTACGAACCCGACGCTCTGCGCGCCGTCAACGAGATGTGCCGGGAGTGCGGCATCTATCACCTCAGTGACGAGGCCTATGAGTACTTTGTACACGGCAAGGTGCCTCACTTTTCGCCCGGCTCCCTACCGGACTCCTCGGCACACACCGTCTCGCTGTTCTCGTTCTCAAAATCCTACGGCCTGGCCAACTGGCGGGTGGGCTACGCGGTGGCACCACGCACCATGTTGCGCGCCTTGGAGAAAAGCCAAGATACCATTCTCATCTGTCCGCCGGTGATCTCACAGGCGGCGGCGGTGGGGGCCCTGCGCGCCGGTCGTCAGTACTGCGCGCCCTTCATCGATGACATCGGCAGGGTTCGCAGCATGTGCCTCGAACGGCTGGCCGACCTCGGTGACAGCTGTGTCGTTCCCGCCGCGGATGGCGCCTTCTATCTGCTGGCGCGCGTAGACTGCAAGCTCCCGCCTATGCAACTTGTCGAGCGGTTGGTGCGTGAACATGGAGTGGCGGCGATTCCGGGCTCCTGCTTCGGATTGCAAGAAGGCTGCTATCTGCGGATTGCTTATGGAGCGTTGCAGGCCGCTACCATCGAGGAAGGAATGAACCGCCTTGTCGCCGGATTGGGCCGCATTCTGCAGTCCTGACAGTACACGTGGACAACCAAGTCGAGGCACGCGGATTTCTTGACACTCCCTCTGGTCAAAGGTATCTTGCGCAGCACAAGAGTGACCTGAATTCACGAAAGTCTGCCCCGCTGGAAGTTCTCCACTCTGTTTAGATGTGGGACTTCGACAATGTTGTTCCGGCATTCTGGTGAGTTGGTCGCTCTTTTTTTAGCTGACCATGTTCGGAACACGAATGCAACTTCGTATGAACCGGTGGGGTCTCCTCCTGTTTCCGGCGATTGCGTGCAACAGCCCCGCCGTCGCCCAGTCCGTGAAAGTAAATCCGGCGGTGGTCAATCTCGGCGCCGTGAAGCCGGGAACGACCGGGTCGGGCAAACTGCGTCTCGATAATCTAGGATCGGATGAGCTGCTGGTCCTGGTCCGAATTGACGGCGCTGGCTTCACCGCCTCCGCCGACTCGTTAAAGTTGCCCGGCGGCCAGTCGCGATCGCTGATCGTCGAATTCGCCGCTGCGGATGTAGGTCTGTTCAATGCGACCCTGGGCCTGCAGGTCAAGAAGCTGTTCGGCGCCGAGAGTTATGAGGTCGAGATCGAAGCTTCGGTCTCCTCGCCCGTGTTCACCTCGCGCCCCAATCCGGCTCTCGGGCTAGAGATAGAAGCAACAACGGTGGGCACGACCTCGCGCCAGACCCTGCAGTTGGGAAATGCCGGCCGCGTTCCCCTGGACATCGACAGTCTTTCCATCGTACCTGCCTCACCCTCGATGCGCATCGAGGGAGCCGTCCCGGCGAGTCTGGCTCCCGGAGAGGAAGTGGGCGTCTCCGTCGCTTTCACACCTGCTCGCGATGGTCTGTCGCTGGCCCACATCGTCATGCACACGGCGGACCTGCCGGAAAACCCGCAGATCCCGGTTAGAGGCGACGGTCTGGCTCCGTGGCTGGCGGTGTCGCCGCTGCCCGAGGTTGGTGTCGACTTCGAGTCGTTGGAAGTAGGTACCCAAATCCAGCGGGCACTCTCCGTTCTAAACCGCGGTCGCTCCGAACTCGTACTCAGCCAGTTGGAGGTTGAGGGCAACGTCTTCAGCTCCAACTTCGGAGACTCCATCGTCACGGTCCCACCCTCGGGCCGCAAGGATGTCGCCCTGTACTTCGAGCCGCGCTACGAGGGCTTGGCAAAGGGTTTGGTGCGCCTGTACAGCAACGACCCCACCCACCCTGTCCTCGAGCTACCCATAGCCGGCACTGCCCAGATCAACCCCCCACACATCGAGGTTCTCAATCGCTCTGTCATTTCCTTCGGCAGCGTGCCCATCGGCAAGCCGGCAAGAGAGCAGGTGATCCTGTGGAACCGAGGAGGCACGACCTACGCAGTTGAGATGGAGCTCGACCATGCGTCCACCGGGGAGTTCGAGCTCGAGACCAACAGCGTGCTTCTGCAGCCCGGTGAGAGTGCCAAGGTGGAGATATTGTTCCACCCCAAGGAGATCGGCGAACGCAGTCAGCAGCTGTTCTTGGAGACACCGGGGGGCCGCACGACCTACCGCCTAGTGGGCACGGGTAAGTATCTCAAGCTCTCCCCCTCGACGGTCGACTTCGACCGCGTGCCCGTTGGCGAATCGAACGCCGTAGTGGTGGAGCTGGTCAACATCGGCAACGCCGACTTCACGATCAGTCAGATCAACTCGAGCAGCGATGCCTTTACCGTGTATACCCCGATATCGCCGGACTCCAAGTTCCTGCTGCCCGCCAATAGCCTGCGCTCGTTGCCGGTGAACGTGACGTTCTCCCCCGCTTCGCGCGGGCTGGCGACGGGAACGCTGGGCATCGAGGGATTTTGGCAGGAGGGCACGGAGACACTGGAGGTGCTGCTCAACGGCACCGGCGTGGCCGCCGAAATCGAACTGCACCCGTCGGGTGCCCTGGACTTCGGCTACGTAGTGCTCGGCCAGTCTGACACCCGCACCCTGGTGGCGACCAACACGGGCGACACCCCGCTGCGGGTGAGAGCCAACGCCTTGTCACGGGAGGTCAGTGTCGAGCCCAACGTGTTCGCCCTGCAGCCGGGGCAATCGACGACGCTGAATGCGCGGTTCTCGCCCGAGACGCTGGGCGACCGCTTCGGACAGGTGCTGCTGGTGAGCAACGACGTGCGCGACAAGGCGCAGCCCATCAAGGTGCGCGGCAAGGGTGTTCTGGAGAGCATCGACCTAGCGCAGATCGCGGCGGTGGCGGGATCGCGCAAGTCTTCGACGGATCGCCTCGGCATCCGCTGGAACAACACCCCCTTCGTGGTTCTGGACGGCACCAAAATCGACCTCTCTTTCCAGGTGCCGGATTCGCTGCGCCAGGCCCTAGTCGGTCGACGCATCGACGTGGAGTGGATCGAGCTCGATGACAACTACGATCCCAAGGGCAGTCCGAAACAGATTCAGGTACAGATATACGCTGACGCGGAAGGGCAGGTGCAGGCGGAGGATCTCAATCTCCGCCTGCGAGAGGAGGGCGCCAAGCGGGTGCGACTGCGAATCACTACACGCAGCTACCCGGATTCCCCCCCGCACTCGGTGTCCCAGGTCATCGAGGCAGGCGGCTGGAAGTGGGAATTCGAGGCCAAGCCCCTGGTGTCGTTTCTCACCATTCGTCCGGGCCGCGACTACATGGACGGCAACGACAATCGCGTGAAGGGCAAGACGGAGCGGCTCATCGGCCTGCCTGGAATCGCCTTCGCGGGGTACCACAACGCAGAGAGCCCATCGATTTCGGGCGTTCACCTGACGGCGATCGGAAACATCCTAGAGGCACTTTCCACGGACAATGCCATCGCGGTTTCCCTGGGTCTTGCCGTCTCTCTGTACAAGAATCGGTTTCTCTTCGGCTTCGGCTGGGATATCTACGATTCTCGCGCCGGAACGAAACGGCGCGGCACTCAAGACTACATCATGACCTTCAAGTATTCGGGGCTGTTCTAGCCGATCATCGACTTCATCCAGGGAGAGCCTCTGGACGGAGCCACAATCTGGAAGCCACTTGAGAAATCCCTTGACACGTGTAGATATGTGCACTAAATATACATGCGTGCACTACTCAAATGTCTCATCTGGAGTGAACTCACGTGGTCCCATGTCTCGCATCGACAGCCGATCCCGCCGACCTCTTCGCCCGCACGCTCACCGTGCTTGCCAGCTCCTACCTCTTCGTACGCCTGGGGATGGGCTTCCTCTCCGCCTGACGCTGGCAGGGTACCCTCGGCGGATCGATCTCTGAGGGCCCTGGAATTCCCTTTTGCATTGACTTCAGGCGGCCTATGCCGCCATTTTTATGTGCAGTGGTTGGCCCGCTACGGCGGGATTTTACCGTTGTAGGCGGGGGTTCAGCGCACTCCATCGGCCTTCGATACCGGCGTTGCCTCATATCACTAGGATCACTGCCGAATCTTGGAACGAGCACTCTGGCTCGTAGCCAGTGTGGCCGGAGTGGTACTCTTGGCCGTGGCTGTCCGCCCGCATTTCCAAGTTCAGGAATCTCCGTCTACCTCTGAAGCTGCCCCCCCTTTGCAGAGGTCAATTCGCTTGGCCGTGCTCAACGGCTGTGGCGAGCCGCAGATCGCAGCACGTATGACTCGCAAGGCTCGTTCGCTGGGGCTCGACGTGATCGACGAAGGCAATGCGTCCAGCTTCAATTTCCTGGAGTCCCTGGTCATCGATCGTAACGGTGACATGGAGAAGGCCCGTCAGGTTGCTCGCACCCTCGGGATCAACAATCTGATTCAACAAATCGACGAAGACCCCTACCGCCTGGAAGACGTCGCCGTCATCATCGGTCGCGATTACCGACGGCTCAGACTGCTGGATTAGGATCGCCCTTGGAATCCGACAATTCTCCTGACAAACAGACTCCCGTCGACATTCGGGCTCTGCTCGACAGCGACCCCGGCCTGAATCTGATTGTCGAGGTACTCCAGGCCAAGAAGGGTCTGGATATCTTGGTCATGGACCTGCGCACGGTAAGTGACACCACCGACTTCTTCGTGCTGTGCACTGGAACGTCAGAACCGCATGTGAAGTCTCTCAGTGACGATGTCATCGATCGTCTGCGCGCGGACGGTCAACGTCCCTGGCATGTGGAAGGCATGAACAACCTACGCTGGGTCCTCATCGACCTGGTAGACATCGTCGTACACATCTTCCGACACGAGGCCCGTGAGTTCTACGCCCTCGAGCGCCTCTGGGGCGATGCCGATGCTGCCACGATCGAAGATGGCTGGTTGCTGGACGGCAAGATCGAGCTGGCCGATGCGCCTCTTCTGGAAGGCCAACGCCCCCATCATGACAGCTGAGGTCCGTACTCTGATCTGGCAGGACACGGACGGCGAACGTGGGCCATCGTTGGTGCTGTTGGATCAGACCCGCCTGCCTATCGAAGAGGAGGAGCTGCACTGCAACACGGTCGAGATGGTGGCGGAGGCGATCGAGTCGTTGCGCGTGCGCGGAGCACCCGCCATCGGAGTCGCCGCCGCTTACGGCGTGGTGATCGGCGCCTGGCAGGCTCGCTCTGGTGATGACGGGGGAATACATCGGGCCGTGGAGTTGGCCATTGAGCGGCTGGCAGGTACGCGACCCACGGCGATGAACCTGTTCTGGGCGCTTGGGCACATGCGGGCCGCCATGGCGGCCCGCGGCGCCTGCGGTGCCGACGAGGTCTACGTCCATTTGCTGGCAACCGCTCACCGCCTCTGCGAAAACGAACGCGAGCTCTGTCGACGCATGGGAGAACACGGCGCCGAACTGTTGCGCGACGGCGATCGAGTGCTGACTCACTGCAATGCCGGCGCCCTCGCCACTGTGGGCATTGGCACCGCCCTGGGTTTGATCTACGCGGCGGCCGGGCAGGGCAAGCAGCTCGAGATCTACGCCGACGAAACCCGGCCACTGCTGCAGGGAGCTCGGTTGACGGCTTGGGAACTGGCGCGCAACGGCCTCAACGTCACGGTGATCTGCGACTCTGCTGCGGGGGCGGTGATGGCGCGGCAGCACATTGATTGCGTCATCGTCGGAGCCGACCGCATCGCTGCCAACGGCGACGTAGCCAACAAGATTGGCACCTACTCCCTGGCGGTTCTGGCGCGCGAGCACAACATCCCATTTTACGTTGCAGCGCCAACATCGACGGTGGACCTCTCTCTGGCTTCCGGCGATCTCATCCCCATCGAGGAGCGGTCCCACGAGGAAGTGGCCGACGGCTTTGGCCAGCGCACGACCGCCGATGGGGCTCAAGTCTTCAACCCTGCCTTTGACGTGACGCCAAATCACCTTGTGACGGCGATCATCACCGAGCACGGAATCGGCCGCCCGCCCTATGCACCGACCCTGCGGGCCTGGGGCATTGCAGCACCAAAAGTGTCTCATGCGTAATCTTTGGACACAGGCGGTACACGGCTCGGCGATGTCGATGGTGCTGGCCGCCGGCGTCCTCAACCCACCACAAGGCATCAGCGCGCAGTCGCGGATCCGCGAAGAGTTCGATCCCGAACCCTATCGCCACGATCTGCTTCTCATTCGACCCGTCTTCGGGCCCCCTCCCGTGGAGTCCACCCCCCCGGAGGCGCAGCAGACTGATCTACCGATGGCGCAACTCGAAGCGCCCCCTTTCTGGGTTCAGATCATGGCGTTGAGTCAGCGTCAGACGGCGGAATCCGTCGCCGAGGATCTGCGCCACCGCATCAGCGATTCGGTACGGGTAATGCCTTTGGACACGCTCTTCTCGGTGCAGGCCGGAGGTTTCGAGATGGAGGCACCGGCAACGGCATTGCAGGCGGAGATCTCCGCGCTCGCGCCGGAGTACACCGACGCCTACGTCTGGGAGGCCCCTGAGATAATGTCCCTGCCCGTCGCTTCCATCGTCGACGGCGAGAGCGAGGGGAGCGCCCCGGAAGACCCGGAAGCGGTAGCGGTAGAGGTAGAGCTGGTGCGAACCATCGGATGGCGGGTGCTACTAGGCCAGTTCCCCGGTCATGAAGAGGCGATGCTTTTCCGTACTCACGCCGCCCGCCAACTCGGGCTTGAGGACGTGGACATCAAGTTCCAGGAGCCCTGGTACAAGGTGGTAGCCGGCAACTTCCGCTCTGACCGCCAGGCCCAGTCACTGGTGGAGCGTGCCCATCGCCTCGGCTATCTCGACGCCATGCGCATCCGCGACGAGGTCTTCCTGCCCACGGAAGAAACGCCACCATGAGCATGAGTCAGCGCTTCTTCGTCCTGCTCGCTGTGATCTCCTTGCACGGGGCCTGCACTCCCCTGCTCACACGGCCGGCGCAGAACGAGGTTGCCGTCCCGGCGCAGACGGCGGATTCTCTGTACGTGGACCCCCTCGTTGACCTGGAATTCCACACCACGCTGGCCGTAGCTCGCTGGCATCTGCTACGCGGGCTCGACGAGCGCGCCCTCGAGAACTGGAACCGGGCCCGCGTCGAACTGGACCAGTCCTTCCGCCTGATGGCCAGGCTTGAAGATAGCCGGTACATGGAGTTTGTCAGCACCAGTGTGGATCTACCCGCCGAAGCCATGCCAGAGGCGCAGATGAACCGGCTGGGGGCCTCTGTGGAGCGGACGTACATTTCGCTGCTCCCACACCTCGAGCGCCTGTCTCCGGACAGTCCGCTGTCGCTGCTGCTGCAAGACCTGTCGGCGGAGCGCATCGAGGATCTGCCCCACGACGCTCAGCCCATGGTGCGAATTCACCAGCTCGCACCGCAGTGCGACATTCCCGTGGACGCCAATCCGCGAGTCGCCGCCAGCATCCACTTCTTCCACACTCGCGGCCGCGAAACCTTCCCCGTATGGTCGCGCCGTGCGGGCCGCTACCACCGTATCATCGACCCGATCTTGAAGAAGGAGGGAATCCCTCGCGACCTATTCTACTTGGCAATGATCGAGAGCGGCTTTAGGCCAAGGGCGTTCTCCAGAGCCGGGGCCTCGGGGCTCTGGCAGTTCGTCCCACACACGGGACGGCTGGAAGGGCTGCGCATCGATCACTTCGTGGACGAACGCCGAGATCCGGTGAAGTCGACGCGCGCTGCCGCGCGCCATCTGAAGTCGCTGTACGTGGAGTTTGGCGACTGGCGCCTAGCCGCGGCCGCATACAACAGCGGTCGCGGGCGGGTCGAGCGTGCCATCGAAGCAGCGGGCACCCGCGACTACTGGAAGTTGCAGTTACCGCGGGAGACCCAAAACTACGTGCCCTTGCTGATGGCGGTGACCGTCATCAGCAAGGACCCCGAACGTTTCGGTTTCGAACCGATCGTTCCCGACGATCCGGTGCGCTGGGAACAGGTGACGCTAAAGCGGTTCGTCAGTCTGCGCACGACGGAGCGGCTGCTCGGCCTGCCGCAGGAGCGGCTCAAGACGCTCAACCCCGAGCTCAAAGCAATGATCACGCCACCGGGCCGGCACTACGAGCTCAACGTGCCGCCGGGGTTCGGGTCGCAGCTGTTGGCGCGGCTAGCTGATCTGCCGGCGCCTGAGCACGAAGGCATCTACGAGCACATTGTGCAGCGAGGCGAAAACCTCTGGGAAATCTCCCGCACCTTCGGGGTCGATGTTGGCATGATCGGCGACGCCAGCGGCATCTCGAACAGGGGTCTTATCCACCCTGGCCAGACGCTTTACATCCCGATTAGCGGTTCCTTCGTGCCACCTGGGGAGGCGCCGATTCACATGGTGCAACGTGGTGAATCGCTGAGCCTCATCGCGCGTCGCTACCGCATCAGCGTGGACAAGTTGCGCGCCTGGAACCGCCTGAACGGGGATCTCATTCACCCGAGACAGAAGCTGCGCGTAGGTACGGCGAGCAAGCCCTTCGAACTGGCGACCCGCAACCGCGCTCCTTCGACGTCCTCCAGCCAGGAAGCGGTCGTGCACGTCGTGCGCAGTGGGGAATCGCTGTGGAGTCTGAGCCGGAATTTCGACGTCTCACTCACCGACCTGCGTGACTGGAACAGGCTCCACAGTGACGTCATCCGCGTCGGTCAGAAGCTCGTCGTCACCAAGCCCCATCAAGCGAGGGGCAAGCTCTACACAGTGGTAGGCGGCGACACGCTCTTCGGAATCGCGCGCAACTTCGGCGTCAATGCTCGAGACATCGCGCGTGAAAATAACATGAGCCTATCCACGACTCTGCTCTCTGGCATGCGGCTTCGCATTCCGGAGAGCAGACAGCTGGACTGAGGTGCCCGGCGTTGCTCGCCGTCGTCCGTCATATCCTCTACCTGATGCTCGCCCTGGTTCTTCAGACCACGTGGCTGCACCACTTCGAGATCGCCGGCGTGCTGCCCGATCTCGTTCTGCTGGTTCTCATCTACATCGCCTTGACCACCGGTCAGTTGGAGGCAACCATCCTCGCCTTCATCGTCGGACTCTGCCAGGACAGTTACGCCCCAGCTGATCTCGGACTCAACGCATTGGCCAAGTCGGTCGTGGGCTTTGCCGTGGGCTTCTTACGGGGCGGCATCATGGCCGACACCCTCCAGGTCCAGGTCGCCGTGGTGATCACCGCCATCGGCATCCACGATTTCATCTATTACGTAGGAGCCAGCGCCTACACGATGACCGAAGTGTCGGGCCTGCTGCTGCGCTACGGCCTGCCACGGGCGCTGTACACGGCGCTCTTCGCCCTTGTGCTCGGCTGCCTCCTGCGGCTGCGCCGCCAAGTGGCGGCCTGAAACCGGGAATGGTCCTCGAAGACTGGGGCCGTCGCATGCGCGGCCTGCTCGCGATCGTCGCCGTGCTGTTCTCGGTGCTGCTCCTGCGCTTGTTTCACCTGCAGATCACCACCGCCGCCGACTACGCCAAGGAATCGGAAGACAACCGTATCGCGCAGAAGCGACTGAAGGCACCGCGCGGGCTCATTCTCGATCGCGACGGCGAGGTGCTGGCCCGCAATCGCGCCTCCTACAGTATCATGTTCACCCGGGGTTCGCGGGAATCCGACGCCGAAGCGGTGGCCGCGGTGGAGGAGGCGCTCGACACCGAAGTCCGCTATCACCGTCGCTCGCGCAACATACGGCTGTTGCGCGACGTCGACATCGAGACGGTGGCGATCGTCGCCGAGCGCCTGCAGGACGACTGGGCGTTGTCGGTGGAGATCGAGCCGCAGCGCGACTACCCTTACAGCGAGCTGGTCTCTCACCTGGTGGGCTACTTGGGTGAGCTGCAGGAAACCGAGCTAGCAAACCCGGGTACCAAGCGTTACGTGGTCGGCGATTACGTCGGCAAGACCGGGGTGGAGAAAGTGTACGAGGACAGCCTACGCGGCATCGACGGAGTCAGCTACATCGAGGTCGACGCCCGTCATCGCCTCAAGCACGAGCACCCATTCCCCGACCGCGAGCGCAGCTACATTCCCGGCAGCGATATCCGGCTCACTCTCGACCTCGACATCCAGCGTGCCGCCATGGAGGCCCTGCCCGACTCCCTCGCCGGTTCGGTGGTCGCCCTCAACGCCCAGACTGGCGCCATTCTGGCGCTGGTGAGTAAGCCCTCCTTCGATCCCAATGCCTTCGTATCCTACCGCGCTCAAGAAGAGCGACGGCAGCTGGTGCAGGACGAAGCGCGACCCCTGCTTAACCGCGCCACACAGGGCAGCTACCCTCCGGGTTCGACGCTGAAGATGGTGGGTGCAGTCGCGGCCTTGGAAATGGGGATCACCGACACCTTGAGTACCTTCGAAGCCTGTGCCGGCTCCCTGCAGATTGGAGACGTGGTATTCCGCTGCAACAACCGCGAGGGCCACGGCGAGCTCAACCTGCTGCAGGCTGTGGAGACCTCCTGCAACATCTACTTCAACCACCTGGCCCAAATTCTCGGTATGGAGGCTTGGTGGAGCTGCGCCGACCGGCTTGGATTCGGCCACTCCACGGGCGTCGATCTACTGCCGGAGGAGCGAGAAGGGCTGCTGCCCACACGACGGTACTACAGGGAGAGGGAGGGGTGGGTTACCGGCCATTTGATGAACCTCGTCATCGGTCAAGGGGCCATGCTGGTGAATCCCTTGCAGATGGCCCGCTACGTCGCCGCCCTCGGCAACGGCGGTTACCTAGTGATCCCACACGTGGTCGGTCCCGCTCCGGATCTTTTGACGGTGGAAGGCCTGTCCGAGAATACCCTTGCCATTGTGCGAACCGCCATGCGCCGGGTGGTCTACGGCGAGCAGGGCACGGGCCGGCGAGTCGCGGTGGAGGGCCTCGATGTGGCCGGAAAGAGCGGTACCGCCCAGGGTCCACGCGAAGGCAACGACGCTTGGTTCATCGCCTTCGCTCCGACGGAACATCCGGAGATCGCCGTCGCCGTCGTCGTCGAGGGGGGAGGCGGTGGTGGTTCCGTCGCTGGCCCGGTGACCCGCAAGGTGCTGGAAGCCTACCGCGATGACCGCAACCGTCGTCGGCCAAAAATGGCGCGCGCCGAGCTCGGGGGCGGAGACTGAGCGATGCGGTGGACCCGTGAGTTCGATCTCGTTCTGCTGGCGACAACGGCGATGACCATGGTCTTCGGAATCACCATGATCTACAGCGCCGCCAGCGCCTCTTCAGTCTGGCGCGACCAGGCGATGTTCTCTATCGGCGCCCTATTGCTGGCTGCAGCGATCGTCTATGTGCCCGACAAGGTGTTCTACGACCTCGCTTACCCCCTGTATATCTTCGGCCTGCTGCTGCTGCTGGCGGTACTGATCTGGGGCACGGGAGAGCCCGCCCGCTGGCTCAGCCTGTCGCCGGGCAACCGGTTGCGTCTGCAACCTTCGGAATTCGCCAAGATCACGACGATCATGGCGCTTGCCCGCTATCTCGGGGACCAGGGCTCGGAGGCAGTGGGCCGACCTCGGACGATCTCCGCGTCTCTGGTGCTGACTCTGGTTCCCCTGGTCCTCGTGATGCAGCAACCGGACCTGGGGACCGCCGTCTCCTTCGGCGCCGCCCTGCTGCCCATGCTCTATTGGGCCGGCATGCGTCCCCTGCACATTTTCTTTCTGCTATCTCCGCTGCTCAGCGTCGTGTTCTCCTTCGAGCCGCTCTGGCAAAATCAGGCGCCCATCGTCTTTGCACTGTTTATCATCGTCAGCTCCGTGATCATCCACCTGCTGCTGACGCGGTTGTGGCTCACGGCTACCCTGCTGGCGGTCAACCTGGGAGCGGGCCTAGTCACCACCTATCTGTGGTCCAACCTACTGCGCGGCTACCAGAAGGCGCGCATCATGACCTTTCTAGACCCCGAGAGCGAACCCTTGGGCGCGGGCTGGAACATCATCCAGTCGAAGATCGCCATCGGCTCAGGCGGGCCCACCGGCCAGGGCTTTCTGCAGGGCACGCAGACCAATTACGAATTCCTGCCCGCCGCTCACACCGATTTCATCTTCTCCGTCATTGGTGAAGAGCTCGGATTCCTCGGGGCGGTCTTCGTCCTCGCACTGTTTCTGTTCCTCATCTGGCGCTCCCTCTACATCGGCGCCATGGCCAACAGCCGCTATCACAGCCTGCTCGCTATCGGCCTGGGTTCCCTACTCACCTTCCACGTGTTCGTCAACGTGGGCATGACCATCGGCGTCATTCCGGTGACTGGCCTGCCCTTGCCATTCCTCAGCTACGGTGGATCTTCTCTGTTGACCAACTGTATCTCCATTGGGCTGTTACTCAATATCTACGCCCATCGACACGAGTACTGAGTGAGCCGTCTGTTTCACTCTCTGGTCGCTGTCCGCCATCGCCTTCCCACACCGGCACTGGCCTCAGTCGCAGCAATGTTCGTCGTGCAAAGTCACTGTAACGCGCCGAGCGTCGACCACGCTCAGCTCGCCGTGCACTTCCTCGAACGGGAGCAGTACGGGCGCGCCCTGCGGGAAGCCGAGCGCGCCGTTCGTGAACGCCCCGACGAGACCCATGCGCACATGATCTCCGCCTTCGTCCACGCCGGCCTCGATGCGACGGAGGAGGCGGTGCAGTCCATCGAGCGCGCCCTGCGCCTCGATCCCGACGATTCCCGGTTGTTTAGCACGTTGCGCAGCCTGTGCGCGGATGCCGACCGCATCGATCTTGCACGAGGGCTGTTGCAGGAGCTGCGCGATGAGTGGGGTGAGGATAACTGGCACGTACGCGTCAACCTGGGATGGGCACTGCGCGTAGACGGCGAGCCGAAACAGGCACTCGAGCTGCTGGAGCCAGCGGTATCCGAGCCCGATTCCACGCTCGGAGAAGAGGCCGTGGTCTTCGCCCACATTCAGCTCGGCAGCATCTACGTCGAGCTCGAACGCTTCGCCGACGCCGCCCGCGTATTGGAAGGAGCGCTGATGTTGGCCCCGAACGATCCGCGACTACTGGTCAGCGTCGGCGAGTGCCATCTTCGCCAGGGCGAGGGCGCGATCGCCGAGGGCTTCTTCGAGCGTGCCCTCGACTCGGCCATCAATCTCGAGGCCATCGCTTCGCGCATCGCTGTGCTGCACTACAGCGCCGGCGACCGCCGGCGTGCCATCAACTATTACGAGCGCGGCGTACGCCGCCGTCCATCGCCATTGACCCTGAATAACCTCGCTTGGACCTACGCCGAGGAGGGGATCGAGCTCGAACGCGCCTGGGAGTTGTCCCTACGCGCCGTCAAGAGCGACGTGGACAACGTAGTGTACCTCGACACCTACGCCGAAGTGCTATTTCAACTCGGCCATGTTTCGCAGGCCGCCGCGGTCATTCAGCGCTGCCTGGAGATCGAGCCGAAGGCCGGCGAACACTACGAGTACCTGGAAGGCCAGCTCACGCGCTTTCAGACCGGCGCCGAGGAGCCTTAAACGAATACTAGGTACCGGTTGTTGTAGGGGATGGATCTTCAGCTATTCGAGGCGAGAAAAGTGGTTCTTTTTCGACATGCCGATGGAGTTAGGGACGTGGCTGATAACGCCGGTGTGCTGGCGAGCACTTGGCTGAGAAACCGACGGTCGTGAGCGGCGGCGCGTTGCTTTCGGCGTGGGAACGCGGCCTGCAGCGGCGGCAACCCCTCCTCGACGAGCGCGACGTCCTGCGACTCCTGCACGACGAGGATCCGCAGGTGCGCTGCGACCGCTACGGGGACGTTTGCTGGTTCTACTGGTATGGAGACGGGCCTCCCGGAGCCGACGACTTGAACGGCTTTGCAGCGCTGACCGCGACTGTCGGAGCTGGACACTGGCACGCTCGAGCCATGAGAAACCAGGCTCACCAACCTGAGGAGGTAAATCTGTGGTCGTCGTCGCGCGCCCCAGTCGAGTGGGTCGTTTCCGAGGATGAGATCCGCTACCAGTTGAGCTCCGAGCGGGGGCAGTCCCCGGGCCTATTTCTCGATCAGCGCGACAACCGCAGGTGGGTCCACGACCATGCACCGGATGGGGAAATTCTCAATCTGTTCGCGTACACCGGCAGTTTCGCCTTCGCGGCCTTACGCGGAGGCGCCCGAGGCTCAGTCAACGTCGACGTGAGCCAACGCTACCTAGCCTGGACTGAGGGCAATGCCGGCATCAACGGATTGGCCGGACGGGTGGAGACGGCGGCGGTAGATGCGCGCCGCTTTCTCGCGGGTTCTGCGCGCCGGGGTCGCACCTTCGACGCGATCGTATGCGATCCTCCCTCGTTCTCACGACCCCGCAAGCGGGAGGAAAGCGTCTTTCAGGTAGAGCGCGACCTGCCGCCACTGGTCACTGCGGGTCTGGAGGTGCTCAACCCCGGCGGATGGATGCTGGTATCGTCAAACTACGAAGGCTGGTCCGCCGAGCAGTTTCGCTGCGCCGTGCAACGCGGAGCAAGGGGACGGGCGGAGTTGATGAATGCGCCCGGATCCGGGGCGGATTTCGAAGCAGCATGCGAGCTGACACTGCTGAAGAGCGCGATTCTGCGCTGCTGACCTCCCCGCCCGCGAGGCTCAGGCCAGACCCCAAACTCTCTGTGCCGTACCTCCGAACAGTGCGGCCTGCCGGCTGTCGCTGAGGTCGGCGAAATACTGTTGGGGGATCGCCAAGGAGTTGGCATAGCCCTCGCGCGAGCTGACGGGTGGATAGTCGCTGCCCCACATCAGTCGCTCTTCCCCCAGTGCGTCCAGAGCCATTCTCGGCAGCGGTGGAACAGGATCGAAGGGCAGTGGAACCCGGCAGAACTCGCCAAATCCGGGCATCTTCATCGTCAGTGTGGGCCGTTCAGCGACCAACCTCAAAGCCCGCTCGAAGAGGTCGTAGGGCTCGCGTTCGTCTGGGCCGACGCCGGCGAGGTGCTCAATGACGATGGCGAGATCGGGACAGGCTGCCAGCACCCGCGAGAATTCATCGGAGAGCAACCGCTGCGGTGAGCTTGGAGCACTGACCACGAGCCCGAGCTCGGCGGCGGTTCGCCAGTGCACGAGGGGGTCGGCGTGGTCCGCCAGAATGCCGGCGCTCAGACGAATGCCGCTGAAGCCCTGCTCCGCCCCCCGCCGGATCTGTGTGCCGTTGTCGTCGGGGTCGACGATCATGGCGGCGGCAAAGCGCCCGGGATGCCGCTGCATGCACTCGATGATGTAGGAGTTGTCGCTGTTGCCAGCGTACTGGATCAGCACAGCCTGGGCGACGTCGGAGCGCTGCATGTGAGACAGCAGGGATTCCACGGGCTCGTACTTCTTCAAGCCCACGTGGCAATGGCTATCGACGATGTGCACGGATTGGTGGAGCCGTCACTGACGGCTTAGAGCCAGGGTTCAGGCGAGGACAGCGCTGGCCCTGGAAACCTCTTGGGCCAGCAGTCGGTAGTTATCGGCGCCGGTGGACCGCGGCTCATACTGGATGACCGGCTTGCCGAAGCTGGGGGCGGCGGCGAGGCTGACGTTCCGCTTGATCGCGGTCTCGTAGACCTTGTCGTTGAAGTAAGAGCGCACTTCAGCGGCAATACGCTTGGACAGCTGTAGACGCTCGTCATACATAGTCAATAGCACACCCTCGATCTGCAGATCGGGGTTTAGGTAGCGCTGCACCAGCTGAATGGAGTTGAGCAGCTTGCTCAAACCCTCCAGCGCATAGTACTCGCATTGTACGGGCACGAGCACGGAGTTGGCGGCGGTGAGGGCGTTGACGGTGAGCAGTCCCAAAGCGGGCGGACAGTCAATGATGACGAAGTCGTAGTCTTCGCGGACCGACTCCAATGCTTCGTCGAGGCGCTTCTCGCGGCCGAGGACGGCAGCCATCTCCACTTCAGCGCCGGCCAAGGAGATGTGGGATGGGGCCAAATCGAGACCACTCGCCGGCGAGCAGATCACCGCCTCCAGAGGAGCATGGCCGAGCAGTACTTCGTACACGGACCCATCCAGATTGCCAACGCCGGACTCACAGCCGCTGGTGGCATTGGCCTGGGGATCCAGGTCTATGAGCAGGACGCGATGTTCGTTAGCGGCCAAGCACGCGGACAGATTGACCGCCGTCGTCGTCTTCCCAACTCCGCCCTTCTGATTGGCGATTGCGATGACTCTGCCCATGGCAGTCTCTTTGACGCCTTCGGAGCAGAAGGCGTGTCCGATCGAAAAGATCGGACATCACAAAATCAAAATACACGGCCGTATTGTTGTAGCCGTGTCAGCGGACCGCAATATATGGCGACCCAAATGAGTCGTCAAGAAGGATCAGTGGCCGCGAATTAGGTCATGAGAAGCGGTTGAAATCGGTAGGTCGGATCAGCCAGAGATTCCGGCGAGAGCGGCCAACAAGGCGCCGAGAAAGAGACCGGTGGCGACGAAGAAGAAGGCGCCCAGGCGCATCATTACCTGGCCCCTCGTGACACGAGGGCGGGTCGTGGTATGCATAAGGTTGTAGTCGCCTCCTGTAAGTACTATGGGCAGAAAGGAGAACCCTGGAGGGGAATCTCTTTCCCAACGGCGGGAGGAGGAAGAGATTGCCTCCTGCCCGATGTGCCGGGAGACAGTTCCCGATACTCCGGGCATCGAGCAAGTGGCGTGCCTCGAGATGAGACCGTGGGGGCGAGTTCCCCGACCGGTACCGGTCGGGACCTCCTTTTCTGAGATTCTTCGGCGCCGAGAAGGCGGACTTGAGCGCCCATCCGTACATTGTGCTCCCGCTCACCAGAAGGTCGTACGGGAGAGAGGAATTCGTGCAAGAAGACGACACGTTGGTCCCTGGATGAAATCAAACGCGACGTACGGCGATTCGTGGAAGAGCGCCACTGGGACCAGTTTCACGCGCTCAAGGATCTCGACATCGGGCTCAACGTCGGAGCAGCGGAGCTGCTCGGGCACTTCCGCCTCCGCAGCGATGCCGGGATCGCGCATCGATTCGAGGTCGAGAAGCAGAGACGAGAGGTGAGATGCGAACTGTTCTGTACTTCGGTCTTCTCATTTGCGCCAACCTCGGCATTGATGTCTCCACGGCGCTGGGCGAAAAGCTGGCGATTCCCGCGGCTCGCCACCCCGTGGAAAGGGCCCGCGGCAGCAACCAGAAATACACCGAGCTGAGCCGGCAAAGGGAGGACGTGCAATGAGTGCACCAGAAACTGACGGCTACCCGGCCTTCGCCGACCTCGTGTCGGTAATGGCGCGGCTACGCGCTCCTGACGGCTGTCCCTGGGATCGCGAGCAGACCCACGAGTCGCTGAAGCCGTATCTGCTCGAAGAGGCCTACGAGGTACTGGAGTGCATTGATCACGGAGACCGGCACAAGGAGCTATGCGCCGAGCTCGGCGACGTGATCCTCCAAGTCGTCTTCCACGCCCAGCTCGCCGCTGAAGAAGGCCACTTCAACGTGGAGGACGTCTGTCGGGCCATTGTCGACAAGCTGGTGCGACGCCATCCTCACGTCTTCGCCAACACCAAAGTGGCCGGCTCCGACCATGTGGTCACCAATTGGGAGGTGATCAAACGCGCGGAACGAGAAGAAGAAGGTGAGGGTGACGCCGAGGTCTCTGCCCTGGACGGCGTGCCTAATCAGCTGCCGGCGTTGCAGCGCGCTCAGCGCATTCAGGAAAAAGCATCACGGGTCGGCTTCGACTGGCCCGATGCAGAGGGAGCACTGGCCAAGGTAGGCGAGGAGGTGCGGGAACTCGATCGCGTGCAGAAGTCGAACGCGGAGGGCGATGTCAACGAGCACGTACGCGACGAGTTCGGCGACCTGCTCTTCTCTCTGGTCAACAGTGCGCGATTCCTCAGAGTCGACGCCGAAGACGGGTTGCGCCAAGCGACGGACAAATTCAGTCGCCGCTTCCGAGAAGTGGAGCGAGATTTCGCCACCCGCCAGCAATCGATGTCGCAAGCCAGTATAGAGGAACTCAATGAGGTGTGGGACCGTATCAAGGAGGCGGAGATACCGCGGCAACGCTGACTTCGCGATCAGCTGATCACGAAATTCCCCGTGTGTGCAAATTTGATGGCCCTGTCATCATGCGCGGCAGTCAGCGGAACCTCACCGTTTTCCCGGGCAGACACCACCGGCGCCCTCGCCTACTGAGCTACTTCAGGTGCTGATCCAGAAACTGGATCACCCGCTCCTGCGCGTCCTTGACCTCCGTGCTCCACCACTGCCAGTCGAAGCCGTGTCCCCCACCTTCGATGGTGATCAGCTCGTGCTCTACACGGGTTGATGCCAGCCGGTCGCGCATACGCACTGAGAGTTCATAGGGCACGTCGGTGTCATCCGTCCCGTGCAGGAGCAAGGTCGGCGGATAGGTCTCATCCACATTCTGATCCGGGCAGTACGGCGTGAAGAAGTCCGGAGCCACCGCCGGATCGACGCCGGCCACCTCCTGGGGCCAAGTGCCCTGCTGTCGCGTGTAGAGGTAGAATTTTCCATGACGACGCCCCTGGGAGATCTGTTTCGACTCGAGCTGCTCTCGTGCCGTCTTCTCGGTGACCAGTGGTTGCTGCAGGTAGTACGGATTGGGTTTGGCGTACCAATCGCCGACGAGATCGCCGTAGCCGTAGTATGAGACCACGGCTTGGGGCTGCACGTCGAAGGTGCCCGTCATCAGCGTGAGGTATCCTCCAGCAGAGTGCCCGACAACGCCGATGCGATTTGCGTCGGTCTGTAACGGCTCAGCGTTCCGCCGGATCCAAGACAAAGCATCGCGTACGTCAGCGATGATGTCCGGCAGCTTGGTCTCGGGGGCAAGGCGGTAATCGATGGAGATGGCCCGGTAGCCCGCGTCGACGTATTTCACGGCGGCACCACCGTGCCGACTTCCGTTGATCAGCGCGCCTCCGTGAATCCACACTACGACGGGAGTGGGTCCCGGCATCCCTTCGGTCTCGAACAAGTCGAGGTGGATGTCGCAGTCCGGCGTGGTCTTGTAAACCTAGGTCCGTCGCACCAGGGTGCTGGTCGGTTCTGGCATGTCGTCTCCCCTTCGACCACCGCTGTGGCCGTTGCGAGACTCGCGACAATCAGTCGGTGTTCAACCATGAAGCAGGGCAAGTAGGACGGCCGAGACTGTTCCCGCTCAGGGCAGTTCCGATGTGATCTGGCTCAGCTGTCCCCACAAGTACGGCGCGTAGGTATAGTCCACCCACAGACGGAAGCGGGCCTTTGGCCTACTGTGGGCGATGAGGCCACAGGAGACTCCCGCGACTCTTGTCAACACGATCGTCTCCGGGGTCACGGACGTCATATTGACTCCGCAGGCCTGGGCGAGTACGAGGCAGCCCGCTTCTTCCCTCGGCAGGAAGAACGTGACTGTCTGTTGCGGCACGCGATACAGTCCCGGCAGCGGCGTCTCCAGAGCTGTCAGGATCTGCTGACGCAGTGGCTCGTCGGGCATGGATTCGACGATAACTTCATCGCTGTCTACGCGCGCCATCACCGCGTCACTGGAGAGCGAATGAACCTCGTGCAGGGCGGCGGGCACGCCGATATCCTTCTGCTGCAGCCACGCCATCAATGCAGGTCCCTTGAGACCCAGCTTCACCAACTTCTCGTCGTGGCTGAGGATACCACCGACAGCGGTGGCGAGCATCGCCTGAATCGGACTGCGTCGAGTACTCATGTTCCTACGTCCCCGCTCGTCGGGGGCTGCTGCCGCAGATTCTCCGGGTCGTAGAACGGCAGCACCGCGACCTGAGCTGTACACGTCGAGCCATCGGAGAGGCGAATGGTCAGGGGTGTGCCTGCTTTGCTGAACCCGGGGTCGACGAAGGCCATTCCCAGGGGGTAACCGAGGGTCGAGCGGTGGGCGATGCTGGTAACTCGGCCGACGATGCTCTCGCCGTCGACGACAAGGTGGCACTCTTCGGGCAGATCCCCCGCAAACCCTTCGGGCCAACGGATGCCCACGAGAGTCCTCTTCAGAGGCCGCTCCGCCAGCACCTGCAGGCTCCGCTGACCGACGAAAAATCTCTTTTTGCGCGAGATCGCCCATCCCATTCCCGCTTCGAGGGGGTGGGTGAGGGCGTCGGTGTCGTGGCCGACGATGAGATGGCCCTTCTCCAACCGCAACAGGCGCTGCGCTTCGACGCCGAAGGGGGCAATCCCGTAGTCTGAACCCGCCGCCAAGATCGCCCGCCACACATGGTCGGACTCCCAGCAAGGGATGTGCACCTCGTATCCCAGCTCTCCAACGAAGCCAACACGCATGATCGTCGCCTCCACGCCCGCGACGCTGGCGCGAGTTGCCCCCTGGTAGGGCAGCTCCGCGTCACTCAGATCGACATCGGCAAGTGACTGCAGAACGGCGCGACTGGCGGGTCCGGCCACGTTCATCGCCGCCAGCTGGCCGGTGGCATTGACGATGCAAACCTCAAGCCCCCAGATCAACGCCCAGCGCAACATCTCGCGATGCTGGCCCGCCGCTCCGCTGCTGGTGACGGTCGCGTAAAACTCGTCCTCCCCGAGCCGGGCGAGCACGCCGTCGTCGACGAGAACTCCGCTCTCGTCAACCACCACGCCGTAGCGCGACTTGCCCACCGCAAGCCGGGCGAATCGCCCAGTGTAGATGCGCTCAAGGAAAGCCACCGCATCCGGTCCCTGAACGATGAGCTTGCCCAACGTGCTCAAGTCAATCAGGCCCACCTGACGTCTTACCCGGGTGGCCTCGGAGAGAACACAGTCCTCCCTGGAGGCACCGTCCTGCGCGTAGTACTCCGGCCGCAGCCAGTCGCCAGCATGGACGAACACCGCGCCCTGCTCGGCGTGCCAGTCGTGGATCGCCGTGCGTCTCAGGGGGTGAAACCGCCGTCCCGCCAGATGACGAAGGGGGACAGGTTGGTAGAACGGACGCGCGGTCGTCGTCCCCGTTTCCTCGATCGAGCGCCCGTTCAGCCGGGCCAGAATTCGCACACTGTTGACGTTGGCGAGCTTGCCCTGACTCGGTCCCATTCCCACCGTGCTGTAACGCTTGATCAGTTCGACACTGTCGTATCCTTCCTGATGCGCGTTGGCAAAGTCGGTCACGTGGAGATCTTCGTCCAAGTCCACAAAGTCCTTGTGGTCGGGATGTGGGAAGATCGGATAGGAATGGCTGTGCGGAGCTTCGTCGCGCAGAGAGCCGACCGGCGTTGGATCGACGGATAGTACACGCAGGTGGCGCGCCGCTTCCTGTCCACACCGGCTGCCATCCGCCCATTGAGCCGACAACTCGTAGACACCGTTGGCGCGGCCGCACACGAACACACCCCTGGGCAGCTCATCGGGGACCAACTGCTGTAGCCGCTGGTCGTAGCGGAAGCGGACGCCAGCCTGGCTCAACACCGACGCATTCGGGGCCCATCCCACCGACACGGCGATGCCGTCACAGGCCATCAGCTCTCCCTTCGACGGCTCCGCCCTGCCTTGTCGGTCGAGAGGGCAGAGCAAGGCTCCCGACACCGTCTTGCCGCCAGCGCTCCGCCGTGCCTCGAACACCGAAGATCCGGTCAAAATCCGCGCGCCGGTGTCCTCTACCTGACCGGCAAGCCCCGAGGGCTCTCCCTCGGGGCGCAGATCGACGACGGCAGCCAGCTGGACGCCAGCCTGGGCGAGATCGAGGGCCGCTTCATAAGCGTGGCTGTTCGCGGCCATGACCACGGCCCTCTCGAAGGGCTGGATCGCAAAGTGGCGCACCAGCCGCTGGGCCGCGGAGGCTAGCATCACCCCCGGTACGTCGTTGTGCCCAAACACCGCTGGCTGTTCAATGGCGCCGGTGGCAAGAACCACGGCTCTGGCCCTTAGCTTGGTCATGCGCATGTCGTCGAACAGGGCGATCCAATGGTCGGCATAGACGCCGCCCACGGTCGTGGCCGTGCGGATGGTGACACGGGGATGCTTCTGCAATGCCCTCACGTGATCCAGCCGCTGCTGCCTCGCCAGTTCGTCGCGGCCGTGCTGCCAGACCAGGCTGCCACCGAGGGCAGGTTCCTGCTCTACGATCATAACTGTCAGTCCCGCCTCGGCGGCGGTGCGAGCGGCGCCGAGTCCGGACGGTCCAGAGCCAACAACGAGCACGTCACACCAGGCGTAATCCTTGGGGCTGGCGGCGCTTTCAAAGTCGGGATTGATGCGTCCCAAGCCGGCGACCTTGCGCATCTGCCGCTCGTGGAACGGGAATAACCAGCGCGGCTTGTGGAACGCCTTGTAGTAGAAGCCCACGGGCATGAGCTTGCTGAAACGCTCGATAAGGCGCAGGCGATCACCCTTGACTCCGCCCGCGGTGTTAACCGCGTGCAGATCCATTTCCGGCTGCAGCAGCGTCAAGTCGCCGCGCAGATTGGTGCGCACACCATCGCTTAGCATGGTGTTGGCATCGTGACCGGCCATGCTATACGCGCCCCGCGGGCGATGGTACTTGAAACTGCGACCCGTCATCCGCACATCGTTGGCCCACAGGGCGCTGGAGATCACGTCCCCGGCGAGTCCAACCAGGCGCTCGTCCTCGAATCGAAAGGGGATCGGCTGGTCGCGGTCGATCCACTCCCCCACCTGTGGAGGCAGGCGCTGCCCCTTCATCGATCCCCCCACAAGTAAGTGCGCACGATCTCATCGGTGACGTTGTCACGCTCGGCGATGAACCAGGTACCGCTGGCGATGTGGAACCACCACTCCCGCTTAAGCGCCGGCTCACCGGCGCGGTGGAAGACGTAGTCCGCCCACTCTTCGTCGGTCAAATCGGCAGGGTCGGACATGGGCCGCACTTCCCCACCAAAGGCGAATTCCTGAATAGGCCGGGGACCATTGACGGGGCAGGTCAGAATCTTCATGGCACCGCTCGTTCTCCGTCAATGGCCGACGGAGGCGGCCCCCTTTTCCCCAACCAGCTCGAAGCGGCCGAACCGCGACAGGTTGAAGGGGTGGATGAGCACATGGTCGGCCCCCGTAGAGATCGTGCTCGCCATCGTCCATCCGCAGACCGGCGTCGCCTTGAATCCCCAAGTCCCCCAGCCCGCATCCAGATAGAAGCCTTCAATCGGTGTTGTACCCATGATCGGCGAGAAATCAGGCGTCATGTCACACAGCCCCGCCCACTGGCGCAGCACGCAGATGTCCCCTAGGAAGGGGAACAGGTCGAGCAGGTGGCCAGCCAAACTCTCGGCGAAGTCCAGCGAAGAGCGCATAGAGATGAGCTCATAGGGATCCAAGGACGCGCCCATCACTAACTCGCCACGCGAGGACTGGCTGACGTAGATGTGCAGGCCCGCGGAGACGACAATGGTGTCGAGCCAGGGCTTGAGGGGCTCGGTCACCATCGCCTGCAAGGGGTGGACAACCAGTGGCGTGCGTAGGCCGACCATCTGTTGAACGTGGGTCGTCCAGCCAGCAACGGCGCTGAGCACCTTTCTCGTGTGGATGTAGCCGCGGTCTGTGTGGACTCCCTCGATCCGGCCCTCTCTGATGTCAATGCCGGTCACCGCCGTCTGTTGGTGGATTTCCACGCCCAGACGATCGGCACCGCGCGCGTAAGCCCAAGCGACCGCGTCATGCCGCGCAATGGCGCCGGGGGCGTGGTATAGGGCGCCGACGATCGGCGGCTGATATCCACCGCAGCTGAGGTCGATTTCGGGGATCATTGCCTGAATGAAGTCGGTCCCGACTACTTCACTGTCGATGCCCAGCTTCTTGTTGGTCTCGGCACGCCAGCGCTGAGTGCGCAAAGAGGCGGGAGAGTGGGCCAGGGTAAAGTGGCCGCGCTGGGAGTAGAACAGGTTGAAATCGAGGGAGCGCGACAGATCTCGGTAGAGGTCAAGGCTAAACTCGTAGAACCGCGCGCCCTCCTCGGTCAGATAGTTGGATCGGATGATCGTCGTGTTGCGGCCGGTGCCCCCGTGACCGATGTAGTGCTTCTCAAGAACGGCGACGTTGGTAATGCCGTGCTCTGCCGCCAAGTAGTAGGCGGCAGCCAGCCCGTGACCGCCGCCGCCGATGATGACGACGTCGTACTCGTCGCGCAAGCGCTCCGGAGAATGGAACATCCGCGGCTCTGGGTATTCGTCGCGCAGGGCGAAGCGAAGCAGACGGTGTGGCACGTGGTGAGGTCTACCCTCAAAGGTTCAGTCGGAATGCGGTCCCGTGCCGTCGCTGCCGGCCCGGCTGGCAGATTGTTGGGAACCGACTCTGCCATGAAGCCGGCTCACGTAGACGCGATCGCAGGCGTAAGTGTTGCCTAGAAATAGGTCAGATATTCGTCCACTTCCCAGCGGCTGACCTGCCGGTCGTACGTCTCCCACTCCCGGGTCTTTAGCTCGATGAACTCCTCGGCGATCACCCCCAAGCCCGAGCGCACGACCTCGTCCTGACGCAGCTCCTCCAGCGCCTCAGAGAGGGACTGGGGCAGAATCTGCACGCCGCTGTCGCGGATCTCTACAAGGGAGCGCTCGTACATATTTTCCATGTTGGGCTCACCCGGCTCGAGCCTTCGCCGGATTCCGTCGAGGCCGGCGGCGACGTAGGCGGCCAAGGCCAGATAGGGATTGGCGCCAGCGCTGATCGTGCGGTCCTCGAAGTGACCGGGACCGGCGGTGCGGATCATCTGGGTCCGATTGTTGTCGCCGTAGGTGACAAAGGCCGGAGTCCAAGTGAATCCGGAACGGCTGGAGTGGAGCCCCTCGCCGATCTGCAGTCGCTTGTAGCAGTTTACCGTGGGACAGGTCACGGCGGCTAATGCGCGGGCGTGATGCAGCACGCCACCGAGAAAGTGGTAGGCCAGTGTCGAGCAGCCGAGGCCGCGCGGATCCACTTCGTCGATGAACAGACTCTCGTTGGTCGCCGCGTCGGCCAAGTGGTAATGGGCGTGCAGCCCGCTGCCGGTGCGATCGCTGAACGGCTTCGGCATATGGGTTGCGATGGCCCCGTACTTCTTGGCAATCTGCGACGTCGCCATCTTGAAGAAGACAATCCGGTCCGACGTAGTCAGGGCGTCGCTGTAGTCGAAGTTGACCTCAAACTGACCGTTGGCATCCTCGTGGTCGCATTGATAAACACCCCAGCCCAAGCCATTGAGCACAGTTGTCAATTCCTGCAGGTAAGCCATGGCCGGCGCCATGGAGCGGAAATCGTAGCAGGGTTTAGACAGGTTGTCGACCCTGTCGGGATCCCACGGATGAATGGATCCGTCTTCCCGACGGGTCACCAGCATGTGCTCTGGCTCCATGCCGACGTTAAACCGGTAGCCCGCCTCAGCGGCGTCGGCAAGCACGCGCTTGAGATTGGTGCGAGGGCAATAGGGGTAGGACACGTCATCGACAAACAGATCACCGGCGAAGCGCGCCGTGTTCGGCTGCCAAGGTATCGGCGTGTAGGTGTCAAGATCGATGCGCGCGAGCATGTCGTGCGAATGCGGCCCTTGCCCCATCCCCCACAGCGCCGCGCCGGCGAATCCAGCTCCCGTGTCGATGGCATCATCCAGACTAGATGCAGGGACCATCTTCACCTTCGCCGCGCCGCTCACATCGACGAACTGCACTAGCAAGAACTCGATGCCATCGGCCTTCAGACGCTTCTTGATTTCATCGCGATCGGTCATGGGTCTTTCCTGTGGTTGCATTGCTTGAGCTATACCTTCGATGCCTCGCTGCCCGGGATCCAGTCGGTTCCGGCCAGAGGCACCTTGGCCATGGCGGCTGCTTCCAGCGTCAATGCCACGAGATCATTGGATTCGAGGTTGTGCACGTGTGACTTGCCGCAGGCGCGGGCGATGGTCTGGCACTCCATCGTCATCACCCGCAAATAGTTGGCGAGAAGGCGACCACCCTGCACCGGATCCAACCGCCGGGCCAGCTCTTCGTTCTGGGTACTGATACCGGCCGGGTCCTGGCCCTCGTGCAGATCATCGTAGAACCCTGCCGAAGAGCCGCGCTCCTGGTAATCCCCTTCCCACTGCGGACTGTTGTCGCCCAGCGCGATCAGAGCGGCGGTACCAATCGACACGGCATCTGCGCCCAGGGCCAGCGCCTTGGCCACGTCGGCGCCGTGCCGAATCCCACCGGAGACCACAAGTTGAACCTTGCGATGCATATCTAGCTCCGTCAGCGCCTCTACCGCCTGCCGGACCGCCGGCATCGTGGGAATTCCGACATGTTCAATGAACACCTCCTGGGTGGCACCCGTTCCCCCCTGCATACCGTCCAGAACGAGGACGTCGACCCCCGCCTTCACCGCCAGGGCCGTGTCGTAATAGGTCCGTGTCGCGCCGATCTTGACAAAGATGGGCACACGCCAGTCAGTGATCTCCCTCAGCTCGGTGATCTTGATGGCCAGATCGTCCGGGCCCGTCCAGTCGGGGTGGCGACAAGCTGAGCGCTGGTCGATGCCCTTGGGCAGGGCGCGCATCTGCGCGACGCGATCGCTGATTTTCTGCCCCAGCAGCATTCCACCTCCCCCGGGCTTGGCCCCCTGGCCCAATACGACCTCGATCGCATCGGCTTTGCGCAGATCGTCAGGATTCATCCCGTAACGGGAAGGGAGCAGTTGGTACACGAGAATCTTCGACTGGCCACGCTCCTCCGGAGTCATGCCGCCATCCCCAGTGGTCGTGCAGGTGCCGACTTCGCTGGCGCCCCGTCCGAGGGCTTCCTTCGCCTGTGCGCTCAGCGACCCGAAGCTCATCCCCGCAATGGTGATGGGAATCTCGAGGTGCAGAGGGTTTCGGGCGAAGCGGGTTCCCAGAGTCACATCGGTGTCGCAGCGCTCGCGGTAACCTTCAAGGGGGTAGCGCGACATACTCGCACCCAAGAACACTAGATCGTCGAAGTGGGGAACGTGACGCTTGGCCCCCCAACCGCGGATGTCGTAGATGCCGGTCTCCGCGGCACGCTGAATCTCGTAGATGACGTTGCGGTCGAAGGTCGCCGATTCGCGCAACCCCGGCCGCCAGCCAACAGACCGGCGAAGATCTCTGGGTTCGCTCTTGGCCATCAGGATTTGGAAGCGTGATCGACGTTGAAGTTGTAGAGCTTTCGGGCCGAGCCGTAGCGTCGGAAGTCTCCTGGATCGGCGGCGACCTCAGCACGCTCTAGCAGGTTGGCCAGCTGCATCACGTGCTCATCACGTATGGGCTTCTCGATGCAGTCGGCGCCTAGGCTCTTCACTTGGCCGCGAACAAAGATCTGGGCCTCGTAGATCGAATCCCCGAGAAAGTCATCAGCATCACCGCAGACCACCAGGCGACCTGCCTGCGCCATGAAGCAACTCATGTGTCCCACCGAACCCTGGACGACGATGTCAATGCCCTTCATCGAGATACCGCAGCGACTGGAGGCGTCACCTTCAATGACCAGCAAACCGCCGTGGCCAGTGGCACCGGCGCACTGGCTCGCATTGCCTTTGATGCGCACCAGGCCCGACATCATGTTCTCCGCAACCCCCGTGCTAGCCATGCCTTCGATAATCACCTCGGCGCACTGGTTCATCCCCGCACAGTAGTATCCAACGTGCCCCTTGATTTCAACGTGCACCGGCACGGTCAAGCCGGCGGCGATGGCGTGACGTCCCCCAGGATTTAGAACTCGCCAAGGAGTTTCCACGTCCTTTCCAGTGAGATCGTGAAGAGACTGGTTCAGCGTCCGCACCTCGCCGGTGGCCAGATCGAACTCCCGGAGCTGCGCTGAGGCTGCCATCAGTCTTGTCCCCAGGTGTACACCGTTGCCGGCTTCGGCTCCCAGGCTCGAGCTGACTCGATGCCGGGCAGCTGCGCCAGCGCCTGGAATTCACTGGCCATAGCCACGTAGTCGTCGGTCTCGGCCAGTACCGCCGGCTTGCAGGCGATGGGGTCTCTGAGAACGGCGAACCCATCCTGGGTACCGATGGCAAAGGTGTAGAACCCGTCGAGATCTTCGAGAGCGGACTCCAGCGCTCCTTCCAAGCTGTAGCCATCCTGAAGTCGCCACATCAGATACCCCGCCGCTACCTCCGAGTCATTGAGAGTGCGGATCTCAATACCGCAGCGAGTCAAACGGTCGCGAAGGCGGTTGTGGTTGCTCAGCGAACCATTGTGAACCAAGCAGAGATCCATACCGGTGGAGAACGGATGAGACCCGTCTGTGGTAACAGCGCTCTCCGTCGCCATGCGCGTGTGCCCAAGCACATGGGTGCCCCTCATTTCAGACACGCCAAAGCGGTCGACGATGGACTGGGGCGAACCGACCTCTTTGAGAATCTCAATGCGGCGGCCCACGCTCATAACCCTCAACTCGGGATCGGCATCGGCGACCTGCCGGCGCAACCGCGTCTCGTCGACGCGGACGCTGACGATGGCGTAGGTGCCGTTAACCTGCAGCCCCACTTCCTCATCGAAATGGCGCCCCAGGCTGACCGCAAGCCCGTCCCAGTCAAAATCGGGGAGGGGATGACGCAAGGTCATCTTCATGCACCCCTCCGGGGCCTCATCTCCATAGATCGCCAATCCCGCGCTGTCCTGCCCACGATCGGTCATGCACACAAGCATGGGAGCAACCAGCTCTCCAAGCCGCGGTGCCAGATCCAGATTCTTCAGATAAAGTCCGACGATACCACACATTTGATCGGGGGCGGGAGAACGAGCGACCTCGCGAAGCGCGGGGCAGAAAGAGCAGAAAGAGGGGACTCTAAGTAGGCTTCGGCCCTCGGGCTGTCAAACGCGGTTGCGTTAGGAGCATGCTCGCAGTCAAGCAGGATGACGGACTCGGTCGAGCAGTCAAGAAAGAGGCGGAACTCATCGCCCGGAGGGCGCAAGGCAGACGTCTCGGACGCGTGCCGCTGCCAATGAAGACCGTTAACCACAGATCTGGGGGACGACCGGAAGTTCGGCTTGGATCCTTACCATCCGGGCCTATCTGGGGCTCGTCGCAGCCCACAATCTCGCTCGGTACGACTATAGAGGGGACGTACCGCTTTCGGGAACTGGAACCTCCACGGAGAGTTGCTCCACTGCCCCCGCGTCGAGGCCAAGACCGCCGGTAGCTACCACTACGACATGCTCTTCCACAGCGGGGGCTCGACGAGCATTAGTTTGACAGCGCTCGTGTTCTCGAAATTCTGGGAGCTGGTGAGTTCGCCTACTGACTGGAGCAGGTACCGTGCAGCGCTTGTCGGATTCAGGATACACCCACCGTCGCCGGGGCCTTGGCAGGCCGGTGAGACGGCAGAGGCCTGTGCGCCGGGGCCGTCGGCGGGGAATCCGGGGCGGCTTCCCCGTTTTGGGAATCCCGTCCGTAACCGGTAGCCCAAATCTCTGGGACGCATCCCCTCCGTTTCGTATACTCAATCAAAGAACAGGTAACATCGTCTTAGCGGACGGGGACGTATCTCTCTGTCCGCCGCCGTCAGCGAAGAACCGGAGACTCAGATGACGGACTCTACTATACAGATCATACCCGATCGGGACGAGGAGGAAGGTGAGGACCCACCCTTTCCCGGTATCCCTACAACCTCCGATGGCGGCGGCACGGTGACCTGGGTGGAGACCCACATCAGCCAGGGCGCCGGAGCCTTCCCGATTACATCATCCACCGCCATGGCCCACGGGTTCAACACCGCTGTCGTTAACGGCGTCCCAAACCTGTGGGGGGAAACCCTCGAGTATTTCGAGCCCGAGAGCGAACACAGCTCGGCCACCGTATGCGAGGGTTTCGCACTCGCCGGCGGCCGAGTGACGAATTTTACCTCCGGTCAGGGCCTGATCTTGATGAAGGAGGTCCTTTACACGATCAGCGGAAAGCGGCTTCCCGTGGTATTCCACATCGGAGCCCGCGCCCTCACCAGCCAAAGCCTCAACGTCCACGCCGGACATGACGACGTGATGGGCTGCGAAGATTGCGGCTGGGGCATGCTGTTCACGCGGAACGCCCAGGGTGCCGGCGACCTCGCCCTCATCGCCCGCCGCGTTGCCGAACAAACCGCCACGCCCTTCCTCAACGTTCAGGATGGCTTCCTCACTACCCACACCGTTGAGAACGTTCTGCTCCAGGAAGAGGAGCTGATGAAGCAGTTCGTCGGCAATCCCGCAGACCGGCTGCTGAACCTCTTCGATCCTGACAATCCGATCATGACGGGAGTGGTGCAGAACCAGGATAGCTATATGAAGGGCAAGATCGCCCAGCGCCTGTACTACGATCGCGTTTTGCCCGCCCTCAAGGAGTCGATGGCCGAATTCCATCGACTCACGGGTCGCCAGTATCAAGTCGTCGAGAGCTACCGTATGGAGGATGCCGAGGTCGCCATCGTGGGGATAGGGAGCCTGATCGACACGGCCGAAGCCACCACCGACTGGATCCGTGAGGAGCTCGGTATCAAGCTGGGCATCGTCCACGTCACCTGTTTCCGGCCCTTTCCCGCCGCCGAGATCGTAGAGGCTCTCCAAGGAGTGCAGACAATCTCCGTCATAGAGCGCATGGACAACCCCATGTCGCAATCGAATCCGCTCACCCGCGAGATCAAGGCCGCCTTCACCGATGCCCTCACCCGCGCCGACGGCTACCCTGAGATTGACAGGCTCCCGCTGATCCTGTCTGGCTCGGCGGGTCTCGGATCGAGGGATGTCCACCCTGGCCACTTCGTGTCCATAGCCCGCAACATGATGAAGCGCGAAAAGGCTAAGCGCTACTTCACCATAGGCATCCGGCACGATCTGGCCCTGAGCGTAGAGGAGGATCCCGACATCCGGGCTGCCGGCAGCTTTTCGATGCGAGGACACTCCGTCGGAGGCTACGGATCGGTGACGACAAACAAGATCATCGCCACCATCGCAGGAGAAGTGTTCGGCAAGTACGTGCAGGCCTACCCCAAATACGGATCCGAGAAGAAAGGTCTACCCACGACCTATTATCTCACCGTGTCCGAGGCGATGGTACGTACGCACTCCGAGCTACGCTACGTCGATTTCGTGCCGCTTAACGACATCTCCGCCTTCCTGCACTCCCATCCTCTCGTAGGACTACAGCCAGGGGGGAGCATCTTCATCCAGACGCCCAAAGAATCCCCGGAGGATGTATGGGCGGACATCCCGCCATCGGCCAAGCAGTTCATCCGTGACAATGATATCCGGGTGCTCGCCCTCGATGCCGCCCACATTGCACGCGAGGTGGCGCCGTCGGCGGATCTGGAGGTCCGCATGCAGGGAATCGTCCTGCTTGGGATCTTCCTCAAGGCCACGCCCTTCGCCGACCAGGCGGGGGTGTCCGAGGAGGGGGTAATGGAAGGCGTCGAAAAGGCCCTGCGGAAGTACTTCGGTAAGCGGGGGGAGGCAGTGGTCCAGGCAAACCTAGAGGCTGTGCGGCGCGGCTACACGGAGCTCTTCGAGTTACCGTCCGACGTGATCGCCATGGATATTAACAACCCCAAGTTCGCTGTTGGCACGCCAGAGCTGATTACTCCGACGTTTCCCAACGGCAGCAACGGAAACAGGTGAGCGCTATGGGAGTCACGACTACTTCTGAAACTTCGAAGACTGGCAAGGCCCCAGCGGTGGATGGAGTTCCCGTCGTCTACGACGTGCAGGATTTCTTCGAGCGCGTCTTGGCCAGCTACAACGAAGGTGTCGACGACGACCTGGTGGCTGACGGCGAACTGGCACGCAGCATCATTCCCGCTGGCACGGGCGCCTTTCGCGATTTCAGCTACATCGCCCCGGAGATTCCGCGTTTCATGTCCGACAAGTGCGTCGGCTGCATGACCTGCGTCACCGAGTGTCCGGATACCGCGATTCTGGCCAAGGTGATCGAAACCGAGTCCCTTGAGGAGGGTATCGGGGCGGTAGAGGACAAGGATGACTCCGCCTACTTCGCCGAGCATTTCGCCACCACCAACAAGTTCCACAGTGTGCCGGAAAAAAAGGGGGAGGCGCCGGGGAAATTTGGCATCTTTGTCGACCCAACGAAATGCAAGGGTTGCGCCGAGTGCGTTGAGGCCTGCGCCGACCTGGGCTACAACGCACTGGAAATGGTGCAGAAGGAAGACGACACGGTGCCCCGATACCAGCGGGTCACCGATTTCTTCCGCTCATTGCCGCCGACGCCGGACCGCTACATCGGTGAGAAAGTGGCGGTCGACATGATGCTGGCCGAGGACAGCCTAGCCACCTACGTCGGTGGCGCCGGCTCGTGTGCCGGTTGTGGTGAGGCGACGGTGATCCGCATGTGGCTGGCCGCGTTGGGCTACAAGTACGGCCCCGACAACCTCGGCATCGTCGCTTCTACCGGCTGCAACACCGTCTACGGTTCAACGTATCCCTACAACCCCTATACCGTACCCTGGACGAACAGTCTGTTCGAGAACGGTCCCGCCGATGCCATCGGCGTGCGCCTGCGCTGGAACCAGATGGGCTGGCAGGACAAGCAACTCTGGGTCATGGGTGGTGACGGCGCCATGAACGACATCGGCCTACAGAGCCTAAGCCGCATGCTCTCCAGCGGCCTCAATATCAGCGTCATCATCCTCGACACCCAGGTCTACTCCAATACCGGCGGTCAAGCTTCCACTGCGTCTTATACCGGTCAGGAGACCAAGATGAGCCAGCACGGCAAGGCTCTGGGGGGCAAGCAGGAGTTGCGCAAGGAGATCGGACGCATCTGCATGATGCACCCCAATACATTCGTCGCCCAGACCACGGCTGCCATACCCAATCACTTCTACAAGTGCATTCTCGATGCCGCTAGCTTCGACGGCCCCGCCGTGGTCAACACCTACACGACGTGCCAGCCGGAGCACGGAGTCGGCGACGACGCGGCTCGGCAACAGGCCAAGCTCGCAATGGATTCTCGCGCCTTCCCGATCTTCGTCTACGATCCCCGTGAGGGGGATACGCTCAAGGGGCGCCTGAGCCTGAAAGGCAACCCCAGTGCCAACGAGGACTGGTGCACCATTCGCAAGACCGGCCAGGTCATCGATTTCATCGACTTCGCTCGCTCCGAGGGACGCTTCGCCAAGCACTTCGACAAGGAAGGCAATCCCTCCGACGATCTGCTGGCCGCCAAGGCCGACCGCCTGGCCAACTGGCATCTGTTGCAGGAGATGGCTGGCCAGCGCTAAACCCGACGGCCCACTGCGCTCGCCGGAAGCTCTACGAACGATGGTTTGTAGGCTGCTACGTTTCGGCTACGTGAAGCATCAGCTTCCCCATGTTTCCCCCCGAGAACAGCTCGCGGAGGGCCTCGACCGCATTCTCTAATCCCTCCCGCATGTCGATCCGCACCTTCAGCTTCCCTTCCTGCATCCATTGTCTCAATGCCGCAACCGCCTCCGGGTAGCGTTCGGTGTAGTCGAGGACGATATACCCTTGCACCTTCAGCCGTCGCAACAGGATCAGCGGATAGGCGGACGGCCCGGGCACGGGTCCATCGGCGTTGTAGCGCGAGATGAGGCCACAGGTCGGCACCCGGCCATATAAGTTCATGTGCTGCAGGCAGGCATCTAGGATGGGGCCACCCACATTGTCGAAGTAGACGTCGATCCCGTCCGGGCATGTCCGGCTCAGCGCGGCTGGCACCTCTTCGCTCTTGTAGTCGATGGCGGCATCGAAGCCCAGTTCGTCCGTGATCCAGTGGCACTTTTCGGAGGAGCCGGTGATGCCGACCACGCGACAGCCCTGGATCCCGGCGATCTGCCCAGCGATGGAACCCACGGCACCGCCGGCTCCAGAGACGACTACGGTTTGGCCGGATTGCGGCTGGCCGATGTCAAGCAGTCCGAAGTAGGCCGTAGGACCGACCACTGCGAACACACCGAAGGCGTCGGCCAACGACAGTGACCCCAGGTCTCCCATCTTGCTGACCTTCGGTGGTTCCATGATCTGGTAGTCCGCCCAGACCCCGAGGCCGCTGACGCGATCGCCCTCGGAGAACCCAACATGCATAGAGGCGACCACCGTACCGCAGACGATGCCGCGCATCGGTGCCCCGATGTCCACCGGCGGCAAATACGAGGGTGTGTCGTTCATCCACCCGCGATTGGTGGGGTCCAGCGACAGGTAGTTAAGACGCACCAGAAGCTGTCCGTCTGCGACCCCTGGGATCGGCTCATTCTGCTCGAAGCTGAGCACATCGTCGGCGATTTCGCCGACGGGCCGCTTGCGCAGCCGCCAGACGCGGTTGTTGTCGGACATCACTGATCTCCTGGTCAAGCTGAGAGGAAACTGGCGAAAGCTGGAACGGCTGTGACCGCAACAGCAGCGCAGAGACAGTTGGGACCGATTAGAGGGCCCGCCTCCTCCGCGATTGCCGCCTGGGCCTTGGCATTGAAGGTCGCTTATCAGGCCTCGCGCAGGTAAATCGGATTGGCAAAGGCCTTGCGGTTGTCGCGGGCAAAGCACTCGACGCGCACGTAGGTGCGGCCGGAGCGCACCGTGGCCTTATAAGATCCCTTCACGACTTGGTCGTCTTTTGGGCGCAACTCGCGCACGATCTTGCCGTTCTCGATCACGCGCACCAGCTGTAGTCCCAACGAGTCGACGCACTCATAGCGGATATCCGCCGTGCTGCCGCGCTTCAGTCGAATCGTGTCGCCCATGATGGCGCGGCCACTTCTCACGTGGAGCAGCGGCGCGTCGGAGGCGAAGAAGTGACCCGCCCACAGCTCTTCTATGACGCGCTTCTTCGTGGGCCGCTGGATCAGCACGCCGTTCCAGACGTCACCGATCGCCTGGGGCAGATGGGCATCCGTATTGCCCATGCCCCGCACCTTTTTTCCCTGGCTCAGGTGCTTGTCCCACAGGGCCACTGACCACTCGTCGGTAATGTCGTAGCAGTCGAAGATGTTGTTTGCCCCGTTGATCAATTCCATCGTGAAATCGTCGCCTAGCCAGTCGAGGGCGTCGATCTGCTCCTGCGTGTAGCGCCTCGCCGGGAACCAGCCCGTGGGGTGGGGAATGAAGGGGAAGCCACCCAGCTCGATGACACGATTGTAATCGCGCACCAGATCTGGTTTTGGTGTGAGTTTGCGGTCAAGGCCCAAGATGCCCAGGTGATGGTGCTGAGTGCCGGGCTCTTGACCCCACCACAGGTTCTTGTAGTTCACGCACTCCACCTTCTGCCGCACCGTACCGTGATCGGTGATGAACTGGAAGTCGAGGCCAGCCAGCTTCATCCAATGGGCAGTCTCGGAGACGGAACCAATGCCATCGGAGTAGGTCGTGTGGTGGTGGCAGTCACCGCGGCTGATTTTGAAGCTGGCCAGCCTGCGGGTGGCGTCGATACGATCGCGCATGGCTTGCTTCCAGAATCCGATGACCTGGTCCGGATAGCGGGCCCGCTTGGCTGCCTGGGCCTTCCTGCGACGGTTCGTGTTGGCGGTGGGCACGATGCGCTCCTTCG
>JAYZFI010000052.1:0-229697 GCA_036336855.1 Candidatus Latescibacterota bacterium
GGGGGGGCCCCCACAACCCCACCCCCCCGTGCGGCCGCCCCCCCGCCCCCGCCGCGAATCCGTGCACCACGTCGCCTGCCATCGTAGTCAGGATCTCAATCTCCAGGGCGTATAGCTAAGCCAATCAGCTGCAGTGCACGCTCAGTCGCCCGCGCGCTGCACCATCCCCTCGTACATTTTGCGTAGGGCGGTCTCCTCGTCAGGGAAGACTGCCAGCGCCTTGCGCAACACGCTCCGGGCATGCTCCCATTTTCCACGTTTGGCGAACAGGATCATCTGTTCCGTGTAGATGCGACGGTTTCCCGGGTCGCGCTGACGCGCAGATTCGTACGCTGTCGCCGCGGATGCATCGTCTCGGCGCGCCACGTGCGCGTGCGCTAAATTCAGCCAAACCTCGGCGTGCTGCGGCCGCGCCGCCAGCACGCGCTCGTACATAGCGACGGCACGATCTATGTCGCCAGCGATCGCCGTCTGTGTCCCCAAGTTGTTCCATGCCTGCCAGTACTCAGGGTCGAGTTCCACTGATCGTGCCAGCTGACTTCGCGCCGCCGCCGTCTCCCCGCGCTTGGCCAGGGCATTACCGAGGTAGTAATGCACGGCAGCGTGCCCCGCGTGCGCCGGTCGGATCCCCAGATTGACGATAACACCGACGACAGCAAGAGCACCCGCGGCGTGGATTAAAGGCAGCCGTGACGGTCGTCGCCAGGCATGGCGCAGCCACTGCACGCCGGCAGCGGCGTAGAGCAGGATCACCGGCAGAACGGGAACGCGGTAGCGGGCGGTGACGAAGAAAGCCACCACCCCGGCGGCGTAGACCAGCAGGTCGAGGGTGGGGATCTCGACGCCCTGGCGTCGAACCGTGACAGCGTAACCGAGCACGGCGAGGGGGGCGACAAGTCCGAAGGGAAAGGCGAACCACGGCGTCTTCCACAGAAACCACCACAACGGCGTGGAATGCTCGCGCCAGAAGTAGAGATCCTGATTGCGGCCGTGCTCCTCCGCCGCCAGAAACTGCACGGCCTTGACCGCTTGTAGGACGAGGAAGGAGAGGGGTTCGGCGGCAAAGAACTCTGCGGAGCGAGCGGCGAACCAGCGGGCCCGGTCCGAATGACGGGTCACTCCGGCCTGAAGCGGCTGGGCTACCAGATCATCCCATTCCCAGCCCGGCCGCGCCCCGATCGTCGTGGCGGGTTCCGGGTTATTGCCTAGGAAGTAGTTCACCCCCCAGTTATAGGAAATCAGTACCGGATCGTCGCCGACGGTAAGATTGCGCAGGCTCACCGGAGCTACCACTAATAGGCAGCCTGCGACCATCGTCAACGACGGCTGCCACCATGCCGACTCGGTGGCGCGGCGCTGGCGACTGATCATCAAGATGGCGATGGCGCCGACGCAGGGTAGCACTGTTGTCACAGTGATGGCGGCAGCGCCGAACATCAGTCCGGCAGATAGCATGGCGCGCAGGTCACGAAGGGGCCAGCCCCACAGCAGAACGCAGAGCGCTGTGGTGCTGAGAGTGGTGGCAAGAGTCGCTGGTAACATCTCCGCGTCAAAGAACACGAAAGGGCCGTAGAAGGCTGCAGCAATTCCGGCCAGCCGCGCGGCGAAGGCGCCGTAGGTGAGCCGACCGATCCCGTAGGTGACTGCGCAGGTCAGAGCGCCGAGTAGTGCCTGCAGTAACCGCGACCAGAGAAAGAAGCCCTCGCCGAAGATCCACCGCACGACGGCGAGGAAGTAGGCGTAGCCCGGAGTTTGCCAGTACGGTCCCTCGCCTCGAAGTAGCCAGTCGCCGGCGGCGAGGCGCTGTGCTATACGAGCGTAAGTGCCGCCGTCGACGGGCGGATCGGTAAACAGCGGCGAGGAGCTCATCTGCAACAGGTGCACCAGCCGCACCCCCAGAGCCAAAACGAAGACGATCCATGCGAAGCGGTCACGGAGAGCGTTGCGCAGAGCGTCAGAGAAGCTCGATGGATTGGTTTTTCCCGGTTCTTCCACCACTATAACTTAGACGCCTTTCCCTGCACCGGAACGCTCTTCACCCACGACAATGAATCGGGCCCTTCGCTTCCTCGGCGTGCTCGCCCTCACTCTCGGGCTCAGCATTTTCCTCAACTTTGTCGGGGTTCGTAGCTATATCCTGCTTGGACAGTATTCGGGCTTTGCCGACCACTTCAACACAGTAGGTGTCATCTTCCTGCTGTTTTGCTTGCTGCTGCTCATGCTGCCCCTGCGCTTGCTGTCTCCGGCGCTGTCGTTGTCGCCGTCATCCATGGCGCTGGTCTACGCTGGCCTCATGACGGCGACGGTCATTCCCACCATGGGGTTCGGCGGCTACTTCATTCCGCTGATCGCCGGTGCCATCTACTACGCCACGCCGGAAAACTACTGGCGCACTCTACTCTGGGACATGCTTCCCGAATGGGCGCTGCCCAAGGACCCCGAGCTCATTCGCCAGCTCTTCGAAGGCGTCGCCTCCGATCAGCCTATCCCCTGGGGGCCGTGGATCCTGCCCAGCCTGCTGTGGGCGCTGTTCATGCTTGCCTTTTTCTCCGTTAGCCTCGCCACCATCGGTCTCGTACATCACCAGTGGTCGCGAGAAGAGCGCCTCGTTTACCCTCTGGCCGTGACGCCGTCTCTCATGGTGGAGAGCCTGCGCGATCCCGCTTCCAGCTTTCTGCGCAGCAAGCTGCTCTGGTTCGGTTTCGCCATCGCGTTCTCACTGCCCACCGTGCGCATGCTCGACCGAATATTCGACATCGAAATCATCGAGAGCTTTGCCATTCCCTCGTACCAGATCGCCATCCGTCAACTCGGTCTCATCTACAATCTCAACACCGACCTGCTGGTCGTGGGGCTGAGTTTTCTCATCAACCTCAACATCCTCTTCAGTGTCTGGTTCCTGCAACTGATAATCGCCTTCGAGGAGGCGTTGCTCGGTTTTCTCGGGATCGGGTCGAACTTGCCGGCACAACCGCATGTCGCCGGATCGGTGTTCATGGCCCATCAGCAGATCGGAGCGCTGCTGTTCATCAGCCTGTCGTCGTTGTGGATTTCGCGGGACTTCCTGCGTCGGCAGTGGCGGCTGCTGGTCGAAGGCAAGCCCAACCCGGCGACCCATCTGCTCAAGCCACGTACCAGCGCCCTGCTCGGAGCCGCCGGTCTGCTCTACATGACCGGTTTCCTCTACGCCACCGGGCTGACTCTGGCGTGGAGTATCGCTTTCCTGGTGGTGGGGTTGCTCATCTTCTTCGGCACCGCTCGGGTGCTGGCCCAAACGGGCATCAGCCGGCTGCGAGCGCCATACTCTATTGCCCCGATCTTCACGAATTTATTTGGCACCGCACATTTCGGCCACCAGGGACTGGCGGCCCTGGGCTTCAGCTACGTGTGGGCCGGCGACTTGCAGCTTTTTCACATGGGGACACTCGCCCATGCCTTCCGCGTCTGTGAGGACGAGCGCCTCGGCATTGGATCCCGGCAGCTGTTCACCTTCCTGTTCGCTGCCGTGATCGTCGGCCTGGTTACCACCATTGCCTGTTACATCTATATGGGCTATCGCCACGGCCTGCTGCACGGATACGGTTGGTACTATATCATGTCTCCGCAGTTGCACTGGGGCTGGGTGACCAACGCCATGGAGAACCCCAATGAGCCGCAGCTGGCCTGTCATCTGTTTCTCGTTCTCGGTGCCGGCCTCGCGGCGCTGTTGTCATGGGCGACCCACCACTTCGTCAGCTGGCCTCTGCACCCGGTGGGACTGGCCTTTGCGCTGACCAACACTGTGCGTATCGACTGGTTCGGCATCTTCATCGCCTGGCTGCTCAAGGCAGCTGTGCTGCGCTATGGTGGTGTTGCCCTCTATCGAACCATCCGCCCGTTCTTCATCGGCCTTATCCTCGGTGCCTGCGTCGGTGTCGGCGGTGCCTCTTTGCTGCATTCGTTCTACTACATCTGACAGGAGCGTTTCCGTGAACATCCTCATTGCCATTGCCATATTGTTCAGTCTCACTGGCGCTATCGCTCATGTGCCCGACGGAACGGTGTTCGCCGCCTACGAGTTTTCCAACGACCAAGTTCCCGAGATGGATGGAGACCTCTCTGATTGGGAACTCGTTCCGCAGTCGTACTTCCTTGATCTGCAGCACCATGAAGAGGTGCACGCCAAGCTCTTTGACGCCCACGACACAACCGACCTGCACATCAGGCGCGTCGCCGTCGGCTGGAACGACACCCATAACCGCCTCTACTTCATGGCTGAGGTCTACGACGACGTCGTCCGCTATGAAAAGGAGAACACCGACTCTCTCGACACGTGGTACAGTCGCTATAACGGCGCCTACGTACACGGCGCCGATATCTGGGAGATCGTCATCGACGCCGATCACGGCGGCGAGCTCGTCGTCAACCACACCGACGATCGCAACGAAGCGGTAGAAATGCGCAAGCGCAGCGCCTATACCCAGAACTACCACTTCTACATGCCGCCCCTGAATGGCGACTACTGGCACTGGCTGTGGGGCAAGGCGCTGTGGACGAAGGATGAGGCCTATTCCGACGTGGGCTGGACCCTCCGAGGCGACGGCCACGGCTCACCGGGAGAAATCACCTACGAGACCTACCTGACGCCCTTCGACGATCTGCACTACGCCGGACCGGACTCCAGCGTTGTCCACCAGCTTGAGGCTGGTGAAATCATCGGCCTGAGCTGGGCCTTCCTCGATGCTGACGATTCACCCACCACCTTTGACACGTTCTGGAGTCTGTCTAAGGATCGCGAGATGAAGATGTACTGCATGGGCGAGTACCTCGTGGACTTCGTGCTCACGCCCCGACCTGGCGACCCAGTGAGCAGCGCTGAGTGAACGCGCGCGCCGCCGAGTTTCACGCCCACCATCCGGTGTGCGACATGCTCGGCCTTAACCTCACCCATCCGCGGTTCTGTGTTGCAGACGTCGATCTTGGGCGCCGCGACGACTCCAGCTGTCGCGGTGACTTCCCCAAGTTCGGCGACTGGGGGTTGAACCTCGTGGTCTGCAAGGGCGGGTCCGCCCACTACGATGACAACTACAAGGCGCTGTGGCCCTCGCAACTGGAATACCGTTCCGGTCGCGAGCCCTTAGAGGAGATGTTCCTCAGTTTAGCCATCAAGAACACGACGCAACTCTGCCTCGCCGTCCTAGACCGCTTTCTCGTCAACGTCGAGGAGAATCTCGACAAGGTGGTGCTGGTGCGTCGCCGCGGAGACATTGAGAAAGCGGTCTCGCAGAGAAAGATCGCGGTGCTCATGGCGGCCAATCGCTCCGATTGGTTCGGTGATAGCCCTGGGGTGCTGCGCATGTTTGCTCGCACTGGTCTGCGTATGATCACCATCGGCCAGTCCACACGCGAGCTCGGCTGGGATGCCTCCGGCGAGACACGATCGGGGGGTCGAATGACCGAGCTTGGGGTGCGCATGATCGCCGAGCTTAACCTCAACGGCATCCTCATCGACTTGGCGCACAGCAACGATCCCTGCGCCCTCGACGTCATCGAGATCTCTGAGCGGCCGGTGGTGGACAGCCATTCTAACCCGCGTGCCCTCGAACCGGGGCCGCGTAGCATTCCCGACGAGATCATGCGGGCCCTTTCGCAGTCTGGCGGCGTTCTCGGCATCACGCCCCCGATCAGCCGGCCGCCGGGTGAGACGCTCTACAAAGGCGTGGATGCGAAGGAGATCAAAACCACTCTGCAGTATCTCGACTATGCGATTGAGATGATGGGAATCGACCACGTGGGTATCGGGACCCACTTCAACAGTGCCGCTCTGCCCTGGATGACCGAGATCCTGCTCGACGCCGGCTATCCCGAAGCCGATGCCGCAAGGATTCTCGGTGGCAATTTCCTGCGCGTTCTCGATCAGGTGTTGCCCGACTGAGCTCAGGTCGAGGTCAAGTGGTTGCCGACGGTTCCGGTGGCCATGTCGATGAGTAGCCACAGCCCTGACGTCGTGCACTCGCCGAGAATCATTCCGAGAAAGAACGGCTTGAGTCCGTTGTAGAGGCGGATCCCGCCGTAGCGTAGGATTAGCAGCTTCAGCAGCCAGGCGACCATCACAGAGAACCAGATTTGCCCCGTGAGCCAGCCCACGCCGATAACAAAGCCAATGGGGTGCAGGGGCCACCAGTGAAAGCGGTGCTGGGTCCACATCAACAAGGCTTCCACGCCACCACCGATGCCGGTGAACAGCCAACCTCGCAGATCCGGTCCCGTCGGATTCTGCAACGGATGGGTGATGTCGTTGAAGACCCGAATTGCCTGACTGGTCATGAAGAATCGGTGCAGGTTGATACCGCCGTGCTCGTAGCAGATGGTGAGGATGATCCAGGTGGAGCCGACCAGGCTGCACACCAGGGCGAGCATCGCGGCCCAGAACAGCCGCCGCTTGGGTCCGACCACTGACTCCGCGAGTTTGAGCCCGTTGGCCAGCACCACGAGCGGGAACAGCCGCATCTCCGCCTGCCAGATGTAGGTCCAGGACATGGCTATCAGCCCTTTTGCGCCGACAAAACTGGTGCCGAAGCCGGAGATCAGGAAGTACGCGGCGATCAACGGTGCCCGCGCTGTTGCCACCCCTGCCGCAGCAACTACCCGAGCCACCATGATGTAGAGGATGATACAGGTTACCAGGAAGATGGGGATCGTGCGCATGGGGAAGCCGGACTGCCAGAGCCACAGTCCGATGAATGCCAAGCTCACGGTGAAGCCGATCACGGCGACACGGTAGGGCAGCACCTCCTCGGAATCGTCCACTCCGTGCGTCGGAGCCCAGGCGGTGCGCACCACGTCGAGTAGGTGGCGGCGTCCCATCCACAGCCCGAACAACACGAAGGCGATGCAGGCACCCATGGACTGGTGGGTGAGATCGGCCGTCTGAGAGTACGCGTAGAAGCTCAGCTTCTCCGTGCTGGCGATCCCCAGGACGTTGAAGATGCCCTCCTCGATCTTGCAGAACAGGTAGAAGAACCAGATCGAGAACGTTATCTCCAGGCTCACCAGATAGAAGAAGCCAATCCACGCGTAGCTCATGGAGAGTCCCACATTGACGGTGTCGCGAAACAATGTGAAGCCTGTGCTCAGAGCGGCGGGAAGGCTAGGCACGATGGGGAAGTGGAAGTGCAGCGCCTCGGAGCTGAACACGATCAGTGGTACTGCGAAGCCCACCCACATCACTACTGACTTGAACAAGGCCGGGACTCGGTTCTCACCCTCGCTCTCGATCATCTGCAAGGGCAGCTGCACCATGGGATAGGCGAGTCGCTCGTGCTGCGACCACTGTCGGTGCAGGATCACGCCCATGCAGATCATCATGAAGCTGAGTACCAGGAAGAACACATACCACGCCGTCAGCGGCGTGATCCACGCCTCCCAGGGGATGGGTTGACCTGAAGGGAGTCCCTCGTGCAGGTACTTCACCGCGAAAAAATCCTGGGGAGTCACCCAGGAGACCACGAAGGGGACGATCTGCTCGGCCCAATTGTTCTCCGGCGAGGCGTAGTAGTGGAGCCCCGCGGTGACCGGGATCAGGGTTCCGACGAAGGCCTGCGTGGGCACGGCCACTGCCAGCAGCATCATGAAGTAGACGAGGATTAGATCTGCCCTGCTGAGGGCAAATCGTCGACGGATCAAGCCCACTCCGACGTTGAGTACCAGGACGATGAACAGAAAAAGGAAAACCGCTCCGGGCGACGAGCTGTTGATCGCCATAAACGACCCCTGGAGCATGATCACCGCGTAGGGAGCGCTGACGCCGATGAAGAACGCGAGTGCCGCTCCGAGGCCGACACCCTTCCACGTAAAGGGCGACCGCGAAGGCACGGTCACGATATCTGCATGCCCACGTAGATGATGTTACCACTCTCGCCCATGATGAAGTCGATGACCGTCCACATGCCTGAGCAGGAGATCTGACCGAGGATGAGACCGAGAAAGAACGGGCGAAGTCGGCGATACAGGGGGATGCCGCCGTACTTGAGGATCATCGCTTTGGCGCACCAGCCGATGAGGATACTGAACCAGGTCGACCGGATCATGTAGGTGGCGCCGATGGGGAAGCCGAGGTAATGAACGGGCCACCACAGGAACCGATGGCGCAGGTACATCAGCAACGCCATGACGGCGGCACCAACGCTGGTGAACAGATAGCGAGGTCCCACTGCGTCCATATCGATATTGGGGCCGACAGGGTTGGTGATCTTGTGAGCGGCGTCGTTGTGCACGAGCTGCCCCAGTCGGTTATAGAACCACCAGTGCAGGTTGATGCCGCCGTGCTCGTAGGCCATCCAGATCAGCACCCAGATCGAGGCGGCAAGCCCCACGACAATTGCCAGGAGCATCGACCAAAACAACATTCGACTACGCACGTCCGCGGAATCTGCCAGTTTCTGCCCGTTGATCGCCGACGCCATCACCATAGTGCGCAAGTCGCCGGCCCATCCGTAGGTGAGGCCGAGACTAACGATTCCCGAACTGGTGACCACGTCTGTGCCCAGGCTGTTGACGACGACGGGCTGAGCCGTCATCTGGGCGCGGGCGAAGCCGAGGCCGCCCTCGGCCACGATGCGAGCCAGTCCATAGAACACGCAGAACGCGACGATCAGGAAGATCACTGTCACTTCCAAGGGAACGCCCGACTGCGAGAGCCAGACCATGGCGAACAGTGAGGCCAAGGTGAGCACGATGATCGCCTGGCGATAGGACAGGATCTCTTGGCTATCGTCGATAGGCGAGGCAGAGCCTCGCCAAGCTTTGTCCCAGACGTCCTTGAGGTGCCCTCTCGATGTCCACAGGCCGACAACGACGAGGGCAATCATCGCGCCCATGCCTTGATGCGACACCGTCAGAGAGCCTTCGGAGAACAACTCGTGTCGGCCCGGCAGGGAGTAGCCGACCATGTTCTCCACCCCCATCTGCAGCATGGCTATTAGGTGGAAGAGCCAGATGCTCATCCCCACGTCGAGGCTGAGAAAGTAGGCGAGCCCCATCACCGTGAAACTGACGAACAACTGAAAGCTCTGCTGCAGCCGCGGCACGAATAGGTCATGGCTGAATTCGATCTCGGGAACGAAAGGGAAGTAGTGGTTGAGCCCGAGAGTACTCAGAGTGAGAAAGGGGATGGTGAAGCCGGCCCACATGATCGGATTGCGGAAGAACGGGGTCACCACCTCGCCGGGGTTCCCTTGCTCGGCCATGTCCATGGGTAGCTGAACAAGCGGGAACGTGAGTCGGTCGTGGTCGACCCACTGGCGTCGCACGATGACGGTGATGGCGATCATCATCAGGTAGATGGCGATGATGAAGGTGCACCAGGCCATGAGGGGAACGGCCCAGGCATCCCAGGGAATGGAAGATCCTTGAGGAAGACCCTCGAAGAAATACTGGATTGCCCGTTCGTCCTGGGGTACGAGCCAGCTGGTGACGTAGGGGTGGAGGGTTTCGGCCCAATTGTTCTCCGGCGTTGCGTAGTAGTATAGCGTGGGCAGCATGGGGATAAGGTTTGCCGTCAGGCCCCAGGTAGGGATAGCCGAGGCGAGGATCATCATCACGTAGATGATGACGAGCTCCGCTGGCGTCAGTCCCCACGAACGACGGCACAGCTTGAGCAGAGGATTGACGACGCCCACGAGTAGGAAGAACAGAAAGACCGCACCGGCGGTGATGTAGTCGGATGACATTCCCGCTGTGCGCATTGCCAGCAGGGCGTAGGGAAAGGCGATGTTGATGACGAGAGCCAGGCCCGTGCCGATCAGCATGGCCCGGGGAGTGTAGCGTCCGGACATGAGGCCCCCCCTGCCGCCCGGTCAGTAGACCAGGGAGATGGTCTTCAGCAGACGCGTATCGTCGAGACGGGCGCCGTCGGTATCGGTTACGATCTCGACGCTGAGAATGTAAAGGCCTGGAGGTGGCAGCTCGCCCCCCGAGTCGAGACCGTCCCACGTTACTCGGTAGCTCCCCGTGCTGACACCCCGCTGCTCGCGCAGGGTGCGCACCCTGCGACCGGAGAGGTTAAAGACCCCTACCTCGACCGGGCTGCCGTCGCCGACTCGGACGACGTTGAAGGAGACCACCGCTTCGTCGTTAATACCATCGCCGTTCGGCGTCAGTGCCAGTGACACCGAGGTGTTGGTGATAAGGTGGTCCCTTCCGGTGACGCCCACCAAGGTGGTGGTGTTGCCTTCTACGGCTTTGAGGGCGTCGCCTGCGTCCACACGCTGCCATCCTGCCTGCGCGCCTCGTTGCACCGCGGCGCGCAGCGGGGCACCGGTAGAGAACAGCGCCGTGCGGAAGTCGAGGCGCAGTATCTCAATGCCCGAGCGCGAGCCCACGCTGGGAAAGGAGATTCGTAGGCTGTCACCGCCTTCGGCGGCAACGGAAGTGGATAGCGCCTCCGGACTGCCGTCTTCGTCGGCGAAGTCCCCCTCCGAGCCGGCGTGCAGTGATTCGAAGGTCATAGACATGTCCTCGGGCGCGACGAGCAGAATTTCGTCAAAGCCGGCATCGCTTGAGCCGAATCTGGGGCTCAAGAACAGCGAGAACACGCGCTCGACGCCGAGGCTATCCACCTGGAAAGGAAAGATCTCTCCCACGACCTGGCTGGCCACCGGATCAGAAAATTGCAGCCGCAGCGAGCGCAGGGTCGCTGTAGTGTCGGGATTCTCCGACACCATCACGACGCGAATGATGAGGAACTCTCGTGGCGAGGGCGACAGCACCGGGCTGCCTTCGGGGTTGGCGTAGGGCTCGCTCCAGTCGCTCCAGTCGCTGCCGGGAACCTGCTCGCCGACGACGTCGCCCTTAAAGATCGACAGCAGACGGCCGTGCTGCTTTTCCGTGACCTCGGTGCCATTCTTGTGGAAGTAGCGCAGCACTTCGCCGAGCTCGTCGCCGGTGCGGGTCTGAATGAGCACGTCCGTGCCGGATGGAGTCTCCGCTTCCCACTCCATGGACAGCAGGTTACGGCTGCCACTCAGGCGTATCAGTGGCGACTCCAGAGCCACCCGCGGTTGATAGCCCTCACCGTATAACTGGATTTCCGCCAGGTCGGCCTTCGTCGTGCGCGGTGCCAGCACCCAGCGCAGGCGGAAGAACCTTGCCGCCACAGGGTCGAAGGCGCCGCCTTCGAAGCGGCGGGCGCAGCCCGCCATCTGGGTCTCCGGAAAGGCATTTACCCACTGAAGAGAACCGTCGGCGGCCAGCGAACCGTTGGAGAGCTCCACGTTGTAATCGCCGAAGCCGCACTTCGACAATCCGCCGTAGGCGAGGCGATGCGTGTCGACCCAGTAGAACGAGCCCATGTCGAAGATGATCATGCGGTCGAGCTCGGCAGGCGGCGAGTTTGTGCCCGTGAAGGGTTGGGAGAAGCTCTCCAAATTTCCGTCAATGAAGCCGGTGAGGTTCAGGGTCATCTTCGGCGATTCGGCGAAGCCGCCCCGCTCAAGAGTACCGGAGAGGATCTCATCCCCCTTGTTCCACACCTGCAGCTCTGCCAACCGAGGCCTTTCGCGCCGGTAATAGCGCACGTCCCCGCGCTGAGACGGATCAAGGAGCTCGTAAAACTCGCGGTCGATGAGCAGCTCGCCGCCGCCGCTCAGAGTCTTGAAGTAGTCGACGGCACCCTGATTCTGGGCGCTCAGCGTCGCGTACTGCTCTTGCGTCACCTCTTTACCACGCTCTCCATTGCTGCCGGTGATGATGACCTGCACGAAGCGAACGCCCTCGGCGGCGAGCTCGGGGTCGACATCGGAGAGGGTGGACAGATCGATCTCGAAACGGCGCTGATCAGTGTTGGGTGTCAGCAACCGGAACACGGTCTTGAACTCTGGCAGGGGCGAGCCTTGAACCTTGACTGGTTTGAGACCGTCCGAGACCAGCACGTCGAAGAGCAAAAACGGATCTCCCAACTCCTCCCCGACGAATTCGAGGACAATGCGGTCGGCGAACACTAGTCGCCCCATGTCGAGGATGAACCACCACTGCTCGCCGATCTTGCGGTCGGGGTCGGCGGGATCGGGCTCCCAGAACGTGGACAGGTCGCCGTCGAGCGTGCGTACTACGCCGCTGCGGTTGGACACGGCCTGCACCGCGTCAACGAGCTCGATTTCCTCCGGCTCCTTGTTGGCCACCGAACTAGGTGGATGCAGTTGCATGGACTCGACGATGTCCAAGACGGCGTTGGTGTTGCCCTGCAGCTTGCGCACCCGCACGCTACCGTCGGGTGCGAACTGCAGAGTGCCGTCGGCGAAGGTCCAATCCTGCCAGTGCTGTTGGGAGTTGACGACGACCTGGCTCGCCGTCAGTCGGTAGCCCTGTGCATCCACCGAGGACAGGCTCGCAGCCAGCAGGCCGATGGCGAAGACGGATATGCGCATAGGGAGTGAATCCAATGGGTTACGCCAAGACTAAAGGGTCTGAGCTACTCCGGGTCAACCGCTTAGGGAGGGGTGTTCAGGGGGGCGATCCACGATGCCGCACCGAGGCTCCAGGGCTGGCTGCCGAGGTCAGTTGCGGGATCCACCAGCCGTTGCGCGCGACGCCCATTTAGAGACGCCCAGACGTGGGCGTAGATCTCGACATTGACTATGCCCTCCTTCTCTAGCTCGGCGGCCACTTTGCGGCAGAACTGGCGGATCAAGTCGGGATGCCGCAGCATGATGTCGATCTGCCATGTCTCCAGATAGCGGTCCGGCCGGATCGGCCAAACGAGGCGGCCCGCGCTTGCTCGAGCGACGAAGTGATGGCTCGAGGGAAACCATTCCGGCAATCCCTGCTTCAACCGTGCATCCGGTGGCAGGACGCGCTTCTCTCGGAGCATCATCCGCCAGGCGAAGCGATGGCCCTCTTCGGTCCAGCTGGCGTTGCCCTGATACAGGAAATGGCGCAGCGGCAACAGCAGCTGCACGGCGCAATAGCAGGTCAGAACAGCTAGGCCAGGGCCGGTCAGGCGCGCGCGCGAGTCGGCTGCTACCGGAACCGCTGCCGCGCCCCGCCAGCGTGAGCGTAGCCGCTCCGGCCAGTCAGGGGCGAAGAACAGTGCCGTGGCGCCGATCATGAACCAGGGAAAGACGCCGATCGTAAAGATCACCGCATTGCTGAGGTGGAATGCCAGGGACAGCAGAAAGGCGAAGGGGCGGCTGCGCGCCCACAGCAGTCCGGGTACCACGAGCAAGTCGAACAGCAGGCCGCCCCAGCTGATGAAGTCGACGAAAATGCCCTGAACTTCCGGCGACGACAGCCAGGTGTTGCAAAAGCGCTGGGTCAGCCAGCCGGCAACCGGTCCCGACACCAGCCAGTTGGGATCGAGCTTGGCCACGCCGCCGTAGAAGTAGACGACGCCGATCTGCAGGCGCAGTAGCCAGAGGATCCACACCGGGGCCAGGCGCGCCTCGGTCACCGCGCCTCGACGCACGTCCAGCGACCAGCGGTGCGCCGGCAGCACCGCCAACACTGCGCTGAGCAGACAGAGCAGGTAAAAATGGTTCTGAAAGGCGGCTCGTTCGACCAGGAAGGTGTAGACGAAGGCCAGACAGAGCAGCATAGCCGACAGGCGATAGTGCCAGCCGACGGCGACCAGCAGGCCAAGGCCGGCGATGGCGAGGAACACGGCGTGCATCCAGGGGTCGGGCACTGCCTCGACCCAGCCCAGCCCCGGATAGGTGAAGTGGAAGGAGGGTCGCGCCCACACGTGCTCCACCGTGCCGGACACTAGGTTGAGCACGGCGTCGACGCACATGATGAGGCCGAACCAGATCCGAAAGAACGCGAGGAAGCTGCTCTCAACGGGCCGCGAGAGCCGATCTCGCCAGCTGTGCACGGGCATCAGTAGGCGACGGCGATGGTGGTCAGGAATTTATTCTCACCAACGTCGGCTCCGGACACCGCCGTGTGCACCCGCACGCGGATCGAGTAAATGCCCGGAGGCACTAAGTCTCCCGCGTGGTTGCGACCGTTCCACCGCAGCTGATAGCGGCCTGAGGCGATGCTACGGCTTTCGTCGAGGCGCTGCACCAACCGGCCGTCGAGGTCGTGAATTTCCACGGAGACGGGACTGTCGTCGGCAACGAGGACGACGGAGAACTTGATCGTGACTTCATCGCCGATGCCGTCCGCGTTCGGGGTGATCACCCGTGGAATGGCGACAACCGAACGCAGTAGCTGGCCCTGGCTGGCGTCCGAGATCACTGTCATTCCATTGCCTTCGACCTGGGCGAGAGCGTCTCCGGGCTCGGCCCATTGCCAGAGATCCCCTTCTTGCCCGTCGCTGCGCTGCAGGGCCACCCGCAACAGCGATCCCGAGGAGAACAGCGAGGCGTCGAAGTCGAGGCGCAGAAGTTCCCCGTCCAATCCCTCGCGCGACAGTGCCGGGAAGCGCACGCGCATGCTGTCGCTGCGCTCGGAGATTACCTCTGCCGTTAGCATTGTCGCTGCTTGCGAGTTTGACGCCAACTCGTCGCCGTGGCCCCGGTAGAGGCCGAGAAAGCTCAGCTCCACGTCGGCGGGGGCGGCGAGTAAAAGCTCGTCGAAGCCGGTGTCGCCGAATTGGAAGCTGGGGCGCACGTACACGGAGAACGTCTGACGTGTCCCGAGGGTTTCAACAGTCCGCGGCCAGATCTCGCCGATCAAGCCGTGAGCCACCGGCGGCGAGAAACGCACCCGCACCGACTTGAGGCTTCCTGCAACTTCTGGATCTTTGGAGATCAGAGTCGCCCGCACCTTGAGAAATTGCCGCGGCGAAGGCGACACGATCCGGCTGCCGGCGGGATTGCTGTAGGCATCGCTCCATGGGCTCCACTTCGGACCCGGAAGTTGTTCGGCGATGATGTCGCCCTTGAAAATGGAGAGCAGACGCCCGTAGGCCACCTCCGTCACCTCCGTGCCATCTTTCCTGAAGTAGTGCAACTCGTCGACGAGGTCGTCGCCGGTTCGGGTTTCGATTTGCACCGAGGTTCCGGGTGGGGCGTCGGCCTCCCAGGCGATGTCAAGCAGGTTGCGGCTGCCGCCGAGGCGGATGAGATCGGACTCTAGACTGACTCGAGGTTGGAAGCCTTGGCCGTAGAGTTGGATCTCGGCGAGGGTCACCACGGTGAGGGCGCGCACGATGAGGGTCCAGCTGACGCGGAAGAACCGCGCTACCGTGGGCTCGAACTCATTGCGTTCTGCCTGGTAGCCGAAAGTCTGGCGGCGATTTCTTACTGGCATCCACGACAGGCTGCCATCGGGCGCTCGTGATCCGTCGGAGACCTCGAGCTCGTAGTCGCCGAAGACGCTGGTGTAGAGCTCACGTCCGAAGGCCATGCTGTTGCTGTCGATCCAGAAGTGGGAGGCTAGGTCGAAGGTCAGGTGGCGCTCCAATGAGCCCGGGTTGGTGAAGACCTGGATCAGCATGTTCGAGTTGGAGCGGATATCGCCGTCGATGAAGCTGCCCAGGTTCACCTGCTCGGCGGCGTTGAGTGCGAACGTGCCACCTCGGTGCAGCACTCCGGAGATGATCTCGTCGCCCTGGGACCAGACCTCCAGCTCCGCGAGGCGTGGCCGCTCCCTTTGCCAGTAGCGCACGTCGCCCCGGCGCTCGTCGTCTAGCTGCTCCCACACCGACTCGGCGACCGGCACCTTGGTGCCGCCCGGAAGGATCTTGAGATGATCCACGGCGCCACGGTCGTTGGCTGACAAGGCGAAATACTCCTCCAACGTCACCTGCCGCCCGCGCTCACCAGCGGTGCCGGTGACGATGACCTGCACAAAGCGCATATCCACGGCGCTCAGCTCGGAGCTGGTGAGGTCGACCTCGAAGACCCGCTCCGAGCGGTTGGGCTGCAGGGTTCTCAGAACCCGGCGAAAGATCGGGTCTGGCGAGGTGGGCAGGCGCTTGGAGCCGTCCGAGGTGAGTACGTCGAAAAGCAGAAAGGGATCGCCCACGTCCCCGTCGACGAATCGCAGCACGATCTTGCGGGCGAAGACGAAGCGGCCGAGATCGATGGTGAACCACCAGCGCGACGCCAGGTCGGCGCCATCGGGCAAAGGATCGGGCTCCCAGTACGTGGAGAGGTCTCCGTCGAGAATGTTGGCGACGCCCGCGGCATTGGAGGCGGCCTGAATGGCGTCGCTGATGGCGATCTCCTCTTCCTCCTTGTTGCCCAGGTGGGTCGGCGGATGTAGGCGCAGGAAGTCGACAATGTCTTCAACGGCGTTGACGTCCTTGCGCCAGCGTCGCGGCCGTACCTCCGATGTGGAGAACTCGAGGGTGCCGGGGGCAAACTCCCAGTTCTGAAAGAGGCTAACCCGGTCGATTACGACCTCATCGCCAGAAAAACGGTAGCCCCGAGTCTGAGCCCTGGCGGGATCTTGGCTAAGGGCGGCGGCGAGCAGGAAAATGAGAGCCTTGTAACGGGCCAAGGCGGCGGTCCTGCTAATAGACTACGGCGAACGTAGTGATCAGGCTGCTGCGGTCGATGTTCGCCCCCTCGACGTCGGCGTCCACTTCGACCTGGGCGACATACAGTCCCGGAGGGGTGAGTTCCCCAGCCTCGTCGCGGCCGTCCCAGGGGATTGAGTAGTCGCCCGCGCTGACGCTCCTGCGGTCGACGAGGCGCCGCAGCTGACGGCCGCTGAGATCGTGGATCTCCACAGCCACGAGATTGTCGCCGTCCACGAGCAGCACGGTGAACTCGAAGCGCACTTCGTCGTTAATGGCGTCGCCATTCGGAGAGAATGCCGGAGGTAAGACCTCGAGATTGTGGATCAGGGACTTGTACTCGACCACGCCCACCAGGGTCGTGGCATTACCGTCGGCTGCGGATGCGGCGTCACCGGCGCTCACCCATTGCCAGGGCTCGTCTCCGCTGCGCGCGGCCGCCCGCAGCTCGGTGCCGGCGGAGAACAGGGCGGTACGAAAATTGAGGCGCACGAGCTCGATTCCGGTGTTGGGGCGAACTTGGTTGTCGATGACGACGTGCAGACTATCGCCAACTTCACCCACGGCAGTTGCCGACAACCAGGTATCCGGGTCCAAGGCGGCGACTCCTTCCTCCGAGCCTGCGTACACGGCATCGAACTCGATTTGCATCTCCGGAGAGCCCACCAGCAACAGTTCGTCAAAGCCGGGGCTGGTACGGTTGAAGTCGGGGCGCACGAACAGTGAGAACGGCCGCGGAACCCCCAGGGAATCGACCTCAACGGGATCGATCTCTGCGGTCAGCATCTGGGCGACCGGACTGGCAAAGTGCAGCCTGATCGAGTTCAGCGTCGCCGAGGTGTCGAGGCGGTCGGAGAGCAGCGTTGCCCGCACCTTCACAAACTCGCGAGGTGAGGGAGAGATGATCGGGCTGCCCGTGGGATCGTCGTATGGTTGGCTCCAGGAGCTCCAGTCACCTCCTGGGACCTCTTCGCTAGTGATGTCGCCTTTGAAGATAGATAGCAGTCGCCCGTATTGAACTTCGGTGACTTCCCTGCCGTCCTTGTGGAAATAGTGGAGCACCTCGTCGAGCTCGTCACCGGTGCGGGTCTGAATGAGTACATCCGTTCCCGGCGGTCGTTTTGCCTCCCATTCTACCGATACCAAGTTGCGGCTGCCGCCTAGACGGATGAGGTCGGATTCCATGCTGATCTCGGGCTGATAGCCCTGGCCGTAGGCCTGCACCTCGGCGAGCTTGGCCACGCGGGCAGCGCCGCTGGTCAGTGTCCACTGAACGCGAAGAAAGCGTGCTTTGACCAAGTCGAATCGGTTAGCTTCAAAGTTGTTTTCAGAGGCGAAATAGTCGCCGTCTAAGACGACCACGGCGTTGGGATCACGCTCAAACATGCGTTGCCAGCTCAAGCTGCCATCGGCGGCTCGGCTGCCATCGGAGACGTCGATGTTGTACTTCCCGAACACGCCAAAGCGACCGCTGGCCGTGTTGGCTGCGTAGGCCATCCGGTTCGCTGTGAGCCAGTAGAATGAGCCGAGATCGAAACGCAGCTCCGTTTCCGGCTCCGCCACCGCTGACACGGTTCCGTGGAAGACGTCGTTGAAGCTGTCTAAGCTGCCGTCGATAAAGTTGGCTAGTGCCAGGGTCTGTTGCGCCGTGGTGGAGATGACTCCGTCACGGGCGAGAATGCCGCTGATGAGCTCGTCCCCCTCGGTCCACACCTCCAGCTCCGCCAACCGGGGGCGCTCCGTACGGAAGTACAAAACCTCGCCCTGTCGATCGTCGTCGAGCAGTTCATGTACCGCCTGCGCAACAGGCACCTCGCTCCCATCGGGCAGCAGCTTGTTGAAGACGACATCTCCCCGCTGGTCCGTTGGGAGATCGGCGTATTCTTCGGCGTTGACCTGTCTAGCCCGATTGGTATCACTGCCGTTTACGATCACCTGGACCCAGCGCACCGGCCGTGCGCGAAGGGCGGTAGACTCCGGGGCCATGTCCTGAGTGCTGCCCGCTGACTTCGCTGAGCCTTCCACCACGATCTGATTCCCGCTCAGATCCAAGGAAAACACGCGTTGCGACTTATTGGGCTGGAGCGTGCGCAACACCGTGGTGAAACCAGGAGTCGCCAGGCTCTGAACGCGGGTGGGCCGCAAGCCGTCGGAGATAAGTACGTCAAACAGCAGGAAGGGGTCGCCGAGCTCTTCGTCGACGAACTTGAGAACGATCTTGTTGGCGAACGTGAGTCGACCGAGGTCGAGCATGAACCACCACTGACTGCCCAGATCCAGATCCGGGCTTGCCTTGTCGGGCTGCCAGTATGTTGTGAGATCACCGTCAAAGAGATTCTGCACATCCTGTGCGTTGGAGCCAGAGATGATCGCGTCCGCTAGAGTGATCTCCTCGCTATCCTTATTGCCGATCTCCGAGCGCGGATGCAACCGCAGCCAATCTTCGATATCTCGGGTAGCGTCGATGTTGGTGCGGACTCGGTTGGCCAGGACGTTGCCGCGCGAGGTGATGTTCACTGTGCCCGCCGGGAATTCCCAATTGCTCCAATGTGAACGGGTAATGACCACCACCTCATCACCGGTGATGAGGTGCCCGGACTGGGCGAGCGCTCCTTGTGCCAGTAGCAGGAAGGTGACACCGGCCTGTAGCCATCGGTGTACGGACACGATCAGTACGCGACCGAAATGGACCGCATAGCCTGAGCCATACCTTGGTCGGAGTCCACTTCCAAGCGCAGCAGGTAGACCCCGGGGGCGAGGATCTCGTCGTCCGTGCCGCGACCGTCCCAGCTGGCGCGGTAGCTACCGCTACCGGAGTTGCCGCTGAGCACCTGTGCAACGAGCCGGCCTCCGAGATCGTAGAGTTTGATCGTCGAGGGCACGGCGCCACTGAGGTTGAGCAGGTCAAAGGAGACCGTGACCTCGTCGTTGATACCGTCGCCGTTGGGGGTCACCACCGTCGAGCTGATCTCCAGAGAGTTGATGCGCTGCACCCGTAGGCTCTCGAGGTCGACCTGCAGCACATCGCTGTCGGACAGCGGATCGGCATCTCCTGGCGTCAGTTGCTGAGGGACCTCCTGGGGGCGATCGCTGTCGAAAACTCGCCCGGGGAACTGGGTGCCGAACTTGAACACCTGGGAGCGGAAGTCCACCTCGACCAGTTCCTCGGTGCGCTGCAGGTCGATGCGCGGCAGGGTAAGGGCGAAGCCGGAAGAGTCCATGCGCACGATTTCGAAGGGCACGTCCTGACCGCTGATGCGTACGGCGTCGATGCCGGCAGGCATGGTCGGTGTGCCGATCTCAATGCCGTCAAAGCCGGGGTCATTCTCGTCGAGGCGAGGCTTGATCTTGTAGGTGAAAGATGTGCTCTCCCCGGCAGATGCGATGGACGGTGTGATCTCCGCCAGCGTTTGGGTCGACAACGGCACGGAGGTCTGAAACTGGACGTACTCGATCTCGCTGCCGGCATCCACAGTCGATGTGAACAGGGAGCGGAAGCGCACGTAGCGGCGGGGTCGGTCGGAGGAGGCGTCGCCGATGAAGCGATTGAAGTCGTAGGGAGTAGACCAGAAATCCCAGTTCTCGGTGTCGTGGGTGATTCCCGCCTTTTCCGCAGTCTCCAAGCTCTGATAAGCACGTAGGTTGATGACGCTGCCGTTGCTGGCGAAGCGGCTGCGCTCGTCACCGCGGAAGGTGAAACGCCAGTAGTTGTTGGGATCCACGTCATCTCCGGCGTGCATACTGAGGGCGACTCCGGCGCTGTGATCGACGCGTCCGGACCATTCTACCCGACCGATGTTCACTGGCGAGCCGAGGTCGATGACGTTGGTGCGGTACTCTGCTTCCGGGGCAAAGCCGACGGCGTAGATCTCGAACTCGGCAATCTCCCAGATGCCCCGAGTGTTCTCGAAGCCCTTGAAGAGTATGGTCTCGATGGGGGTACGCGGCATGGGGATGACGATGTGGCCACGGGTGTTTTCCTCAATCTCGACCGCAACGAAGTAGTCGTCGACTCCCAAGCGATTGCGGATGGTGATGTCCCGGGTGCCGTCCTTGAGGGGATCGCCATCACTGTGGCCGATGAGGAACTTCTCGATGAAGCGGTCCTCCAGATGCTCTTCCCGGGGGTAGAACTCCAGACGATCGATGAGGAAGCGGCCCCCCAAATTGAAGCGCAGATGCTTCTGCGCGGGGTTGTGCGAAGCGAAGTGGCCATCACCCAGGTAGGCGGTGACCGGGTCCTCGTCCCACATGAAGGCTTCCGTCTCCTCGTGGACGGCCCAGCCAATCCACTGCAGCCACTGGATGTTGCCACCCAGTTCGCCCTTAATCTTGGGAGTCAGATTCACATTGGCGTCCATCTGCAGGGGAGCGATGGAGTCCTGAGTCAAATCCACGAGGTCGGCGAGGCCGTGCGAAAGGGGATCGACGTCGACCCAGGGGATCTGCACGAACTCGAACTCGCCACCGATCTCCGGCGGAGGCAGGTTCTCGCCGCCGATGCGGTAGACGGTGAGGGCCTGTGCAGGCTGGCTGTGCGTTAGCGCAATGGCCATCGCGGCCAGCAGAGCTTGGATCCGGCTCATGACGTCTCCTGATCTCTGCGACGGGCGTTTTCGCCCGGTCAGTAGGCCACCGACAGAGATCGCAACGAGCGTTCAGTGCCACGATCCGACACGAGCTCGACTTCTACGGTGTAGACTCCCGGCGCCAGGGGTTCGCCGCTGGTGTCAGCACCATCCCAGGTCGTGGTGAACCGGCCGCTGCCGCCCCGGCCGTCCCCATCGCGGAACACAACGCGACCGGAGAGATCGCGCACGGACACCACCACCGGTACACCCGGGGTGAGGTTGATGAGATCGTACTCGATCATCACTTGATCGTTGATTCCGTCGTTGTTAGGGGTCACTACCCGGGTGGACAGAGACACTTGGCGGATGACTTCTTCCTCGAAGCTGTCGAGATCGACCTGCAAACCGTCGCCGTCGGCGAGGGGATCGGCGTCACCCGGGGTCAGGGCCTGATGGACTTCATGCGGACGGTTACTGTCGAACACCGACCCCTCGAAGACGGTGCCGAACTGGAAGACCTCGGACTGGAAGTCGACCTCCACGAGTTCCCCGCTCTGCGACAGGTCGAAGCGGGGGATGCGCACGGTAAAGCCCCCGTCGTCTACGTGGACGACGTCAACTCCCACATCCCGGCCGGCGACGCGTACGCCGTCAATGCTGGAGGGCTGGGTCGGTGTGCGGATGGTGACGGAATCGAACCCGAGGTCGTCGGGCTGTAGAATGGGCCGCACCCGATAAGTAAAAGGGGTGACAGCACCGGCAGCGCTCGTCGTGGGGGAGATCTCCGCCATCACCTGCGAGGCCACGGGGGGAATGGATACGGAGAACTGCACCCAGTCGAGCTGTGCCGTCTCGGTCTCGCGGGATCGGACCTCGGTGTGCAGCTGCACGAACTGGCGCGGTCGATTCGCCGCCATCGTGCCGCCGCCGCTGTCGAAGTCGTAGGCGGCCGACCAGAAATCCCAGCTCTCGGTGTCGTGGGTGATGCCCGCCTTCTCGGCGCGCTCAAGGCCGTTGTAGGCGCTTCGCGTCAGCTCCCGGCCATTGGCATCGTAGCGGCTGCGCTCGTCGCCGCGGAAGGTGAACCGCCAATAGTTGTTGGGATCCTCGTCGTCGCCGGCGCGCATGGTCAGGTCCACCTCGACCCCCTTGCTGCTGCGGCCACCCCATTGCAGAGTTCCGAGGCTGGCCGGCTCACCGAGGTCGATGACGTCGCAGACAAAATCCGCTACTGGCGCCACACCGAAGGCGTAGATCTCTAGCTCGGCGATTTCCCAGATGCCGCGCCGGTTCTCGGGCAGCTCGAATCCGATGGAGGTCACGGGGGTAGGTGGTGGACGCAACTCGACGATGGCGTCGGTGTTCTCCTGCACGTCGGCGAGGATGTCGAAGTCGAAAAACCCGGTTCGGTGCCCGAGCACAAACTCGCGGGTCCCGTCTTTCAGGGGATCGCCGTCGCTGAGTCCCAATCTGAAGGCCTCGACGAAGCGGTCCTCGAAGTGCTTCTCGCGGGGAAAGAATCGGATGCGGTCGAGCAGAAAGCTGCCGCCGAGATCGAAGATGAAAGTCTTGTTCTTGATGACGGAGTAGTCGCCGCCCCAGTCGCCGTCGCCGAGGAAGGCGGTCTCGGGATCGCCATCGAAGACGAGCAGGTCCTCGCCGACCGCCGGGCCCCATCCGGTCCACACCAGCGCCCGCACGTTGCCACCGCGCTCTTTCAGCAAGGGCGCCAGGTTTACGGAGGAGTCGAAGCTCTCGGGAGTGATGAACTCGGGGGTCAGCGTGAACTGGCTGGCCAATCCCAGGGCGCCTCCCGCGGCCTCGCTCCAGGAGAGTTGCACGAACTCAAAGTCGCCTTCGACCTCGGGGGGCGGAAGCGATTCACCGCCGATGCGGTAGGTCGTCAGGCCCATCGCAGGGACCGCGAGACCGATGGCCAGTCCCAGCGTGACGAACACAGCCAGGCACCGTCCGAAGGGGTAGCGCTGTACCATGAGCGTGGTTCTCCGAGCGGTTGGCGCGCAACGGCAAAACGAGAACGGGGAGGGCTGACCCATAGGATCTGCCCTCCCCGATAATGGTACTCCATCCGGGGCGCCGAAGCACCCCGACAGGCCCTGCTAACTTGGCAAAGACTGTCTAGTTGGCGAAGGAGGCCTTGATGTGACCCCAGCTGTCCTCTTCCACCGCCGTCGGCAGGCGATCCCAATCCGGTGGAAGCAGGATGTAATCGCTGAAGGAAGAGGAGTTACCGAAGATGTCAGACTGACCACCCAGGACCCATTTGGCCGTGTTGGGATCCTCTTCGGTGCCGTTGTCGTTGTCGACGACCTGCAGACCGATACCGACAATCTCGTTCTCGACGAAATCGTGCTGCCCACTCAGGTTGGGATCAGTCCAGTTGAAGTCGTCCCAGGCGATATGCCACCACTCGGCCTGGAAGGTGGACTCAGTGCCGTGCGCCCCATTCAGGTTGAAAGAGTTGTCGCAGCAGGCGTAGGGCTCTTGGTCATGCCAGTCGGCGTCGGTCATCCAGAACCACTTCCAGCCGTCCGGCGGCAGGGAAGGCCAGCGGTAGTGAGCAGTTTGTGTCTGACGACCGCGATTGCGTTTGATCTCTTCTTCTGTGCCTTCGCTAGCCCAGAAGGTGCCACCGCTGTGGTCTGCGTCTACACCAACCTCGATGCTATCGTCCTGACCGCAGCACCCGAAGCCGCCACCGTCGCGGTCCCAGATGTTGTCGAAACGATCGAAGACGTAGTAGAGCCGGTCGAGCTCATCATTCCAACCCATGGCAAAGCGCCAGTTCAGGTTGGAAACGTCGATCTCGCGACCAACGTCGCCTTCGGCGACGGAAGTGCGAAAGATGTCCACCCACAACTCGGCGGGTAGGGCATTCCACTCGTTAATATTGCCGTCCATCACTGGAAGGTGAGAAGTCGGCCAGGCCCAAGCGCCGAAGATCTCGCCTTCGGGCACGTGCGCCATGGCTTGACCGCCTACCACCAATGATGCGACTGCAACAAACGCAATGCGCCTCATTACGGTTCCTCCATAATCCCAATTCTGGGATGCCAGGGTGAGTTATCGCAGTGGTTCATTACGAAACGAACCCATTCTCCGACGCCATGCCACTGCGGATAATGCCATGGGTCTATGGCATTATCGTGGAAACCATACAGCGGCTGAGGGCGGGTGTCAAGCTCCTCTAATTGCATCAATCACAAACCGTAACCCAAGCCCATGACACGGCACCGCTATCCTTGCCCTGTCGGAGCCACTGGCGTCGCCGTGGCCCACGGCATGGCTGAGCGTCCCAGGAAGCGCCGGCGGGCTGTGGACTCGAGCTCCTCCACGCGGTCCTCCAGTTCTATAGCTATGTCTATATCTCCTTGATTTTTATGGATTTGCGACAGAAAATGAAGAGCCTTCACGTAATCCGGGTCAAGCCCGATCGCGGTGTCGAGGTGATCGATGGCCTCCGCCGTCATTCCCAGGTTTACATAATCCACGGCAAGATTGAAATGCGCCGGAGACATGTATGGATCGAGCTCGATCGCCCGGTGGTGATATTCGACGGCGCGCTGCCGGTTTCCGTTCGCTGAGAATGCGATCCCGAGATGGGTGTAGGCCCGTGCGTAGCCAGGGTCCACGTCGATGGCCCTCAGGTAGGCCCGGATCGCCTCCTCGATGCGTCCCTCCCGCATGCGTGCCACGCCGAGGTCATCGTGGGCGCTGGCCAACGACGGCGTGAGTCGACTCAGATACTCGCGGGCCTGTGCGTCGGTCTGCGAGTAGATAGTGTCCGTCCACGCCAGCAGCAGGATGGGAATCCCGAAGTAGACGACCATCTTGCCCGTCTCGAATCCCCACTGCAACTTGGCCGATTGCTGTATACGGTCGCGAACGCCTGCCACCAGACCGCGAGGCTCCGGCTTCGAGTCGGACTCCACCGGGCTGTCACCATCGACGAGGTTCTGGCGAATCTCCCGCTTGCGCACCTTCCACATGAAGCCGTCGTAGTAGTAGTGTAGGAAGGCGGATGCGGCGATGATGACCTTGGCCACGTCATATATGACGTGGCTGCCGGTGGCGCGGGCCATGGCCTCGATGCCACCATAGGTGAAGATCAGCGCCACGTAGATGAGGACCAGCCGCAGCCGTCCGTCACTGAACAGGTAGCGGAACCACGATCCACCGAGATCGCGGGAGCGCTTGAGAACGCCGCGGTTGTAGATCCAGACGATGGCGAAGTACTGGATGTCGTGAGCCAGGGCGACCACGGCGTAGCCGAGAATGATGTCCTGGAGCACGATGTAGGCGTAGTAGACGGTAGCAAAGGTGGTGGCGGTGATCGCCAGCTTGGGCCACACCACCGGGCCGCCGGCCATGCGCTCGCGGATCAGGCTGAGGCCGTAGACGATGCTAGTGATGACCGCTACGCCGAGCACGAGATCACGTAGGAGTTCGATGTGGGTGGGATCGAGCTGGCTGTAAAGGCCGAAGCCATAGCGGTGGCAGCGCTCGAGGAAGTTGATCAGGTAGTGGGGGCTGGCGACCACGACGTAGCCGAACCAGGTCAGCACCAGCATCCAGTCGAGTCGGGCGCGAAGCCGGGTCGGCCGCCGCCGCTTGACCTCGTAAATCCTCATGAAGCCGTAGTGCTGCATGAGGAAGTGCCACATGTCCCAGAGGGCGAGGAAGATGAAGAACCCCAGGTGGCCGTTGAAAACGCTCCAACCGACGAAGCCGGTGATGGCCACGGGGGCGACGATGAAGCGCACCTTGTAGCGCCGAAAAAGCTCGCGCTCGCCGTAGGCGCGCATGAACCCCGGAAGGTGATGGCCCACGGCGAAGAAGGCCAGCACGAACCAGGCAATGTCAGCGGAGTCGAAACGCTGGGCGGCGACCAGCAGGACACCCAGGCAGAGCAGCGGTGTCCCGATGAAGAACAGCGCATCGCATCGGGGGCTGATGATCCATCCCTTGCTAGGGGCAACCGTGGTGGTCACAAGGGTTTGAGCTGCGCTCTCGCGGCTACAGTCCGGCAAAGACTGAGAGGAAGACGAGTCCTGACGTTCGTTTCTGCGCTCCCCGCTCCACCCGCTCAAGTCGGCGACGGTCGTAGCGGATGCCCATCTGCGTGGTCAGATCGTAGCCGAGATAGGCGTGGCGGTTGGTCAGCTGGACGGCGAACACCGACCCACCAAAGTCACCGGTGAGGACGCCGTCGTCCAGCTGGTCCTCTTTGACTCCCAGCTCGTGAAACAGCCGCTGCTCGAGGCCGGTCTCGATGATGGTGCCGCGCAGCACCGGCAGGCGCAGGAGCAGGATACCGAGCCCGTCCCAAGAGCGCCGGCGCTCCAGTAGCCGTGAGAAAGGCGTCTGACGCACGTATTCGCTCTTGACCCGGGGCACCAGTTGGACGATGCCGAGGTCGAAGAGGTATTCCGCCTTGTTGATGAAGCCAAACAGCCCCGACGCTTCGCGGCCGTTGCGCTCCTCGAGGCCGAGAGGATCGAAGGTGACGATGCGCTCGCCCTGTTCATCGAGCACGAACTCGCCCTCGTCGTTGCGCAGAAAATCGCGGTCGGTGTCCACTTGGCGCCAAGTCTCCCACTTCAGACGGTGGCGGTGACGCATTTCGCCCCGGTGCCCAGACCAGTCGGCGTAGAAGGTGTTGATCCACGTGTCTTCTGCCGCCAAGGGATCGGGGACGCGCTGGTTGCGGCCCTGCGTATCCGCGGGTAGACCGAAGGCGGTCCGCGGGATGCCCCACTGGGACAGGTCGTCGGGGATGTCGTCTTCGGCGCGACGCAGCATGTCGTAGATGCGCAGCCGGCCGAGGCGCGCCCAATTCTTGTCGTACGAGGTCAGCGCGTAGGTTGTCTTGTTCTCGCGATGGGTCTTGCGCTGATCCTGCTGGAGCCTGCCGATGGTGATCTTGCCCTCGGCGCGCACGACGATGCTGGCGAAAGCGTTATAGCCCCAGTGATCCTTGCGGTACGGGTAGTCGGGGCGATCGTCGTTCTCGAAGCGCTCCGCCCAGCCGTTGTTGTTGAGATCGATGCCGAACAGGAACTCCGGTCGGTCTGTGTTGTAGCGAAGGAAGGGCTCGTCGTAGTCCGGGAACAGGTTCTCGCGCTCTCCGGTGCTGTTCTGGTTGAAATCGGAGATGAAGTCGCGATTCTCGTCGTAGCCGGGGAACACCGCCGGATCGGCGACGCCCTCAGGACGGATCCGGAAGGTCTCTCCCGGAATCCGAATTAGGCTGCCCTGGAATAGCCGCTTCTGATCGGGGTGACGGTCGTTGTCGTCATTGTCGTCGACGAAGTCATAGAACTGGTCGGTCGACTCTGGCGAGTAGTCAGCAATGCCGCGGCCGTCGACGAGTAGGATCCGGGTGTCGTACTCGTCCTCCATGCCGAAGCCTTCGAGGAAGAACCGCCAGGGGCCAGAACGTCGCGACAGGTTGAACATCCAGCCGTAGCCTTCTTCGTCGCCTTTGATCCCGGTGATGGCCCGGTGCTTCTTGCGGCTTGTGTCGGGATACTTCCGGTACTCGTTGGCGACGTTGAATTCGCCGTAGAAATCCCAGCCACGGAAGTCGCGCACTTCTGCGGTGATGCCGTATACGTGGCGCGCTGTGGGAATGCCGTAGTCGAAAACGACCTCACGCTGGTTAAGCCGGCTCTTGATGTTGCCGTCGGCGCGCTCTACCACCAGGAACTGCGGCTGCCCTACTGGATTGGTCTGACGATCCGACGAGACCTCGATGCGGTAGTCGTTGGCCACCACCACACGGAAGCGCACATTCTTGATGCGGGTAATGGCGTCCTCGGCGTCCGACAGCGACAGATTCAGGGCCTGCTGCAGCAGTAGTCGCAAGGTGCCGGTTTCGCTCTCCTCGTCGGTCAGCGGCGCCAGCGGATAGGCGAGCTCGATCGCATCGGCGCCGTCGGCGGTGAGGAAGCCATCGCGCAGCTTGCCGCCGGAGCGCTCGGCGCGCCAGCCGATGCTGCTGCCCACGATGGTCGTGTCCCGCGGCACTGACTGCACGGAATCGCCAACCTGCACGTCCGTCATCAGGGCCAGGGTGATCTCGGTGTCCTCGCTGAACAGCATCGCTCCGCCCTCGCCGTCCTCCGGCGAGTCGTCCGAAAGCCGCACCACCAGTAGCTCGAGTCGGCGGTCGAGCTGACCGCTGGTGAGCTGGCCCTGGAAGGGGTTGTGGCGGAAGCTTTCCCGCGAGCCGTTGCTGTGATGGGCGTTGGCCAGGGTAAACCCCAGCGTCACCTTCTGGTGCGGATTAACCTCGAGCCGGCCACCGGTGAAGCTCGTCGTGTTCTCCAGCGACGCCGTGGGAATCTCCGAGTCGATGGTCACCCCCGGCAGCGACGCCCGCGAGAACAGGCCGGTGGCACGCCAATTACGGCCCGAGACGTTGGTCATGACGCCGTTGAAACCCGCCTTGCGGAAGGTCATTGGCGTCAGCGTGGTGTTAATCTCGTCGCCGATGATGATGGAGTAGTTGTAGTCGCCGGCTTCGTCGGCAGAGATCACCATGCGCTGGAAGAAGCTGCCGTAGCGTCCGGTCTTGGTGAGACGGCTACTCTCGAAGGCCAGCGGCTGCGTTTGCCGCCAGTCGTAGATCAGCCAGCCTCGGGTCGTGAGTTCACCGAAATCGTCGTAGAAGTAGAAGCCCTCTTGCTGGCGATCGAGATACCGTAGGTAGCGCTCCTTGGCGTAGTTCGTCGTCGTCCACTGTCGCCGGCCGTACTCCTGGAACAGCTCCTCGGGCATATACCAGCGGTGAATGGATGGATCCAAGGCATCCATCTGCACCGTCGTGCCCGCTGCCCGGTAGGTCCAGTGATCGCCGGTACGAACCCCCAGGCGGTCGCCGTAGTCCTCGTTGGCACCCACTGTAGCGACCGACGTCAACGTCGCCGCGATGGCCAGATTCAGACCCAATCGGGATCGCAGTGCAGTATGTGAGGACAGCACTGCGCTCATCGGTCGACACCGGCGTACACGGTGATGAAGGTCGTGGTTTCGTTGCTGCTCTCCGACGCCAGCTTAAAGGTGCCGTTGTCACGCTCCTTGACCAGCTCGGTGCGCGTGCGTCCTAAGCGAATCCCCACCTGTGTGGTCAGGCTGTAGCCAAGGTAGGCGGAGTTGTTGGACAGCTGCAGGGCCATCGTTGTGGAACGGAAGTCACCGGTGTCCGTGGTGATGCCGAGGTCGACCATCTCGTCCTCGGCCGCCACCAGGTCGCGGAACCAGAATAATTCGACACCGGCCTGCAGAACGGTGTGATTGAGCGCCGGCAACTGGGCTAGCAGGTAGCCGGCGCCGGCCCAGTGCTTTCGGTCGTCATCGCCGCGCACGAAGGCGGTCTGTCGCAGGTACTCGCTCTTGAAGCGGGGCTGCAACGTCACCGTTCCCAGGTCGTACTCGTAGTCTACCTTGTTCACCAAGCCGAGCAGGCTGGAAGCATCGGAGATAGGCAGGCCATCAATAGTGCGCAGGTTGCTCTTGGCCTGGTGGAACAGCTGCCACTTGACCTTGTTGCGCAGCCGCAGGTTGTCGATGCCGGTGTAGTCGAAGCCGAGGAACGACTGGTTCACCCAGGTGTCCTGGGCGGGCAGGATGTCCTTCACCACCGGCTGGATCGGCGGTGCGTCCACGAAGGGGGTGGGCTCTCGGCGGTCGTCTGGGATGTGGTCCTCGACCCGCTTGAGCATTTCGAAGACGCGCAATCGACCGATTCCCGGGAAGCTGCGCTCCGCTGTTAGCATGGCGTAGTTGACGTTGCTGCTGCGATCCTCGGAAATCATCTCCTCCTGCGAGCGACCAATTGTGAGGCGCACGTCCGGACGCAGGTGCAGACCGCCGAAGATGTTGCGGCCCTCACGGTCGGGTTTGTAGGGATAGTCTGGGACGTCGTCGTCCTCGAAGCGGTCGATCCAGTCGTTGTTGTTGAGGTCGATGCCGAACAAGAACTCCGGCCGGTCGACCTCGTAGCGCAGGAAGGGCTCCTCGTAGTCGGGAATGAGGTTGGTGACCGTGGAGTTGTCGTTCTGGTTGAAGTCGGAGATGAAGTCGTTGTTCTCGTCCCACCCGGGGAAGATGAGGCGGTCGGAGATGGTGCCGAAGCGCACCCAATCCGGGTAGCGATCCTGGTCGTCGTTGTCGTCCACGAATTCGTACAGATGCCGCTGCGCCTCGTCGTAGTTGATATCGCCGTTGGGATCGGTGACGAAAGCGGTGGTGGAGTAGGCGTCGTCGATGGAGTAACTCTCGCCGTAGACGAACCAGGGATAGTTCTGACGGTTGACGTTGACATACCAGCCGTCCGAGCTCTCAGAAGAGATCTCGTGACTGTCACCAGAGGCGAAGGTGGCGGCGTTGGGATACTGGAAGTAGCGGGTGTTGCGGTCCCACTCGCCGTAGACGTTGAAGCCCCAGATGTCGGAGCCCTCGATGGTGAAGCCGCCGACGAAGTTCGCCGTAGGCAGCCCGTAGTTGAACTTCACCAACGACAGGTTGGAGATATCCTGCACGTTGCCCTCGGCGCGACGCAGGGTGATGAGTGCCGGCTCGGAGTTGTCGATAGTTTCGGCGCTCAGCGGCGGTGACGGCATGGCACGCCGGCCCGTCTGCCGATCCGACCACATCTGCACCTTGTAGTCGTTGGCTAGCACGTACTCGAACTTCACGTCCACGATCGACGTCGGATCGGGTCCGATGTAGGCCGGGTCGTTGAAGTCGTAATTGAGGACGATGCGCTCGGCGCCGTCGGCGGCGATAAAGCCGGTGCGCTCGAAACCGCCGAACACGATGGGCCATTCAGCGCCAGATCGCACCACTTCTTTGAGAGTGCTGCGGGTCTCGCGGCCGGTCTCGAAATTACGGCTGACGATGACGACATCATGGCGGAACAGCGCCGCACCGCCTTCGCCGTCCTCCGGCGAGTCGTCGCTGAGAATGATCGCAATCGCGGTCAGTGGTGAGCTGCTCTGCCCAGCGGTAGAGCTGCCGGCGATGAGGTCGCCGCTGAACAGGTCGAGCGTGGTGTTGACGTGACGCGCCGCCACTGCCGTGGCGCCGAACTCGACGAAATCGCCTACTTGCACTGTGCCGCGGCTGCCGAACATGGTCGTGGCATTAGTGCGGGTTTCAGCACCTTGCTCGGTGGCGCCGGAGATCGGATCGCTGACCCTGGAGGCAAGGATCGTTGCCGCGTACTTGTCAGCCATGAAGTCGATCTGCACGCCGTTGAAGGTCGGCTTCGAGAATGTCATCGGCGTCAGCGTGGTCCGCAGCTGATTGCCCACGGTGATGGCGTAGTGGTACTGGCCCTTGCTGTCGCCACCGACGGTGACCGCCGAGAACCACTGGGTGAAGCGCTTATCCTTGAAGATGCTGTTGCCCAACTGCTGGGGCTGGTCCTGACGCCAGTCGTAGATCAGCCAGCCGCGGCCGATGTAGTTGCCGTAGAAGTCGTAGAAAAAGTCGCCTTCGAGCGCCGTGTCGACGTAGCGCTCGTAGTGGTCGCGGGCGTAGTTGGAATACTCCCACTGCCGCCAGCCGAACTCGGTGTACAGCTCCTGGGGCACGTACCACTTCTTGATCGAAGGGTCCATGGCTCCAAACATCACGCCCGGGCCTGTAGGTTCGAAGGAGACCGTGCCACCTCGCTGTACGCCCAACCGGGCGCCGTAATCCTGAGCGTGTGAGGACGGGGGCGCCGTGAACAGCAACGTGGTGACCGCAAGGGACAGCGCCGCCCATCGCACCGCGGCGCGATGCCCAATGTGTGTGACGATTCTACCTGGCAATGTCTGGCCTCCCATGACCCTGCAGGGGCGCCGGCAATCGCGCCGACACCACCGTGATGCCTAACTCAGTATGCGACGGCGATGACGCCGACTTCGGACTCCTCGCCAGTGCCTGCGTCCAGGGTAACCCGGAACACATAGTTGCCCGGCGGAACGAGCTCACCGTTTTCTCCCAGACCGTCCCAGGGCCTCTGGAAGCGTCCCGAGTTGTCGAAGTCGTTCCGTAGGATGCGGACGGTGCGTCCCGAGAGATCGCAGATGACGATCTTCAGCGGCGTCAGTCTTGCGATGTTGGTAATGTCGTATTCGATGTGGACGTCGTCGTTAACGCCATCGCCATTGGGGCTGAGCACCCGCGGGTGGGCCCGCACGTTGGTCAGCAGGTCGCGCGCGATAGAAACCGCCACGGACAGGTTCTGATCGTCCGGAGTTCCTACCGGCGTGATGTCGGAATCTTCGACGTCGAAGGCGCTGAGGTCGTCGGCGTTGCCTGCTGTTGCCGCCTGCGTCAGGGTAGCGCTGGCATCGGCGTTGCGAGCGCGCACGGTGAAGGTTGTACCAAAGCGCAACACCGCCGTTTCTAACTCGACAGTTATCAGCGCATCATTCTCATCGATGAGGGGAAAGTCAAGTCCAAGCAGATTGTCCTGCACGTCGACGATACGGACGTCGCCAACGGCGGCGGGCAAGTTGTCGAGATCGGCGGCACTGAAGTCGACCTCGGTAGTGCCCGTTGCGCGAGTGATGCGCACACGACCCACACGGGATACCTTCAGCGGTGTATCGATCTCGAGGCCATCGAAGCCGCGATCGGTGCTTTCGCGCAGGTTCGTGCGTACGGCGAGCACGAAATTCGTTTGCTTACCTACGTTAGCCTGGCGGGGAGCGATCTCCCCGATTAGCGATTCCGCGTAGGGCGGGGTAAGCACGTCGAAGGCGAAGGCGCCTATGCCGGTGGCGGCCTCGAAGTCGTCGCTGAAGAAGTCAATACTGAACTGGAAATAGCGCCGTGGGCTCGGCGACGCTAGAGCCACCCCCGCCGTGGGATCGCCGATCTCCTCCTCGGTCACGGCTCCTACCGAGCTGTAGGGGGGAGACCAGCCGCTCCAGTCGTCGGTGTCGTCGCGTGCTGGACCTCGATCCTCGTTGCGCAACCGCTCCCATTCCGATTTGGTAAGGGTGGCCTGCGCCTTCTGATCGAGAGGCAGGGAGCGGAAGTGTTCGCGCGCCACTCGAACATCAACATCTTCGTTGTCGAGCACAGTGGCGATGAGTTCGCTGAGCTCGGTGCCTTCAACGGCTTCGGCGTCTTTCCATGGAACGTCAGGTCGGCGGAACTGGGTACCGGCGGCACCGGCCCCGGCGCCTCCGACTCGGAAGATGAACTCACCGGGACGCTGCTTGTTGTATTCCACTGGGTCGGGGTCGCGGCCCGAGCGCGTACGAATATTGATCCGCGAGCGTGCGGGATCGCCCTGGGGTTGCTGCACCCAGCGAAGATTGCCCAGTAGTGCGAGATCACCGAAGTCGAAGACGTTCGACAGGTAGCTGGCCTCGGGCACGAAGCCGGTGCCGAAAATTTGAAATTCCGCGATCTCGAAGCCCGCTGGGGTCAGCGACTTGAGGCGCACGAAGCGCACGTACTGAGGCTCGACGCGAACGTCGACTACCTGGTCTTCGTTAGTGGCCTCGATAGCTACGGTCTGCAGAATCGGCGTTCCCTCGAACTGCGATTCTGGCGTGCCGTCGTTGACGAAGATCTCGTAGGCGCGCATAAACTCGTTTTGAAAGGGAAATTCCGGTGCCGGATAGCTGTCGAGGGCGTTGCGCGGGAAGAACCGGAACCGGTTGATTCCGAAACGCGCTCCCAAGTCTATGTCGATGAGAATGCCGAGGACGCGGGCGCTGGCCGTACCGCTCGAGGCGCGCAGGTCCAGGGATGTCTTCCCGTCGTTGTCAATGATGAGCGGAAGCGAGCCGCGGATGCTGATCGTATTCGGCGAGGTGATCTCACCGCCCCGCAACTCGGAGTTGAGGCCGAGAGCGATATTAGCGGTGGTGTCGGCGCGCTGCGGAAGAATCCAGTTGGACAGTCCTTCGGGATCGAAGTCGATGACGCCGCCTGGGGCGTTGGTCACCTCGACACGGGACGAGGAGCGGATGGCTACAGCATCGACGTCGCCAGCTCCAGTTTGCCAGCTGAGCCCCCCCTCACCTCCGGCGACGATGGTCTGTGCGGAGGCCGTCGTGGCCATAAACGCCACCAACACCGCCGCCCTCATCCGATAATATCGGCGCCTGCACGGTTGACCCAATCTCAATGAAAGAGGCACTCGGGATTCACCTGCCAGATTGCACGACTGCACTCCGCTCGTCTCCGCTCAGTGAGATCGCTGCCGGTAGAGATGCTCGTTCCAACGACCGAGGGACGCGGAAACGTGGTAAATTGATAATTCACAACCTCGTGTGCATCAACCCATGAAAGGGATTCTGAGGGATTTTCTATGCGGTTGAGGCATTGTTGCCTTTGCGTCGGCACCTTGCTCGCCGTCGCATGCGCCCCAGAATTGGGACCCGCTTCAGAGAGTTTCTCGGAGGTGTCGGTCGCCCTTGGGCTTGGTTTTGTGCACAGCCATGGCGGGGTCGGCGACTATCACTTGGTGGAGACCATGGGATCTGGTGGTGCCTTCATCGACTACGACTGTGATGGCTGGCTAGACCTTTACCTAGTGGACGGTCATTCCCTATCCCACCTCCAGACGGCGGGTGCCCCAAATCCAGTGAACCTGCTCCGCCGGGGGTACGACGGCTTCTTCGTTACCCGCGGTGAGCGCCTGGCCCCTCGCTTCGACGGCATGGTTTCGGAGGCGGCCTCCACGGTGACCCCCGATGCGCTCTCGGCCTCGGGTAATAAGCTGTACCGCAATCAGATGGGCGATCGGTTCCAGTTCATCCCCGACGCCGCCGGAGCCGCCGACCCCGGCTACGGAATGGGGTGCGCCGTTGGCGACGCGAACGGAGACGGCGCCAGCGATCTTTACGTCACCAACTACCATCGCAACCAGCTCTACTTGAACGTGCAGAGCTCCTTTCGGCCCAACCCCGCCGCTGCCGATTCTCACTGGTCGACGAGTGCCACCTTCTTAGACTACGACCTCGATGGCGATCTTGATCTCTACGTGGCCAACTACCTCGACTATTCGCCCGCCAACAACCGGGTCTGTGGAGGGGTCAGCGACCTCGGTGCCACGACGTCGGGACTGCGGGAAATGAGGATCCAGGACGATCAGCGAACCTATTGCAGCCCCCGCTACTACAACGGAGCCCCTGACGTGCTTTATCGCAATGGCGGGGATGGTCGATTCGACGATGTGTCCGCAGCGGTTGGTGTCTTCGACGTATTCGGTAAGGGGTTGGGTGTAGTCGCCGGGGATTTTGACGACGACGGTGATCCCGACCTTTACGTTGCCAACGATGGGGTGCGCAATTCCCTCTGGAGGAATGACCGCATCCACGGCGGTCGGCGGTTCAAGAACGTCGCCGTTCTTGCCGGCGCCGCCTACGGTGCAACCGGCACTCCCCAGGCTGGGATGGGGGTCGACGTGGGAGATCTCGATGGCGATCTCGACCTCGACTTAGTAGTGACCAATTTCTCGCGCGAGCACAACAACCTCTACCGCAATGACGATGGTCTGCACTTTACCGACGTGCCCGTGGAGGCCGGTCTCGGGGAAGCGAGTCTGCTGCCCCTGGGTTTCGGGGCCCTGCTGGCCGACCTCGACCACGACGCCGACCTCGATCTGTTCGTTGCCAACGGACACGTCATGGATCGGGTGACGGCTATGGACGGCGAGCTCGCCCACGCCCAACCGGACCAGCTCTTCATCAACGAGGCTGGAAGATTCCGCCAAGCCCCTTTCGTCGGTCAGCTACCACCTCTGGTTTCGCGGGGGGCCGCCATGGGGGACTACGATCGGGATGGCGATCTCGACCTGCTGGTCACCGCCAACGCAGGACCCGCCAGGCTCTTTCGCAACGACAGAGCTCCGGGCAACTGGCTCGTCGTGCAACTGCGGGGCAAAGTGGGCAACCCATTTGGGATCGGTGCCCGCATCGAGGTACACTGCGCCGGCTCGACCCAGGTGAGGGAAATTCGACGCAACCGGTCGTACCTCAGCTCCAGCAGCGCCGATGCCCATTTTGGCCTTGGCACCTGTACGTGGGTAGAGGGCGTCAAGGTGCGTTGGCCGGGCGGCGAGATCAGTGAAAGAGCCGGGGTCGAGGCCAATCGTTATCTGCTTGTGCGCCGTGGCTGAGGGGGCGCGTGGCGAGCAACGAAAGCTGTCAGTACTTTGATGTCCCCTTCGCACATCTCGCCTATTCACCGATTCCCGATCTCTTATACAATCCATGCCCGTGACAATCTGGCACCACACTTACATCCGTACCCCCGCCGCCCTGCTGGCCCTGGCGCTGAGCATTGGCTGTGGTGAGGGCACTGGCTCCCAGAACGGCCTCATCATCGCCCGCGTCGCGGATGTCCAAATCACTGCGGCTGATCTCGATAGCTTCAGCCAGAGCATCCCTACCGGCATGCGCCGGTGGCTGACCCCGGCGGAGATGCGTGCCGATCTGCTCGAGAGCCTCATCGACAAGACCGTAATGCTCATGGAGGCGGAAGCTGAGACTATAAGCGAGGACAGCTGGTTTCAGGACCAGTTCAACACTGCCCGGCGAAATCGACTACTCAACGACTATCGCGCTCACGCCATTGGTAGTCGAGTTACGGCAACCGAGGAGGAGCTACAGGAGCATTTCCTCAAGACCCGCAGGGATCGCGCCATACGCTTCAGCGGCATCATGGTCGGCACTCTCGAAGAGGCAGAGCAAATTTTCGAGGAGCTCGCCGCTGGCGCGGAGTTCCACAAGATCGCCAACGAGCGCTCATTGCATCGCGAGACCGGCGAGAAGGGCGGTGATGCTGGCGGTTACAAGCTGCGCGACCAGCTGACTCCCGCCCTGGCCGCCGTTCTCTTCGAGCTCGAAGTAAGTGAGCTCACCGAACCGTTGCGCATGCCCTTCCGCGGTCAGACGCGCTGGACCCTGTTCAAGCTCACCGATGAGATCCCCGCGCCTTTCGATGCTTCTGCCGAATACGTCCGCGAGGAGGTGCTCAGCGCCAAGCGTGCCGAGCGCTCTGCCGAAGTTCTCGACTCGCTGCATCAGGTCTACCCCGTAGAGATCGTCGCCGGCACCCGAGAGCTGATGATCCAACGGTTTTCGGATTCGGTGGGGGGCGAAGTCTCCTTCGCCGCCGCCGAGCAGGCACTGCCCCTGCTTCGGCTCGGCGAAGCGAGCGAGATCGTTCTGGGTCGCTTCGTCGACGAGGCCTTCGAGATGTTTATCGGAGCCAACGAACTCGCCGACTCGAGCCGTGTTGCCGTCTTGCTCGAGCGCGCCTTCATCCCCTCCTATCTGCTGCAGAAGGCTGCCGAGGACAGCGGCCTGAATTCCCGTCCCGCCTTCCAGAGCTATCTGGCCCGGCGCCGCGAAGAGCTTATGCTCGGTGCACTGCGACGCCAGGAAGTGGATCAGCACATCACAGCGAGCGAGGAGGAGGCGCGTGAGTTCTACGAGGGCCATCCCAAGAAGTTCACCTCACCGGAGACCACCGTCGCTGTGGAGATCGTCGTCGCCTCCGACACACTGGCCCAAGAGCTCAAGCAGCAACTGCAGCAAGGCGCAGATGCCGTGGGCCTCGCCATGGAGCACACTGTCCGTCCCGGTGCCAAGCATCACGAGGGTCGCATCAACCTCAACATCTACACACAACCATTCTTTCAGGGCGTGCACGCGGTGGCGAGAAAGCTTGAGATCGGTGAGGTGGGGGGGCCGGTGCGGGTGCCGGAGGGCTTCTCTGTGTTCTTCGTCGAAGATCGGCTCACAGAGCTGGCGCCGTACAACGCCGAGTCGCGCCGGCGGGCCATCGCATATCTCAAGATCGACCGGGCTCGCCGCACCTACGTATCCTACGTGAAGGGTCTGCGCGACCGCTATCCCGTAGAGATTTTCCCGGAAGCGCTGCAGCAGATGAGCGCGCGCGCCGCGATCTCCGCCGGTTGATCTGCGCTTTACTCGGGTTCGCGCACGCGCAGAATCTGGTCGACGGCGATGTCCGTCAACACCTGATGGGTGCCGCCGGGCCACAAGATGTCCAGGCGGTTCACCCGCTCGCGCCCACCGAGGCCGAAATGCAGGCGAGGATCTCTATGTGACAGGTAACTGTCGCCGGCGGTGCGCATGGCGTGCGAGGTGAGGTCGCCCGCCGTGAGTGTCACCCGGGCACCGATGGCGTCGCGATTGCTGCGACCGCCCTCGAGCTGAATCAGCAGCCAGTGGTAGCCGCTACTACCCTGGTTGTTCCACAGGGCCGGCGTGTCGTTGAGATTGAGGACGAAGACATCGACGTCGCCATCGTCGTCGTAGTCGGCAAAAGCGGCACCCCGGCTTACGCCGGGTGCAACCCCCAGTCCCACCTGCTCTGTGAGGGGGGTGAAGGCACCGTCGCCGCGATTCTCCCACAGCACGTCCGCGCGGCGATAGCTGGAGTTGGTCTGCGGCAGGTCCGCCTGGGGGTAGGTGTGACCGTTGGCGACATAGAGGTCGAGATCACCATCGTTGTCGTAGTCGATGAACCCCGTACCCCACGCCACCTCCTCGCTGCCCTGGGAGGCTAAGCGGGTGATGTGGGAGACATCGGTGAACAGCAGGCTGCCTTCGTTGCGGTACAGGGCGTTGTGCTCGTCGGCGAAGTTGGTGAAGAACAGATCGAACAGTCCGTCCCCGTTGTAATCGGCCACCGCCAGACCCATGCAGCCCTGGGTGCCACCCTCGCCGCTGTAGGCCACTCCGGATTCCAGCGCGACATCGTGCAACCTGCCGTCGACGTTGTGGAACAGCTGGTTGGGCGTGGAGTCGTTGGCGACGACGAGCTCGGGCCAGCCGTCGCCGTCGAGGTCGGAAAAGGTGGTGGCCATGCCGAAGTAAGGCCCGCTGTCGAGGATTCCCGACGGGGCTGAAACGTCGGTGAAGCGGTTACCGTCGTTGCGGTAGAACACATCCGCTGCCGGCGTGAGGCCCCGGGGGCCGCAATATACCGGGACGTTCTTCCACAGACAGGGAATCGTGGACTCCGCGTTGCGGGAAAAGGCAACGTAGTTGGCGACGTAGAGGTCGAGGTCGCCGTCGCGATCGCTGTCGCCCAGCGTGGCGCCCGTACCCCAGCGCCGATCCCCCGTTCCCAGGCTTTGCGTGCGATCAACGAAGCGGCCGTTACCGTCGTTGTCGTAATGGGTGTTACGTCCGTAGTTGGTAACGTAGAGATCAACGTCACCGTCGTTGTCGGTATCACCGACGACGCAGCCCATGGACCAACTGGTGTCCGCAGCACCGGCCGCCTTCGCGATCTCGGAGAACGTGTCGCCTCCGTCGTTGCGGAATAGCCGGTTGGAAGGGTGGGGGCCATCGAAGCCGGTGAACCGCGAACCGTTGGTGGCGTAGAGATCGAGATCGCCATCCCCGTCGTAATCGAACCAAGCCACGCCGCCCATCATGCCCTCAACGATGTACTCCTGCTCGTCTCCCGAGGTATTCAGCCGGCTCACTCCGGCGGCCTCGGCGACATCGACGAATCGGGGCCGAACGGGTTCGGCTTGACTTTCCGGTGGCAGGAGCAGGAAGACGGCGAGAACACACGCAGCGGCGACCCGCATTGGCTGGCTCAAAGTGAAGGGATCTATTTTATCGCTGATGAAGAAAGGCAAACTAACGGCGGCGCTGTCGGTATGCCACAACTGCCGCCTGTGCCGGGGGCTCCTTCTGCTGACCAGCGTCTTGGCGGCCTGCGCTGAGGCACCGCAGCTGGCATCGACACCGCCCGAGGAGCTGCCCATGCAGAATCTGCGCCGGCAGCTGCAGGACGGGGATTTCACTGTCGTCGTCAATCGCTTCGCCGCCGCCGACTCACCTGGGCCCGCCGAGTACGAGTTTCGCTACCTGGCCCGAGCTCAGCTGGCGCTTGGCCGCTACGATCAGGCCCGTGAGACCGTGCGCCTGACGCAACGGTACCATCCCAAGGACCCCGAGCTCTACGACATGCTCGGCGCGATACACACGGCAGAGGCCTTTTCGCGCTCTGAGTTCGCCGGAACCGAAAAGGCATTGGCGGCTTTCACCCACGCCCTTGAGCTCGACTCTTCTCGGGCCCACTCGTTGTTCAACATCGGGTTGCTGCATGGCTACCGCGAACAGGCGGCCTTGGCCGACAGCTTCTATCGGCGCGCTCTATCCGTTGACTCGACTCTGGCGGTGGCCCACAAGAAGCTCGGCCTGTTGCGGCGCGAGCAGGGCGAGCTCGCCGCCGCCCGGCAATATCTGACCCAAGCCCTGCGCTACGCTCCCGACGATGTCGAGGCCCTGCTCTATCTTGGACTCACCGAACGCAGCCTCGGTAGGATGGAGGATGCTGCCGTCCATCTCGAGAGGGCCGCCGAGCTCAATCCTCTGTCGCCGCAGGTGCATTCCAATCTCGCCGGGGTGTACATGCGCCTGGGGCGACGAGACGAAGGTCGGCAGGCGATCCGTCGCTCCGAATTGCTGCGCAAGTTCGACCGCGGCATCGGTTCGGAGAAAACGGTGCTCTCGCACCAGACCGCAGTGAGCGTCGCCCCAACCACGGCGCGTTACAATCGCGCCCTGCACCTGGCGTTGACCGGTGATCGTGTCGGTGCCGAGCGCGAGTTCCTCCATCTCATCGAGGTGCTGCCCGATCACGCAGACGCCCTCAGCGCTCTCGGCCTACTCCATTTCTGGCGGGGCGATGCCGTTGGGGCCATCGACTACCTGACGCGCGCGGTGAAGGTCGATCCCGAAGACGCCATCAACCTGGCGCGGCTAGGTATGGTGCTGAGGCGCAGCAGTGAGTCGAGCGCCGCCTTGGACACCTTGAGGCGGGCGGCACAACTGGACACAACGCTCGCCGAGCCGGTCTTTGAGCTGGCCATGATCTACGCTCAGACCCGTCGCTACGCCCTCGCTGAGAGCCTGTTCGCCAAGACGATCGAACTCTCTCCCGAAAATCCTGAGGCTCACCTCAATCTTGGCGTGGCTCGCCTACGTCAGGGTGACACCGACGGTGCCGTTGCCGCTTACCGCCGTGCTGTCGAGCTCGACCCTGAAGGTGAGCGGGCTCAGGCCTATCTACGCGAGGCCCTGCAGCAACAGCGGTCTTCCGCCGCCCCTGCGAAGGGCTCACCGTAATGCGAAGGACGACGATCGCCTGTCTATTCCTGGCAAGCCTGGCCGAGGCGCAGATTGCCGGCTGGAGTATCCCTACCAACGCTGAGGGAGATACGTTGATCGACGGTCGCCATTACCACCGAATCACTTCCGACCAGCTGATCGCGCCCATTCATCAGGGCCGTGCTCTGCATCTCGAGGGTGTCGCGGTGGTCGGTGACCTCACCATCGCGCGCTGGGCGGACACGCTGCGCGCGCCAATTCACTTGGTGGATGTACACCTGGAATCTGAGCTCGACCTGCAGAACATGACGGTAACCGCACCCCTTGAGGTGCGCCGGAGTACGTTAGCTGGCGGCCTGCGCGCACAGCAGACGCGCTTTCACTCCCGCGTCGATCTTTCGGAGACCCGATTTCGGCGTCACGTGGTGTTGAAGTCAGCGGTGTTCACCGACTCCGCGCGCTTCCACAACGCCCAATTCGACGGAATCCTGTCTCTAATCGGAGCCCGGTTCGACGGCAACGCTTCCTTCCACGGCACCACGTTTTCCGATGGCGCCTACTTCGAGGATGCCCGCTTTTCCAGCGTCAGCTTCGAGGACGCGATCTTCGAGAGCGTCGCCTCTTTTCGCCGCACCAGGTTCACTGGCGCGACTCGTTTCGACGCGGCCCGGTTCTACTCCGAGTCGTGGTTCTGGAACAGTGTCTTCACGGCGCCGACTAGTTTCGATGGCATCAAGGTCATCGCCGACATCTCATTCCGCGAGATTGTCGCCGAGCGGGAGATCTCCTTCGTGAAGTCCTCCTTCGTCTACCCTGCGAGCTTTACGGGAGCCGATTTCCGTGCTGGCTGCACTTTTGAAGCCGCGCGCTTTAAGCGCCATGCGGATCTCTCGAAGGCCAACTTTCGGGGCGGGGTACGTCTGCACAGCGCCTTCTGGCGAGATCTCGATCTACGCGGCACCCGGGGCCGCATCGAGCTGCAGCCGCCACCACCTGTGGCACCCGGGTCACCTGCAGAACCTGTGCTCACCGACAGCTCTCGCATCCTGCTACAGGGGGCATCCGCCGAAGTGCTGCGAACCCGATGGGCGTATCTGCAGGGGCGACTGGCTGCCGACGACAGCGGCGAGGCCGGAATGGACGAGGTGTATGCGTCTCTAGTCAGCCAGTTTCGAGCTCAAGGTCTGGACGCGGACGCTGCTGCCTGCGCCCTCCACGGCCTGGAGCGACGGGCTTCAGCTTTGCCCTGGACCCGCCCCGGGCGTTGGACTCACGAGTTCCTCTGGCTCACCACCGGTTTCGGGAGGCAGCCAGAACGCTTGGTCATCTGGTCATTGGCTGTCATCGCGCTGTTCGCCACTTTTCTTCGGTTCCGCGACGGGTTCTCCTGGAGCGGCGCCGTGCGTCGCAGCGCGGTCTGCTTTCTTCGCTTTCACCCCCTTGGCGTCAGTGAGTCGACGGGGAGCAGAGGGCTTCTTTTGCTGGAGTGTCTGCTTGGATGGATAACCATGGCCTTGGTCGCTGCCGTGGTCGCCGTACGGATGATTCTGTGATGAAGCCGAGGCTTTGGGGGGGAAGGTTCGCCGCTGTCTTGACCGCGGCTGCCGTCACGGGATGCGGATCGCTCGACTCTGACTCCCCAGCCGGCATCCAGCTGCCGGTCCATCTCGTCGACGTGAGCCTAGCTTCAGGGATCGATTTCGAGCACTATAATGGGGCGACGGGCCAATACTTCTACGTGGAGACCTTCGGTTCCGGCGCCGCTTTCCTCGATCAGGACGGCGACGGTTGGCTCGACGTCTACCTCGTAAACGGCACCTTCCTGTCTGGATTGCCGCCGCAGGAGCCGCCGCGCAACCAACTCTACAGGAACCGCCTAAGCGACGGCGCAGGTGCCGATAGAGACTTCGTCGACGTCACCGAGGAGACCGGCTCCGGTGACGCCCGCTATGGCTTGGGCTGCGCCATTGCTGATTGGGACAACGACGGCGATGCCGACCTCTACGTCAGCAACTTCGGACGCAACACGCTGTACCGAAGCGTCGATGGCGAATCCGGTCGGCGTTTCCGCGACGTCACGGACTCGACGCTAACCGGCGATGAACGCTTCGCCTCAAGCACGGGGTTCCTCGATTACGACCTTGACGGCGATCTCGACTTGTTCGTCGTCAACTACGTCGACTTCCGCACTACCCGGAACGTGATCTGCAAATCGGGGAAGGTGCGCACTTACTGTGATCCCGACGAGTTTGAACCCGTAGGCGACGTGCTCTTCCAAAACGACGGCCCTGGACAGCCCTTCGTCGACGTCACTGAAGAGGCCGGCGTGGGGCAGAAGGGTAGGGGGTTGGGCGTGGCGTTCTCCGACTACGATGACGATGGCGACACCGATGTCTACGTCGCCAACGATGGCACCATGAATTTTCTCTATGAGAATCGGCGGGGCACTTTCACCGACGTCGGCCTGCAGGTCGGGGGACGATACAACGATGACGGCCGCGCCGAGGCGGGTATGGGCGTGGACTTCGGCGACTACGACGGCGACGGCCACCAGGATGTATTCGTCACCAACTTTTCGCGGGAGACCAACACCCTGTACCGCAACACCGGAGAAGGCGAGTTCGCCGATATCACCACCATGGCGGGACTCACCAAGCCCAGCTTCTTGCCCTTGGGTTTTGGCACTCGTTTCGTCGATATCGACAACGACGGCGACCTCGATCTCACTGTCGCCAATGGCCACGTCCTTGATCGCATCGCTGAGGTTGACAAGGACCTCTCCTACCCGCAGCCTGATCAGCTGTTCCGCAACCATGACAGCGAGTTTGTTGACGTCCTTGACGTCGCCGGGATCGATCTGCGCCGGCCAGCGGTCGGGCGCGGGCTGGCCACCGGCGACTTCGACAACGACGGTGACCTCGACCTGCTGATTACCAACGAGGCGAGCCGGCCTCATCTGTTACGCAATGACGGTGGCAACCAGGGCAATTGGTTGTTGATTTCACTGATCGGAGATCCCCAGTGTGACGCTCTGGGAGCCCGGGTCGAAGTTGAAGTCGAGGGACGCGTTCTAGTTCGCGAGCGTCAGTCCGGAGGCAGCTACCTCAGCAGCCACGATCCCCGACTGCACTTCGGTCTCGGCTTTGCCCGCAGTGCCAGGGTGAGGGTGCACTGGCCGGATGGCTCCGTGACGACGCGGGAAAATGTCACCGCCAATCAGATTTTGCAGATCGCCCAGAACGCGGGTTGAACGACCGCATTCGAGGAGGAGAGGGAAATGAAGTTGCTGCGCTTCGGAGAGAGAGGATCAGAGCTCCCCGGTTTACTCGATGCAGATGGCGAAATTCGTGACCTGTCGGCTCATGTGGATGACATCGGCGGCTCCGCCCTCGGCGTTGCCCGCCTCGGCGAGCTTTCCGTCATCGACCCAGCGAAATTGCCTGCAGTCAAAGGTTGTCGCCTGGGACCTCCGGTGGCTGGCGTCGGCAAGTTCGTCTGCATCGGTCTCAACTACAGCGATCATGCCAAAGAGACGGGGATGCCGATTCCCGAAGAGCCCATCGTCTTCATGAAGGCGACGAGTGCCATCAACGGACCCAACGACCCGATCGTCATCCCGCGAGGCAGCACCAAGACCGACTGGGAGGTTGAGCTCGGAGTTGTCATCGGCTCGGAGGCGCATTACGTCTCCGAGGACGACGCTCTGAATCATGTTGCCGGTTATTGCACGACCCATGACGTATCTGAACGATTCCTCCAGATCGAAACTGGAGGACAGTGGACCAAGGGCAAGAGCTGTGACAGCTTCGGGCCCTTCGGTCCCTACCTTGTCACTCGCGACGAAGTGCCCGACCCGCAGAACCTATCACTGTTTCTGGACGTGGATGGTCATCGCTACCAGGACGGCAACACCCAGACTATGATCTTCGGCGTCGCCTTCATCATTCACTACTTGAGCCAGATCATGAGTTTGCAGCCGGGAGACATTATCTCTACAGGTACGCCACCGGGAGTAGGTATGGGATTGAAGCCGCCTCAATTCCTCAAGGCGGGTCAGCGCGTGCGACTTGGCGTGGAAGGGCTAGGCGAGCACGACGCCATGATCGTCGATGCAAGCTAAAGCCTGTTTCCTGAGTAGCGTCCGTAGATCAGCGGCCCATCCAACCGCCGTCCACCATTAACGTCGTCCCATTCACATAACGCGAGGCTTCCGAGGCGAGAAAGACTGCAGGGCCGCGGAAGTCGTCGGGATCGCCCCAGCGACCGGCGGGAATGCGCGACAGAATGGCCTTGCTGCGCTCGGCGTCGGCGCGTAGCGCTTCCGTGTTGTCGGTGACCACGTAGCCAGGCCCGATGGCGTTGACATTGACCCCGTGCTGCGCCCACTCGTTGGCGAAGGCCATGGTCAGCGTGCCGATGCCACCTTTGCTGGCGGCGTAGCCGGGCACGGTGATGCCACCTTGGAAGCCAAGTAGGGAGCTGGTGAAGATCACCTTGCCGCTGCGTCGAGCGAGCATGCCTTTGCCGAACTCTCGAGTGAGAACGAATTGGGCACTGAGGTTGATCTCGATGACCCGGTCCCAGTACTCGTCCGGATGATCTGCCGCCGGTTCTCGCAGAATGGTACCGGCGTTGTTGACAAGAATGTCGATAACCGGATGGTCGGCCTTGGCCTTGGCAATGAAGGCGTGCAGCTCCTGGCGATCTGAGAAGTCGCACTGGTAACCAGAGAAGTTCTGACCGAGGGCGGTGACCTCTCGCTCGATGTCGCTGCCGCTGGCCTCCAATGAAGCGGAGACGCCGATGATGTCGGCTCCCGCCTCCGCCAATCCGAGGGCAATTGCCATGCCGATGCCGCGACGGCATCCTGTCACTATCGCCGTCTTTCCCGTCAGATCGAAGATCTTCACGTCGTTCGTTTCCTCGTGATGTCGGTGTCGTCGCCGGAGGGTCAGCTACAGTCGATGAGGTATTTGATGCCATCGGGATTGGCATCGATCATGTCAAAGGTGGCCTGTACCTCTTCGATGGGACGAACCTCCGTGATCAGTCGGTCGAATTGAAGACTGCCGCTGGCGGCTAACGAAATCGCCTCCTCGAAGTCCTCTTCCTCGTACAGCCGCACACCGATTAGACGCAACTCCGACCAGAAGAACTGGAACAGATTCACCGGTCGCGGCTCAGGGTGGATGGCGACGAGCACGATACGGCCTCTCACATTGACGAGCTTCGTCATGATCTCAACACCCGGAGCCGAGCCTGAAACCTCGAAGACGCAGTCCGCCATAGCGCCGCGAGTCCGCTCCTCGAGGATGGCGACGAGATCATCTGATAGGGGATCAACGACCTCCATGCCGAGTTCGATAGCGAGCTCGCGGCGTTTGGTGTTGACCTCCGAGAGGATGATCCGAGCACCTTTCTGTCTCGCCACTAGACAGACCAACAGGCCAATGGGACCGCCGCCGATAACGACGCAGGTCTCTCCCTCGGTCACCTCGCCCAAACGAACGTCATGACAGGCGACGGCGGCGGGTTCGATCATGGCTCCGTGCTCGAAGCTGAGATTGTCGGGAAGCTTGTGCAGGGTGTAGTCGGGAACGGTCCACGACGACTGCATGCCACCAGGCAGATCGATGCCGATAAATTCCAGATTCTTGCCAACGTGGGCGTGTCCTTTATCGAAGGCGGAAGGTGCGCCAAACAGCATAGGGCGGATGGCTACGCGATCTCCCGTTGAAACGCCGGCAACGTCGTCCCCGATCTCTGCGACCGTTGCGGAAGTTTCGTGTCCGATGACCAGGGGCATGGACACGCGCTGATCCATGGCACCGTGGTAGATGTGGATATCCGTGCCGCATATCCCGCAATAGGCGACCTCTACCCGAACTTGTCCCGGATCCGGGGACACCACCTCACCCTCTGCAACTTCGATCGTCCGATTTCCGCAGTAGCGAGCCGCCTTCACGCTGTCGCGCCTGACCAGATGTAACTGAGGAGGCCGTCTCGCCGCCCGGTCTTCACTTTGCCGTGTCGCTCCATGCGCTCCAGATGTCCGAGAAAGGGGAAACAGAGATAGGACGAGGCCTCTTGCGGCCATTCGCCCAGCGCCGTTCCCAGGTTTTCCGTGAGCTCGCGGAGGGCGCGCCCCGTTTCGGCCCCCTGCAGCTCTCGCTCCAGCGCTGATTCGACGCGGTCGACGAACGCCCGGCTTTCCCCGAGAAAGTTGCCGATCTCCACTGCGCCGTGGCAAATGGGGTAGTGGCTGGTGAGCAGCAGATCGAAGTCCATGGAGCGGAAGCGTCCCATGGAGGCGAGGTACGACTCCGTGTAGCGATACGTGGGCGGAAACGCAGGGGAGCCGTCGGCGAGCGGCACGGCATTGTGCAAAGTTGAGTCGGCGATGATCAGAGACCGGCTGCTGGCGTCATGCACGCTCACGTGACCGCGGCTGTGGCCCGCGGTGTGCAGAATCTCCACGCACCAATCCGCGCCGAGTCGCAGCTGTTCGCCACCCTGCAGGGCGATGTCCATGTTCACGTGCCGCGAGGAGGAGCGGATGAACTCCTTGGCCTCGTCTCCGTCGCCGATGCCGTGGTCGGCCTCGTACTCGCTGTAGCGGTCCTCGATCATGCGCTCGATGTCTTCCACCATGACTTGGTCGAAGGCGTGGCACATGAACACGGCCTTAGGGTTGAGCTCCTGCACCGAGGCATTGCCTGCGGTATGGTCGAAGTCAGCGTGCGTGTTGACGACGTAGCGAATGCGGCTCGGGTCAACGCCGATCTCATCGAGATAGGGCACTATGAACTCGCCCGGCATGGGATCCGTGCCGGTGTCGACGAGCAGGCAGGAGAGATCGCCCACCAAGAGGTACATGCAGACGAAGCGCCCCATGAAGGGTGCTTCAATACGGTGAATTCGTGGAGCGACTTCAATCATGCCCATGAGCTCAGTTCACCTTTTCGGGATCGTTCCTGCAGGTCGTACAGCGAGGCAATCTCATTCTTGTACTTGGGAATCGGAAATTCGGTGATGTTGAAGCGCGCCACTTTAGGACTCTGACCCCTCACCAGCTTGACGTGGGCCTCGGCCTTCTCCGTCATGGGGCCGCAGTGTAGGGGGAAGGCATCGGCGGCACGATAGCTGAGAATGAGGGTACGCCTCGGATCAGAGGAGGCATTGGGCGCCGACGCGTGGGGAGTCAGTCCGTGCATGAAGATTGCGGTGCCCGCCGGACCTTCGGCGAGCACGGCCGTGCTTTCGTCCACCGGCTCAGTGACCCGGCCTTGGAAATAGCCGTCGGTGCTGTGCTCGAGTAGCACTTCGTGATGACGCCCGGGAATGAGCTTGAGGGAACCGTTGTCGGCGGTCGTGTCGTCAAGATAGAAAAGAACGGCCAGAGAGTCGGTGTTAGTCAGTGGGTAGTAGGACAGGTCTTGGTGCCACTCCACCAGAGAGCCGACCTTGGCTGGTTTCATGTTGAGTTTGCTGTAGTGAAACAGCAGATTGGGTCCGAAGAGTTTCTCCACACAGTCAAGGAGGTCGTTTGCCTCCGAGAGCGCCCGGGCAACGGGATAGTAGGTGCAGGGCTCGTACAGCCGTCGCACCGCTGTCCCTCCTGGAGCTTGACCAGGCTCCATCTCCATACGTGTGGCGTCGTGCGCGGCTAGGGTATGGCCCGCCGTGAATTCCTCCGCCTCCGTCAACAGTTCGTTCAGGCGGTTGGGCGAGAGAAAGCCGGGAACTACGGTGAAGCCATCGTCGCGGAAGGTCCGGATTTGGTCATTGCCGAGCATGTTCGCCTTCAGTCCGCGCGCGCCAGCAGGCCACCGTCGACGACTAGGGTGGTGCCGGTGACAAAGGAGGCCTCGTCCGAGGCTAGATAAAGGACCGCATTTGCGATGTCGTCGCCCGTTCCTAGCCGCTTGGCGGGCACCATTTCGGCGTACCGGCGACGCTCTTCTTCCGGCACCTCGAGATTGTCCCACAACGGTGTGAGGATTGCGCCGGGAAGCACGGCGTTGACGCGGATGTCCGGCCCGTAGTCAATGGCAAGCGTGCGGGTGATGCCAAGTACGCCGGCTTTGGCACTGTCGTACGCCGTGCAGGTGGCAAAGCTGACCAGAGAGTGTACGGAGGCGGTGTTGACGATGGCTCCTCCTCCGCTCTTCTGCATCACCGGGATTCCGTACTTGGCGGCGACAAAGAGGGCCTTGAGGCCGACGTTTAGGGTGAGATCCCAGTCCTTTTCATCGAGCTCGGTGGCTGAGCCGTGCTGAAACCAGATGCCGTTGTTGTGCAGGATGTTCAGGCCGCCGTGTTTGCTCTCCGCGTGGGCGATCATGGCCTGAATCTGTTCTGTGTCGCTCAAGTCGGTGTGTACGAAGCTAGCGACACCGCCACCGGAAGTGATCTCGCTGACGACACGCTCGCCGTTGGCAGCATCGATATCGGCGACGACCACGGCAGAGCCCTCGCGCGCGAGACACTTCGCCGTCGATTCCCCGATCCCCGATGCGGCGCCTGTGATGATGGCCACCTTACCGGTGACTCTTCCCGTATTCATTCCTCATGACTCCTTGTGTTTGCGTGAGACAACAGTCAGCACTGCGTGCCGGCGTGGCAACCGCTCTGGACTTCCGGTGTCACCCGCAGCTAGGTTGAGGTCTAAGGCACCCGCTGCACGGCCTGCCCGTGGAGATGAAGGATCAGGATGATCGAACGACAGCAGCAGTGGTTGGAGAATCTGGCCACAGACGAGCAGCTCCGGCACTTCGACGAACAGGGCTACCTCATTGTAGAGGAGGCACTGTCTCCCGACATGGTGAAGGATCTCACACCCGTCGTAGACCGCATCGACACTCGCGTGCGAGCCGAGCGCGGTCTCGACGAGAACGCCACTATGACGCTGTTTCGCACCGTCGCCGAGGACGACCTCTTCCTCGAGCTCCTCGACAACCCTACAACCTTCCCCTTGGCCTGGGACATCCTGGGATGGAACATCCAGCTGTACATCTCCCATCTCATCGTGTATCCCCCGGAGCCGGAAGGTGCCGATCTGACAGCTGGCGGTTGGCATCAGGACGGCGGCCGACCGGTGCGCGAGATGGAGCGGCCGCACCCGCGGTTATCCTTCAAGGTCAGCTACTGGCTTTCCGATACGCGGGTGTCCAACAGCGGCGCTATGCGCATCATCCCGGGCAGCCACCGCCTCGACGAAAAACCGCTCCAGGAGGCGCTCGACAACCCCGTGCACGTAGAGGTCGCGCCGGGCACAGCCGTGCTCTTCGATCGCCGTATGTGGCACGCCCGCGGCATCAACACCTCATCCGTGACGCGCAAAGTGTTGTTCTTCGGCTACAGCTATCGCTGGTTGCGGGGTCTGGACTACAACAACTTTCCCCAGGAGACGCTAGCCAAGTGCGATCCCATTCGCCGGCAGATTCTCGGCGACGGCATCGACGTGAAGGGATGGTGGCAGCCCACCGAGGCGGACACACCCCTCAAGAGTTGGATCGCCGAGCATCGGGGTGAAGAGTATCTGCTCAATATAGCGCCACTGTAGGGGTGTCTCCGACGCTGTAGTCTGGCAGGCTCAGACCGAATTGTCCTCGCTGGTTTAGATCACTTTGAGGGGGCCATCGCCTCCGCGGGATCGAGGATGCAGCCGTCCTGCATTAGCTTGCCCTGGAGACGGTCGATTTCGATTTCACGACTACCACCGCCAGTGGCGACTGCCATGGCCCCGCCGTACCCGCTGCCTGCCCCATACCCATGGCGTTGGCGGTGACTCGGCTTGAGGCCAACGCCTCTGACGTCGCTGAGTGACAACGGCCGGCGACCCATAGGTTGTCGATTCCCTGTGGCAGCAGCGTGCGGTAGGAGATGTCGTAGGGGGGCACCATGGGCTGGTGGTGATAACCGGCGCCCTGCTGAGGGTGGCGATCAATGCGCCAGGCCCCGAGCACGACGTCGTCGTCGCAGCGACGGCCCTGCCGCACGTCATCGGCGGTCAGCGTGACGTCGCCGACGATACGCCGGGACTCCCGGGCGCCGGCGGTGGGCCCGCTTGTGAAGAAGTAGGCGTCGCGGAACTCGGGCAGGCTCTCCTTCCACAGCTCAAACATCTGCCAGGCGTCAGCGCGCCCCCGGATTTCGGCGTGGGTCCAGTTGTCGGGGTCCGTGCAATCCCCGGCTGTACGCACAGCGTTGAAGTAAATGTCCCGTCCTGAGAACGTCGCAGGCCACGGTCCGCCGTAAAGGCCGATGCGGCCTTCACGGCGCGCCTGCTCTAGGACGGTGGCGCACTTGGGGCGTAGCTCGAAGGTGAGTTCCACGAAGCCGATGCGGAAGTGTAGGGCCATCGGCTGCAAGGGCTCCGCCTTTTCGAAGGGGGAGCCCGACCAGGCGGCTACGTCGCCATCACCGGTGGCGTCGATGACCATCCGTGGGCGTACGGCGACCAGACCTGACTTGTTGCTGAGAACGACACAGTCGACACGGACGTCCGAGACGATTACATCAGCGACTTGGGTGTGAAATAGTGGTTGCACGCCTGACTTCAGCAGGATGTCGTCCGCCGCCTTCTTGAAGCGCTCGGGATCGCAGCACGGAATCAGCCGGTCAGGGTACTTCTCGACTTCGTTGAAATCGCCATTCACGTTATAGACATGATCGAGGCCGGTGCCGATCGCGATCACCCCCATGCGCTCAAGCATTTCCAGCACCAGGCCACCTACTACGGGGCGTCCTGTCTCCTCGTAGACGAAGCCGTCGAAGGCGGAGCCGATGACGTTGGTGAAAAAGCCTCCGGCAAAGCCCATGCGGTCTACGGCGAGTACGGAGGCGCCATGGCGGGCCGCCGCCACCGCCGCGCCCAGGCCCGCCAGTCCGGTGCCGCAGACTAGCACGTCCGGCTCGCTGACGACAGGGATCGTCTTGTGGTAGGAGAGGCTCGCTGCCATCGTCTAAATCAGACGCAGCCCTCGTATTCGCGGCCGGCGAGCAGATGGTACGAAGGCTGAGCGTCGGGATTGCCGGTCCAGCGTGATCGCGCGGTCATGTAGTGGGTGGCGATGCCGCGGCGGAAGGTGTCGGTGTGGTTGGTGCCAGAGCGATGCAACAGGAGGCTGTGGTGAAGCGAGCAGGAGCCGCGCGACATGGTGATAGGTTGCTCCTGGCTGCGATCGATGGCCGACTCTGGTACCTTCTTATCCTGGCGTCCTCCTACCATCCACACGTCACTGTGGTCGATGGCGCCAACCGTGTGGCTGCCGGGGACCACATACAGGCAGCCGTTGTTTTCGGTGACTTCGTCGATGGCCACCCAGGCGGTGACCATGGCCATGGGTTCGATGGTGAAGTACGGAGAATCCTGGTGGTAGGTTTTCTCAATGCCGCCGGGGGGCTTCATGAACAGCTGATCGCCAAACAACTTCACGTCGGGACCGAGGATGTCCCTCGCTGCACCCAGCAGCTTGTGGTGGCGCGCGTGTTCCACAAAGAAGTAGTCGTAACGGCTGCAGCTGTTGATTTTGCGCAAGTTCTTCATGCGACGGCCCGAGGCTCCGGGCTCATATTCGACGGCGGACTCGGGAAAATCGGTCTCATTGTCGGCTATCTGGCGCACCCGTTCGGCAAGGGCCTCAACGGCATTCTCCTCGAGGATGCCTTCGAGTGTGAGGTAGCCGTCACGCTCATACTGCGCGCGTTGTTCCGTCGTCAACATTGTCGATATCTCTCCTCGAATTGGAACAGAAGACCCCCACTGACGAGCCTGGGAGTGTCGTCGATCCTAGTGGTTGCGACTCACGGGTTCTTCCACAACGGATCTCGATACGCTACATCGCTGAAGGCAGAAGGCGAATAGAAGGTATCATCGCGAGTTCGAGGCGGGGCTATCGTGATCGTCGACAAAAGCTGAGCCCGAACCAGAGAGGCCTCGTCTAGTACGCGACCGTGATCGTGCGGTGCGCCGTGTCCTTAACCGCGTCGGTGTCTACTTCGACGGTCATGAGATAGATGCCGGGGGGAACTACCGTGTCCTCACCGTCTCTGCCGTCCCACTGAGCGTGAAATCGACCTCCCAGGCTTACGGTGTTGTGCTGCTGACTCACTATGCGGCCGCCGAGATCATGGACGCGCAGCTCGAAGGAGGCGGCGCCGGCGAAGTTGATGAGCTGGTACTCCAGATTCACCACGTCGTGGACGCCATCGCCATTCGGCGTGACCACAGGCGTTGAGAGCCCGATGACTGACAGCCGGGTGCCGCTGGCACGATCGAGGTCGACGCGAATGCCGTTGCCCTCAGCGCGCTGGTCCGCGTCGCCGCCGATCACCGGATGGGGAACTTCGTGGGGTCGTTCGCTGTCGAATAGCCGGCCCCGAAACTCGGTGCCGAAGTTGAACACCTCAGTGCGAAAATCCACCTCCACGAGTTCGCCAGTGTTCTGTACGTCCATGCGCGGAATCTTCACTCTCCAGCCGCCGTTGTCGATCTGCATCACTTCGAAGGCTACCGGCTGACCGCTCACGCGTACCTCATCGACGCTCTGTGGCCGGGAGGGAGTGTCGACGGCGATGGCGTCAAAGCCGCCGTCGGATGCTATAACTCGAGGGCGGATCTTGTAAGTGAAATCGATGATCTTACCGGCGGCGGCAATGGCGGGCACTATCTCGGCTACCGCCTCACTCACCGCAGGGGGAATCGACGCGGAGAACTGCAGGTATGCGAGCTCTCCTGTGGCGTTGGCATTGGAGGTGAAGTCCGCGCGGATCTGCACGTACCGTTGAGCCCGGCCGGTGTCGAGATCAGACTGCCCCAGACCGAAGTCGAAGGGTGGTGACCAACTGTCCCAGTTTTCGGTGTCGTGGGTGATGCCGGCGCGCTCGATTGACTCCAGCTGTCGGTAGGTGGTCCGTGTCAGGGGAACTCCCTGCTTGTCGAAGCGACTCTGCTCGTCGCCGCGGAAGGTATTTCGCCAGTAATTGTTGGGATCGTCGTCGCCGCCGGCCCGGGCGCTGATCTCCACCTCGGCGCCCTCGTCGCGCAGGCCTGACCAGCTGATATGGCCGATGCTTGCGGGAGAGCCGAGATCGATGACGTTCGACACGTAGTCCGCGGCGTGGGCAAAGCCGGTTCCGTAGATCTCGAACTCGGCGATCTCCCAAATGCCGCGGCGGTTCTCCGGGGCCTGGAAGTAAAGGTAGCGGATCGGTTGTGGGGGAATCTCGAGGTCGAGGGTGGGCTCGATGTTTTCGTCGACGTCGTGGACAACGTTAAAATCCCAACCGGTGTCGCGTAGCGAGGCACCGAAAAACCAGATCACCCGCAGATCGCGAGTGCCGTCCTTGAGGGGGTTGCCGTCGTTGGTGCCGATGAGAAAGCGCTCGATGAAACGGTCACCCCGATGGGCTTCTCGGGGGTAGATGCGCACGCGGTCGATTCGGAACAGCCCGCCAAAGTCGAAGATGTAGTACTTCATCTGCGGCCCGTAACCAACGGCGCGCAAGTAGTGCCCGTCGCCGAGGTAAGCGGTGTTGGGATCGCCGTCCCAGACAAACCGATCTTCCTCTTCGTAGGGCTGCCAACCCGTCCACTCGAGAATGAAAATCTGACCGCCTTGCTCTTCGATCAGCGGTGCCAGATTCACCCCTGCCTCGAGGGTTCGCGGGCGAATTCGGCCTGACTCGGGGGTGAGCTGGTTCATTAAGCCGTGGCGGGCGGCCTCGACGGAGCTCCAATCGCCCAAGTACACGAACTCGTGGGGCATCTCCAGGTCGGGTGAGGGCGCCACGCTGCTGCCGACGCGATAGATCGTTAGCGCCGATGCCGGAGCAAGGGTTACGAATGCCGAAAGGGCGAAGACGAAGAGGTGCGCACAACGAGTCGCCATGACAGGGCTCAATAGGCTACGACAATGGTTTCGAGCACCGCGTCGCGAGTTGTTGCTGCTCCGTCCGTAGAAGAGCCGATGCGGATACGAGCGACGTACAAGCCGGGAGGCATGAGTCGGCCGTCATCGTCGCGTCCGTCCCAGGACAAGGCATAGTTTCCGGTGCTGACTTCCCGCGATTCCTCGATGACGCGCACCCTAGCGCCGCCGAGATCAAACATGTCAATGCGCACGCCTCGATCATCCCCACTGCGCAGCACCTGAAACTGGAAGATCGCCTCGTCGTTGATGCCGTCGGCATTGGGGCTGAATACCGGCGGCTGCACGCGCACCGCCTGTAGCACGCGACGCGTGCCGACACGGCTTACCAGGGTCGTAGTGTTGCCCGGGGCCGCCGGCAGGGCATCACCGGCGTCGACTCGTTGCCACGCCCCATTCGAGGTCGCGCCGTTCTGCACTGCAATGGAGAGCAAGGCGCCGGTGGCGAACAGGGCGGTCTCGAAATCGAGTCGCAACACCTCCACATCGCTCGAGCGTTCCAGGGTTGGGAATTGCACTTGCAGACTGTCACTGTCGCTGGCTATGGCAGTAGCCTGGGCAACGCGCAGCCTGTTGAGATCGACATCAGCGACGAACTCCTCTTCACCGCCCGCATACAGGGCGTCGAAGCGCAACTCCATGTCAGAGGGGGCTTTGATGAGGATCTCGTCAAAGCCGGGATCGTCGGCGGAGAAGGTGGGCCGCAGATAGAGCGACAGGCGAATGGGCACCCCCAGGGAATCCACCTTAAAGGGGAAGACTTCGGCGACGACGCGCTCGGCGACGGGCTCGCCGAAGCGCATCTTCACGGAGCGCAAAGTCGCCGCCGTGTCTGCATCGTCGGAGACCAGAACGGCGCGTAGCGTGAGGAACTTTCGTGGCGACGGCGACGCAAAGGCACTGCCACCGGGAACGGCATAGGGCTGACTCCAGTCGCTCCAGTCGCCGCCAGATATCTGCACGGCCAGGCTGTCGCCGCGGAAGATGGAAAGCAGCTTGCGGTAGGCATCCTCTGTGACTTCCTGACCATTCTTGTGGAAGAATCGCCAGAGCTGCTCGAGCTCATTGCCGGTACGGGTCTGCAGCAGGACCTTGGTACCGGGGGGGGTGTCGGCGTCCCATTCGATGGTGAGTAGATTGCGCCGGCCTCCGAGCCGGATCAGATCCGAAATGAGACTCACCCGTGGCTGGAAACCTGCCCCGTAAAGCTGCAGCTCGGCTAGGTCGGCGGCGCCTCCACCGACGATGACCTGCCACGTAATGCGGAAGAACCGCGCCGCCACGGGATCGAAGCTGTTGCCCTCGAAGCGCACCCCCGACCGCTGCAGTTGCTCGCGTTCGACGGAGCGGGTCCACTGCAGGCTGCCATCAGCTGCCAGCGAGCCGTCAGAGAACTCGAGGCTGTACGACCGGAAGCTGCTCTTGCTGCCGGAGTAGGCCATGCGATGAGAGTCCACCCAGAAGTGGGCGCCCATGTCGAACAAGATCTCTCGTCGAGGATCGGCGGCGAGAGTGTTAATCGCGGTCTGTGCTCGCGAGAAACTCTCTAGGTCGCCGTCGATGTACGAGCTCAGACCCAGAGACTGCACCCCGGCATCGGCGAAGCCACCGCGCTTCAGAGTGCCGGAGAGAATCTCGTCACCGGCGGCCCACACCTCGATGTCGGCGAGACGAGCGCGCTCGTCTCGGAAATAGCGGATGTCGGCGTGACTCGCCTCGTCGAGCTGTGCGTAGGTGTCGGGGCTGACGAGAAACTCATCGCCGTCGGGCAGGCGTTTGTAGTGTTCTACCGCGCCTTGCTCGGCTGATGGAAGAGCCTCGAAAACCTCGCGGCTTACCTGTCTCCCGCGTTCGCCTCGGGACCCGGTTGCTATGATCTGCACGAAGCGCACCCCTTCGGCTTTGACCTCGGCATTGAGGCCGGTGAGGTCGATTTCGAAGTGCCGTTGTGTCGTGTTTTCCTGCAGGGTCTGGAACACCTTGCGGAAGGCCTGGCCGCGGCCGGAGGTGATGCCGGGCGGTTTCAGCCCGTCTGAGACCAGCACGGTGAATAGCAGCAGGGGGTCTCCCAGCTCTTCGTCAACGAAATCAACGACGAGGCGGTCGGCGAAGACCAAGCGGCCGAGATCGACGATGAGCCACCAGTGGGCGGAGATGTTGACTCCGATGTCGGCGAGTTCAGGCTCCCAGTAGGTGGTTGGATCGCCATCGAGGACGAGAACGGCGGATGACTCGTCGCTACCGGCGATCACCGCGTCGGCCAGGGTGATCTCGTCAGGGCTGGCGCCGCCGAAGTAGCTCGGCACGTTCAAGCGCAGAAAGGCCAGAATGTCGGTTACAGAATTGGTCCTCCGCTGCAGGCGGTGGGGTTGGAGATGCCCTTGCGGGGAGATCTCCACAGTACCGGGGGCGAACTGCCAGGCGACCCAGTGGTCTAGTCGGTCGACGACAACCTCCCGACGGGTCAGCCGGTATCCATTCTGAGCGGTCACGGGAAGTGCTATGATCAGAAGGAGGCCAGTCCATAGGTTCATTGAGGTGCAATGGTACAGAGGCCCGAAGACCCGTCAAATCGCCGGGTCATTTGAGTCGCATGAGGTCCTCACCAATATTTGTGACGACCATCGCGCACCCATTCCTCGCAAACCAGAACGGAGCGGCGCATTGACGGAAGCATCCGAACGCAAGGAAATCCGGGAGGCGCCATCCGGATTCGGCGGACTACTGCGAAATATCGGACCAGGAGTCGTTGTCTCCGGCTCCGTCGTTGGCTCGGGCGAGCTGCTGGTGACGACGCGCATGGGAGCCGAGGTGGGCTTCGTCTTCCTTTGGGGCGTGATCGCCGCCTGCATCCTGAAATTCTTCATCCAGCTCGAGCTCGGCCGCCAGTGTATTCTCCACGACAACACCACCATTCAGGCTCTCGATAGCGTTCCTGGACCGCGCTACCGCGCCTCCTGGCTGGCCTGGATCTGTTTCGTGGGCTACTTCTCCGTCACCGTCGCCGTGATTGGCATTCTCGGCTCGGTGGCGGGTCTTTTCGAGTCGGTCTGGTCGAGTATCTCCCGAGAGGTCTGGGCGGGTCTCACTTTTCTGGTCATGAGCGTGCTACTCTACCGCGGCCTTTACGAAGACCTCGAGAAGATGTTCTCGATTTTGGTCATGGCCTTCAGCGTTATCGTCATTGGGTCTCTGCTCATGTTGCAGGGGACGGCCTATGCCGTCAGCGGATCGCAGCTGGCCTCAGGCTTCACCTTCGATCTTCCGCCCGAGGGCGCCTACGTCGCGCTTGCAGTGATGGGCTCGGTGGGGGCCACCGCGGTGGAGCTGTTCATGTATCCCTACTGGATCCGCGAGAAGGGTTACCCCTCCTTCGTCGGTCCTCGCGATGACAGCGATGCCTGGCAACGCCGCTACCGCGGCTGGATGCGGGTGGTGATCGCCGACGCGGGCGTTTGCACGACGATCGCACTGTTTATCACTTGCGCTTACTACCTGCTAGGCGCCTCCATCCTCAACACCCTGAACGTGCTGCCAGAAGGCTACGGCATCGTACAGCAGGTATCCCTCATCTTCACCGAGTCTATTGGCGGCTGGGCGAAAGGCGTGTTCATGGTGGGTGCCTTCGCCACTTTGTTCTCCACTCTCCTAGTGTTTGCCTCGAGCTCGGGCCGTATCGCCGCCGACTTCGCTGTGCAGCTCGGTCTCAGCGCCGAGAGCGGTCGAGTGCGGCTGTCGCGCATACTGCAGATCGCCTTGCCGGCGTTCTGGCTGCTCATGATCGTGTCCACGGTGGACACACCCTTCATGCTCGTCCTGCTCGGTGCCAATGCCAACAATCTTCTCCTCATACCTATGGCCTACGGTGTCTTGCACTTGGCTATGCGCCAGGACAGCGGTAGTCGCATGTCGATCTGGATGGAAGGCGGACTCATACTCACCATCTGGGCGATCATCAATTTCACCGCCATCAACGTCCATCTGACCTGGATCGGAGGTAGCGGTGGACACTGACGCCATTGGAGCGAAGAGGAGTGCGTTCCGCATCGACCAGATGGGAATCTGGTGGCCGCAGGAGGTTGGGTGCGAGGTCGACATGGCCGTGCCCCGTCGATGCTGAGACCGTGGAGGTCTACTTCGAAAGCCTGAAGTGGCAGCTTGGACCGAGTTCAGGGTTCTCCAGCCAGAATGCGGCGGAAGGCGGCCTCGTCCACGCGTAGATCGATGTTCTGACACTCCAAGGCATGGGGTGAGGTCTGTGGCTCCGTGTAGCTCCACCGGATCGGCCACTCGAAGTGCCAGAGCCGCAGCGATCGGTAGTACGGAGCGAGCAGCTCGTCGGTGCGCTCGTTGCGCGAGCCGCTGGGGTAGGCGAAATGGGAGGGTGCCGTGCCGAGGTGCCGCTCAAACAGCGCGTTCGCCGCCTCTGCCTCCCAGACTACCGCTTCGTCTCCCGCTTCAACATGGCGCTCGGCGAGTCTGCAATGGGTTGCCGTGTGCGCCCCAATCTCCCAGCCGGCGGCGGCCAGTTGAACCAGCTGTTGCCAAGTCATGAAGCGGTGGCGAACGATACCTTCCGTCATCGTGCGCACCGTCGCTGCACGCCCGTCAGTGGCCGCCTCCACTCCGTCGGTGATCGGGTAACAGGTCGCGTTGTAGCCGCGCTCCTGCAGCAATGGCAGCACGACCTCAAAGGTGTCGATCCAGCCGTTGTCGAAGTGCAGAACCGCACAGCGCGTGGGCAGGAAAGCCTGTTCGAGACCGTCCAGCAATTGGCTCGTGCTTACCACCTGCCAACCCTCCTCGGCGAGCCAGCTCAGCTGGCGTAGAAACTCGTCAACGCCGATTACACCTGGGGTCTGGGCCTCCTGGGCGGCGACCAACTCGGGCGTGCCCTCACGATAGACGTGGTGGTAGACCAGGATGGGGACATGGGCCGGCAAAGTGTCCATCAGCTCTGGTGGCGAGCCACCAACTCTTCGTAGCGCAAGCCGGTGCCACCGAAGATGTCGAGGGCACTGCCCACAGTGTAGTCGATGACTCCCTGACCGAGCTTGCGTATCTGCTCGATATCGTCCGGCGAAGCAACCCCGCCGGCGTAAGTCACGGGTAAAGGCGAAGCTTGGGCGAGCAGGGCGACGAGGTCGCCGTCGATGCCCTGCTTCATTCCCTCCACGTGGGTGGCGTGGACGAGGAACTCGCAACAGCTGTCGGAAAGGAGCTCGAGATTAGACCGGTTGATCTCGAAGTCGGTGAGTCGCTGCCAGCGGTCCGTGGCCACCACGTAGCCGCCGTCGCGCGGTGCGCAGCTGAGATCGAGGACGAGACGGTCACGCCCGACGGCGTCGGCGAGCCGCGACAGGTTGCCGGCGTGCAGCCGGCATTCGCGGAACATGTAGGACGTGGCGATGACGGCGGCGGCATCGCGTTCGATCCACTTGCCGGCATTGTCGGCATCGATGCCGCCCCCCACCTGTAGACCTCCGGGGTAGGCGGATAGGGCCTCGGCGGCGGCCTGGTCATTGCCTGGCCCCAACTTGATGACGTGGCCTCCGTCGAGACCGTCGCGTGCGTAAAGTTCGGCGTAGTAGGTGGCGGATACCTCGGAGGCGAAGTGAGTCTGCGGGACTTCGCCGTCGCGTAGGCTGGCGCCGACGATCTGCTTGACCCGGCCCTCGTGGAGGTCGATACATGGTCGGAAGCGCATGTCGATGGCCTAGATGGCGTACTTCTCCAGGCGTTCGCGGTCGAGGTGCACGCCCAGACCCGGACCTGGAGGGGGGTAGAGATAGCCGCCTTCTATTCGCAGGTCGTGATCAACGATGTCGTCGGTGTGGTAGGCGAAGCCGTTGAGGTCGCTACCGTAGCGGATGTCGGGCATGGCGAAGGCGAGGTGAGCCTGGGCGGCGGTGCCGATGCCAAGCTCGGGCATGCTGCCGATGATACAGGTGAGACGAGCTGCCTCGGCAATGGCGAAGATTCGTGCCGCCGGACCGATGCCTCCGGCCTCGGCGACGTACACGTTGAAGACGTCCACCGCCTGGGCGCGCACCAGATCCATGGCGTCGGTCGGTGTCCACACGCTCTCGTCGGCCATGATGGGCACGTTCACGTTCTCGTGCACGAAGCGCAGACCTTCGAGATCGCCTTCGTCCACCGGCTGTTCCACGAGCTCGATCTCGTAGGGCTCGAGCTCACGGATGTGGCGCGCCGCTTCTTCAGCGGTGCGCCAGCCCATATTGGCATCGACGCGAAGGCGAAGGTCGGGAAAGCGCTTGCGGATCTGCTTTACGTTGGCCAAATCGGACGCCGGGTCGAGACCGACCTTTATCTTCAGCGTGCGGTAGCCTGCTTGCACCAGACCTTCCGCCTGATGCAGCATCTCTGCCACCGGTCCCATGGACAGGGAGTGCGACAGCTCGGCGCGCTCGCGCACGGCGCCGCCGAGCAGTTGGTACACTGGTGCGTCGAGAGACTTACCGAGGATGTCCCACAGTGCCATCTCCACTCCCGACTTGGAGGGTGCGGCACGCGATGCAAGATGCTGATCCATAAGATCGCTGAGCTCGCGGATATTGAGCGGGTTCCGGTCGACGAGCAGTTCAGCGAGGGAGCCATTGATATCGTCGGCGCAGCCCCGGCCCCGGCGATCCCAGATGCTGGAGGCTTCGCCGAGACCGCTGATGCCGGTGTCGGTGTCGATTTCGACGACGGCGTTCTCGCTGGCCAAGTGAGTGCCGAGGCTGCTGATGAAGGCCTGGGGCCGAGGGACACGAACGGCGGTAGCGCGCAGAGCGGTAATCTTCACGGTCGCAAACCCCGACGAGAGTGAAGGAGGAAAATGACTAGCTAGCTTACAAGGTCGCCGACGAGGGGGTCAAGGTGACGCCGCCTCGAATTGGCTCAAGTTAGTTGTGCCGTAGCTGCGCACATCGGTCTTGTGTAGTCGTCCCACACTGTCGGTGAGTTCCACGGAGCGCGGGTGTTGGGCCAGCAGCAGTCCGCCGTCAGCGAGAATTCCGGCGGCGGCGACTGAGGCAACGAGAGCAGAGCAGAGGTTGTCGTCCTTGTGACCGCTGCGGTAGGGGGGATCGACGTAGACGACGTCAAAGGGCGGAGTCTGCGGATCCAGTGCACGCAAGTAGGCCCCGCCCCGGCGACCTACGATCTGCAGCCCGCCGTCGACCTTCCACTCGCTGACCAGCTGTATCAGTGCCTTCCGGCGTCGGGTGTCCGGCTCGACGGCGACGACCTCAGCGCCGCGACTGTAGGCCTCGAGCGCCATTTGTCCGGAGCCGGCGCATAGATCGAGAAAGTGGAGCCCGTCGAGATGGCCGCCGAGACGAGAGAACACCGCTTCCTTGAGGCGGGATGCGGTGACTTTTACGTCGCCGAGGCGCTTGGCGCTGATGGGAATGACGCGGCCGCGAAGGCGGCCGGTGACGATACGCACGGGCGAACCTCTGTCTCTCCCCGAGACCGACGTGGACATGCAGCTGGGTGTTGCTGTGTACGAACTCGTGGGCATCCTCCGGCGTGTTGCGGGGACGGGAAAATGAACTCCAGCTGTGCATTTCCGGCAATACCCGCGCCCGACCGTACAGTCGGGGCGGTCGTCGAGGCCTTCACCCTCCCGGTCGAACAGCTTCAGTCCCACCTTGCCTCGAACGGCAGTTCGCACCCGATAGCCCATGCTCTCGACCATGATCAACGCCTTGGCTTCGTTGTCGACGAGTAGAAAACGAAGCTCGTCGGCTGGGTAGACGTCAGGAGTTGTGGGCGCAGGTGATTCTATGCTGGCGGAGGTTGGAGAAGAGGCTATTCTGTCGGACACTAGATAACACGCCCGCTGACGGAAACGGAGAACGAAAACATGGATCTCAAACTCAAGGGCCGCGTCGCTCTCGTCACCGGCGGTAGTCGCGGCATCGGCCGGGCCACCGTGAGAGCCCTCGCCGCCGAGGGCTGCCGCCTCGCTATCTGTGCCCGCGGTGTCAAGGGGCTCGACGCCATCCGCGATGAGTTGCAGGCGAGTGATGTTGACTTTTTTTCTGCGGCGGCCGACGTGACTGAGCCCACGCAGGTTGCCGACTTCGTCGACGGCGCCGCCCAAGCGCTTGGCGGGATCGACGTGCTGGTGAATAATGTTGGGGGCCGCGTCGGCGGCGATCTGCTGGCGTCGAGTTGGGAGGATTGGCGAAAGACCTTTGACCTCAACCTGTTTCACTCCGTGGAAGCGACACGTCGCGCGGTGCCCCACATGCGACAACGCGGCGGTGGCTCGGTGATCACCGTGGCTTCGATATCAGGCTGGAAGCCGGCGCCGGAGGTGTCTCAGTACGGGGCGACGAAAGCTGCAGAGATCTTCCTCGCCGGAGCTTTGAGCTGGGAGTTGGCGCCTCACAATATCCGTGTAAACACCGTCAGCCCTGGGTCGATTCTCTTTCGCGGAGGCGGCTGGGAGATTTTTCGCGAGCGCGAGCCCGAGCGCTTTAGGCAGTTCGTCGAGCGCGAGCTGCCGGCGGGGAGGCTGGGCACCGCCGAAGAGGTGGCGGACGTGGTCTGCTTTCTGGCGTCGCCCCGGGCCAACTGGGTCAACGGCACCGCCATCGCCGTCGACGGCGCCCAGGGCCGACCCAGCGCGTTCTAGATGGCGCCGCCCCGGTAGAGATCTCGTTGACGTTTCCTGGCGCGGCGGGTTAAGTTGCTCTCCGCTCTGGGCATCCTGCGCCCGATACACCTACACAGCCGCGCCCTGTACACCCTGACAGCGCGCCCTGTACACCTGACAGCCTGACAGATTGAGGAGAAACCTGTGAGTGTAGCGGGAGACCACGTTCCGACCCAGAGCCGACCCAGCGACCTCAAGATCACCGACATGCGTGTCGCCCACATCCAAGGCGGACCGTTTCGCTCGTGGCTTCTGCGCATCGACACCAACCAAGGCATCAGCGGCCACGGGGAGGTGCGCGACGGTGGTTCCAAGACCTACGCGCTGATGTTGAAGAGCCGCCTGCTCGGCGAGAACCCTTGCGAGGTAGATCGGCTGTTTCGTCGCATTAAGCAATTCGGCCATCATGCCCGCCAGGGCGGTGGCGTCTGCGCCGTGGAGATGGCCCTCATGGATCTGGCAGGCAAAGCCTACGGCGTGCCCGCCTATCAACTGGCGGGGGGCAAGTTCCGCGACCGCATACTCTGCTACTGCGACACCACCTCGTGCGAAGATGGCGCCGAGATGGGCCGACGGCTCAAGGCACGTATGGAGGCGGGCTTCGGCTTTCTCAAGATGGACATCGGTCTGCGCACTTTACGCGGTCACGATGACTGCGTCATCGCGCCGCTGGGCATGCTGCAGCGCCACGACATCATGCATCCCTTCACCGGCATTCAGATCACCGAGAAGGGTATCGGCCTACTCTGCGAATACGTGGCGGCAGTGCGTAATGTCATTGGTTACGAAGTGCCGCTGGCGGTGGACCACTTCGGCCACCTTGGGCTGGAATCCTGCATTCGCGTGGGCAAGGCCCTGGATCAGTTCGGCCTGGCCTGGTACGAAGACATGATTCCCTGGCAGTTTCCCGACCAGTGGCAGCGGTTGGCCGAGTCGGTGGACACCCCGGTATGCACGGGCGAGGACGTCTATCTGAGAGAGGGCTTCCGGCCGCTGTTCGAGCGTCGCGCCATCGCTGTCGCCCACCCCGATCTGGCGACCTCCGGAGGAATTCTGGAGACCAAGAAGATCGGTGACGAGGCCCAAGAGCATGGCATCGCCATGGCGTTGCACATGGCCATGTCGCCGGTGGCGGCGCTGGCCTCTGTGCACTGCGCCGCGGCGACGGAGAATTTCATGGTTCTCGAGAACCACTCGGTAGATGACCTTGAGTGCTGGAGCAGCCTGGTCAAGGGCCTGCCCAATCCCCTCATTGAAGACGGACACATCGCTGTGCCCGAGGGGCCTGGCCTCGGTTTCACCGGTCTCAACGAGGACGCGGTACACACGTTCTGCGATCCCAAGTACGGCGAGCCCTTCGGACCCACGGAAGAGTGGGATGATGAGACCGCCCACGACCGGCTGTGGAGTTGAGGAGGTGGGCCGCTATCGGATCGTCGTACTCATGAGCGACGTCGTCGACGAAGCCCAGTGTGTGCTGGACGCGGCCAGCGGGCCCGAGCTGAGCCTAACCGAGCACCCTTCGGGGTTCAACTGTGACCCGGGGCGTGCGCGAAATTCTCGCCGATCCTGCTGCCGGCACCCCCGACATCGGCGGCTGGATGACGACCGGCGAGTTCGGTTGAGCATTGCCGAGGTGGCCGCTGTGGCTGAACGGGAGACAGCATGACGATGACAGGAATTCTCAGCGACGGACAGGTGCTTTCCTACCATGAGAACGGTTACCTCGTGGTGCCGGGGCTAGTGAGCGTGGATGAAGTCGAGGAGCTGCGAGAGGACGTGGTGCGCATCTGCCGCGGCGAGTATTCCCACGAGAACCTTCCCGAGCTCGATGCTTCGCTGTCGGCGGAAGAGGTACTGCGCACCTTCCTCTGCATCCACCACGTGCACAAGATCAGCCCCGTCATGCTGGAAACCGGTGTGAAGCAACCCGGGCTGGCTCAGGTGCTATCGCAAATCATCGGGCCCGAAGTGAAGTGCATGCAGTCCATGCTGTTCGTGAAACCCCCCGGCTTTCAGGGACAGGCTTGGCACCAGGACGAGATGTTCATTCCCACCCGGGACCGCTCTCTCACCGGCGGCTGGATCGCCCTCGACGATGCCACCGAGGAGAACAGCTGCCTGCGGGTGATCCCTGGCTCCAACCACGGTATTATCTACGACTCGCGGCCCCACGAGAATCCGGAGGAGTTCGACTTCGCGCCGGAGTGTTACGGCTTCGACGAAAGCGGCGAGATCACCGTGGAGGTGAAGGCGGGGGACGCCGTGTTCTTTAATGGCTATCTGTTGCACCGCTCCCTCAAGAATCGCTCGCAGCAATACCGACGGGTGCTTGTAAACCACTATATGAACGCCTGGTCCCTGTTGCCCTGGCGCCCCCAGGAGAACCTGAACCCGGCGCGCTGGGACTACCGCGATATCGTCATGATCTGCGGCGAAGACCCCTATGCTCACAAGGGCACGGAGGATCTCGCCAACGTCAGCATCCGCACCTGCAAGGCCGCTGAGGAGGCGATGGCGGCGGACTGAGAAGCCGGACGCCCTTGTGAATCCACTGCTGAGCCGGCGTCGCTTCCTCGGTCTGGCTGCCGCGGCGGCGACGCTGCCGACGGCCTGCGCGCCCGGTGCCTCGCCTCATTTCCACTCGAGCACAACACCCGCGTCTTCCGCCGCGAATGGTCGGGTGCGACTGCGCGATCTCGGCATCGTCATCGGTGAGTTCGCGCCCGGCCCGTACAATGCCATCACTGATGTGCCCGGCGTCGCCGTGGGCCACGCCACTGTTATTCGGGGCCACGGCCCCTTGGTCGTTGGCGAGGGGCCAGTCCGGGCGGGGGTCACCGCCATACTGCCCCACACCGGGCAGCTGTGGACGAATCCCGTGCGCGTCGCCGACCACACCCTCAACGGCAACGGCGAATTCACGGGCCTGGGCCCCCTGCGCCGCACTGGCCTACTGGGCGCTCCCATCTTGCTCACTGACACCACGAGTGTCGGTCGTGTGCACGATGGTGCCGTGGCGTGGATGCTGGCGCGAGACGCCGATGCCCTCCACGGTGTCGTCGCTTTCGAGCCGGTAGTAGGTGAGACCTGGGGAGGAACTCTTAACGACAGCGAGGGGAGGCACCTGGGAGCCGAGCAGACCGCCGCGGCTCTCAACGCCGCCACCGATGGCACGGTGGCCGAAGGTAACGTCGGCGGTGGCACCCCCATGCGTGCCTTTGAATTCAAGGCCGGCATCGGCACGGCGTCGCGACGGGTGACTGCGGGTGATGTCGAACGACCCGTAGAATTCACTCTGGGGGTGCTCGTGCAGAGTAACTTCGGAAGTCGGGAGTTGCTGCGGGTGAACGGGGTTCCGGTGGGCGCACAGATTCCGGAGCTGCAGATCGAGAAGATCGAGGAGCGCGCCACGTCCAATTCTGCCCTTGTCGTCATTGCCACCGATGCGCCCCTGATACCGGTACAACTGGAGGATCTGTGCAAGCGCTGCTGGCTCGGTCTGGCACGCACGGGAGGCATCTCTACTCCGGGCAGCGGCGACCTCGCCATTGCCTTCTCCACGCCGGGACTGGGACCGGAAAGAGCCGAGCGGCGGCTGAACTCGATGAGCGCGCTAATTCAGGCCACGGTGGAGTCCACCGAAGAGGCGATCCTTAACTCCCTAACTATGGCGCAGACGATGACGGGCCGAGACGATAACCGTATACACGCCCTGCCTCTGGATCGGCTGCAGCAGATCGTGCGCCGTCACGGCATGCTGCAGTGACCCTCAACGAGTGCGGCATCTCCATCGGCGAATTGCCTTCCGGCTCCACCGCAACGATCACCGATGTGGCCGGGGTGCGGGTGGGCCATGCCGATGCCACCCGGATCGATGCCGGCGTTACCGCCGTGGTGCCCTACCCGGATCTGCCCCGCCGATACTACGTGGGCGGCTGGTCACTGGACGATGGCGATGCAATGACTGGTGTCTACTACGCACAGGATTTCGGGACGCTGTCGGGGCCGTTGTTACTGACGCCGACGCCGGCTGCTGGCAAGGTCTACAACGGCCTGTTGGACTACGGCTACGGCCTGAACGACGTTGCCGAGGATCCCTGGCCGCCAGTAATCGTCAATGTGAACGGGCACCAAGACAGCGGTGGCGATATACGAGATGCGATCGACGAGAGCCTCGCCGCTTCCGCCTTGGCACAGGCTCGTGGCACGCCACCGCCCATGGGGACCGTCGGCGTCGGTCGGGGGCGCCTCGCCTTCGGCGTGCCAGCGGGGGTGGGCAGTGCATCGCGCGGGGTCGCAGGGAAGACGGTGGGCGTGCTGTTGGTGGCCAATGGAGGCGAGCCGGACAGCCTGTCGGTGGCGGGAAAGCGTCGGCCGATCGCGGCAGCGCCGACGTCCGACGACCGGTCCCGGACGTTTGCCGCCGTGGTAGCGACCGATGCGTCTCTCATCCCTCGTCAGCTCGACCGCTTGGCACAGCGCGCGGCCTTCGGCCTTGTGCGGGTGGGGCTCGTTGATGCTCGTACCACCGAGGGTGTGGTGCTCGCGTTTTCCACTGCTCCCGTCGACGACGATGGCGACTCTTCACGAGCGACAGTGGCGGCGGTGATGACAGCGGAACCCGACTTGCCTCCGCTCTTCCAGGCCGCCGCCGAGGCCTGCGAAGAGGCGGTGCTCTCCGCCCTGCTCGCCACCGACAACGGCGTTGTCAAGCAAGCACTGCGAGGCAGCTCTTGACCGACTGGCTCGGCGATCGCAAGCAGGCGACCCAGGTGCGGCGGCGCCTGCTCGACTGGTTCCGGAGACACCAGCGCCGCAACATGCCCTGGCGGCAGACCAAGGATCCCTATCGCGTCTGGGTTTCGGAGATAATGCTCCAGCAGACCCGGGTGGCGATCGCCCTTGGCTACTACGAGCGCTTCCTCTCCGCCTTTCCGACTCTGGAGGTGCTCGCTGCCGCCGACGAACAGGACGTGCTCAAATCCTGGGAGGGCATGGGCTATTACGCCCGAGCCCGCAACCTACATCGCGCCGCCAAGATGGTGATACACGAGTTCGGCGGGCAGGTGCCGGACACCTACGAGGGTTTGCTGCAGCTTCCCGGCATCGGACCGTACACCGCCGCCGCGGTGAGCTCGATCGCATCCGACGGGCGCCATCCCGTGCTCGATGGCAACGTCACCCGCCTGCTCTGTCGGTTGCTTCGCATCGACGAGGACCCTCGCCGCACGGCCGTGAAGGCGGAGCTCATCGCTGCAGGCGAGCGCCTGGTCCCTGAACGGGGCTCCGCCGGCGAGGTGAATCAGGCGATGATGGAGCTGGGTGGCCGTGTCTGCAGACCACGAAAGCCGCTCTGTGGTGAGTGCCCGTTGGCCGATGACTGCCGCGCCCTACAGGACCTCGCCGATCCAGTGGAGCTGCCCATGAAGGTCGCCGCCAAGGAGCGGCCCCACTACGAGGTCACCGCCGGGCTAATCTGGAACGACAGCGAGCAGCTGCTGCTGGCGCGTCGGCCGCCCGACGGCATGCTCGGCGGCCTCTGGGAGTTTCCCGGGGGCAAGCAGGAGCCAAGAGAGAGCCTGAGTCAATGTCTACGGCGGGAGATCCTGGAGGAGCTCGACTTCGAGATCGAAGTTGGCGAGCGGGTGGGTAGCGTTGAGCACGGCTACTCCCACTTCTCTATCACCCTGCACGCCTTCATCGCTCGCCATCAGCGGGGTACACCCAAAGCGATCGGCTGTGACGAGTGGCGCTGGGTGCGCCCGGCGAATCTCGACGACTTCCCCATGCCAAGGTCGGACCGCCGGCTGCTCGAACAGCTGGAAGGGTCCGGCCGCGACCTTCGGTTCGCACCTTTGGAGCAGTGAATCAGCAGAGGAGAGGTAGGGCATGAAAGAAGCCGAACAGTCACCTTACCAGGGCGTCGTTGCCGAGATGAAAGCGCGCGGCGTTGGCCTCATGTTACGCGGCATCGCCATGGGCACCGCCGACGTCATTCCCGGGGTCTCCGGCGGTACCATTGCCCTGATCACAGGAATCTACGATGAGCTCGTGGGCACCATAGCTGTTATCGACGGGCGGTTGCTGCGGGCCCTGGTGCGATTTCGCATCGGTGAGGCGCTTGTGCGAATCAACGCCGGTTTCCTGGTTCCACTGTTGGCGGGGATCTTCACCGCCGTTGTTACTCTTGCCAAGGCGATCACTTTCCTGCTCGCCGAGTACCCAACGCCGGTCTGGGGCGCCCTAACCGGACTAATCGTTGCCAGCCTGTTGGTGGTGGTCGGGCACATCCGCGGCTGGAACCCGGTGACGGTACTCAGCACCCTCTTCGGCATCGGCGTCGGCTACGGGTTCACCGTGCTCGTTCCCATGGAAACCGGCACTGAGCTCTACAAGTTTCTGCTCTCGGGATCGGTGGCGAGCGTAGCCATGATCCTGCCCGGCATCAGCGGCTCGTTCCTGCTCGTCATCCTCGGCAAATACCAGCAGGTGTTCGGTGCCATTGCTGAGCACGACCTCATCATCATCTCTGTCTTCGGAGGCGGTTTCGTCTTCGGCATTCTGCTGTTCTCGCGCGTACTGAAATGGCTGTTGGCTCGATTTCATAGTCTCACCATGGCTTTCCTGGTGGGCCTGATGGCCGGCTCCCTGGGTAAGGTCTGGCCTTTCCGCGCCGAGACTGAAACCGGCTACGAGTGCGTGCTGCCGGTGGAATTCGGGCCTGAAACGGTGCTTTCCATCGCTCTCATGCTGGCAATGGTGACAGCGGTGATGGCCTTTGAGCGATATGCCGCCCACCGCTAGGGAGGAAGCCAGGATGAGCTACGAAAGGATCGAGTCGCGGTTCGTCGCCCATACCGACAAGGGCGAGGTGTCATCTCTGATGATCCGTCCACACGGAGCAAAGTGGCTGTTGGTGCTCGGACACGGGGCCAGCACGGACATGCGACACCGCAACATGCAGGCCATCGCCGAGAGCCTGGCCGACGCCATGGTGGCGACCTTCCGCTATAACCATCCCTACATGGAGTGTGGCGGCGGCCGCGACGCCCGCGGAGTGACCCTGGCCACGGTGCACGCTGCTTGCGAGGCGGCGCACTCGGCAGCGCCCCGGCTCAAGCTTCTGGCCGGCGGGCACTCGTTCTCTGGCCGAATGACCTCCCACGCCACCGCCGAGGACACACTTCCACACGTACGTGGTATTGTGTTCTTCGCCTTCCCCCTGCACCCGGCGGGCAGGCCCGGAACCGAACGTGCTGATCATCTCGCCGAGGTCGAAGTGCCCATGCTATTTCTTTCGGGAACCCGCGACAACCTCGCTCGCCTCGACCTGCTACAACCGGTATGTGAAGGACTTGGCGGACGTGCCACCCTGCACCTCATCGACACCGCCGACCACGGCTATCGCATCCTCAAACGCAGCCGCAGCAGCAACGAGGATGTGTATACCGAGATGGCGAGAGTGTTGACGGAGTGGGTCGAAAAACTCGCTTAGTTGAGGTTAGGAGCCGGGACTGGACGTCTCGTCGAGCTCACGGCGGGCGTCGGTGAAGCGGCGCACACGCCGGACGAGGATGAAGATGAGTCCGACGAGGGCGGCGTAAAGGATGACCTGGTAGAGCACGCCCTGCCACCCCAGAATTACCGGCCATAGACTGAGGATGCAGAGGAGGATGAATATGTCCTCCAGCATCCGTCCTTGCTTGGTGGGGTCCTCAGGCATCGGAACGGACATGTGTGGACGCGGAAGAGGAATAGGACGATGAGAGTGACTTATAGATGGCGTAGTTCTTGAGCACCTTTTTCACATAGAGGCGGGTTTCCCGATAGGGGATGCGTTCGACGAAGGCGTCGACGTCGTCGAAGGAGAACCGCTCCGCCCATTGCTTGGCCACGTGGGGTCCGGCGTTGTAGGCGGCGAGACCCAGCTCGAAGCCCACCTGCCGCGTCGGGCCATTGCGGAAGCTGTTTACCTGATCTCCGAGGAAGCGGCTGCCGAGCTGAATGGAGACCCGCGGGTCGAAGAGCAGCCGGCGATGGTAGTCGCTCACGCCGATGCTGCGCGCCAGCTTGCGACCGGTCCGAGGCATGATCTGCATGAGACCCACAGCGCCAGCGCGGGAGACGGCATCCTCGTTGAAGTAGCTCTCCTGGCGGATTACTGAAAGGATTAGGTGGGGGTCGAGGTCAGACTGCTCGGCGGCACGCTCCACCTCCTCCCAGTAGTAGTCTGGATACAGCCGTGCCACCTCTTCTGTCACCTCGTTGGTGGTGGCGATACGGGTGGACAATCGCAGAGCCCGGTTGTGCAGACCGAGCTCCTCATAGCCGTCGCGTACCAGCTTGAGGCCGCTGATGTGCTGACGATTGGTGCGCTCGGCCCGGCGCAACTCGCCCTCCGCAGCCCAGGTCATGCCGAGGTCGTCGAGAGCGAAGGCCCGCTGCATGAACTCGAGGCCGGCCATCTGCACCGACTCGGCGCGTTTCAGAGCCGACGTCGGTTGAGCCCGCAGCTGTTGTCGCGGCGGTAGCAGGGGTGAACCGTATCCTAGGCTCACCGCCCGCGACGCGTAGTACGAGCGCGGGAAGCCAGTGGCCGCCTCGATGAAAAGCAGCCGAGCCTCGTCGCTCAAGCCCAGCCGGCGGGCTGTCTTGCCGGCCCAGAACAGTGCCTGGTCGACGATGTGGGGTTGCTCGGCGCGGCGGGACACATCGCGGAAGATCTCCAGAGCGGCATCGTAGTCGCGCTGACAGTAGCGCGTGAAGCCCACGCTCCAAGCGGAATCTTCGGCAAAGTTGCTGCCAGGGTAGTTGCTGACCAGCCGTTCGTAGAGTTCGGCGGCGCGGTTGAAGTGGTCCTTGCGCTCCGCCGCCTTGGCCGCCGACCAGAGCGCATCGTCGGCGAGGCTGTGCCGGGGGTACGTGCGCACGAAACGGGCATAGGTGTCGATGGCCTCGAGGTCACGGTCGTCGCGCACGTCGAGGCTGGCGAGCCAGAACAGGGCGGACGGGTGGCCGTGTCCCTCGTATAGGCTCTCGAAGGTGCGTCGCGCCTGCCCATACTGGCCGGCCTTGGCGTAGGCCCGACCCAGAGTGTTCCGGGCGTCAGCGGTGGCCTCGTGCCCCGGATGCTGCCTCAGGAAGGTGCGCAACTCGGAGATCGCCCGCTTGTAGTCTCCGTGCTGATAGAAAACCCCGGCGCGCACGTGCCGTCCCGCCGCCGAATGGACTCGGTACATCTGGGCCGCATCCAGTGCGAGGCGGTGAGCCGGGTAGTCTTCCATCAGACGGTGCCGGGTGACCCGCGCTGCCATGGTCTTGCCGGAATGTTGCTCGGCTTCGGCAATGCGAAACAGGAGCACAGGAGTCCACCTCGAGTTCCCCTCTATCTGACGGCGGTAGAGGCGCAGAGCCGCATCGAAGGCGCCGTCCTCGGCGTGCATCCCCGCCAAACAGAGGCGGGCGGAATCGAGCACGGCAGAGAAGGTGTTACCGGCCTGCTCGCCAGCGGTGATCAGATCGGCGTAGCTCCCCGCCGCCGCCTCGCGCTCGCCTAGTTGCTCCAGGGCTCGCGCCATCCACAGTCGTCGATAGTCCTCCAGAAGCGGCAACTGATTGGGCAGGCGAGCGAGCCGGGCGTAGGCGTTGTGCGCCATTCCCAGGGCGCGCTCGCAGATCGCGAGACGGAGTTCATGCCGCACGTTGAGTTCGTCGGATTGGGTTTCGGTACGCAGCCGGTCGTAGGCGGCGACGTACTGCCTGTTCCGGATCAACCCCAAGGCATCCCGAGACCGGCTCGGGCGATCGGTCTCGAGTAGATGGGGTTGTTCCCGTGCGAAGTGGGCAGCAAGGGGCAGCAGAACCAGAACGCACAGCGCCGTAGTGCTTATGACCAGAAGAATCCGGGAGACCATGAGAGGGTTGCGAGAGGCGTCTGTTCGTTGAAGGCCGGGAGGAGAAGCTCTGGGCCCGTGCTCCCTGAAGGGCCTCAAAGGTAACCCTAATCTGGTTTGGCGGGCAACGAAAAACTGCAGTCTGGGACTGCAGATACAGCAACATCGACCGCCGTTGGCTCAGCCTTTCTGATCGCCCTCTGCGGTACTGTCGAGAGCGCTTCTCAAGAGGTCGGCAAAGCTATCTCCCGACGATGTTGGTGCGACGGTACTCGACCGGCTGCGCGATGCCTGCTCTAACTCCTCGAGATTGCGCCGAATGTTGCGTAGGGCGCTGTGGATCTCGCGGTCGATCTCCTGAAGCCGGCGATCGATGTGTGCGATGGGTCGGGAGATTTCCATGCCGTCTGCAATATCATGCGCCCGAGAGCGGAGGGGAAGGGAATGCCTCCCCGCGCCCATACGGACGGGTCCACCGGACAAAAAAGCAAATTATGTGCCCGGCAAAAGAGTAGTCAGAAAATAGATTCTAACTAATTGATAATTATTCAGTTGAGATTGGCGAGAGAGGACCAGATCGGACCCCGAAAGAGCCGGTGTGGGGAACTAGGTTCCCAACTTTTCCTCCCCTGAGAAATATGTGCCCCTGGCTTCCCGGCACCGTCAGCGCCGGGGAGGCATCACGTGCGGGCTCAAGCCGTGGAAGAACTCAGCCGCCTCCATCATCGTTTCAGAAAGCGTTGGATGGGGGTGGATGCTCAGGGCGACGTCGTCGACCACAGCGGCCATCTCCACCGCCAGTACACCCTCGGCGATGAGCTCGCTGGCTCCAGGGCCGGCGATGCCCACCCCAAGAATCCGCTCACTCTCGGGGTCGACGATAAGTTTTGTGACGCCGTCGTTGCGGTCCAGGGTGGCAGCGCGGCCTGAAGCGCCCCAAGGAAAGCGGGACACCTTTACGGTGCGGCCCTGAGCTTTGGCCTCAGCTTCGGTGAGGCCGCACCAGGCGAGCTCGGGATCGGTATAAACCACGGAAGGTATCGCCTTGGGCTCGAAGGCGGAGCGCTTACCGGCGATCACCTCGGCGGCGACGATGCCCTCGTGGGAGGCGGTGTGTGCCAGCGCCGAGCCAATGACATCGCCGACGGCGAAGATCGTCGGCTCCGCCGTACGGCGCTGCAGATCGACCTGCACGAAGCCGAGCTCCCCGACCTGAACCCTGGTGTTCTCGAGACCGATGTCTTCAGAATTGGGACGGCGGCCGATGGACAGCAGAATCCGGTCGTAACTCTCGACGCTGTCATCGCCATCGGCGGGCTCCATGGTCACCTGTAGATGGCCCTCCCCTTCGGAGACGGAGGTGACCTTAGTCTGCAGGCGGACTTGCTCGAACTGACCTTCCAGGCGCTTGTGCAACACGCGAACCAGATCGCGGTCTCCCGGCGGTACGAGGCCATCGGTCATCTCCACCACTGAGACCGCCGACCCCAGCGCCGAGTAGACCTGGCCGAGCTCTAGCCCGATGATGCCGCCTCCCACCACGAGCAGGCGCTCGGGTACGTCGGCGAGTTCCAGAGCGCCGGTGGAATCCATGATATTGTCGGAGCCGATGTCGAGGGCGGGCAGGATGGTGGGGCGCGAGCCTGTGGCGAGCACGGCGTTGTCGAACTCCAGCTCCTGCGTGCCCTCGGCGGTCTCGACGGCCAGCGACTGGGCGCCGGTAAACCGGGCGCGGCCTTGCACATAGGTCACCTTACGACCCTTAGCCAGTTGGCCAAGACCGCCGGTCATGTTCGCTACCACCCGGTCCTTGAAAGCACGCAGCTTGTCGAGGTCGATTTTGGGATTGCCGAAGCTGATTCCCCACTCCTCCGCCTCACGAGCCTCGGCGAGCAGCTTGGCTACGTGTAGCAGTGCTTTTGAGGGGATGCAGCCCCGGTACAGGCAGACTCCGCCCGGGTCGTCATCGAGATCGATGAGGGTGACCTGTTGACCGAGGTCGGCGGCGCGGAAGGCGGCGACGTAGCCCCCTGGGCCGCCGCCAATGACAGCGGTCTGGGTGCGATCAGCCATGGCTCGTCTCAGCCCTCGAAGGCCAGGTAATAGGGGTTTTCCAGACCCTCGCAAATGAAGCGGAGAAAGCGCGCACCATCGGCGCCGTCTATGAGTCGGTGGTCGTAAGATAGGGAGAGCGGCATGATCAGCCGTGGCTGAAACTCGTCGTCGATGTGGACTGCCTCGGTGCGGCTGCGTGCCACGCCGAGAATCGCAACCTCCGGTGAATTGACAATTGGCGTGAAGGAGGTGCCACCGATGCCGCCGAGGTTACTAATCGTGAAGCAGCCCCCTTGCATGTCTTCCACCGACACCCGCCCGGTGCGTGTTTTCTCCGCCATTTCTCCGAGCTCCAGTGACAGCTCGGTCACCGTCTTCTGGTCGACGTCGCGGATCACCGGCACCAGCAGGCCGCGTTTAGTGTCCACGGCGATGCCCACGTGAGTGTAGTTCTTGTAAACCACCTCTTGTGCGGCCATGTCGATGCTGGCGCTGAACTGTGGAAACTTGCGCAACGAGGTGGCCACCACCTTGAGGATGATCGCCGTGGGCGTGAGCTTGCCCCCCGCCTTCTCAACCAACTTGCTGTGGTTCTTGCGCCAAGCCTCGAGTTCGGTGACGTCGGCATGATCGAACTGGGTGACGTGGGGGATCGTCGTCCACGCCTGGGTCATGCGCTCGGCGGTGATGCGGCGCACGTTGCTGAAGGGCTCGCGCTCAATCTCCCCCCATGTGGAGAAGTCGGGCAGAGGAACTGCTGTTGCGGCCACACCGGCGCCGTGGCGTTCGTGCAGGGCCTTGGAATGGGCCTTTACGTCTGCCTCGGAGATGCGGCCGGTGGGACTCGTGCCCTTCACCTGGATGATGTCGATGCCGATCTCACGCGCCAGGCGGCGCACCGAGGGAGCTGCCGGGACCAGACGGGCGCGGGGCGTCGCCAACGGAGCGGTAGCGGGTGCCGCTGAAGCGGGAGCCGGGGTAGGGCTCTGGACCGAGGCAGCGGTCGGTGGAGCTGGTTCCGGGGCGAACTCGGGTTCAGCCGATCCGGCATTCGCCTCCACCATGGCCACGAGCTGACCCACCGAGGCGGTATCGCCCTCTTTCACGTGAATGGCCTTCACCACTCCCGCGGTAGGCGAGGGCATCTCCACCACACCCTTGTCGATTTCGAGCTCAATGAGGCCTTGCTCCTCTTTGATGCTGTCGCCCTCGGAAACCAGGATGTCCACGACCTCGCCGCTCTGGATGCCTTCACCGAGTTCGGGCAGCTTGACCTCGATGTCGCCGACGGGAGGAAGCGCCGACGGTGGCGTGGCCGGAGCCGGCGCGGTGGGTCGCTCGGGCGTTGCAGTTGCTTCGCTGGCAGCAGACTCCGGTGATGGCTCAGGGGCCGCCGTAACGCCGCCGCTGCCGTCGACCCGCAGAATCGCCTGGCCGATGTTGGCGGTGTCCCCTTGGGAGACCAGGATCTCGGTGATGATCCCAGTTACCGAAGAGGGGACCTCAATGACGGCTTTGTCGGTCTCGAGTTCGATGACCGGCTGGTCCTCGGCCAGGGTGTCGCCGACGTTGACGAGGACACTGATTACTTCGCCGGACTCGACGTTCTCGCCCAGATCAGGGAGGTCGAATTCTACGGCCATGCTCCCTCAGAGGATGACGGGGTTGGGTTTGTCGGGATCGATCCCGAGAGCGGCGATCGCCTCCTTGACGATGCTGTCCTCGATGGAGCCTTCTTGGGCCAGCGCCGCCAGGGTGGCGACGGTGATGTAGCGCGCGTCCACCTCGAAGAAGGCTCGCAGCTCGGCTCGGCCTTCGCTTCGTCCGAAACCGTCGGTGCCGAGTGTCACTGGGTGATTCGGAAACCAGCGGGCTATCGACTCAGACAGTGCCTTCACGTAGTCGGAGGCGATGACGAACACACCCCTTTCCTTCTCGAGACATTGACTGATCCAGCTCTGGCGCTGGCTTTCGCCGGGGTGCAGGCGATTCCAACGGTCGATGTCGAGGCCATCGTTATGCAACTCCTTGAAGCTGGTGATGCTCCACACGTCGGCAGCGACATTGTAGTCGCGCGCCAGGATTTCCTGCGCCTGCAACGCCATGTTGAGAATGGCACCCGCGCCGAACAGGTGCGCGCGCAGCTTGCTGCGCTTCCCCTTCTCCGCCTCGCGGAAGCGGTAGAGCCCGCGCAGGATGCCCTCGTCGGTGGCGCTGTCGGGCCGGGCCGGCATGGGATAGGGCTCGTTTTCCACTGTGAGGTAGTAAAACACGTCCTCCTGTTCGCAGTACATGCGGCGGATGCCATCCTTGATGATCACCTCGAGCTCGTAGGCGAAGGCAGGATCGTAGGCGACCAGGTTAGGAACAGCGTAGGCGAACAGGTGGCTGTTGCCGTCGTTGTGCTGCAGACCCTCGCCAGCAAGGGTGGTGCGCCCCGCCGTGCCTCCCACCAGAAATCCTTTGCAGCGGATGTCGCCGGCGAGCCACAACAGGTCGCCGATGCGCTGAAACCCGAACATCGAGTAGTGAATGAAGAAGGGGATCGTGTTAATGCCGTGCGAGGCGTAGGCGGTGCCGGCGGCGATGAAGGAGGACATGGAACCCGCCTCCGTGATCCCTTCTTCGAGGATCTGCCCGTCGGTGGCCTCCTTGTAGTAGGAGAGCGTGTCTCGATCCACCGGCTCGTAGAGCTGGCCCTGATGGGCGTAGATCCCCACGACCCGGAACAGCGAGTCAAGCCCGAATGTGCGCGCCTCGTCGGGAATGATGGGCACGATCAAATTTCCCAGATTTTTGTCGCGCAGCAACTTGGTGAGAATGCGGCCGAATGCCATGGTGGTTGCCATGGTGCGGTCCCCGGCGCTTTCGGCAAAGTTGTTGAATAGGCTGTCGTCTAGAGGCGGCAGGGGTTTGGCGCGAACCGAGCGTTGTGGCAGGTAGCCGCCCAATGCCTCGCGACGCTCCCGTAAGTAGCGCATCTCTTCGCTGTTCTCGTCGGGGCGGTAGAACGGCGCCTCAGCGACGTCGTCGTCGTCGATGGGAATGCCGAAGCGGGTGCGGAACTCCCGTAGTTCGTCCTCATTCAGCTTCTTCTGCTGATGGGAGATGTTCATGCCCTCGCCGGCTTCGCCCAGGCCGTAGCCCTTGATGGTGTGGGCGATGACGACGGTGGGTGAGCCGGTGTGCTCCGTGGCGGCCTTGAAAGAGGCGTAGACTTTGTCCGGGTCGTGGCCACCCCTGCGCATTTTACGCAACTGCTCGTCAGAGAGGTGCTCCACCATCCTTAGTAGCCGTGGGTCGGTGCCGAAGAAATGCTCGCGGATGTAGGCGCCGTCAGAAACGCTGTACTTCTGCATCTCGCCATCGACGACTTCGCCCAAGCGGCGTGCGAGCATGCCTTCGTGATCGGCAGCCAGCAGGGAGTCCCAGTCATCACCCCACAGTACCTTGATCACGTTCCAACCGGCGCCGCGGAAGGCGCCTTCGAGCTCTTGGATGATCTTGCCGTTGCCGCGCACTGGGCCGTCGAGGCGCTGCAGGTTGCAGTTCACTACCCAGATAAGGTTGTCGAGCTTCTCGCGCGAAGCCAGGGTGATGGCTCCCAGCGATTCCGGCTCGTCCATCTCGCCGTCGCCGCAGAAAGCCCACACCTTGCAGTTGTCCTTGGGCTTGAGGCCGCGGTCTTCGAGATAGCGGTTGAAACGAGCCTGGTAGATCGACACAATCGGACCGAGCCCCATGGAGACCGTGGGAAACTGCCAGAAGTCGGGCATGAGCCAAGGGTGCGGATAGGAGCTGAGCCCCTTCTCGGGTCGCAACTCGCGCCGGAAGTTCTCGAGGTTAACTTCGTCAAAACGGCCCTCGAGGAAGGCCCGTGCGTAGATCCCGGGGGCGGCGTGACCCTGGAAGAACACGAGATCACCGCTATAGTCTTCGCACGGCGCCCGGAAGAAGTGGTTGAAACCGACCTCGTATAGGGTGGCAGATGAGGCGTACGAGGAGATGTGGCCTCCGGGAGTCGCCTTGTCCTGGTTGGCGCGCACCACCATGGCCATGGCATTCCAGCGGATTAGGCTCTTGATGCGGCGCTCGATCTCACGGCTACCCGGATACGGAGGCTGGGCATCCCGCGGAATGGTGTTAGTGTAGGGGGTCTGGGCTGTGAAGGGCAGGGACACGCCCGAACTCTCCGCTCGCCCAAAGAGCTGACGCAATAGATCCCGAACTTGTTCGGGATCGCGGTGCTCGAGAACGTAGTCTATAGAATCCAACCACTCGCGGAGTTCGACTTCGATCTCGCCGTTGGTGGAGGTGCGGGAAACGCAAACATCCAGTGCCGGGGATGCGGACTCACTCATGGGCTCGTTCATCGACGGAATAAGGGCTCCGGGGCTTGATGTGGAGATGCCGAAAACATGGATCCCGGAGTGGCCACACAGCAACTGAGGTCAGATAAGATAACCTCTTATGACGGTTGGAAAAGGGCATATAACCACTGTCATGGCGATAAGGCGGTAGCAAGATCCGATCTAGCCTGCAGGGCCTGGATCGCATCTTACTGCTGACCATGTCTCAGTCGAGCCGATGACCGTTCGCGACCGTAGCCGCTTCCAGCGCCATTTCCACAGCCTGCCCTGGCTGGTGCTGTCGTTGCTGCTTCACTTGGTCGGTGTCGTTACTATCGAAGACTGGCGGCGCCGCACCGAGGAAGCGGAGCGCTTTCGCGCCCGGCTGCTCATGGCACCTCGCTTCGAGCCCCGGCGGCTGCTGTCCACTGAGCCCACGGTTCCGCCCACGGAGATGCAATACCTCACCCCGGACGATCTACGATTGGACAATCCGGAGGATCCCCAGCTGGCCGAGCAGCCACCGCAGCTCAACCTACCCCAGCTGACACCGACCTCTCTGGAGCTCTTCGAGCTGGCCGCACGCGCCGACACCGTGATCCCGAGCGACCGGTCCTTCGAGCCCGAGCACCCGGTTCTACAGGCGCTATCCATCCGCGACTCGATGATGCGGCAATCTCTCGATCTGCTGCGCATCACCGACCTCGCCCTCGCCGGCGGTGAGAAATCGATCATCATCCGCGACCCTACTTCACGGGTGCTGCTCACCGGGTTTTTCACCATCACCCGAGTGCGTGTGCGGGGTGCTGGGGCCGGGCGCGATGCCGGTTCGTCGGCGCTGGACGCGCTGGCGCGCAACGTGCGCGACAACACCCACCTGCTGGTAAACGTGCGCCAGGAGGCAACGGATCACTTTCTCGGCGAGCACCTGCTCAAGGACCCCATACACTTCTTCTTTGAAGGTGGCGGCCTGAGTTTGGTCAACGACTGGCCGCCCCTGCAACTGGCCCCTGAAGAGCTGGAAATGCTTGAGCGCTACATGCGGGAGGGCGGCCTCGTCTATCTTGACGGCGGCCACCGCTACTTGTTGTACGTGCGGGATCTGCTTCAAAAAATGTTCGGATCGTCGGCTGGGATTCGCCCCCTGCCGGCCAACCACCCGATCTATCACGCCTTCGCCGACTTCAACGCCGGCTTCCCCCAGGAGGACAAGCCTCACTGGGAGTACCTCACGGATCTGCCGTACCGCAGTTGGGAGTACCCGGCGGATCAGCGCTACGAAGTGGTATCCACAGACGCCACCTTCAATCCCCAGTTGACCGCCGTTGTCAATGAAGACCCGCGTCCACCCTTGGGATTATGGGGGGTGGAGTTGGAAGACGGTCGGCTCGTCGCCGTGCTCAGCGATCTGCGCATGGACTCGAGCTGGGCGGCCTCCTTCAGTTCGTTGCCCGACGACACCGGTCAGTACCCGCCATACATGGGTGCTGGCATCAACCTGCTAGTCTTCGCCCTCACACGCCACGGCAGCCCCACCGTCGAGCGGCCCCTACCTGCCTTCGCCCAATTGCGTCCAGTCGACCGTCGCAAGGTTTCCGACTCTCTCGACCTCTTTGAGGAAGCCGATTTCGACGAGACCCTGTACCAAGATCTCGATGCCACCCTTGCAGTAGTTCGCGCGCCGCTGGGCTCGGAGCTCGATGCCGGCATGAAGGTGACGTTGGACGGCGGTTTCAGCGTAGACCTGCTCAACCCGAAGCTCAATGGCGTACTCATCTACAACCTACCTCCCGGCTCGCACTGGATCGAAGTCGAGTACGGCGGCAAGACAGAGCAGCTCGAAGCCGATCTGCGCGGCGGACGGGTCGCCACCGTCACCTTCGGCGTCTCTCGCCTGGCGATGCTCAGCAGCGTATATCTGCGCCTCCAGGACCGCCAGATCCACCTTGAGAGCTGGCACCAGGCGTTTTCCGATCTGGCCATGGACGAGGTCTTCCTCGGCGATGATCGCGACGTCTTCGCGCCCTGAATTCAGCCATCGGTCCCATTGCCGGCTTGCCTCATCAGGGTTCTCCGGTTATTTTGCTAACCCGTTGATTTATAAGCAGATCCTTGATCCAGTCTGCTCCCCTATTTAGCCCGATGACACGCATCATACTCGGTATTTCTCTTGGCTTTGGTCTGCTCGCCGAGGCCGATGATCAAGCGGCTACGGTGGACACAGTTATCGCCGTGCGTCGAGGGGAATCTCTGCTCGGTATTGCCGGTCACTTTCTGCCCCGCAGTGGAGTCTACACCCCCAGCGCTCTTGCCGATTGCATCCGAGCGATCAATGGCCTCGAGGGCACTCGGCTCATTGCCGGCCAGGAACTGCGAATTCCCCTGGCCGTTCCCGACAGCGACAGCTCGCCACCGGGGCCGGGCCTGGATGCCTTCGACGATGTCCGCGGCCTCTACGCCACCGCCAGCGTTGCCGGCAGCCAGCGTATCATCTCCCTCGCTGAAGCTGTGCTCGCCGCTGGTGGCAACACCGTGGTCTTCGATATCAAGGATCGCCCCGGAGATATCAGCTACATCACCCGGATTCCTATGGCGCAGAGCGTGCAGGTCGACTCCTTGGCGCCGATTCGCAATCCGCACAACCTGGTTCGACTTCTGCACCAGCGCGGCATTAACGTGGTGGCACGCATCAGCTGCTTCTACGACGAGCTGATGTCGCGAGCTCATCCCGAACTGACACCGCGCGATCTGCAGGGCGGTGCCTGGGGGCGCGGTTGGCTCGACCCTTCTCTGCCGCGCGTGCAGAATTACCTGCTCGCCTTGGTGTCCGAGGTGGCCGGCCTGAGCGTCGACGAGATCCAGCTCGACTACGTGCGCTTTCCCACCGTCGACGACAGCGAGGTCGCCTTCGCCTTCGATCCCGACAGCACCGCCCGCCACGAGGTGATCACCGCCTTCGTCGAGCGTGTCGCCGAGAGACTGCGCGGCAGCGGCACTCTGCTGTCGGCAGATATCTTCGGCGTTGCCGCCTGGGGACGGCCCCAGGACCTGGCCCGCATCGGCCAGTCGCTACCAGATTTGCTGCCGTTGCTCGACGTGGTGAGTCCCATGCTCTATCCCTCGCACTTCTACGGAAACTTCGAGGGCGTGGAGAATCCCGTGGAGTATCCGTACTACTTCGTCCACGAAGGCATCCGCCGTCTCAAGCCCCTGGCTGCCCGCTACGGCGTTGCGGTCCGGCCCTGGGTGCAGGCCTTTCCCTACCGGGTACCGGTCTTCGATGAGACTTACGTCACCGAGCAGTTGCAGGCAGCGACTGACGCCGGTGCCCACGGCTGGCTGCTTTGGCATCCGGCCAGCTCCTATCAGGTGGGACTGGAGGCGATGCTCAGGTGGCAGCGCCGCACCAACGAGCAGGTCCTGGATCGCGAGCCACCGTTGCTTAACGCCTACACTTCGCCTCCGGTCGGTTCCGACATGTGACTCACTCAACATCGACCGCGTGGAACAGGAGACGGGGACGGCCGCCAGGTGCAGCCATCCCCGTTTTCGTGCTCGCGCCGCCAGTTGTACGCTATTTGTAGGGCTTGATGATTCCGCTCTGCAGTCGCTCCCAGTAGTCGTCGAGTACTTCGCGAATTTTCGGGCTCAGCAGCACCCCGCCGACGATGTTGGGGAAGGCCATGCCCAGAATCATCATGTCGGAGAATCCAAGCACGTTGTTCAGTGCCGTCACCGCTCCCAGGAAGACGAAGCCAACGAAGATGAGACGGTAGAGTAAGATAGTGCTACTTCCGAACAGGTATTCCCAGGCGCGCTCTCCGTAGTAGGACCAGGAAATCATCGTGGAGTAGGCGAACAGTATCACTGCTGCTGCCAGCACGTAGCGTGCACCCGGGACTACAGAGTCGAAGGCGGCTGCGGTCATGCGCGCGCCGACAATGAATTCGCCGGTCTGAAATTCGGGCAGCTGATAGGCGCCGGTGATCATGCAGACCAAGGCCGTCATCGTACAGATGACGATGGTGTCGATGAAGGGACCGATCATGGCTACCATGCCCTCACGGGCCGGCTCGTCGGTCCTGGCGGCGGCGTGGGCGAAGGCCGCCGATCCCAGGCCGGCCTCGTTGGAGAACGCCGCTCGCCGAATGCCCATAACGAGCACGCCGGCAAAGCCGCCGTACATCGCTGGGCCCGTGAAGGCGTCGGATATTATGCGGCCGATCATGGCCGGGACCTCGGTGATGTTGAGCAGGATGATGAGTAGAGAGCTTACCACGTAGAGCACACACATGAAGGGAACGATGCGTGAGGTGACCCGGCCTATACGACGGATACCGCCGATGATGACGAGACCGACGAAGAAGGCCATGATCAGACCTACGATCCAGTTGTAACTCTTGAACCACGGCGACACCGTGCTCAGGATCTCCAGGGTTTGGTTGGCCTGGAACATGTTGCCGCCGCCCAGCGATCCGCCGATGGTGAGGAAGGCGAAGATCACCGCTAGGGTGCGGCCGAACTCCGCCTTGCCGATGCCCGCCAGACCCTCCTCTAAGTAGTACATGGGTCCGCCCGAGACCCGGCCGTCGGAGTGCACCCGCCGGTACATCACCGCCAGGGTGCAGGAAGCCAGCTTCGATGACATGCCGAACACGGCGGTGACGATCATCCAGAACACGGCACCCGGACCGCCCAGGCTCACGGCGATGGCGACACCAGCGATGTTGCCGAGGCCGATGGTTGCCGACAGTGCCGAAGATAGAGCCTGAAAGTGACTGATCTCGCCCGGATCGTCGGGAGAGTCATAGCGCCCGCGGATGATGTCGATGCTGTGCTTGAAGCCGCGGAAGGATAGCCAGCGGAAGTAGAGGCTGTAGTAGACGCCACCGAACAGCAGGATGACGACGATGAGGGGGAAACCGGTGCCGAAGTCGGCGAAAAGAAAGGCCTCCAGCAAGGCGACAGTGTCCCCGAACAAGCTGTCCAGAGCAGTGAGCCTCTGCTGGATGTAGGAATTGTTGACGCCTTCCTCCGCGGCCGCCGGCAGGGCGGCGAGCACGGTCGCAACGGCGATTCCCTTCATGACGGGTGTCGTCCTCGGTCGAGAAGTAACGGTGGGAACAGCAGGGGAGGATGCATGACGCAAGTATAGAATCGTCCTTCCCGATCCAACAACCGCCACCGTCCGAGGATTCGACGGGCCTATAGGTCGATGCGCGCTTCCACGGTGAACCAGCGTCCCGGCATACGCGCGCCAGCCACCGACTCGTACTCCTTGTCGGTGAGGTTGCGCACCCGGCCGATGAGACGGCCGTAGCCAGTGGACCGACTCACCATGACGTCCACCACCGAAAAGTCCTCGAGGGGTGCTGTGCGGGCCCGCGTGACCATCTGCCATCTACCCTCGAGCTGAAAAGGCAAATCGTGATCGACGGCGGCAGTCAACTGCTGAGTGGGATTGGTGAAGACGTACTTGGACTCCAGCCCCGGCGACAACGTTTGCTCTTTGTCGATCCACGTGTAGGCCGCCTGAAAACCTGCATACCGCCAGCGCCGCTGCGTTTGCAAGCGGGCGCCTACGGTTTCCATCTCGCCGAGATTGCGCGCCTGCCAGGGATCGGGCGACGCCTCCGGGTCTAGGTTTCGGGTGCGGATGTAGTCGACGAGGTTATTCTCTCGGCGCAGGAACAGGGCTCCGAGTGTGCGGACTCCCGCCAAGGCCTGGGTTTCGGCACCGGCTTCGTAGTGCCAGCCGCGCTCGGCCTCGAGGTCGGGGTTCCCGATGTTGCGAGGATCTCTGTAGTAGAACTCGGTAAAGGAGGGCGCGCGGTAGGCGCGGGCAGCGGTGGCGTATACCCGTCCCCACTTCTGCCAGCGCGCCAATCCAATCGACGGTGATGCCTCCCAGCCCGCGCCCTCGTGGTGATCAGTGCGCAGTCCCGCCGACAGATTCCAGGCGCCGCGTCGCAATCCGTACTCGGTGAACAGGCCGAAGCGCACCCGAGAGTGATCTCCGAGGTTGCTGCTGTCGATGGTCTCCCGGCCGCCCTCGGCACCGGCCACCACCCGGCCGCCGGCCAGCGGCATGCCCCCGTACACCTCAACGGTTCCGAGGTGACTACGATGGCGGTTCTGGTAGCGGTCGGGATCCTCGGCGACGAGGACGAAGCGGTCCCGGTGCCGCCGCAGGGCGGCGTGGAGCGACAGGGTGCGCTCGCCGGTGCGGCGTTGGAAGGCAGTGCTGTAGAGGTAAACCCGGGTCCATTCGCGCGAGGGGAAGGGGGCGTAGAAGTCGGCGGCGCCGAAGGCCTTATCCTGCACACCGGCGTTGACAGTGAGACGGCCACCGGCAACGGGCAAACGAGTCCGAAGATTGAGGCGGTCTTCATCGTAGTCGGTGCCGTCACGATAGCCGTCGGAGCGCCTCTTGCCGGCGCTGAGGGACAGCTCGCCCCATCTGCCAGTCCAGCCCTGGCGCAGAGCGAAGTCGCCAAATGGAACACCGAACAACGATCTTCCACCGTCCAGCGAACGACCCCAGTGTGGGGCGATGTCCAGTCGTCCCGGTGCCTGCGCGCGTGGTACCAAGTTGACCACAGCACCGAAGGCGTCGGGTCCGTGCACGGACGAACCCGCTCCGTAAAGTATCTCTACCCGCTCGAGATCGCTTGGAGCCAGGGGTAGGTTGAGGGTGTGATGATCGGTCTGCGGATCGTTGACACGAATACCGTCGACTAGCACCAGAACTTGGTTGAAGGTGGCTCCGTCGACCTCGAGGTCGCCCTGCACTCCTAGCGGGCCGCGGGTGCGCACATCGACACCGGGTAGTGTGCTCAACAGCTCCGAAAGATCGGCGGCGGCACGGCGCTGCAGCTCATCTGCCTCGATGACGACGACGTGGCGAGTAGCAGCTGCCATGCCTTCTTCGGCGAGTCGGGAGGCGCTCACGTACATCACCGGCAGTTCGTACCGCTGGGACGACGGCGACTCTTCGGCAACCGCGGATGACACCGGTTGCAGGGCTCCGAGCAGGAACCCACAATACAGGGTGATTCGCAGTCCGTTCACGATCTCAGCTGATAATACTGATAATATCATGGAATGGGGTTACACTAGGGTCACCCTCCAACGGACACCAGTCTGGTCGATCTCCTTCACCGAAAACCGGCCAGTCCTTACTCCCCAAAGGCAAACGCCAATTGCTTCGATGTAGCAGCCACTTAGGTCACCTTGACAGTCCAGAAAAACGGCCTTAACCTAAAACGGCTGCAAAAGATAGGGGCCTCCGGTGCAGCTCTGCGCCGGTCACAGGGCAGCAGTGTCCCACCGCGGTGCGCGGTTCGGTCGCCAACTAGTTGGGTTCCCGCTTGACCACCGTCACGCTCCGTAGTAATCCACTCGAGGTGAACGAGGCATCATAAGGATGGGTGAGAGGCGGTCTTTCACGATCAAGAAGGGCCTTGACCTTCCCATAACCGGTGAAACCGAGCAGGTGATCGAGGACTCGCGATCGGTATCGCGTGTCGCCGCCATCGGCATCGATTTCCACGGCCTACGGCCGACCATGCACGTGTCCGAAGGCGACAGTGTGCTCACGGGTCAGCTCCTATTCGAGGACAAGCGCCGCCCGGGGGTCAAGTTTACCGCGCCCGGCGCTGGAAAAGTTAGTCACATCCACCGGGGCGAGAAGAGAATCCTGCTTTCCGTCATCATCGACTTGGACGGCGAGGGTGCCGAGAGCTTCGACAACGGCGGCAAGCGGCCCGAAGATCTCGGTCGGGAAGCTGTGCGCGACATCTTGGTGAACTCCGGGTTGTGGACGGCACTGCGCACGCGCCCTTTCGGGAAGGTGCCGCTACCTGAGACGGTACCGAGCTCAATCTTTGCCACCGCCATAGACACGAATCCGCTGGCTCCGGATCCGGCCGTCGTGCTCAACAACAACGAGAGCGCTTTCGAGAACGGCTTGGCTGCACTTGGTCAGCTCACCGACGGTTCCGTCTATCTCTGCAGGGCGCCTGGCTCGGCGATTCCCGACGGCGGCAACCGGGCCAACATCACCATCGCTGAGTTCGCCGGGCCCCATCCCGCCGGACTGGCCGGCACCCATGTCCATTTCCTGGATCCTGTTGGGCTGCAGAAGACGGTGTTCACGATCGGCTACCAGGATGTCGTCTCCGTCGGCAAGCTGTTCAGTGACGGTAACCTATATACCACGCGTGTGATCAGCATCGCCGGCCCGGCGGCGAACCGACCTCGGTTGTTGCGCACCCGGCTCGGCGCTAGCGTCACCGAGCTCTCTGAAGGCGAGGCAAGAGAGGGGGAGGTGCGAATGGTCGCTGGCTCCCTGTTGTCCGGCCGCACTGCCGTCGAGCCCGTTGACTTCCTCGGTCGTTGGCACAACCAGATCTCGCTGCTCCAGGAGGGCCGGCGGCGCGAGTTCCTCGGCTGGCAGATGCCAGGCGCGGACAAGTTCTCCGTCAAGAACGTCTTCACCTCGTCGCTGGCGCCGGGCAAGCGCTTCGATTTCACCACGTCTACTGAGGGAAGCGTGCGCGCCATGGTGCCAGTGGGCTCTTTCGAGTCAGTGATGCCCCTTGACATTCTGCCCACCTTCTTGCTGCGCTCCCTGATCACCCGTGACGCCGAACGCTCCATGGCTCTGGGGTGCCTCGAACTCGAAGAGGAAGATCTCGGGCTCTGCACCTTCGTGTGTCCTGGCAAGACCGAGTACGGACCTCTCCTGCGTCAGAATCTCGATATCATCGAACGGGAATTCTAGATGAACGCACTGAGAGAACTGCTCGACAGTGTCCACCCCCACTTTGCCCGCGGTGGCAGGCTTGAGAGCCTGTACCCGGCGTACGAGATGGCCGACACCTTTCTGTTCACGCCCGGCGAAGTCACCAAGGGCGCCTCGCACGTGCGCGACAGTCTCGATCTAAAGCGCATGATGGTCACTGTCGTCGTTGCGCTAGTGCCCTGCATCCTCATGGCGATGTGGAACACCGGCTACCAGGCCAACCTGGCGATGCGGGAGCTGGGGATGACCTCTGCCGAGGGCTGGCGAGGGGTCATCATCGACATCTTCGAGATCGGTTACGATCCATCGAGCCTGCTGGCCAATGTGGTACACGGCGCGCTCTACTTCCTGCCCGTGTTCCTCGTATGCAATATGGTGGGCGGTTTCTGGGAAGCGATGTTCTCCATCATCCGCCGGCATGAGATCAATGAGGGCTTCCTGGTCACTGGCATGCTATTCCCGCTGACTCTGCCGCCGACCATTCCGCTCTGGCAGGTTGCCATCGGCATCAGCTTCGGAGTCGTCATCGGCAAGGAGATTTTCGGCGGCACCGGAAAGAACTTTCTCAATCCTGCCCTCACCGCCCGCTGCTTCCTCTATTTCGCCTATCCGGCCGAGATCAGCGGTGACAAGGTCTGGGTCGCCGTCGATGGTTACAGCTCTGCCACCCCCCTCGGTCTGGTGCCGGCAGAAGGCATGGCGGCGATGACCTCGACGGTATTCTACTGGGATGCCTTCATCGGCACGATTCCCGGCAGCATGGGCGAGACCTCGACCCTTGCCTGCCTCATCGGCGCCGCCATTCTCATCGCCACCAAGATCGGCTCTTGGCGGATCATGGCGAGCATGACCCTGAGCACGGTGGTGCTGGGGTTGCTGCTGAACCAGGTGCAGAGCGACACCAATTATATGTTCGGTATGGATGCGCTGTGGCAGCTGTTGTTAGGAGGCTACGCCTTCGGCTGCGTGTTCATGGCCACCGACCCGGTATCGGCGGCTTTCACCAACCCGGGCAAGTGGCTCTACGGCTCTCTCATCGGGGTGATGACCGTCCTCATCCGCGTCGTCAATCCCGCCTTCCCGGAGGGGGTCATGCTCGCTATTCTGTTCGGCAACGTCTTCGCACCGGTACTCGACTACGCCTTCGTGCAGGCCAACATCCGCCGCCGCGAACTGCGCACCGCGCCGGCTGCTTCGTAGTAGAGGGTAGACATGGCCAGAGATACGATCAGGAAGACTTTCACGGTCGCCTTCGCACTGTGTGTAGTCTGCTCGGTGCTGGTGTCGGCGGCAGCGGTCTCTCTGCGACCGGCTCAGGAGACCAACAAACTTCTGGACAAGAAGAAGAACATCCTCACTGCCGCGGGACTGCTCGGCAGCGAAGGCGGCGACATCGAGGCCCTGTTCGGGCAGGTCGAGGCGCGCATGATCGACATCGATTCTGGGAAATACCTCGACGGCGATCCCGGGCAGTTCGATCTCAAGAAGGCAAGTCGCGACCCCGTTCTCAGTGTCGCTGTTGCGGACGATCGCGGCGCCGGAATCAAGCGCCGCTCGCGGCAGATGCCCGTCTATCTGGTGAAGAAGGCGAGCGGCAAGGTCGACAAGGTAATCCTGCCGGTGTTCGGCATGGGGCTGTGGTCGACGCTGTGGGGCTTCATCTCCCTCGACCGCGACGATCTCAATACCATCAGGGGGCTGGTGTTCTACGAGCACGGCGAGACTCCAGGTCTGGGGGGCGAAGTTGACAATCCCGCCTGGAAGGCGCTGTGGAAAGGGAAGCAGGCTTTCGGGCTCGACGGCGACGTGCAGATTTCCGTGGTGCGTGGCAGGGTAGATCCGGCCGCAGAGGGGTCGGAATACCAGGTCGACGGGCTCTCCGGCGCCACCATCACTTCCCGTGGTGTGCAAAACATGCTCCGCTACTGGCTCAGCGATAACGCTTATGGAGCCTATCTCAACAGCCTGAGGCAAGAAGGAGCCGCGTGAGTCATGGGTAAGGCACGTGACACCCTCTTAGCTCCGGTCTTCGATGAGAACCCCATCGCTCTACAGATCCTCGGGATCTGCTCGGCGCTGGCGGTGACGAGCAAACTGGAGACGGCAGTCACCATGTGTCTGGCCGTCATCTTTGTGCTCGTGTGCTCCAACGGAGCCGTGAGTCTGATTCGCTCACATATCCCCACCAATATCCGCATCATCGTACAGATGACGATCATCGCCTCTTTGGTGATCGTCGTCGACCAGTTTCTGCGGGCCTACGCTTTCGACATTAGCAAGCAGCTATCGGTATTCGTGGGGCTGATCATCACGAACTGCATCGTGATGGGCCGCGCCGAAGCCTTCGCCATGAAGGAAGGCGTGGGCATGAGCATGCTCGACGGTCTTGGCAACGCTCTTGGCTACAGCGTGATCCTGTTGGTTGTCGGCGTGTTGCGCGAGCTCTTCGGTTCGGGCAAGCTATTCGGCGTAGAGATCTTCGCGCTGGCTACTGAAGGTGGCTGGTACGTGCCCAACGGCCTCATGCTGTTGCCGCCGTCTGCGTTCTTCATCATCGGCGGCTTCATCTGGGTGTTGCGCTCGTTCAAAACCGAGCAGATCGAAGAGGGCGGCTGATGGAAGCCTATCTCAACCTCTTTGTGAAGGCGGTGTTCGTCGAGAACATCGCCCTCGCCTTCTTCCTTGGTATGTGCACCTTCCTGGCGGTCTCCAAGACGGTGACCACCGCCTTCGGTCTCGGCGTTGCCGTGGTCGTCGTGCAAACCATCACGGTGCCGCTGAACAACCTCGTGTACCGCCATTTGCTCCGGGAAGAGGCACTTGGCTCCATCGGCCTGGGCGGCGTCGATCTCACCTTTGTTGGCCTGATCAGCTACATCGGCGTGATCGCCGCCAGCGTGCAGATCCTGGAGATGTTCCTAGACAAGTACGTGCCCGCCCTCTACAATGCCCTCGGGATCTTTTTGCCGCTGATCACCGTGAACTGCGCCATCCTTGGCGGCTCTCTGTTCATGGTGGAGCGCGACTACGGCTTTGGCGAAAGTGTCGTCTTCGGCCTGGGCTCCGGTATTGGGTGGGGGTTGGCTCTCGTCGCCCTCGCCGGCATTCGCGAGAAGATGCGCTACAGCGATGTTCCCCCCGGCCTGCGCGGCCTGGGCATCACCTTCATGACAGTGGGCCTTATGGCCATGGCGTTCATGGCTTTCTCCGGCATTCAGCTCTAAGGCGCTCTAAGGCATTGTTGAAATGACTGAGATCCTCGGCGGCGTTTCCATGTTCACGGCGGTGGTGCTGGGCTTGGTGGCCGTCATCCTCGTCGCTCGCTCCAAGCTCGTTGCTACCGGAGACGTGAGCATCCTCGTCAACGGCGAGCGCACCTTGGCCACAGCTGCGGGAGGCAAGCTGCTCAACGTGCTGGCCGATCAAGGACTGTTCGTATCCTCCGCTTGTGGCGGCGGTGGCACATGTGCCCAGTGTCGCGTCAGGGTGCATGAGGGGGGTGGCGAGATCCTCGCCACCGAGAAGGAGCACATTAACCGACGCGAGGAGCTCGATGGCGAGCGTCTGTCCTGCCAGGTCACGGTAAAACAGGACATGAAGATCGAGGTTCCCGCAGAGGTGTTCTCGGTGAAGAAACTGGAGTGTGAGGTGGTCTCCAACGACAACGTCGCCACCTTCATCAAGGAGTTCGTGGTTAAGCTCCCTGAAGGCGAGACTCTCGACTTCCAGTCCGGCGGCTTCGTCCAGATTGAAGTGCCACCTTTCCAGTGCGACTTCCGCGACTTCGACATCGACGAGCGCTTTCGCGAAGATTGGGATGCCTTCAAGGTTTGGGATCTGCGCACGGTGAACACCGAGACCGCGGTACGTGCCTATTCCATGGCCAATCACCCCGCCGAGGGTGATATCGTCATGCTCAACATCCGCATCGCCACGCCGCCCTTCGATCGCGCCGCCGGTGGCTGGATGAAGGTGAATCCCGGCTTGGCCTCGTCCTACACCTTCAACTGCAAACCAGGCGAAAAAGTTACCATCTCCGGGCCCTACGGTGAGTTCTACATCCAAGACACGGATCGTGAGATGTGCTACATCGGCGGTGGCGCTGGTATGGCGCCTCTGCGCTCGCACATCTTCCATCTCTTCCACACTCTGGGCACTAGCCGAAAGGTGTCGTACTGGTATGGTGCCCGCTCCAGCAAAGAGTTGTTCTACGAGGACCACTTCCGAGATGTCGAGAGCAAGTTCCCCAACTTCTCCTTCCACGTGGCTATGTCGGAGCCTCTGCCGGAGGACAACTGGACGGGCTCGATGGGCTTCATCCACCAGGTTGTGCTCGATGAGTACCTCTCGAAGCATCCTGCGCCAGAAGACATCGAGTACTACCTGTGCGGCCCGCCGATGATGCTGCAGGCAGTGCTCAAGATGCTTGACGATCTCGGCGTTGAAGAGGAGATGATCCGCTTCGACGACTTCGGCTCATAGCGAGGAGAGAAGGCAACCGTGGATGTTTTCCTTCCCGCACTGGCCATCTTCGGTCTGGTCATGACCGGCATGGCCGTGGGGGTCATCTTTTCTAACCGCCGTATCACCGGTTCCTGTGGGGGACTGGCTAGTATGCGGGACGAGTTCGGTGAACCGATGTGCGAATGCGGAGCTACCGACGGTCAGTCCTGCGGCCGCAATCCCGGCCGGCGCTTTGCCTCCGGCTCCAAGGCACCCGCCTCTCAAGAGAGCGTGGTGGCGTAGCCCTCGAATCCGGGCCTCTCGCCATCGACGAGAGGAGCCTGCTTGCAGATAACGCTTCCTGTCGCCGCCCACACCCTTCCTCTGCAGCGGTTCACCATTTCCTTTCGGCCTCATCGCCCTGCTGCCATGGGGGGGAGGCCATTAGCGATCAAACGGTGGTTAAACCCGAACCCCTCGCCGTCCTCGTACTGTCAATCGACGTTGCGAGTCGAACCGACGGCGCGGGTGGGGGTGGGATTAGCGCACGTGGGTGGGAGCGGAGACGCCGAAAATCAACCCCGAGCTTACTGCGGTAAAGGGTGCTGACCGCTGTCGTACCTGTCACGGGGTTGTGGTGGGTGCACCCGCTGAATTGCACTGACACAATTCGCCATAGAGGCGGTGATGCCGTGAACGACGACATTGACCCGAGTCGCTCGAAGGACGAGACAGCCTCCGCGTCGCTACGCGCCGTGAGCCCCCTACTGGTGGCGGGGATCCAGTTCGCCGCTACCGTGCTAATCTGTATAGCCGGCGGCTGGTGGCTGGACCAGCGTTTTCAGACCAGCCCCTGGCTGTTGCTTGCGGGTGGGCTGTTTGGTTCGGTCGCCGCGTTCTACCACTTCTACCAGGTGGTGATGCGTGTCAGTTCGCCATCGCAGAAATCCGAAGACGAGTGATAGAAAACTCTTACGTATCCGCAGCGCTGGGGATCGTCGTGAGCGCCGCCAGCGCCAGCATCGGTTGGCTCACCCTGCGCTGGTCGGCAAGCCGTCCCGGTCTGTTCATCGCCGCTATCTCGGGGGGCGTCGCGCTGCGGTTGCTGTTGGTGGTGGCAGCCAGCGTCCTGTTGCTCATGTTCACTGCCACCAACCCCGGTGCTTACGCCGCCGGTTTGGTCGTGACCTACCTTGCCTTCCTCGGGCTCGAAATCGCGATGTTCGCGCGGCGAGGCAGTGGCCAGGGTAAGAAATCTAATTTTCCGTCGACAAGGGGATCAAACACCGGCCTTCCATGAGTTGTTGACATCAGTATGTCCACCTTTATTTTTTGACCGGCTCGGCCAAGAGCCAAGTCCCAAGGTTTTACAATTCCCTCCAGACTATGACCCGCGGTTGCCAGGCGGGTCGTCACCAGCACCCGGGCTCGGAGCCTGGGGGAGCCGATGGCTGCAAGTGCGGATGCCGCGCAAGGCGGCGGAAACGTAGACGTAATCGGGCACATCCTGGACCATGACTCCGTGGAAGTGCCCTTCATCAATGCCCATCACATCTTCGACGGGCACATCGCCCTTCCGCATTTCGACCCGATCTACGGGGTAGATCTCTCCATCACCCGCCACGTGCTGATGATGTGGATTGCCAGCTCTCTTCTCATCCTCACGATGATGGCCTGCTTCCGGCGTCCGAAGCTCGTTCCTACCGGGCTCGCCAACTTTCTCGAAAGCATCGTCGTATTCCTTCGCGACGAGGTCGTGTTGCCGGTGATGGGGGAAGGGGGACGCGTGTATCTGCCCTTCCTGCTCACCGTGTTTTTCTTCATTCTGTACTGTAACCTGCTCGGCCTCGTCCCCTACAGCGCGACTGCTACCGGCAATATCAGTGTCACTGCCGCCCTTGCTCTCATCTCCTTCGCGGTGACCCAGGGAGCCGGCATCGTCAACAATGGACTCATCGGACACTTCAAGGCGATGGTGCCCTCCGGTGTGCCAGCCGCACTGCTGATCATCCTCATACCGATCGAGATCGTCGGCATGCTGGCCAAGCCCTTCGCCCTGTGCATCCGACTCTTCGCCAACATGATTGCCGGCCACATCGCGATTGTGGTCTTCTTAGGGCTCATCATCATGCTCCAGTCGTATTGGGTGGCGCCGGCCTCGGTCATTCTCGCAGCGGCCCTCTACCTGCTCGAGATCTTTATCGGCTTCATTCAAGCCTTCATCTTCACCCTGCTCACGGCCCTGTTCGTGAGCATGGCCGTTCATCCCGATCACTAGTGGCCGGGCGGACAGACACAATGAGACTCACCACACCATAAGGGAGGACACACTCCATGGATCTCGCTTACATGGGCGCTGCCATAGGCGCTGGGCTGGGCGCCATCGGTGCCGGTCTCGGAATCGGCCTGCTTGCCGCGGGCGCCCTCGAAGGTATCTCCCGTCAGCCCGAGGCTGTCGGAGACATCCGCACCAACATGATCATCGCCGCTGCCCTCATCGAAGGTGTTGCGCTGCTGGCGGAGATCATCTGCGTACTCGTCGTGGTGACCAAATAGCATGGGTCTGCTGGATGTCCACCCCGGACTGATCCTGTGGACGATCATCACCTTCGTTGTTGTGCTCGTGATCCTGAAGGCCAAGGTCTGGGGTCCCCTTCTGACCGCTCTCGATCAGCGTGAGCAGAGCATTCGCGAGGCCATAGAAAGCGCTGACAAGGCACGGGCTGACACCCAGGCTCAACTGCAGGAGCATCGTCAGACACTGATCGAAGCTGAGGTCGAGGCTCGCCAGATCGTCGCCGAGGCCCGTGAAGCGGCCGAGACCGTGCGTCAGTCCATCGTGGATGCGGCGCGTGTCGAGGCTCAGCGCACGATCGACAGCGCTCGCAAGAGCATCGAGACCGAGAAGCGCACCGCCCTGGCCGAGCTACACAACGAGGTGGCCGATCTCGCCGTTAACGCGGCGAGCAAGATTCTCGACGCCGAGCTCGACGCCGATCGCAACCGCAAGCTCGTCAACGACTTTATCACCCGCTTGCCGCAATCGTAGGTAGGACGGACGAACGCGATGGCGACCTCCAGAGGGCTCGAAGTCGTGCGGCGCTATGCCATGACTTTGCTCGAGGCTGCTCAGGAAGCCGGCGTCGAGGTGCAGGTACGCAGAGACCTCGACGGTTTGGTGGCGACCTTAGACGCTTCCTCTGAGCTGAGCGAGTTTCTCGAGAACCGTCTGGTCACCGGCGAGGCGGTTGCCTCGGCATTGCAGCAAGTCTTCGAGGGCAAGGTGCAGGGTCTGACCCTGAACTTTCTCCTGCTCGTTAGCCGCCGCCGTCGCGCCTACTTGCTGGCGGAGATCTTGCGCACCGTTGTAGCGATCCTCGACGAACGTGCCGGCATCGACACCGCTCAGGTGCGTTCCGCCATGGCCCTGAGCGGCGATCAAGTCGAGCAGCTGCGGCAGCGTTTGGAAGCTTACACCGGGCGGCAGTTGCAGCTGGAGACCGAGGTCGACGAGTCGCTACGCGGTGGGGCGATCGCCACCATAGGTGACATCGTCTTGGATGGTAGCGTTGACACCCAGCTGACGAGACTGCGGCAGCGTTTCCTCGCCGGAACGGGAAGCTAACGACGGTGGCTCTCCGCCGTTCCAGTAGAAGAACCAGGTAAGAGAAGGGACAGCAATGCCCGCCGAAGCAATGGTACGGCCCGACGAAATTTCGCAGATCCTCAAGCAGCAGCTACTGGGGTTCGAAAAGGAAATCGACGTCTACGAGAGCGGCACGGTGCTCTATGTGGGAGATGGTATTGCCCGTGTGCACGGGCTGGGTAATGTTCGCGCCACCGAGCTGGTGGAGTTCCCCCACGGCGTTATGGGAATGGCTCTCAACCTCGAGCAGGACAACGTCGGATGTGTGCTGTTCGGCGAAGACACGCTGATCCACGAGGGCGATCCAGTGAAGCGCACCGGTCGCATCGTCGAGGTTCCTGTCGGGGCCGAGCTGCTCGGACGCGTGGTCAATCCCTTGGGCGTGCCCATCGATGGCAAGGGCGATGTCAATGCCACGCAGGCGTTGCCTGTGGAGCGAAAGGCGCCGGGTGTCATCGACCGTCAGCCGGTCACCGAGGCGGTGCAGACGGGCATCAAGATCATCGATTCCACTGTGCCTATTGGACGCGGTCAGCGCGAGCTCATCATCGGCGATCGCCAGACCGGAAAGACCGCCATCGCTGTAGACACAATCATCAATCAGAAGGGTGGCGACCTCATGTGCATCTACGTCGCCATCGGTCAGAAGGCCTCTACGGTGGCCAAGGTTGTCGCCGAGCTCGAAGCCAACGGCGCCATGGACTACACCATCGTGGTCTCTGCCACCGCCGCCGATCCGGCACCCCTGCAGTTCCTGGCGCCCTATTCTGGTGCCTCCATGGGCGAATACTTCCGCGACAGTGGCCGCCATGCGCTGATCATTTACGACGATCTGTCCAAGCAGGCCTGGGCCTACCGCGAGATGTCCCTGATCCTGCGCCGGCCGCCGGGCCGTGAGGCCTATCCCGGCGATGTGTTCTACCTGCATTCCCGGCTGCTTGAGCGCGCCGCAAAAATGAGTGACGAGAAGGGCGGCGGCTCCCTGACCGCGCTTCCCGTGATCGAGATCCTCGAAGGTGATGTCTCGACCTTCGTGCCCACCAATGTCATCTCCATCACAGACGGACAGATTCTGCTTAAGCCGGAGCTGTTCTACTCCGGCAATCGCCCTGCCATGGACGTGGGCGCTTCGGTGTCACGCGTGGGCAGCGCCGCCCAGACCAAGGCGATGAAGGCGGTGGCCAGGGCAATCAAGGGCGACATCTCGCGCTACAACGAAGTCAAAGCCTTCGCCCAGTTCGGTACTTCCGACCTCGACCAGTCGACGCGCGATCTGCTCAATCGGGGCGAAAAGCTCATGGAGATCCTCAAGCAGGACCAGTACGTGCCTCTGTCACTGGAAGAGGAGACAGTGGCGCTATTCGCCATCGAGTACGTTCTCGATCTGCCCACGGCGGACGTGCGCCACTTCGAAGAGGAGTTGCTCGCTTTCATGCGTGATCGGCAGCCCGAGCTCATGGCCGAGATTCGCGACAGCCGCGACCTTAGTGACGAGACCACGGCGAAGCTCAAAGACGCCATCGCCCAGTTCAAGAGCGGATTCCGCGCCTCCGCGTAAGGGGCAGGGTAGAGTAGAGCTAAGAGATGGCAACACTCCGTCAGCTCCGCACCCGGGTTGGATCGATTTCCAACATCCAGCGCGTCACCAACGCCATGTACATGGTGGCGGCCGCGAAGATGCGCCGGGCCCAGGAGTCCATTGAGTCGGCGCGACCCTACGCGGAGCGGATCGACACAATCCTGCAACGCTTGTACAGCAGCGCCGACACCGGTGAACACGAGCTGTTCGCCGAGCGCTTTGTCCAGCGCCAGGCGACGGTGGTGGTCACTGCCGACCGCGGTTTGTGCGGCGCCTTCAACGGCAACGTTTGTCGGCGTGCTCTCAGCGAGCTCGAAAGGGCACAAGGTATCGAAACCGAACTCATCACGGTGGGGCGGAAGGGGCGTGATTATCTGCGCGCCCGTGGCTTCGACGGGGCCCAGCACCACCAGGACGTGTTCCGCGTTCTACAGTTCGCCAGCGCCATGGAGATCGCGCAGAGCCTCACAAGCGACTTCCTCTCCGGACGAGTCGACTGTGTTCAGCTCATCTACAGCAAGTTTCGCTCGGTGGCTAACCAAGTCCCTGTCACCCAGCAGTTGCTTCCCATCGTCGCCAGCGAAGAGGCGGTGAGTGATGCCGGCAGCCAGGCGGCAGGCAACTACATCTTCGAGCCCGAGCCGGCCCAGCTGCTCGGAACGCTGGTACCTCGGCACGTCAACTTTCAGATTTGGCGAGCTTTGCTTGAGACTAACGCCGGGTTCTTCGCTGCTCAGATGACGGCGATGGACAATGCGACCAAGAACGCGGGCGACCTCATCGAGGAGTTGACCCGCGAGATGAACAAAGAACGTCAGAGCTCTATCACGCTCGAACTCATGGACATCATCGGTGGTGCCGAAGCGGTTGCCTGATACGGCTGACTTTTACCACGATGGATCGAGGATCGGATCGATGAAAGAAGGAAGTGTCAAGGAGATCATAGGCGTCGTTGTCGACGTTGACTTCACCGGCGGTGAGCTGCCGCCCATCAACAACGCCCTGGAAGTCGTGGAAGAGGATCGACCCGGTGAGAATCGGCTTGTCCTCGAGGTGCAGCAGCACCTGGGCGAGAGTTTGGTCCGCACCGTTGCGATGGATTCCACCGACGGCCTCCATCGCGGCGCCCGAGTCATTGACACCGAGGGACCGATTCAAGTTCCGGTAGGCGAAGCAGCGCTGGGTCGCCTGTTCAACGTCATCGGCGAGCCCATCGACGGCAAAGGGCCGTTGCCGGCGGACACGCCGCGCAAGCCGCTGCATCGCAATCCCCCCGATCACCAGGATCAGGTGACCTCCGACCAAATGTTGGAGACCGGTATCAAGGTGATGGACTTGGTCTGCCCCTTCGCCCGTGGTGGTAAGCTGGGTCTGTTCGGGGGCGCTGGTGTGGGCAAGACGGTGATTCTAACCGAGCTCATCAACAACGTTGCCTCTGGCCACGGCGGTTACTCGGTGTTTGCCGGCGTCGGCGAGCGCACCCGCGAGGGCAATGACCTGCTGGGAGAGCTTGAGGAATCCGGCGTCATTGACAAGACGGCGATGGTCTTCGGCCAGATGAACGAGCCGCCGGGAGCGCGTCAGCGCATCGCGCTGACCGGTCTGACGATCGCTGAGCATTTTCGCGATGAGGCCGGCCAGGACGTGCTTCTCTTCGTTGACAACATCTTCCGGTTCATCCTCGCCGGCGCTGAGGTTTCCGCCCTGCTGGGACGCATGCCGTCAGCGGTAGGCTACCAGCCGACCCTGGCCACCGAGATGGGCGCTTTACAGGAGCGTATCACCACCACCAAGGAAGGCTCGATTACCTCGGTGCAGGCGATCTACGTGCCCGCCGACGACTACACCGACCCCGGAGTGGTCTCCGCCTTCGCGCACCTTGACGGCCGCATAGTGCTCGAGCGCTCGCTCGCCGACCAAGGCCTATATCCGGCAGTGGATCCGCTTGCCTCGAGCTCGAGAATCCTCGATCCGCGCGTCGTCGGGGAAGAACACTACTCCGTCGCACAGCGGGTCCAGGAGGTGTTGCAGCGCTACCGTGACCTGCGCGAGATCATCGCCATTCTCGGCATCGACGAGCTCTCCGATGAGGACAAGGTCGTCGTTGCTCGCGCCCGCAAGATTCAGTATTTCCTCACCCAACCCTTTCACGTGGCCGAGGTTTTCACCGGCATGCCTGGTGCTTACGTCAAGATCGAAGACACGGTGCGCGGCTTCAAAGGGCTGGTTGGTGGCGAGTACGACGACGTGCCGGAGATGGCTTTCAGCATGGTCGGGACCATCGATCAGGCCTTGGAAAAGGCCAAGAATCTTTAGACAGCGTCATGGCCTATTCACTCGAGATCGTCACCCCCGAGCGCAGCGCCTACTCCGGACAGGTCCACAGCCTGCGGGCACCCGGGGTGGAGGGCTCCTTCGGCGTGCTGTTGCGGCACGCCCCTATGGTGGCGGCTCTCCGGTCTGGAGCAATCGAGTTTCAGGAAGAGAGTGGAGAGCGTCGCAAGCTGGCTACTAGCGGCGGTTTTGTCGAAGTCTCGCCCGAGGGAACCACAGTGCTGGTAGAAACGGCGGAGTTCGGCGAGCAGATCGATCGCGCCCGTGCTCACGCGGCTCGAGATCGCGCCTTGCAGCGGTTGCAGCAGGACGAGGACGTGGACCGCGCCCGCGCCCAGGTGGCGCTGGGCAGAGCCCTGGCGCGTCTGCAAGTAGCTGGCGACTGAGCTGCCATCTCGGCGGCCGATGCGACCCGGTCGCCAACCCCGCTCACGGAGGCCCGCGATGACCACTGTTTCCCCGCAGTTGCGGAGCTTTCTCGAGACCTACATCCCACAGATCGAGGACGAGATGTTCTCCTTCCTGCCCGTCCAGGAGCCGGAGGAGTTCATGTATCGCCCCATGCGCGACTACCCGGAACGGGGCGGCAAACGTTCTCGCCCGGCTCTGGTTCTGCTCTCCTGCCAAGCTTTGGGTGGAGACGTGACTCGCGCCCTGCGTACGGCGGTGGCCTTTGAGATGTTCCAGTCTTTCGCCCTGCTCCACGACGATATTGAAGACGATTCCGAGATGCGCCGGGGCAAGCCCTGCAGCCACCGCATGTATGGTATTCCCCTGAGCATCAACGTTGGTGACGCTCTGTACGCGAAAGTCTTCGAAGTGCTGGCGGCCAACTCCGAGGTACTGGGCTACGAGACCTCCCTCCAACTCATCGACGAGATGACTCGGGGGTCCCGTGAGACGTTCGAAGGACAGGCCTACGACGTCGGCTGGATCCGAGACGGTACCATTCCCAGCGAAGATGATTTTATGACCATGCTTCGCAAGAAGACGGGATGGTACACCGGTCGCGGACCGTGCACGGCGGGCGCGATCATCGCCGACGCCACCGACGAGCATCGTCGCGCCATCGGCAATTTCGGCGAAGCCATGGCCATCGCCTTCCAGATTCGCGACGACCTGCTCAATCTCGTCTCTGAAGAGGGGGATGCAGTCACCGCACCGGGAGTCATCTCAGGTGCCTACGGCAAGGAACGGGGTGGTGACATCGCTGAGGGCAAGCGCACGCTCATCGTAATCGATCTGCTGCGCAACTGCTCTGCAGCCGAGAAGGAAGAGGTGCTGCGCATTCTGCAGAGCCCGAGAGACGAGACCACTCAGGAGCAGATCGAGAGGGTGATCGGCCTCGTTCACGAGTACGACTCCTTCGCCTACGCGGAATCGGTGTCGCGGGGCAAGAGCGAGGAGAGCTTGCGTCATCTACAGACGTTGCCCGAGACGCCGACCCGAGGTCTGTTGCGCGAGATGCTCGACTTCTTCGTGCAGCGGGCGTTCTAGCCAGTTGGATCCCGCAGCCAGGCGCCCAACAACCGGGCACAGTTAACGATCGCCTCGGCATGGCAAATCTCGTAGCCGTGGGTGTTGTCGCCCGGATACCCGATCAGCGCGGCACGAGCGGCGCTTCCTGACGAGCGTGAGAGCGTGGCGTCGCTGGCGTAGGAAGTCAGTACCGCCCCTTGGACTCCGAACCTCAGGCTTTCGGCGCGGCGGCGCATGCTCTCGATCATCCCCACGTGATAGATGCCAGCGCGATCGCGATCCGGCAGCACCGGGTCGGAGCTGTTCTCCGTCTGATATTCCGTTGCGACGGGCACGACGTCGATAGCGATCACGCTTTCTGCCGGCAGCTGTCCCACCGACCATATCGCTCCGAGGGCACCGATTTCCTCTTCCGAGCTGGCCACCAAATAGGTGTCCTGCGCCGGTGGCGCTTCTGCTAGCTGCAGGGCGACCTCCACGAGAATGGCGAGACCTGCTCGGCAATCCAGGTTGTAGCCGGCGATAAAGTTGTCGCTCAGCCAAATGGGCTGCTTCCAGCGGCGATCGATGACAACCCGGCTGCCCACGCGCACGCCGGCGTTGCACAGGGCTGACGCCTCGCGCTTGGTTTCTACCCACATCAGATCCCATGTCAGCACCTCACCTTCCTTGAGCCGACCCGCCGGACTCTGTCGCGAAACGTGTTTGGAGCCGATGGAAAGCACCCCGGGCAGCGAAGTGCTTGGGGTCAGAATTTCCACCGGTGTTTCTCCTATCGCCCACGGATGCAGGCCACCGGTGTTCTCCACCCGTAGCCGGCCGTCGTCTTCGATGCGCTTCACGATCAGCGCGATCTCGTCCTTGTGAGCGGTTACGGCGACGGGGGAGTCCTGTGCGCGACCGGCGATGTGGAGAATGAGGCTGCCCGCCGCATCTTGACTCAAGGTGCCATTGGCATCGGCCAGCATCTGTCGCAGCAGGCTCTCCACCTCCGATTCCACACCGGAAGGTGCGTGGGCGGTGAGCAGGGGGGTGAGATTGGCAAACAGTCGGTCGCGGTCTACATCCACCGGGCATCTCCACAGGTTGGAAGTGGTTGTCGTGGGGTAGTGTGAAAAACAAAGGGCCGCTCGCTCTCAGGGAAAGCGGGCGGCCCAAGTGGCTGCGTGGCCCAATTTCGCGTTGAATTCGGGCGCCTTGGTGGGGGTACCTTCCTGCGCGGATCTGCTCAAGCAGGCTCGGAAGCTCTGTGTCCGAGTAGGGTGGCGCTAGTTCTCATTCATGAACGGCGTTGGACAGAGGACGCCGATGAATTCCTGGGCGAGCCCCCTCAAGCTCTTCTGCAGGCGCAGGCGACCGCGGTTGACGCGCGACTTCACCGTGCCCACGGGGCAGTCGATGACCTTGGCGATCTCGTCGTAAGACATGCAGTCGAGGTCGCGCAGTTTAACCGCATCGCGAAACTCCTCGGGTAGATCCTGGATCGCTTCCACCACGGAGTCGAGGACTGTATTGGCATCGGACATGTCTCCGGGCAGGGGATCAGCGTCCACTGGCTCGTAGAAGGGGCCGCGCTCCTCTTCGTCCCAGGGGCCGATCGGCACCCAGTGCCAGCGCTTGCGGCGACGCAACTCGGTCTTGGCGAGATTGCCGGCGATGGTGTAGAGCCAGGTCGAAACCTGCTCGATATTCGGGTACTGATGCTTGTGCCGTAGACAGCGAAGGAAGGTTTCCTGAACGACGTCCTCTGCGGTCTCGCAGTCGTGGACGAAGCGATAGACGAAGTTGACCAGCGGCGTGCGATACTTGCGCACGAGGATGGCCAGAGCGTTGGGGTCGTGCTCGGCGCGGCGCAGCACGAGGCGATCCGACTGTTTCTGCTTGGCGATCTGCTCCTGGGTCCGTTCCACGGCGTCCTCTCTCGGCCTTTGTTCCCGCGTTAGCCTGATCGGCGATATCGTTCGTTCGGAGTCAATGCAGGCCTGAGCCCGTATACTCCTTCGCAATCGTCGTACCTAATCGAAATCTGGGCGCGGCTGATATCATGCAAGTGACGCAATTACATAAAGTTGACGAAATAACATAGGAGACGACCGGCGACTGTAAATGGCCTGGAAAGCTTGGAATTCGACTCAAGGTTCTGATGAAATCTTCAGAGTTCTGAGGGTCTCATTTTGACGCCGTCTCGAGGAGGGGATAGATTGAAAATCTGCAATACGGTCTTCAGAATCGGTCGTTCGGATGCCAAAACCACTCGTAGAAATCCTCAATAAGTTCTGCGAAAACAATGAGATCCGACGTCTGTCTCCAGGCGAGATGCGAGAGCTCTTGGAAGACGGAGAGGAGGCTGCGTGGATCGCCGAGCAGGCGGGAGCCGCCAACGTCGAATCGAGGTTGGAGCTCGAGTCGATTCTCGAAAGTATCGCTGTCCATGTCGCGCCCGCGCCATGTGATGATGGTGGTGAGGACACCGACGGCAGAGGTGATGCGGAACCGGACGGTCATAGAGCCCCCGACGTAGTTGTAGATCAGGACGCAGATGAGCTCTCGGCCATGGATCCCGCAGCACTGGCTGCATCTCTGGGCCAGATGTCCGGAGGGCTACCCTCGGGAGTTGACGCCCGGCAGCTGCAGAAGGTGCTCTCTTCTCCCCGTGGTCAGCTGCTGGCCGACTTCGGCGCCTTCTGCGAGGAGCGTGGGGTCGATGGCGAGGGCAGTGGGGAGATGGACGAGGCCGCCCTGCGCGTGCTTCACGACGAATGGCGGCAGACTTCTCGACCTACGCTCGAGGGTAAGAAGCCCGCGGAGATGTTCGACGGAGGTACGTTGTTTCCCGAGAAGGTGGTCACCTTACGTCGCGTTGCGCCCAAGGTTGGGCGCAACGAGGCCTGCCCCTGCGGCAGTGACAAGAAATTCAAGAAGTGCTGCGGTCGGTGAGGAACGGGGAAGCGTGAGTGATCACCTGCGGGAATCCGACACCGTTGCCGGTGTGCTCGTCGGTGACCTAGAGGTCTTCAGCGATGACCGCGGAGACTCGGCGGAGCTGTTCCGCAGCGAGTGGTTTCCGTCACAAACTTGGGAGCAGATACAGTCGAACCGCTCGCACTCCCGTGCAGGAGTACTGCGAGGCTTGCACTTTCACCACAAGCAGACGGACTACTGGCACTTTATGGCCGGTAGGCTGCGCGTCGGGCTCTACGATCTGCGACCTGACTCTCCCACCCACGGCAGGGGGGAAGTGCTCGAATTCTCAGGTGACGAGTTCCGTGGTCTCTTCATTCCACCCGGTGTCGCCCATGGCTATTATGCAGTTACCGACGCCGTGTTGCTCTACGTCGTTGATCAGTTCTACAGTGGTGAGGACGAATATGGGTTGGCTTGGAACGACCCCGAGCTCGGGCTCGACTGGGGCGAGTCCGGTCCCCCAATCCTGTCGGAGCGCGACGCTGCCAACCCCACTCTTGCTGCCTTGCCCGCCGAAGAGCTGCCATGACCTCCGACGTCGATCTTTTCTCTGGACTTGTGAAGACCGAGGCTCTACGCATCGCCCCGCCGGGGGAGGTGTTTTGGTATACCTCGGGGACGGTGGGTCCCTACTACATTAACACCGAGCGCCTGTTCGGTGGTCCTCACGCGGCACAGGCGTTACTAACTTTCATTGACGAAGAGGCGGGCAAAGTAGATTTCGCGACTCGGCTTTGGAAACGGATCGATCGCCAACTGCAGGCCAATGTGCTGTTCAGCGCAGTGATCGAGGCGCTGGCGCAACGGGCACGGGAATGTCTGGGGGGTGAGGCAATCGATGCCGTGTCCGGTGGCGAGCGCCGAGACTGGTTCTTTTCCCTCGGCGTCGCCGCCCGCCTCGGAAAACCCCACCTGTTCATCTCAAAATCCGGTCGCTGTGCCCGCGACGACGGTGCCGGAATGATCACGCTGGACAATCTCTCCGGCCAGCGCTTCCTGCATGTCGCCGACCTCGTCACCGAGGCTTCGTCGTACACCCAGGATTGGATCCCCGCTCTTCGTTCTCGGGGTGGTGAGATGGCCGTGTCCGTAAATGTCATTGACCGGGCCCAAGGCGGCATTCAGGCGATTGCCGACGCCGGGGTAGCGGCAGAGGCGTTGATGCGAGTCGATGAAGAGATGTTCGCGGAGCTGCAGCAGCGGGGACTCATCGATGCCGAGCAGCGCCAAGGCCTGATCGCCTACTTCCGCGATCCTCAGGCCGCGATGAAGCAATTCCTGCAGGACAAGCCGGAGTTTCTGCGTGACGCCCTTGGCTCCGCTGACGAGAGGGTTTCTGGTCGCGCCCGGAAACTGATGGACGGGGATCTCTACGGTCTAAGCGCTGCTTGCGATATTCCGCCGCCTGATCGATGGAGGATCTAGCCGGCGGCTTCGTCGAGCTGCCTCGCAGCAACCTGAACCGATACCAGTTGTGAGACGCCCTCCTCGGGCATGGTGACGCCGTGCAGGGTGTCCGCCGCACCCATGGACAGCTTGTTGTGGGTCACCATGATGAACTGGGTGCTACGGGCGAACTCGCGCAGTACGCGCAGGAAGCGCTCGATGTTGGCATCGTCCAGGGGGGCGTCAACCTCGTCGAGGATGCACCACGGGCTCGGCTTCACCTGGTAGATGGCGAACAGCATCGCGATGGCGGTGAGGGCCTTCTCGCCGCCGGACAACAGGCCAATAGACTGCAGGCGTTTTCCACGCGGACGGGCGCTGATCTCGATGCTTGACTCCAGTGGATCGACATCCTCTTCGAGCTTGAGGTCGGCCTCTCCGCCGGGGAAGAACCGGCCGTAGGTTTCGCGGAACTTCTCGCGAATTTTTTCGAAGGTCTCACGGAACATGCGACGCGCGACGCGGTCGATGTGCTGGAGCGTCTTGCGCAGATCTTCCGCCGCCGCCTGCAGGTCGTCGCGATGCTCGACGAGAAAGTCGTACCGCTCCCTTTGCTGTTCGAACTCCTCGAGCACCCCCACGTGCACGGTGCCTAGGCGCGCGATGCCGCGCCTGACCTCGCCCAGGCGGTGCTCGGAGGTCTCACCGTCGAAGTCGATGAGCTCTTCTTTTGAGAGCGGTCCTATGCTGTTGACGTCGGTCTGATACTCCTCCGTGAGTCGCTCGGATATGCGTGACGCCTCGCCGTTGAGCTCGGTGATGCGCAACTCGAGATGGTGACGACGCTCGCGCTGGCCGCTGAGTTCGCGTTGCAGCCGGCTGATCTCCTCCTCGAGCTCTCGCGACCGCGCCATGGCGTATTGCCACTCGTGCTGGCGCTTGTCGCGGGCGCTGGCCAGCTGTTCGCGCCCGCGGTGCTTGTCCTCAAGCTCGCTACCGATGGAGCGCTCACTATTCTCCAACTTCTGGCGATCTTCGCTGGCCTGCGCCATCTCCTTTTCGAGGCGGCAGATGGTTTCCTCGTGGCCGGTCACCAGTACCGCCAGCCGCTCGTCGTCACGTCGCATGCTCTCCTTCTTTTCGGCGACGCGCGCACTCTCTACCCGCATGGTGTTGAGGGCCTCTCGGCGCTCCTGGCGCAGATGTTCGGCTTCGCGCACCCGCTCCTCGCGAGCCTGTAGGCGCTGCTCGAGGTCGGCGGAGTCCTTCTCGATCTGAGCGAGGCGCTGCTCTTCACCCCGGCTGCTCCCGTCGAGCTCGCGGCTGTGGTCCTCGAGCTCCTGGCTGTGGTGTCCTAGCCTGTCGATACGCTCCTCAAGGACTCTCGCTGATTCCCCGGCAGCGCGCTGGTGCAGGCTGGCCTCTCGCTCTTGGTCACGCAGCTCGCCCGCGAGCTCCTCGAGATCGGAGAGGTATCCATCGAGGACCCCACACCGGGACTGCTCCGCCGCGATTGCCATGCTTACCGCGGAGAGCGAGCCTCGCTGACGGGAGATCACGGCGCGCAAATCGCGTATCTCTCGACCGCGGGCTAACACGCTCTGATCGGCGTCACCGCTCTCGCCCCCCGAAATTAGCCCACGGCTGGTGTCGACTCCTTCACCCGCGGGCGTGACCAGCCGCACGGCAACATCTGCGCGTTGCCGTGCGAGGCGCAGGGCAACGCGCAGATCGTCGACGAGGAAGGTGTTGTGTAGCAGGCGGTACAGGATAGGGGCGAAGGTGGAATCAACGCGCACGAAGGAAGACAGGGCCCCGCGCACGCCTGGATCGCCATCGAGGTCGAACACCGGAGGTGGCAGTGCCTGTTGCCATTGAAGTGGCAGCACACCGGCGCGTCCACCTTCGAGGGAGGCGATGGCGTCGACAATCTCTCTGTCACTGTGAGCGATGAGCGCCTCTACGGCGTCCCCGAGGGCACTCTCTACGGCGCGGACACAGTCTGGATCGACGTCGATGAGGTCGCCGAGGACGCCTTCGAAGAGCTGGGCAAAGGGGGAATCGACGAGGAGCTTGCGAACTCCTGCCGAGTAGCCTTCGAAGTTGGAGCGCACCCGTTCCAGGACTTGGATTCGGGCTTTGCCAGACTCGATCTCGCGTAGTAGCCCGGCTTCGCGTTGCGCCAGCTTCTCTAGGGAGGAGCCAGTTTGCTGCCGACGCTCGCGAGCGCTGGCCAGATCGCTGTCGACACCAGCCAGGCGCTGTCGTAGCTGTTCAACCTCGGTGTCGGTTCCCAACGCCTGCTGGTGCAACACCTCGAGGTCGGCCCGAGAAGACTCGATCTCAGCACGCTGCTGCTGCACGGTCTGTTGCAGGCTCTCACGCTTCGCCCGCAGGCTGGCTAGAGCGCTGCTACGGTCACCCTTCTCGCGCAGGAGATCGCGTAGGTAGTGGTTTTCGGCATCGAGCCCGGAGCGGCTGGAATTGTAAGCGCCGTCCGCCTCGGAGGTGATGCGCTCCTGCTCCTGCAGCCGAGTGCCACTGCGATCTACTTCTTCGGTAGCCTCCGCGAGTGCGGCCTGAGTCTCGGTGTGCTGACGTCTTCCCTCTTCGAGCTGGGCGCGAAGTTCCTCACCCTCGCGACTCGCGCGCTCGATGAAGTGCTCGCGAGCTTCGCGACGTTCACGGGACGAGACCAGCAAATTGTCGCGTTCGTGGATTTCCTCCACACAGCGCGACAGCGCCACCCCGGCCTCCTGCAATGAGCCCTCGGTCTCGGTCACGGCGAGGCGCCGCTTCTCCAGCTCGGCTTCGCGAGCGGTGAACTGAGTGAAGCCCGCCTCGGAGCTGCGATTGAGCTCCTCAAACTCCCTCTGCAGGGGGCTGATTTCCGTCTGGATGCAGAAGTACTTGTGGCGGCCCACCAAGAGCTCGAGCTCGTCGAGTTCAGTCTTGAGGGCTTGGAAGCGTCGCGCCCGTCCCACCTGCCGGCTGAGGTAGTCGACCTGGCGCTTGACCTCGGAAATGATGTCTTCGAGCCGGGTCAGATCAGCCTGCGTGGACTCCAGCTTGTTCCATGTGGAGCGCCGGCGTGCTTTGTACTTGGTGATGCCCGCCGCTTCTTCGAGAATGCGACGGCGGTTCTCCGTCTTTTCGCTAATGATCTCATCCACCATGCCCTGTTCCATCACCGAGTAGGCGCCCGGTCCGAGGCCGGTGTCCATAAGCAGGTTCTGAATGTCGAGAAGGCGACAAGGGACCTTGTTGAGCAGGTAGTCGCTCTCGCCCGAGCGGAACAACCGCCGCGTAACCGTGATCTCGGTGTAGTCGATGGGCAGGATGTGCTCGGCGTTGTCGATGGTAAGAGAGACCTCCGCCATACCCAGAGGCTTGTTGGAGCGGGTCCCGGCGAAGATGACGTCTTCCATGCGATGGCCGCGGACGGCAGTAGCCCGTTGCTCACCGAGAACCCAGCGAATGGCCTCGACGATGTTGGACTTGCCACAGCCATTAGGTCCCACGATGCCGGTGATACCGGTGTCGAAGGGAATCTCGGTCTTGTTGTAGAAGGACTTGAAGCCGAAGACGTCGAGGTGGGTTAGTCGCAAGGACAGACTCCAAGGCCGCAGCACAGATCGGCACAGTCCGAAAGGGAGGGATGCGATCGGCCCGGCGAGATAGGGGCATGATGGTCCGGACGGGGGGCAGGCCTGACGGCATCACCATGCCGACACCCCAAGACCTGGGGGGAGAGCGCAAGAAGGTTACAATATGTAGCCCTCAAGGTCAAGGTCTGCCGCGCCATGCCGATCATCACCTTGACAGCCACACTCGCTCAGTTACCTTCGTCGCCCATGAATCTGGCAGACATGCTCAAGGACGTTCTCGATCAGTTGCCCGATCAGCGCCGGGAGGCCGTCGAACAACTAGTGAAGGAGTACGGCGCCAGAGAGAGTTGCCACTTTACCCTCGCCCTACTCGCCGGCGCCAATTCCCGCGAGCGTCGCTTGTCCAGACTGCTGCTCAACGAGCTTGAGCGCCAGGACGTCGAAGACACGGACTGATACTCGTCCGATCCCCTTTTTTGTGAAGTACCGGCAGATCCCGTCGATAGAACACAGGGAATAGATATTGGTATCACGTTGTATTAATAAGAGAGATGAACGTGTTCATCGCAATTGCCGGTCTGCTACTGGTGCCGCTATGCATCCGTTACCTGACATCGTGGCACATGGGTCGTCTGCGCACCCGGGCTTTGCAATGTGAGCAGGACTTGCGAGCTATCCGGAAACAGTACGCCGAAGTGCGCGAGCAGCTGATCGACGTGCGTCGCGTCGTGCGTCAGTGCGAGGCGCGTGGCAGTCACATCCAGACTGACATTTTCAACGCCCAGGAGCGGCTTCGCGAACTGCGCAGTGACGCGCCAGATCGGCGGATCGCTGCCTGAGCGCCGGCTGCCAACGGAAGAATCATTGCCCGCTCAGAAATCGAGGCCCATGTCATTTGGTAGTTCACCTTTCTCCCTGCCCATTGTGATGATGTGCTCGGCCTGAATCTCCTGGCGGCCTTGAAAGCCGGAGTCGATCTCGTGCCAATGGGTCAGCTGAGGTTCGCCGCGCCGCCAGCACAGGTAGATCCAGCGACCCTCCCAGGTCGTAGGGAAGTCGATGATGCCGTGCTCGAGGCTGCCGGAGGGAAAGCGTAGGCCGCGAGCGACGATTTTTTCCTCGACCAGATTCTGGATGGCGCTCCCCGTTCTCTCCACGCAATCTCGGATGTCCAGGTATTCCAGGTGATTTGGATTCTCGGCCCTAAAAATCAACTCCCCCCACATGACTTCCAGCGTTTCCGCCCGACGCATGTGGGTAGTCCACTCCGCCCTGAGGCTCTCGAGTCGGTCAAGGGCTTCTTCGAGGGTTGGAATTAGGGCGTTGGCGTCGTCTACGGTGAAGGGACTGCGGGGCATATAGGCACTTGTGGGAGGGATGGAGTGACCGAACATACTAACCATACCGGGGCAACGGCCAGGGCAGTGCCAACCTTGCGTGGGTTTTTTCGGTGTCGCATATTACGCCCGGTTTTACAGGGCCGAAGCCGGCCTTTCAGGAGGATTTGAAGGACTGTGGCAGTCACGGTCGAGGATGTAAGGAGGGTGGCGTCTCTGGCTCGGATCCAGCTCACTGAGCAGGAGGAGGGACGACTCACCTCAGAGCTGACTCGAATCCTCGACTACATGGCCAAACTGGACGAGCTCGACACGGAGGACGTCGAGCCCACGGCCCATGTTGTTAGGGTGTCTAACGCCTTCCGTAGTGATCGTCGCGAGGATTTTCCTGCGCGGGCTGAGCTGCTCGCTCAGGCGCCCGATCTCAAGGAGGGCTACTTCCGAGTACCCAGGATCATCGACTGAAGTAGAAGCGGCGGCATTCGTGTCGCCGCTTTCTGTTGTACAGGCGCGGAGTTGCACCAGTTGGGTCCACGGCCGGATCCGGTTGCGCCTGCAGGGGAGAGGAGTGACTGCGCGTCTTGCAGCATGCGCGCAGCTTAACTAGCCAGACCGGGGATCGCGTGACAGGGTACACAGGTCCAAAATTCGTTGTCGTCTGCGGTGGTGTGATGAGCGGCGTGGGCAAGGGGCTCACCACCGCATCCATGGGGCGAATCCTCAATGAGCACGGGTTTCGCACCACTGCCGTCAAGATTGACCCCTACATCAATTTCGATGCCGGCACCATGCGGCCCACCGAGCACGGAGAGGTCTGGGTTACCGACGACGGCGGCGAGATTGACCAGGATCTGGGCAACTACGAGCGCTTTCTCGGCCTCGACCTGCCGCGTCAGAACAACCTGACCACCGGACAGATCTACCACACCGTCATCGAGCGCGAGCGTCGGGGGGAGTATCTCGGCCAGACGGTACAGCCGATCCCCCACATCACTGACGAGATTCAGTGCCGAATCCGCGAAGCCGGCGAGGGCTTCGACATCGTTCTCGTTGAGATCGGTGGTACGGTAGGCGACTATGAAAACGAGCCCTTCCTGTTCGCGGTTAAGGCCCTCGAGCGCGATGTCGGCGAAGAGCACTTCGTTTACGTCCTCATCACCTACCTGCCCATTCCCAACCACGTGGGCGAGATGAAGACCAAGCCCACCCAGCAGGCGGTGCGTATGCTCACTGAGCACGGCATCTTCCCTGATTTCATCGTATGTCGGGCGGAAACCGCCGTCGACCAGGTGCGCAAGAAGAAGATCATGGTTGGGGCCAACGTGCCCGAAGAGCATATCATCTCCGCCCCTGACATGGCGACAGTGTATGACATTCCCGTTGCACTTGAGCAGGAGGGTTTCGGCGAGAAGTTGCTGGCCAAGCTGGGACTGGAGAAGAAGCACGAGGTGAACTGGTCGCGCTGGGGCGAGTTGCTGGAGCGAAGCACCCATCCGAGCAAGTGTGTTCAGGTCGCCATGGTCGGCAAGTATGTCGCCGTAGGCGATTTCCAGCTCACCGACTCCTACATCTCCGTTAATCAGTCGCTGCTGCATGCCGGGGTAGACCAGGATACCCGGGTGGATATCACCTGGATCGATGGCCACCAGTTCGAGACTGGCGAACTCGATGTCAGCGAGCTCGCTCGCTACAGCGGGATCATCGTGCCCGGCGCTTTTGGCGAATCGGGTGCCGAAGGCGTGATCTCCGCCATTAGCTTTGCCCGTGAGAATGGCGTCCCTTACCTCGGCCTGTGTTATGGCATGCAGCTGGCCGTGATCGAATACGCTCGCAACGTCGTCGGCATCGAAAAGGCGACCTCTGCCGAGTTTTGCGAGGACTCCGAATACCAGGTCGTCTGCATTCAAGAGAGTCAGAAGGAGATCCTGGAGGGGAACCGCTACGGCGCCTCCATGCGGCTCGGTGCCTACGCGGCGGTGCTCAAGAAAGACAGTAAGGTCCTAGAGCTCTACGACCGCTACTGCCGGCTCCAGGAAGACGCCCGCCGTATCGCCCAGTTGCTGGAGAACCCGCGGCAGGCCTTTCGCGTCGGAGAGGTGATGCTCGATCGCGACAAGGTGATTCTCGAGCGTCATCGCCATCGCTACGAAATCTCCTCCCGTTTCGTGGAGTTGCTGGAAGAGGAGGGGTTGGTCTTTTCCGGCCATCACCGCCGGGTCGACGGTACCCGCCTCATGGAATTCATCGAGCTTCCTCACCATCCGTTCTTTATCGGCACGCAGGCGCATCCCGAATTCAAGTCGCGCATGGACAGCCCCGCTCCGCTGTTTTCCGGGCTGGTCGCATCCGCCCTCGCTTTCCAAGAGCAGCGGCTGTCCGGTGATTCCCAGGCCGCGGCCTCATAGCAGGGGTCCCGCCTTCCGGCCCCACGCCTCCGGGCTCCTGACCTTCATCCTCGTCGCCTGCGGCGGTGGTGAAGAGAATTTGGCGTCTCGGGAGATCCCAACCGAGGTCCCCGCGGACCGAGAGAGTTGGAAAGTGCGTCTGGAGATGCATGCCGAAGGCTCGGCCGTGACCATCGAAGCGCCCTATCTCGCCGACTTCCTCGATCTTCAGATCACCCGGGCCGACAGCGGAGCCGAAGTTCGTTTCACCGATTCCATGGGGACAACGACCACCAGACTGAGTGCGCAGCGGCTGAACCTCGATCGTACGGCCCACCAGGTCCGTCTGTCTGGCCAGATCGTTGCTCGCAACGACGACGCCGAGGTCGCTTTACGCACCGACTCGATGGTGTGGCTGCGCCAGGAGCAGAGACTGCAGTTGCCTACAGGGTCCGAGATCGACGTGCCGTCGGGTCAGGTGACGGCGACCTGGCTTCAGGGCAGCACGGACCTCAGCGAATGGTCCCTGCGCGAAGGAACAGGGCGTTTTTCCCCCGACAACGGCGGTGACAGTGTCGAGGTCTCAGGCAATTGGGGGCGGCTGCGCATCGTCGACGGCAATCCAGTCGTCGAGTTCGACACGGCGAGTGCGCGCTGGCGAGGGCATGACGTGGTCTCCGATCGCGCCGTGTACATGGGCGGTGGCGGCTCGGTGCGGTTCTCCGGTAAGGTGACGATGACCGACACGTCGCGCTCGCTTGCGGCCCGCTCGCTATCCATTCGTCTGCGCGAGCGGCAGGTCGTTGCTACCCATGTCGAACTACACGATGGAGACCTCGTGCTGCGGGCTATAACTCTGCAGGACAGTGGAAACGGCGGAAGCTGGCAAGCGCAGGGAGATCCGGCGAGTCTGCGAATAGGGGAGGATGAGGTCCAGGCGCAGCGAGTTCGCTACTCGGCGGAGCACGGGTTGTTGCAGCTGGCCCATCAGGTTGAGGGTCGTCGCCACGGCCGCCATTTCTCCGCCGACTCCCTGCGCTTGGATCGTAACAGCGACCGGGTATTCCTCGAGGGCGCTGTTCGTCTGACCACTGGCGAATTCGAGGGAGAGCTGAAAGCAGGGAGCGCCGAGCTCGAGCAGGATCGGGCCTGGTACTTCGGGGCGCCGAATCTGGTCCGCGACCGCGACGGCGCCAAACCCTTGCAGTTAATCGCGAACAGCCTGGAGTTCGACGCTACCAAATCGGTTCTCAGCGGCTCCGGTTTCCACCTCGATGCCGATCCCACCCGGATCACTGCCGCCCTCGGCCGCTACGCCACGGACGGTGACAGCGCATCTTTGTTCGGGTCGACGGTCTTCGAGCACTTCGGCAGCGGAGCTGAGGCGGTCCACAGCATCCTGCGCAGCGATTCAGTCCGGGTGTCGCTGGTGGAGGGAGATCCCCGACGGGTACAGTGGCCGGATGCGGTGAGCGGTCGAATCCAAGATTTCCGTCAGAGCATCTGGGTATCTGGACAGGTGGGCACGGGAGATCTCAGCGAGGGACGTCTGGACTTGCTTCGGCTCAACGGATCCGTCGAAGTGACCCATCAGAACCTAGACAGCGGCCGGCTCAGCCGGTTTTCGGCAGGGGGAATGTCCCTCGAATTTGACCCCGCCGGCTCACTGCGGCGCGTGCGGGCCACCGGCCGGGCCGTCGCCCGTTCCCGAGTGCCCGAGGACAGGGAAGAATCGGGCGAGGAGGAGGCTTCCATGAACGAGGTGAAGGGCGAGGAACTCGTCATCGATCTCGAAGACGGACGCGTCGTCTCCGTGCGTGTGCACCAGTCGATCGAGGGCCGCTATTTGCCCCCCGACGAGGAGGAGGACTGATGGCGCTGGAGGCAAGGGGTCTGGTGAAGGCTTATTCTCGGCGGCGCGTCGTTGACGGCGTGGCACTTCGTGTCGATTCCGGCGAAATCGTCGGCCTGCTCGGCCCCAATGGCGCCGGCAAGACAACGACCTTCCACAGTATTGTCGGGTTCGTCCGGCCCGACGCTGGACAGATCTCCTTGGATGGCACCGACATCACATCAAAGCCCATGTACCGCCGCGCCCGCATGGGGATCGGCTACTTGCCTCAGGAGACCTCTATTTTTCGTGGCCTCACCGTGGCGGAGAACATCGTCGCTGTTATGGAAGCTCGGGGCTACCCGCCGGATGTGCGCTCCGATCGCCTTGCCCAGCTGCTCGACGAGCTTCACCTTGAGCCGCGGGCACAACAACGGGCCGACACCCTGTCTGGGGGCGAGACGCGACGCGTGGAAATCGCTAGGGCTCTGGCCACTGAGCCTCGCTATATGCTGCTCGACGAGCCCTTCACTGGAATTGACCCGCGGACCGTCGAGGATATCCAGATCATCGTTGACCAACTGCGGCAGAAGGGATTGAGCATCCTGATCACCGACCACAACGTACGCGAGACACTGCAGATCACCGATCGCGCCTACATCATGGTCGATGGCCGCATCCTGACTGCTGGCAGCGCTCGCGAACTCACAGAGGACGAGGATGTGCGCCGTCTCTATCTCGGCGAGCGTTTCCGCATGGACTGGTAGGCTCCGCAGTTCTCCGGCGGAGACGGATTTCCTTCGCAGCAAACGTTGTACCTTACTTCTTGACGAGTGCTCGGGCCCCGGCTATATTAGCGCAGGATTACTCACCCAACTCATTCAGAGAGATGAAGTTACAGAGATAGGTAAGGTTCTCGGAATCCATTGACGACACTCCGTCTCTCACAGAGCATGAGCCTGCAGCAGCGCATGGCGCCGCAGCTCATCCAGTCTCTGCAGCTGCTGCAGATGTCTACGCTCGAACTTGAGCTGGAGATTAAGCAGCAGATGGAGCTCAACCCTCTGCTCGAAGAGAGCCTCGCGTTGGAGGAAGAGGGGGAGACGACTGAGGACACGGGCGAAAGTGAGGAGGACAAGGAACCCCAGGACGAGCTGCTGGCCGAAGAGCAGGAGTTGCCCGCCGAGAATGACGAGGTCGATTGGGACGCGCTGCTGGAAGACCAGTTCGACCAGAACTCCTACAACAACGATGCCAGCGAGTTCGATCCCAACTGGGAGCAGGATCGTGAGCCTCAGGAAAATCGCATCACCACCATGCCCCTGTTATCGGAGCAGCTCTATGAGCAGCTGACCGTCAGCGACCTGGAAGGTGATGACATCGAGATTGCCGAATTCATCATCGGCAACATCGATGACCGCGGTTACCTCACCTGCTCCACCGCGTTGATCGCCGAGTTTTTTGGCAAGATCGAAGGTGAAGTGGAGAGTGTACTAAAGGTCGTTCAAACCTTCGAGCCACCCGGTTTAGGTGCCCGCGACCTGCGGGAGTGCTTGCTTATCCAGCTCGATCTCAAAATCGGGGAGGTCGACGACGACGATCGCGAACTGGCGGTGCAGGTAGTGCGCAACCACATGGAAGATCTCACCAAGCGCCGGTTTTCCCGGATCACTCGCGACCTCGGCATCGAAAACGACGACCTCAAGGGCGCCATGGAGGTCATCGAGAAGCTCCAGCCCAATCCGGGGTCCGCCCTCACTTCCAACTTCGACGGCCTGCTCACCCTCGACACCGATGTGCCGTACGTTACTCCCGATCTGCTCGTGGAGAAGGTCGGAGAGGACTGGGTGGTGAGCCTCACCGATGGCAATTTGCCCTCCCTGCGCATAAACGCGGCCTACGCCAAGTTGATGCAAAATTCCAAGTCGAAGACAGGGACGGCAAAGGCCAAGGAGAAGGCCAAGGGTGACGGTGAGATGGAGGGTGATAAGAAAGAGGATGTGCGCGGCTACGTGTCGAAGAAGATCAACGACGCGCGCTGGCTCATCAACGCAATTCAGCAACGCCGCACGACCATGCTGAAAGTCGCCAATTACCTGGTGCGTGCTCAGATCAACTGGTTCGAGCACGGCATCGTCCACCTTAAGCCGATGGTGCTCCAGGACGTGGCCGACGCCGTGGGCATGCATGTGTCGACGATCAGTCGGGTGAGCAACGGCAAGTACATCCAGACGCCATACGGCGTCTTCGAGATCAAGTACTTTTTTGACAGCAAGGTCTCGCGGGAGGATGGTGAGGATGTGTCGGCACGCAGCGTGAAGGAGAAGATCTCCGCCATGATCGAGGAAGAGGACAAGAAAAAGCCCCTTTCCGATCAGGAGATCGCCGCCTTGCTCGGCCGTGACGGTCTGCAGATCGCCCGCCGCACCGTAGCCAAATACCGGGTTCAGCTCGGTATCAACTCCCAACGCTACCGCAAGCAGGTGTTCTAATGGACATTGACCATGCCGTGATCTCCAACATCGTGCGCGAGGTCGTCAGCCGGCAGCTGGGCTCGACGCCTCTGCCAGTCCCTGCCCAGGCCGCCTGCGACCTGCCCAACGCCGGCACGCTGAAAGAGAAGTTTCGACGCGACGAGCCCACCTATGGCATGTGGGTAACCCTGGAGTCTCCCACCATCACCGAGATCGCCACCCGCATGGGCTTCGACTGGATCGTCATCGATGCCGAGCATGGTTACCTTGACATGAAGAACGTGATGGAGCACATCCGGGTGGCTAATCTCTCCGCTACGCCGATTATGGTGCGCATCTCGGAGATCCAGAAAGGGTTGATCAAGCGCATCATGGACGTGGGCGCCGATGGCATTGTCGTGCCCCATGTGCGTCACGCCGAGGAGCTCGCCGAAGCGGTGAGCTACGCCAAGTACCCTCCCGAGGGAACGCGTGGCATCGGAGCCGAACGCGCCACGCGATGGGGCGAGGGGATAGAGCAGTGTGTGCCCCGAGCCAACGAAAATTCCATTGTGGTCGCGATGATGGAGACGGCGGAAGCGGGCGATTCCATCGACGAGATCCTCGACGTGCCTGGCGTGGACGCCATGTTCTTCGGGCTCCACGACTTCTCCGCCACTCACGGCTATCCCGGGACCGCTGACGAACCGCCAGTTATTCAGCGCGCCATGGAGGTGCAGCGCCGCATCCGCGAGCGGGGTGTGCCCAGCGGGATTGTCGCCTGGGAAGGTGCGGACATTGCCAAGCGTCTCGAAGAGGGATTCCGCATGATCGGTCTCGGCTTTGACACCACCCTGCTAATCAAGGCCGCCAGCCATGCGCTCTCGGCTGCTGGCCGAGCTGTCCCCGCCAGCGTCTGGTGGTAGACAGCTGCTGACGCAGCCGTATGAGCAAGAGCGTTTCGTTTCTCACTTAAATCAACTCGCCATCCCCGGTGAAGGCCATGGCCACGGCCTCACCGGTCTGCGCGAGATCAGGATGTGACGCGAACTCCTGCTCCAGGGTGGCGGAGATCTGGATGTTCTCCAGCTTTAAAGTGTTGCGGATGCGGGCGACACGGGCTTGAGCTCCATCGTCAATGCGCAATACCTCAAACATGGCGGTGATAGCGTCGCGGTCGTTGTCCTTGACGATGGGAACGTAGGCGCGGTTGAGGAAGGTCGACGTAAAAGCGTTGGCGTAGGTGGCTTTGAAGTCGATAGCGTCGAGCAGCTGACGGGAGATGACGTCGGCAAGGCCGACGCCATTGGCGTTGCCGTGGGTGCAATCCGACAGCCGGCGTACGAAGATGCGCGATACCCCCGGCTCGTCGGGCTCCTTCAATCCGGGCAGCATCATGCGGCCGATGACATTGGTGTCCATGCCAGTGCCGCTTATCTCCTTGCCCATCTCGTCGACGATGAGCAGGTCGACACCCTGCACGAATAACCGCGGCATGGACAGGCGTGCCTCTGCGAGCAACTTGGGTTCTCGGGTGGAAAACTCCTCGGCTCGCAGCGCCGCCACCTTTGCCGTCTGATCATACGCGTTCTCGACGATGGCAATGCCGCCGAGAACGGGTAGCTGCGCTATGATCGCTTTGCCGAGCTCGGGGATGAGCCGGGACAGGCCCTGCGCGCCCTGGGTGTGGGCCATAGTTGCACCTTTGTGACAGCCCAGGCCGATCGTCATCATCTTCATCAACCCGCTCTCGTGCACACCGCGGAACGACGTGTGCGGCTTGATGCGGTTGACGATGATGAGCCCTCCCGATTCCTGCGCCAGGCGGTTCACCAGCACTGGGGTGTCGTCATCCAAGCGCCCGATCTCGACGACCTCCATGGTGGCCTCCACCGCACAGCCCATGGCTTTGGCGGAGATTCCGTAGGAGGCCAGCACCCCTTTCTGCCCCTCCGCTGTTGCGCCGCCGTGGCTGCCCATGGCGGGAATGATAAAGGGTTCGCCTCCGGACTCGCGCACGAAGTCCACGATGGTGCGGGTGATCTCCGGAATGTTGGCGATGCCGCGGCTGCCGCCGGTGACGGCGATTCTCTTTCCTGGCTCGATGCGCTCCTCGATTCCAGAGACGCTCAGCTGCGCGCGTGTCTCCTCAACCACGTCTTCCAGCATCTGGGCGTCGAAGCGCTGGCGGAAGGGGATCATCTCCGGGAAGGACTTCAACGGTAGTCTCAACCGACCAAAGCGGCGCGCAGGGCGTGCGAGCGTTCGCAAATAGGACGCTCGGGTCTCGGCACGGGCTCTTCGCCGCGCTCGAGGCGCCAGACGAAGACCGCCGGGCCCTCCGACTCGAAGTGCAAATCGAGCTTGGCTTCAAAGTCGGCGGGATCGTCGATGGTGTACACCGTCTTGAGACCGGCGGCGCGGGCCATGCCTCCGAAGTCGACGGTGCCCGCGCCGGGGACCGGCTGATTGCCGGTGACTTCGTAGGTGCCGTTCTCGGTGATGACCAACGTGTAGTTGGGGGCGGTGCTCTGGGTGAAGGTGACCAGGGATCCCAAGCACATGAGAGTGCTGCCATCGCCGTTTAGGCAGATCACGCGGCGCTCCGGCTGCGCCAGAGCGATGCCGTATGCGAAATCGGCGGCGTGTCCCATAGCGCTGTCGACGGACGCGTAATCGAGGGCGGTATTGGATAGCTCCGCCCAAGGCATGGCGACGCTCATGGTGGTGACCACAACGTCGCCGTCGCTGCGGCGCGCGGCAAGCTTCTTCAGACAATCGTACTTGTTGAGCATTTGGAATCCCTTACTCCGTTTCCGTTGCCAGCAGCACCGCTGCCGGCAACGAGCGCTCGTTGGCAAGGGCAAAAGCCTCGTCGATCTGACCTCGGGTTTGGTTGTCGTCGTCGAGAACGGAATAGGGGATATCCCAAGCCTTGAGGGTGGGCTCGAAGAACGTGGCTGCCGTGTCGACTCGCGCGGTACCGGACTGCATGGTCTTGATGCCGCGGTAACCCATGAGCATCACCAATGGCAGGCCCATGTTGTAGGCGGTGCCGCGAAAGGCGTCGCCGGTCTCTAGGAAGCCGGTGTTCTGGATGATGACAACGGGTTTGTAGCCGCCCAGGTACATTCCGCTGGCCACGGCGAAGGCCTCGCCCTCGCGGGTGACACCGATGACATCGATGTTACTATCGGCCCAGAGCAGCTCGAACAGGGCTCGCGAGCCATTGTCGGGCAGGCCGACGACATGAGTGACGCCGTTGGCCTTGAGGGCGTCGACGATGTCAGAGGCCTTCATCAGGCCCAGATCGAACGGTTGGCCACGCCGTAGGCGAAGGCGGAATCCTGAATGCCGCCGACGTACTGAGCCGTACGCGATGCCGGTACCGAGCCTTCGTACCAAGCTTGGAAGGTGGGGTTGAACTTGGTTAGCGAGTCCCGATTGGCCTGACTGTCGTTGCCTGCGGCGATGTAGGCGTTGTTGAAAACGCCGTTCTCCTTCAACCCGGTACCGCCGGCTTCCTTCACGCGCGCGTCGATGCCGGAGAGGATCTCACCCGCGTCATTGCCGCCAACAGCGCCGATGTGGGCTTCGGTGATGCCGCCGTGGGTAAGGGTGACCCAGGTGCTGAAGCCGTTCTTGATCTCACCGGAGCGTTTTATCTCGACGTCGCCAGCGACGACCCGCGGTTGCGGCTCGACAATGCTGTCGAGGTTAGGAATGCGCGAAACTGGGTAGATGAGGCCTGCGGGTCGGTCGTCGCCGAAGTAGCTCTCGAAGACTTTGCGCACGGTGTCGATGCGCTCCCAGGTCTTCGCGGGCTCGTCGTCGACGGCGACGAGGATCTCCATGAACGCGGTCTGCTTTTTGAAGTCGATACCCTCTTCATCCAGGCCCTTGGCGTACTGCTCCTCGAAGATGAACTCCGTCTCCTTGGCCACATCCGGGCCGAGGGTAGTGATTATCTCATCACCCTTCTTGTGCAGCACGGAAGCGCCGCTGGGCTGGTGATCGACCCAGGAGCCGTAGTCGAGCTTGCCACCGCCGATCTCGACATCGCCGAGGGCAGCTTTGACCTGCACCTCGAACAGTGCCACGGGATCGGGAAAGCCCTCTTGATGAGTGAAGCGTGCCATGCGATTCGAGCGCAGCGCGCCCCCTGTGACAGCGTTGATCATGGCGCCGTACACAGAGTTGAAATCGTTCTTGAAACGGTCGCATTCGTCGCGATCCGCCGAGGGCGTCGTCCATAGCACATCGGTCTTGTACACATCGGACCAGTGCGCCTTGCCGAGCTCGAGACCGGCGGCCAGATTCTCGATGGTTCCGAACCACTCGGATCCGATGTTATTTGGGTACTGGGTCCCCACATTGCCGCTGGGCTCCACCAACCGCGTGACCTTGGAATCGTCGTCGATCTGAACTACTTCCGTGGTGCTGCAGAACACGGCGCCGGGCCGGTGGCGTAAGATGTGGACTTCAGCCATGGTGCAGGCTACCTGCCTCTCTGTGTCATCGTTTCGAATGAAGATGGCCAGGTGCCGCAGGCACCTGCGGTGCCAGTGATGGCACCTCATACCAACAGAAAATAGGCCCCCCTCGTACTCCCCTCAAACAGAAGATAGAGCGTGCAAGTGTGATGACGAGTCAAGCGGTGCTGTTCGTGAAGAACCCCACTCCAGGCCGGGTGAAGACGCGATTGCAGTTCCATCTTGGCGCCGAGGGTGCTTGCCGTCTCTACTCCGCCTTCGTTGGCGACTGCGCGAGCCTGCTGGCGTCGTGCCGCGCCGATTGCAAAGTGGTCGCCTACGCCCCGGCTGATGCCGAGCCGCACTTGCGCGATCTGTTGCAGAGTGTGCAGGGACTCACCTTTGAGCCGCAGGCAGAGGGTGATCTCGGCCAGCGCATGGCGGCGGCTTTCACGCGCGGCTTCCTAATCGGGGCACAGCGGATCGTCCTCGTCGGCTCCGACAGTCCCTCGCTTCCGGTGGAGCTTGTCGACCGCGCCCTATACGAGCTTGAGGACCATGACGTCGTCATCGGACCGAGCCTGGACGGGGGCTACTATCTGATCGGGTTGCGTCGGATGCTGCCGGAGATCTTCGCAGAAATCGAATGGAGCACCGGACAGGTGCTGGCACAGACACTGGCGGCATTGCCAGAGGGCGCCCAGCTCTCGGTGCTACCGCCATGGTACGATGTCGACGAACCAGAGGCGGCGGCCTTTCTGCGCCAGCACCTGCAAGCGCTGGCTCGCAGCGGCATGCCGGTGGCGCCCTTGAGCGCCGAGGCGCTGTCCGATCTGAAACTGCCTTCGCCCTCGTGAGGTGGTTTCAGAGACCCATGATTCGGTAGCCACCGTCAACGTAGAGAATTTCGCCGGTGATACCGCGGCTCATGGGGCTGCACAGAAAGACCGAGGCATCGGCGACCTCCTCGACATCGACGTTGCGCTTAAGGGCAGCGCGCTCGGCGTGAGTGCGCTGCATAGTGCTGAAGTCGCGAATACCGCGAGCGGCCAGGGTCTTGATGGGCCCGGCGGAGATTCCGTTGACGCGAATCCCCGAGGGGCCGAGATCGCTGGCCAGGTAGCGGATGCCCGACTCGAGGGCTGCCTTAGCCACCCCCATGACATTGTAATTGGGAACGGCACGCTCACTACCCAGGTAAGTGAGGGCGACGACACCTCCGCCGTTCTTCATCAGCGGCTCGGCGGCGCGCATTAGCACGTTCAACGAATAGGCGCTGATGTCGAGGGCGAGGTTGAAGCCGTCGCGTGAGGTGTCCGCAAAGCGGCCCTCCAGATCCTCGCGCTTGGCGAAGGCGATGGCGTGCACGAGCGCGTCGAGTCGCTCGTACTCGTCGCCCACGGTGCCGAAGGCGGCGGCAACGGAGTCGGTATCGGACACGTCGCACTGCACGAGAAGCGGCGGACGCTGCAGCTGATTGACGATCTTCTCGATGCTCGCCAGCTCGCGATCACCGAGATACCCCAGGGCCAGCTGCGAGCCCTCACGGTCTAGGGCGCGGGAGATGGCCCAGGCAATACTGCGATGGTTGGCGACGCCGGCGACAAAGCTGACTCGGTCCTGCATCAACATCTGTGATTCTCCTCTACATAGCCTCACTCGTCGTCCAACTGCAGGCCCAAGCGGTTGAGTCGGTAATCCACAACGCGGCTACGGGCGAAGGCCTTATGGCCTCGCAGTTGGTGCAGACATCGTCGCAGAGTCTGCTCTTCGCCCTCCTTGCTGACTAGTAGGGCGAAGCCGCCGCCGCCGGCGCCAGTAAGCATTCCGCCTTCGATGAGTTCCGCCACTTCGCCTGCAAAGAGCTGCTGGATATCAGAGGTCGTGGCCTCGGGGTCGAGGATGCAACGCAGCGCCCAATAGCGAGTCGCTAACTTGCCGAGAGCAGGATAGTCCTGGGCCGAGAGCGTGGCGACAATCTCGTCGTGCAGTTGCAGGGACTCTGAAACCGCCGGGTAGCGGAGCCGGTCTCGCGACAAATAGGCGTCAAGCACGGCGTTGAGTCCACGGGTGGCACCACGGGCGATGCCGGTGTCGAACAGCACGATGCGCTCGACGAAGGTGTTTTCGTCGACTTCGATGTGGCGCAGCTCTGGGGCGGGCAGTCCCTCGGTCGGCGGCGCGTAGAAGTCCTTCACGGCACTGTCGCCGCCGCGGGCGCCACGCGCGTCCTGCCAACCCGAGTTGAGGCCGATGGACTGCTCGAGAAGAACGCTCTGGTCGTAGAGCGAAGGATATTCTCCCTCAGAAGTGCCGGCCGGGTCACCGACGGCTCGGTAGAGGGCCTTGAGAAGCGCCGCGGCGAGGATGCTGCTGGTGCCGAGGCCAGAGCCCTGCAACACGGCACTGGCGGTTTTGATCTCCAGTCCGCCGCCGCCGGTGAAATCAACGACGTCCTGCACCACATCATGGGAATCGGGACGGATAATCCCGCTGTGCACGAGGGCCTGCTTGGCCATGCGCAAGGACTTGTCGCCCCCGCGGCGATAGGAGAAGAACAGCTCGCTCTGGGCGGCACGGTCGCCCTTGTCGTTAGCTTCGAAGTCGGCATGGAAGTCGGTGGATCGCGCCTTGAGAACGAGTCGCGCCTCCGGGAGCCGGTTCAGAGTGACCGTCACCGGCGTCACCGGCTGATCGGAGCCCTCCACCTGCAGATCGATGGCGGCGTTGACGGTCTTGCCGCCCTGCTCCTTGCTGCGGGCGTGGTTGTCGGAGGCGTTGGCACTGGAGATTCCCAGGCGAAGTGGTGAGCGCACGGTGAACACGGTGTCCCAGTCCGCTTCTTCCATGGGTAGGCATCGAGTCTCGGCGACGTCACGAAGGCTGTGTCGCAAGTCGACGCGCTGCAGTTGGTTGATGCGGGCCCTGTAGGCTTGGGGTAGGGAGGCGAAGTCTTTCGCCTCCTTCAGCACTACAATGTGCCTACTATCGACAGCGCAGGCGGGCAGGTTGCGGCGGCGCCAGATCTTGGGATCCTGAAGGCGCTCGTAGATGTCAGACATAATCAGGCAGACGCGCATGCCGGCGAGGCGGCGACGGCTTCCCTCGAGTCCGTTGAGAAAACGGTCAAGACGTTTGAGGCTATCGATTAGGGGTTTCACCGACTTCTCCGGCACCAGCCGCAGTGTGTCTACGTGACTGACGTCGAGAGCGTCTTGCACGAGCTCCACGAGTAGGCCGGGCAGCTCGCGCTCTACGGCGTCTCCGAACAGCTTTTCCCAATCCTCTGATATCACGGTTTCCAAGAGCCGATCTACGGCATCGCCGATGCAGCCCTCGCGCGCCAGATCCGCACCGAGAAGCAGAGCGCGAATTGCGGCTCGTCGCTTCTTGATATCGGATTGACCTTGGCGGGCTTCGCGGAGAATTTCAGCCAGCAGCTCTCCGGCTTCAGCCAGATAGGCAGCGGTCGCTTCCTGCATCTCAGCTGACCTCCACCGACGCGCCAGGAGGTACGGACGCGGTGTCCATGGGAGGTGGCTGCAAGGAGGCCAGTCGGTCCCACATACACAGAGAGACACCGCGTTCGCAGCCGTTGTCTTGGGAACGCAGAAACCGGGAGTGTGCCAGACCCGCGGGGCGGGGATTGGCCTCTACCACCACGGCGCGGAACTCGCTGGAGGCGCCGAGATCGAGGACGAGGTCGACACCGACGAGCGCGACGTCTCCCAGACACTCGGCGGCCCTGGTCGCCGCTCGGACGATGCGCTGACGATCGTCGGGCAGCAGGGTGACCAGGGCGCCGTCGCGGCGGCGCACGAGATTTTCGAGCGCCTCTTCCAGGTCGATGATGGTGCCGCCCCGACCCCGTGAAGCCGGTGTGTCGGCGTCGGTACCTATCTGCGCGTAACCCGACTCAGCACAGCTCTGGCCGTCGATGGTGGTGGCCACGTGCAGCCGCAGAGCCAGGGTATGGTAGGTGCCGGAGCACGGATCTCTGTAGACGACGCCGTCCCTTCGCTCCTCGACAACGGCGGCGCCCCACTCCCAACAAGCGGCGAGCCGATGCTTGAGGCTGGCGGTGTCGTTGCCGCGCAGCAGGAAGACACACTCGCCCTCGGTTCCGGTGTTGGGCTTGACCACCAACTCCTCGGTCTTACCGGCAAAGCGTTGCGCCAGCTTGTGCTGGCCGGGGGGCAGCAATCGCTGCCGCGGCACGTCGATCCCATGCTCACGCCAGCGCCGCACGGAGGAGGCCTTGTCATCAGCGACCAAGGAGGCGCTGTAGTTGTTGAGGAGCGGTATCGCGTCGAGCTGCTTGGCCCACAAGCGATGGCGCTCGGTCTGTTCGTCGCCCAAGGCGACGAACTGCGCCGAATGCAAGAGCAGCGGCGTTTCCAGGGCACACTCGAGGAAGCGATCTCGCAAGCCTTCGTAGTAGAGGACCCGTTGCGCTCTGCCGCCGTCCAGCCAGTCTCCATGGACGCTGACGACGTTGAATTGGAAGGGACCGCCGCGCCGGCTGTCGCTGGTGGCCGCGTCTGCGATGAGGGGGTAGAGCTCGTGGGTGATGAGCGGCGCCGCGGCAAAAACCACACCGTGATGGTGAAAGCCCTCCAGTTCGCGCTCTACTCGGTTCAGGGAGCGTGGCTCAGGGCAGATGCAGACCTCCGGCGCCATGGATGCGCTCACTCGTGCCTCGATGGCGAGATGAATGATGCGCTCGCAATACAACGGATCTCGCCACAGCGCTGTCAGCACTGGAGCCATCGCGTCGGCGTGCAGCACCGGAGCCAGGAGTTCACGCGCCCGCTCGCAGACCTCGCGCAGCACCGACCGCGCGTGCGTGGTCAGGGTTGGCATGGGAACGTCTTCCTCAATGCGGGCAGCCACCAGGTACTTTAGCAGCACGCTCGCCTCCTCCGCACGCAGAGGAGTGGTGGGACGCGACAGCGATAGGGCTTCGGCAGCTCGCCGAGCGACTTGGCGGCAGAGATCTCTCAAGAGCTTGCCTCCAACGCCTGCAGGTACTGCTCCCCGGCGTAGCTGAGATCGCTAAGCACGCGGCGAGCCTGCAGGCCTACCTGCTGCCAGTCGAAGTTTCGGCCCTCAGCATCGGCAGTGGTTCGCTCGTGCACTTCCTCGCGCAATGTGACCCGATCCCAGAGGCCGACGCCGATGTTGGGCTCGATGAGAACCGCCCGCCAACCTGAAACCGTGCCCTGCCGGCGTCGTTTGAGGTGCTGCAGGATGAACCGAGGCTGGCCATTCCCGTCGAGTTCGACCTCGACGAGATCTCCGGCCTCGGCAAAGCGCGGCGTCACAAGAAAGTCGAGCATCATGTAGCGCGGTGTTCCGTAGGACACTCCGGCTAGATCCGAGCCGATCTCCCGTCCCGTCTCCTGCTGATACTCCTCGGCGCGCAGTTGCGCGTAATCCGACAGCGCTTCCATGACCGACGCAGAGGCCTGCTCCAGACCTGCCAACAGCTGATCGCGATGCTCGGGCCGGACGAAACGAGGCAGAAACTGCTCGAGACTGCCGCCCCGGCCGACGTTGGTGATAAGCTGCTTGCTATTGAGGGTGATGAAGTGGGAGAATTGCCAGCGGTGCTCCGGTGGTGCCAGGGGATCGGCAGTGGAGACGATGACCCGATGGGACCCGTATAGCGGCGAGTGCGGTCGACGCCGGCGCTCCACGGGAGATCCCCACTCCACGATCTGACGGTGCACGAAGTCGGCGAGGAACTGTTCCGTCGCCCAGAACTCTGGCGAGGCGACGATGACCTCCTGAATGGCGACGTTGTGCCGAAGAGAGATCTGGTAGACGAAGTCGACGGTACGCTCGAGCTCTTTCTCATCCACGGCCTCTTCGCCGGGACGGCGCAGCACAAAGGCCGCCTGATTGCGTCCCCCGGACTCGGCGGCATCTTTGACCACGATGACGCGGTGCTGAGCGGCGAAACTGCGCAAGCCCGGGTAGTCCGTTTCCGGCAGGCCGTTCTCGATCCACGATCGCGCCGTGCGCTCTTCACCGGCGCGCTGGGTGAAAGCGGCGAGCCAGTCGATCTCCCGGGGCGTCTCCACGCCGGGGTGGCGCTCGAAGATGTCGGGATACTTGGCCTTGTCGTAGGTCGTCCAAGTGTGAAACAGGGACTGGACCGAATAGGGGAGGCCGCAATCCTCAAACTCCCCCTTGGTGTAGAGAGGATCGCCGTGGAAGGGATAGACTATGGAGGCGAGTACGGGCTCACGAAAGCGCACGGCGAGCCGCACTCCCTTGGGGTGGGCCGCCTCCGCCCGCGAGCGTGCGTTTGCCTCGCTCAGACCTCGGCAGCGAACTAGGGCAGTGACATACTCTTCGGCCGATACGTAGAGATGCCCACTGCTGACCTCTGCGACGCGGCGCTCCCCTGCCTGGCGAAGATGTACCTGACGGGTGATAATGAGGTTGGCTCCCCTGCGCCCGGTGGTGAGCAACTCGGCATTCAGGCTCGGGCCCTCGCGCAGTGCCCGTGAATAGTGCGTTCGTCCCACCGGCAGAGCGATGATGTGGTTCACCCGGGCCGACGCAGCGATGATCTCGGGATCGAAGTCGGCGAAGACTTCGGGCAGAGGAAAGCCGTCGTTGCGGATGAAGGCGAGCTCGCGCAATTGTCCATAGGATCTCCACTTGAGCTCGGCAGGACCATCGGCGTCCGCGCCGATGGCGTCGACTTGGGTACCGGACAGGAAGTTTCCCAGCAACTGATCCTGCTCTTCGACGCTGAGTTCCCCGACCTCGGTGAGCTGTGTGACCACGAGGCGCAGATAGCGATGGAGCCAGTCGTGCCGAGCGACGGCGAGCTCGTAGAGGGCTTCGCCGGAATACGACGAAAAACCGACGCCCCGGGAATAGACCCAAGGTCGGTACTCGTAGAAATGGTCGTTGATAGTCTCGGCGAAGAAGTCGGCCAGCGCTCGCCAGATTTCCTGCGTATCGGTGTTCTCGGGAGCGCGCGAGAAGGGCAGCGTGGACTCCACAGCCAGCAGGATATAGAACAGCTCCGCGCCCCGCGCCACCATATCGAGGTGGATCTGCGCAGTGCCCTCGTCGGCCGCCCGTTCGACTGCGGCCTGGGCGAGGCGGCCGAAGTCGCCCACGTCCTCGTAGCCTCCGGCGATGGCACGCCAGTTGTCCACGTCGACCTGCCGTCCCAGAAAGAGCGCGGTCAGGTGCTCGATGAAGAGTTGAGCCTCGTCGATCTGTTCCTCGACGTAGAGCTGCCTGACCAGGGTCAGCAGGGCGTTGCGCGTGTGGCTGATGAAAGCGCCGAACTGACTCTCCGTGACCAGCGAATTGCCATCACCGAGAGCGGCTTTGGCAGCGGTGAAGGCTTCATCGAAGGAGGTGGATTCAGAGGCTGCCGCCTCCACAGCACGATAGCGCTCGTTGAGCGCTCGCGCTCGTGAGATCCTCTCGGCAAGCTGGCGGCGTGCTTCTAGGGCGACGACGGGGCGGTCTTCGGAAGCCTTATTAGAGCTCTCTATCCCCTTCTCCTCGCGAAATTCGTGAGGCGTTGCCACTACTGCGGGGCAGAGCAGATTCACCGGTGCATCGTCGGGCCAGTGCGAGCCTCCGCAAGCGAGGATGGCTTTGGCCATCCTCGCGCGGAAGCGCTCGATCTCTTCCGGATGGGCACCGGCCAAAAGGAAGCTGCCCCCCAAAGCGAGAAAGTCCTCGAAGGTCAACTGCTCTAGCGGCAGGCCCCCCGCGACGCGCAGAAGAGATTGGCTCAGAACCTCGTCGCGCTCGCGCAGTCTACCGAAGCGCCTGAGCTTGTCGACCTCGGCCAACTGGCGCTGCACCTCCTGTTCGCCGCGGACCTCAGCGACGATCTCGGCGTAGAGGCGTAAAGCCGATTCGTGGCCTTCCTCGGTCAGCGCGGTCGCCAGGCACTGGCAGCGCCGCCGCCGCCGCCTCATCTCTGCTCGCCACGCCTCGACGGTTTCCTCGCCGACGCCGATGCTGAGGTAGATCGGCTGACGATCGATGGCTTCGCCGGCGGCGAACCAGAGCTGCACGTCATAGCGGTTGAGGGCGCGACGACGTGCGCCCGAAGCTCCGTCGACGATGACGAGAGCGCTGTCAGGCCGGTTCTCGCACATGAGCTGGACGATGTGGGCGGGATTTTCTAACAGGCGCAGCAGCTCGCGGTGGGGAACGCCGGCGTCGAGAACGTCGGCGCCCTGCAGAGCCATCTCAAAGGAGCGTTCGGGACCGCGAGACTCCAGGGCGAGGACGTGGATGTTGCCTCCAAGACGATTCGCCAATCGTCGCCGGGTGTCGGCATCGATATCTGTAGCGGTGGCCCAGGCATCGAGTGTAGGGCCATAGGTTCCCATATTGGCGTCGATCTCAGCGTCGCTGAAGCCGGCACAGTTCAGGTCTAATCGCGCCTGTCGCGCAATCTTTTCGAGCCGGCTGTCGCTGGTATAGCCGAGCAGGTCCTGGGTCGACAATCCGGTGGAGGAGACCATGCGCAAGTCCGCCGCTGACTCGGGGGCGGGAAAGAGGTGGTGCAGGGCAAAGGCGTCATCGGGATCAGCGCCCACCAGTTCGGCGATGGTGCGGTCTCGCCCGCGTTGCTCCAGGACAGAAAAGCCCTCGGTCAGCAGGGACCCTATATCTTGACCGTCACGATCTAGGGCATGGAACAGATGGTCTCCGGTGCCAGCGAGGATCTCGAACTTGCGCATCCCCACCGAGAACCGGCCGTCCTGAGTGTCGGGCTTATACTCCGCGGCGAGGACGGCGACAAAGCCTCCCGGTGCCGCCCGCGGATGGCGGGTCCGCGCCTGCTGAACTCCTTGTCGCAGCAGCCAGGACTTGAAGAAGGGCATGAAGCGATTGACGTGCTCAGCGCCGGCTACCATGTGGTGGATCCCCCAACGTGCTACCAGCGCGGACGTCACGCGATCAGTCTGGCGCAGCTCCGGCTGTCCCAGGTTGTCGAGAACACGGGCGAGGCGAGTCGCCTGGAAGACGGGGATTCGGGATCTCGCCACGCCCCGATAGCGCAGCTCAAAGTGCTCGCGCAGAGTGGTCTCATCAGCGAGGTATTCGGCGGCCCACTCCTCCCACTCAAAGTCGCTGGTGAACTCGGGCCGCCGGTCCAGCAGTCGCGCCGAGAGATTGGCGACGCGCGCGTGGTCTTCGCGAGGGATCCCTAGCTGGCGAAGCTTCTCGTGCCGGCCCAGGGTCAGCACGAACTCCAAGAAAAGGCCGTCCTTGGGAACACAGTAGCCGCCATAGCCTTCTCCCGCGGGATGGATGATGCGATCCCGACGTCGACTCATCTGATCACCCATCTCCTCAATGTCGCCGTGTCGCGTGGCATTGACCATGAGCGCCAGCGAGTTGGAGAACGCGAAGTGGGAGGCCATGGAGGCATTCTCGCCGGTCTTGAGGACTTCCGGCTCCATGAGACTGTCGTAGCTGCGCACCGACTTGTTGATGAGCCCGTAGATCTCGCGACCGACACGGGCGGCGGCGCGATCCGCCCCTCCCACCCACTGCGACCAAGTCTCCACCGATTCCCGCTCGCGGTGACCGAGGTCAACGCGACTTGGCGTGTAGAGCAGGTGATAGCGCTTGCCGGCGCCGGTGGCACGCAGGTTATGGAGGGGATCGAGAGTGAGGGCGTTGAGACCGCGATCGGCAAGAACCTCCTTGCGAGCCGTGGTCTGGGTGAGACGCCCGTAACGGCGCAGATAGCTGCCGATGCGGTCTTCCACGTCGGCAGCGTGGATCTCGCCCAGGCGCTCGAGAACTTCGCGGCGTGCCACGAAGCGAGTGAAGCTGGCCAGATCCTGGCGGTAGTCGGCGTCGCCCTCCACTACCGCGGTGAGAGCGGCGGCCTCATCGATACCACCGCTTTTGCGTAGGCGCTCGACCTCTTCCCAAAGAGTGGCGCCGTTGCGCTCCGCGACGCGATGCAGGGCACGGGTCACCAGGCTCGCTGGTGGCTGGGCGAGCAGCTCTTCGACGGCCGGTGGATCCTGAACGGCGTCTGCCGATTGCGTGCCCACATCCTCTTCCGTGAGCTCGATGAGAGCACCGAGCACGGCGACTTCGACCCGAACAGCGTGGTTGCGACCCAGCACCAGACTGACCGCTGCCTCTTCGGCAATGTCCTCGGTAGCGGCGGCTTCTTCCACCTCGACCCAGATGCCTAGCTCGTGGATGATCTGGCGGGCGAGCGCGCGCAGGCGCTGGCGGTAGTGCTGAATCCGCTCATCCACGGCCTCCTCGAGCCCCTGAGCCTGCACCACGCTGGCCAGCGACATAGACTCCTCCAGCCAGGTGCGCACATAGCCATCGGTCATGCCTGCAGACTGGGTGGTGAGTACGTGCAGCACCGGCAGGGGACGGCGAGCCCGGAAGACCTCCTGGAAATTGCCGTCGAGTTGCGCCCCCTGGGTGGCCGGTTCGGGACGATCGTCGTCGCAAAGTGGCGAGAACAGGATGCTCAGTAGAGCGCGGAAGGGCTCTTCTTCCGCCTCGACCCGTTGCTGGATGGCGCCGACGTGGCGGCGATAGACCTGCTCGACCCGCGAGCCAGTGGCTATCACCGCGGTCGCTTCGGCGTACTGACGGCACCAGTCAAGCGCCCGCACCTCGGCATCGAGGGCCAATGGATCCTCATCTGTGGCCGCCGACCACAGGAGCAGGCGCGCCGCCGACAAGAACTCGGATTCCAACACGGATCGCAGATTGCGCGCCCAGTGCTCGGCCATCTCCTCGCGGAAGGATTCCTCCATGCCGGCGATATCAATCACCGTGCGGGTAGACTCATGACCGTCGTCGTCGACGAGGACCTCCTCCTTGATGAACAGCGGGATCGCCTCGATCCAGTGATCGGCATGCTGCAGCCAGCGATAGTCGGGTGAGGAGTAGACACGATTCCCGGCGAGCCGCAACAGCTTGCGCAGGTTCTCGGACTTGCCCAGATAGGGCTCGTCGAACTCGTTGATCTTCACCAGAAGGTGAGAGCCAGTGGGGGAGGGGCGCTGGCTGATGACGACGTAGGCGGCCTGTCGCGACGGCGCGGACATCATCTCGGCGCGCACGCGCTCGACGAGCAGCAGGCGATCGTGAGCCGAACGTGCCGCCACTCCGTCTGCGACGGTGGGCAGGCTGGTGCTGGCGAGTTCGTCACCGTGGTCTTCAACCCGGGCCCGGGCCTGATGCAGTTGCCGCAATAGCTCGTCTCGCTGGGCATCGAGGACGGCCTCTTCGAAGCGCTCGCACGCCCCCTCCAGCTGGATCAGTGGGATCTCCTCCGCAGAAGTGAGCAGAATTTCGAGTTCGAGGGCTTGACTCTGCAGAGCCGGTGATCCGGCGCTGGCTTTGCGGATTTCCACGGCCAGCACGGGCCAGCGAGGCAACGGAGAAACCAGCACGGAGTCGGCGAACAACGTCCCCTGATTGTGGAAGGCCCGGCTCATGCGGCCAAACACGAGCTGCTCGCCAGCCTCTCGCACTTCGGCCGTGAGGCATCGGATGTTATCGCCCTCTACCTCAGCGTCGTAGTCGCGGAGTACGTCGAACAGCAGGAAGCGTTTGTCGTCGACTTCGATGTCACTGTCGAGAATCTCAATGGCACGGGCGCGGTCATACGGCAGGTCGAATCGATCCTGGCCGAGGAGCCAGGTCACATGGCGGTCGCGCTCCTGGGGCTCTGAGTCGGAGCTGCGCCGCAAGTACAGGGAGAACAGATTGCCTGAGTCGAGCAGCTGGCCTTCAAGTAGACCGTGTATGAGCACGCGATCCGTACGATCCAGAACGGCGTAGAGGTCGGTGACCCAGTGCAGCGCCGCCCGTTGGCTCTTGCCAGCGGCGACGGCGAGCTGATGAAACTGGGCAAGGGCGAGAATGAGCTCGAGGCCGCGCAGGCGCTCCGGCGCCAACGCCGTGGGGTCGTCGGTGATCTCTTCCAGCGAGAGACCGAGCTCGGGAGCCACATCGACGGAAACCCGAAACGCGCCGTCGGCATCGAGGCTGACCAAACGATCACCCCCGTGAACGAAGCGAACGGCGTGCTCACTATCGTTCAGTTGTGCGCCGAGCTCAGTGACGCGCTCGGCGTCGGAGAAGCGGCGGGAGACCAGCTGCCAGGCGCGTGTGCACAGCTGTGCCGCCAGTTGACAATCGGCGGAAGCGGTGTCCTCGAGGGCTATACTGGTGTCGGTGAAGGGGCGGGGGCCGAATCGCAAGATGCCTTCGGCGGCGACCTTGCCCGGCCCCCGGCGACCGCGCCAGATGCCGGCGCGCGGATTGTAACTGGCGACGAGACGGAGGGGAAAGTCGTGATTAACCAACATACTTCCCCAAACTCTTCAGAGCGGGGTTAGGCTCCTGTCTGTTGTAGCAGGAAGCCGATGGTGACGTTCTTGACGAAAGCCCTCGGGTGAGGTTTGGCGATGAGTTTGTCCCGAAGTAATGATGAGGGGGTTGCCAATCGAGTTTCCCGTTTCGGTCACGCGTTTCTCAACTCCGACAGAGACACGGTTGTTCCAGTTACTGGAGCCCTTGAAGGGACTCCCCAGACAGAACGCCATAAGGTAGCCGGGCAAGGAGGAGAGCGCAACGCGATATGGTTCTCCCGGAAGGTGCTGCAGGAGAGGCGAAAGTCGAGAAAAATAAGCCCCCACCCCGGAATCGGAGAGGGGGCTGAAGAGCACGGATGAGGATCCGGAATCAGGCCAATTCGACGAGCTCGGTGTGGTTTTTTTCGTTGCTCTTGAAGGCGTCCATGGAGCCGTATTCGTGCAGTTTGTTACGCAAGGTTCGGGTGCTGATGCCAAGCTGACCGGCGGCTTCGGTGCGATTGCCGTCACAGGCCCCGAGGGTCTTCATGATGAGACGGCGCTCCATCTCGTGCACGGTGACACCCACCTGCAGTCCGTCGTCGCCGTCGATGTGCCGCGGGCCCTCGGTCAGCTTGCGCGGGAAGTCGCTCTCCGTCAGGCTCGTGCCGGAGGCAACCACGACGGCGCGCTCCAAATAATTCTCGAGCTCGCGCACGTTTCCGGGCCAATTGTACCGCATCATTAACTCGAGAGCGCTCTCGTCGATGCCCTGAATCTGCTTGCCGTTCTCCTCGTTGTAACGCTCGATGAACGTCTGCGCTAGGGCCGGCACGTCGTCTACGCGTTCGCGAAGGGGCGGCAGACCGATCTCGATGACGTTGAGCCGGTAATAGAGGTCCTCGCGGAAGTTGCCCTCTTCTACCTCGGTTTGTAGGTCGCGGTTGGTGGTGGCGACGATGCGCACGTCGACCTTGATCGTCTGGGTACTGCCGACGCGCTCGAATTCACGTTCTTGGAGCACGCGCAACAGCTTGGCCTGCAGTGCGGGATCGACCTCGGAGATCTCATCGAGTAGCAGGGTGCCGCCGTCAGCCGTCTCGAAGCGGCCTCGGGTCTGCTTGATGGCCCCGGTGAAGGCGCCCTTCTCGTGGCCGAAGAGTTCGCTCTCCATAAGATCCTTGGGCAGAGCGGCGCAGTTCAGGCGGATGAAGGGGGCGTTTCGGCGGGAGCTGTTGTAGTGCAGAGCGCGGGCGACTAACTCCTTACCGGTTCCGCTCTCCCCAGTGACTAGCACGGTGGCGCGAGTGTCGGCGACGGTGCCGATGAGCTCGAATACCTGCTCCATGTTGTGAGTTTTTCCGATCATGCTGCTGAAGCTGTACTTGCTCTGCAGCTCCGAGCGGAGGCGGCGGTTCTCGCGTTGGGTCTCCTGAAAGCGCAGAGCGCGCTCGACGACGATCTCTGTCTCTTCCGTTGTCGATTCCGAGCCCTTCTGGATGTAGTCGTAGGCGCCGGCCTGCATGGCGTGCACGGCATCCTCGACGGTGCCGTAAGCCGTCATAAGGATGACGGTCAGATCCGGAGTGCGCGTCTTCACCTGCTCGAGCAGTTCCAGTCCGCTCATGTTGGGCATCTTGATGTCGGAGAGCAGGAGGTCGTACTCCACCGCTTCCAGTTGCCGCAGAGCGGCGGCGGCATCGGCCGCGGTGTCGACCTCGTAGCCCTTGCGGATGAGGATCTCTTCCGTGGCTCCACGGACGTAGGAGTCGTCGTCTACTACGAGAATTCGTTTCGTCGCCATTTGAAGTCTTCCCTGTCCTTTGCGTTGGTTGAATTACACGGGCAGGCTGATGGTGAAACACGTTCCTTCGCCGGGGGTGCTGTCCACGGTGATCTGGCCACCGTGGGCTTCTACGATCTTGCGGGAGGTCACCAGGCCGAGGCCGGTGCCATCCTCCTTGGTGGTGAAGAAGGGGGTAAACAGCTTGTCGCGAATTTCCTCGTCGATGCCGGAGCCGGTATCGCTCACTGACACTACCGCCCACTCACCGTCGCTGTCGGAGCGGTTGTGCACGTGCAGCACGATGCGACCGCCGTCGGGCATGGCCTGGGTGGCGTTGAGCAGCAGGTTGAGGATCACTTGGTGGAATTGCTCGGGGTCGAGTTGGCAGGTGCACGGGCAAGGGGCGCCGTCGTTGCCCGAGAGGTGGCGTTCGATCTCCACCGCCTGGGTCTTGCGCTCGAGGTCGATCTCGAAAAACGCCGTCGCCTCCTCCACAGTCTGAGCCAGATTCACGTTGTGGGTGTTGAGGTTGAGGGGACGGGTGTAGCTAAGCAAGCTACTGACGATGCGATTGAGCCGGGCTACGCCCTCGGTGATCTTACGGACGAGGCGTCGGCTGGGATTATCGACATCAAGGTCGCGCTCGAGGAGGTTGGCGAAACTGGCGATGCCACCGAGAGGATTGCGGATTTCGTGAGCCACAGTCGCGGCCATCTCGCCGAGGGCGGCTAGGGTGTGCATGCGACGCACCTGTGCCTCGAGCCGCCTGACTTCGGTCATGTCGTTGAAGACCTCGACCGCACCCAGGATCTGTCCGCTCTGATCGCGCACCAGGGAGGTACTAAACCCGACGGGAATAACTCGCCCGTCCGTACGCCTGAGGTCCTTCTCCTGGTTGGTTAGACTGTCGCCGGTGTCGATGGTGTGGAGCACGGAGTTTTCGCGTCCCGCATCCAGCCCCATGACCTCCTCGTAGGGCTGATCCAGGGCCTGCTCCTGGGATCGACCGGTCAGTTCCTCAGCGGTTCGATTGAACAGAGTGATACGGCTGTCGAGTCCAGTCACCAGGACGCCGCCGCTCATACTCTCCAGGATGTTGTTCAGGTTGTTGCTGACCCGATCCTTTTCCTCCAAGCTTTCGCGCAGCTCTCGATTGGTCTCCTCAAGGCGCACGTTGAGGTACTCGAACTGCTCCTCGAGCTGTTTATACGCCTCCATGTAGCGCCGTGTAGTCTCGTTGAAGAGGATGTAGGAGTCGGCGAAAGCCTCCTCCAGCTGCACATCGGTCCCGATGGGGGGGGCGATGTGAAGGACGTTTTCGGAAGCGTGGTCTGGAGTGGTGGCCATGGATCCCCTGGCAACTTTGCTCGCCGTGGTCAACGAGCGTACGAAAGGCGCAGGCCGCGACGGGTGAGCAGCGAGTGGTTTTGGTCTTCCAGCTTGAGAAGCTCGCCGAGCTGGGAGGCGAGCCGATCGCGAAAGGGAGCAGGCGAGGCCGATTGAACCTTGGACAGCTGCGATACCGCGTCGCCGAGCAGGCGCACCTGATCCAACTCGCGACGCAGGACTGCTACGAGCTCGTTGGGGGCTGAATCGTCCTGAAGTCGGGCCAGCACCTGGCGGGAAATCGCCAAGGCGGCCTCACAGCGTTCCTCAGCCGCCGACCAGGGATCGACGGCAGGACTCATTGCGGGAACTGACATGTCGGTTCCGTCTGTTACAAGCTCTGTGTGTACCCGGAGAATTTAAAGGATCCTTCTGCCGGTGCCTGCCCAACCGTCCGCAAAATCGGTGCCTTCCGCAGAACCGGAACATCCTCACGGGTCTCTCAGAGGGCCATCTACAGAGAAATACCGGCCTTCAAGGTCACGAAAATCGATTCGCAAGATTTCGCACGAGATTGACGACAAAGGAAAGTATTTCCCTATAAAAGGGGAAATAAGTTCTAGATCCAATATACCATCGGGTTCCCGACGCCGGCAACTGCAGCACGATAACAGCTTGGATTAGCACAGCTTAGGTGTGATTATCCAGGGTGGGAAAGGGCTGTTCTCCGGATTTCGGCCAGACGTTGGTGGTCCGAATGTCTCCGGTTTGCCTCTCCCGAATCGAGTTGCCGGGAGAATGAGGGTGCCCGACGCCGGAACAGGCCGTATCTAGACTGACGGCGCCGGCGTGCGGTGACGGGTTCGGGCAGGCGCTCCGGCAGGGAGTCGAGAGTTGCCGCAGTGCGGGCGACGCTGACGTGGCTACGTCGGACACGGGCCAGTCCCTGGAGGCCGAGAACGGCGGAGATGAAGCCACAGGTGAGGATTACCGCTCCCAGAGCCAGTCGGTAGGCCTCCGCGGAACTGGAGGAGGCGAGTGCCAGGCTCACCGCCAACACGCTACTCAGAAACAGCCCGACGCCGAGGTTAGTCCGGAAGTAGGCCCCCCAAAACCGGCGCTGTTCACCGGTCAGATCTGTTTCATCGCGCAGCTGCAGGTTGTCTTCGGGGGTGATTTCACGATTGCCGAGGAGTTCGGCAACTTTGCGGGACAGCTTTCCGTGATTTTCGGCGAGGCCTAGCATGCCCGATGCGAAGCATGCGGTTCCGAGCACTAGAGCGGCACAGGCCTGCAGCAGATCGAAAACCGGCGGGTTCGCCGCCGATGCCATGGCGACGCTGAGGGCGGTGTGGCCAGCGAGGGTGGCCGTGCCACCCAGAAAGGCGAGAATGAGAAATCTCTTCATTGCTCGATCGCTCCGGCTCCATATTCCGACGACCTACTGCTCGTTGTTCGGTTCTTTCTCGTCTTCGGAAAGGACGATGCGACCGTTGGAGTAATCGCTGACGGCACCCACGGTCGCGCTGGGTTGGGGTTCATGTGATTCAGGAAGCTTCTTGAACCGTTTGTTGATATCCCGGGCTCGCTGCGACAGGGCCCGACACGCGGCATAGGAGTTGTACGTAACCTCCAGCTTAAAATCGACTTCCCTGGCGAACATGGTCAGATTTTCCGTCATATACCTAGGCCTCCCGCGTTGGTCGCCAAGATCGCAAAGAGCTGTGCGTCTTGGGCTGAATCGAGTTTAATCGTCTTACTCACTCACCAGCAAAGCAAGTCGACGACGAAGCGCACATGCAAACGAGCTTCGAAAATTCGAACATACGGGAGCAAGGTCTAGTGAGCAAGATCCGGACCATCTGACCGCTCTCCCGCAAGCACGGAAAAAGGCAGTCGGTTTTGGGGTGGGGGCAGGGGACAGACGTACTCCAGATTGTAAGCGCAGTATGGGTTGTAAGCGCCATTGAAATCGAGGACATGCGTGCCATCATCCAAGACCGTCACGGGGGCGTATCGGCCCACCTCGTAGGTCTGATTGCTGTTGGTGGGATCGGTGAAATAGACGGTCATGCCCCCGCCCTGTAGACTGCGATAGACCTCCAACCAGTGGGTATTTCCCTCCCACTGGAATACAAAACGTCCATAGCGCTCGACGAGCATGGTAGCGCCGCTACTGTCAGCGACGCGAACCTGACGAAGGCGACCAAAGCGGTGGAACTCACCTTCAAACCGATATCTCACGTCAACGTCAAAATAGACGAGTCCTTCGAAGTGCGCGCGTCCGTCCTCGTTGAGGGGGGAATTTTTTGGGTCGTGGCGAAACATGCTGTCCTTGTGGGCACGAGCCTCGGCATGCTCGGAGATCAACTCGTCGAAGGGCGTCGCCGCCTGCGAGACGCCGACGCCAAAGGCGATCAGCAAGGTGGTGGCAAGGACGGCGTGTTGACGGCTTCTGGAGGGCTCGGTTAATTGCGCGATCGCAGCGAAATCACAACACCCATTCAACATTCGGAACCTCAACCATGGTCTTGAAGAATCGCACTGCCATCGTCACCGGAGGTAGCTCGGGAATAGGTCGCGGCATCTGTCTTGAGTTTGCCCGCGAGGGAGCCAACGTGATCGTCTCGGACATTCAGGAGGCGCCCAAGCAGGGTAAATACCACGAGCAAGACACCGTGACACCCACTGTCGAGGAAGTGGCTAAGCTCGGTGGCCAGGGGCTGTTCGTCCAGACGGATGTGGCCAATGAGAGCTGCGTGCAGCACCTGTTGACCCGGACACTGGAGCGCTTCGGTAGCGTCGACATCGTCGTCAACAACGCCGGCATTATCATCCCCGCCAAGAGTCAGCAGCTGTCCTCCGTCGACTGGGATCGCGTCATCGGCGTCAATTTGAAAAGCGTCTTCCTGACCACGAAGTACTGCCTGCCCCACTTGGAGCAGTCCGCCGCGGGCCGCATTATCAACATTGCTTCAGTACACGCCTTCGCTGGGGGGGGTGGACCGGCGTACGCCCCGACCAAGGCGGGAGTTGTCAACCTCACCAAGGACACCGCCGTGGAGGTCGGCGAGCGCGGCATAACCTGCAACGCGATCTGCCCCGGTTACATCGAGACTGCCATTCAGGACTATCTGACCGCGGAGCAGATCGAACATTGTCGCAAAGCCACTCCTCTGCCGCGGTTGGGCTTGCCCCGCGACATCGGTCGCGCCGCCGTGTTCCTAGCATCTGACGACGCGGAGTGGATAACCGGCGCTGCCCTTCCCGTAGATGGCGGCTGGCTTGCACCGATCATCCACTAAATCTACTCAGATCCACTACGTAAAATTGAGCGATTGCTACGAGCAGAGGATGCGTCGTTGGCGAATCAGGTTCAGACTGCCATCGACGAGCTCGCCGCTGCAGGCGGTGGCCGGCAAGGCCCGGACGCTGCGCAAGAGGCCCGGACGGATCTTTCCGCTCAGCGGCTACCACAACTAGGTGTGCACGACGTGCCGACCGCCCACAGCATCTATCTCGCAGAGAACTTGCAGGGAGGTGCCGCGGGTAGTTAGATCGGAATCGGGGAGCTTGATCGACGGGAGGCCCGTTGTTCAGGCGTGGTACGGCTTGCCACCTGGGCCACTACCTTTCCGGACTTCCTCCCCTGATAGTGGCTCTGTCCATGCAGCCACAAGCGCGCTAGTGGTGGAAGAGCCGGATCCCTGAGAAGATGACCAACATACCGTACTCGTCAGCGGCCTGAATCACCGACTCGTCCCCCTTCGAGCCACCCGCCTCGACGACAAACTCCACACCGCTGCGGCTGGCGCGGTCGATGCTATCTCGGAAGGGGAAGAACGCGTCGGAGCTCATGGCTAGTTCGCCCCGCTGACCCAGCCAGTCGCGACGCTCCTCCCGAGAAAGATGCTCGGGGAGCTCGCGGAACGCCGCTTGCCAGGCGGATTGCTCAGCGGGGCCGATTTCGTCTTCGAACAAGAGATCGATAGCGTTGTCCTTGTCGGACCGCTTAAGGCCCTTGGCGAACTTGAGTTCGCGGACCTTCGGGTGCTGGCGTAGCGCCCAGCGGTCGGCCTTGTCGGCGGCGAGGCGCACGCAGTGCACGCGGGATTGCTGGCCAGCGCCAGCGCCGACGACCTGACCATCCACTGCTAGCACGACGGAATTTGACTGGGTGTACTTGACGGCAATGGTTGCGACGGTGAGGTCGCGACGGCCCTCCGCTGTGAGCTTGCGACGGGCACTAACGACGTTGGTGAAGAACTCGTTGCCAGGGATGAAGTCGTTGCGGCGCTGCTCGAGGGTGATGCCGAAGAGCACCCGGGACTCGGTCTCTCCCGGCTCGTACTCGTGGTCGATTTCGAGGACCTTGTACGTTCCTCCGAGCTTGTTGCTGAGGATCTCCAAGGTGCCCTCTTCGTAGCCGGGCGCGATAATTCCGTGCGACATTTCCACCCGGATGAGGTTCGCCGTGGAGATGTCGACGGGGTCGCTCATGGCGATGAAATCTCCGAAGGAGGCGAGGCGATCGGCGCCGCGAGCCCGGGCGTAGGCGCAGGCCAGGGGGCTCAGGTGGTCGTCGCGGATGAGCATAGACTGGCGAAGCCCATTGGACAGGGGGACGCCCACGGCGGCGCCAGCGGGACTCAAATGCTTGAAGGAGGCCGCCGCCGGAAGCCCGAGCGCCTGCTTGAGCTCGCGCGCCAGTTGCCAGGCATTGAGGGCATCCATGAGGTTGATGTAGCTGGGTGTGTCGTTGAGTACCCGTATGGGGAGGTCGTCGCCCGGCCGGTAACACCGGGCCGGTACCTGGTGGGGGTTGCAGCCGTAACGCATGCTGAGCTCGCTGCTGCTCATTCTCGTCATCCTGGGTAAGTGCCTGGCTCCGGCGACGTTGACACTAGTGGGGCAGGGTACAGATTATCGTGTCGTCACCCCTTGTTGAGACTCGCGATAAACGCCCTCCATTGCAAGGCGCCCGCCCATCTTCACGCCGAGGTAGATCGCCCATGTTCAGCGGATGCTACACCGCATTGATCACTCCCATGCGCTCCGATGAGAGTCTCGACACCAAGGGCCTCGAGAAGCTGATCGAATTCCAGATCGCCAACGACGTCAGCGGTGTTCTCGCCGCGGGAACGACGGGTGAGAGTCCGACACTTTTGTGGGAAGAACACAACGACGTCATCGAGCGCACCTGCCGATTGGCCAAGGGACGGTGCATGGCCATCGCCGGCACAGGTAGCAATTCCACCCGCGAGACTCTAGCCGGCACCGAGCACGCGGCTCACGTGGGCGCGGAAGCCGTGCTGCTAGTAGACCCGTATTACAACGGGCCCAGCTCGATTGAGATCCGCAAGGAGTACGTGGCCCCCGTGGCTTCGGAATTTCCCAACGTCCAGGTCATTCCATACATCATCCCCGGCCGCACCGGCACCATGATGCATGTGGAGGACCTGGCTATCCTAAGTCACGAATACCCCAATGTGTCCTCCGTGAAGGAGGCTACCGGTGATCTCGACAACATGGCCAAGACGCGCAAGCTTTGCGGCCCTGACTTCGCAATCCTCTCCGGGGACGACGACAAGACGGTGGATATGATGACGCGAACGGACATTGGTGCCGCCGGCGTCATTTCGGTGATGTCGAACATCGTACCTGGCCCAATCTTGCGCCTCACTGCGGCGATCCGCGACGGTGATTTCGCCGCTGCCGACAAGCTTGTCGCCGATCTCAAGCCGTTCTTCGGCATCGTCGGCATTACCACCACAGAGCAGAGCGTCCATGGCAGCGTCGAGTGCAAAGCGCGTAACCCGGTACCTGTGAAGACGCTGATGAACATCTTTGGCATGCCATCCGGACCCAGCCGTCGGCCCCTGGGCAAGCTCAGCGAGCAGGGCCTGAAGGTCGCTGTGGATGCCGCCCGTCAGGTGCAGGCCAACGATCCCGAGCTGCTGGCGCCGATCGGTGAGTTCTTCGGTGTTGATATTGACGCTCGGCTCTCCGATGACGCGTCGATTGCTGCCTACGCCTATGAGAGCTACGCATGACGAAGATCACCGTCGCTGGAATCGCCGGCCGCATGGGACAGCGCCTCGGACACCTCACCCTTGACGCCGACGACCTTGAGCTAACCGGCGCCACCGAGCGTGGTGGTCACGATGCCGTGGGCAGAGACGCTGGCGAATTTCTCGGGCGTGGCGCGCTGGGCGTCACAGTGGTGGATGATCTCGCCGCTGCCCTCGGCAAAGCCGATGTCGCCATTGCCTTCACCTTACCGGAAGCGACCCTGCGCGACGCTGGTCTTTGCGCCCAGGCGGGTGTGCCCATTGTGGTGGGGACTACGGGGATGACGCCGGAGCAGCTCGACACCTTCCACTCCACGGTGGCGGCCATCCCCTGCGTCTTCGCCCCCAACTTCTCCACGGCGATGAACGTGCTGTTCCGGCTCGTAGAGGAGGCGGCGCGTATTCTTGGCGACGACTACGACGTGGAAGTGTTGGAGGCGCACCATCGCATGAAGATCGATGCCCCTTCGGGTTCGGCGCTGCGCTTGGCCGAACGCGCCGCCGCTGGCCTCGACCGTCATTTGCCGGATGTGGTCGTTCACGGCCGCGAGGGCGAGATCGGGGCTCGCAGCACCAAAGAGATCGGCATGCACGCGCTTCGGCTCGGCGACGTCGCCGGCGATCACTCCGTGCTCTACGGTGCTCCCGGCGAATACCTAGAGCTGCGGCATCACGCTACCAGCCGCGACGCCTTCGCGTCAGGAGCTTTGCGAGCGGCGCGCTTTGCCGTCACTGCAGACGCCGGCCTCTACGACATGGGCGACGTGCTTGGCCTCAAGTAACCACCAACGCCCAACTTTGAAAAAGGCCCCGCGGCAGCTGTCGACAGGGCCTTTTTTGTTTCTGCTGTCGAATAGGGTCAGCGCGAGCGCTGAGGCGTGCCCGGACTGAGGAAGGCGGGACGCATGGTGCGCAGCTTGTCGCGCAGGCGTGCCGCCTCTTCGAAGTTCTCTGCCTCCACAGCAACGGTGAGATCGCGTTCGAGTTGCTCGCGATCGGAGAGCGGCCGCTCCTGCTCAAGCTCCTCGATCCAGTCACGGAGAAAGGTGAGCTCGGGGAAGTCGTCGTCTACGACCTCGCCCTCTCCCTCCCACTGGGAGAGGAAGTCCTCGATGGTGCCGATCCCCTCCCGCACGTGGTGCATGGCGGCGACGTAGTTGTCGGTCTTCAATGCCTGCATGGCGCGCGCCCGGGCGCGCATCATCACGGCGTGGGGGAAATACTGCTCGAAATACCACTTGATTTCGTCACTGTCGGCGTGACGCTGGACAAGATCGAAGATGTCCAGATTGTGGGTCGTGTCCTGCACGACGCCCTGGTAATCTTCGAGGTAGAACAGAGCCAAGTAGCGCTGATAGTACTGCCAAGCTTCCTGGAAGAGATCCTCACAGGCCTCTTCCTCCAAACCCGGCGCTTCCTCGTCGGAAGTGGCCGGACGACTTCCCAGCTTTTGCCGATAGTGTTGGAGCAGGGATTCCAGCCCATGGGGGCGCTGACCGTCCGGTCGCCCCGTCACTTCGAGCTGCAACATACCCATGTCGATGCGGATCTGGACCTTCTCGACACCGTCCCTGGCTGTGATTCGACGGGCGATGAACTCGTCAGGATCGAAGGGCCAGGAATTGAGAAGGTCGCCTATGTCGTATTTCATGGCTGCGCCCTCACTCCACAGCGAAGACCAGCGTCCTCATTACACATATGACAAACCCCAAAATTATATGCGGGGGCGTAATGCCGGTGAATATAGAGAATGAGCAGCCGCGCCGCTACCAGGTGATCGACAGTTGTGGTCGCTAACGACGGCTGACCTTGATGGAGCCCACAGCCACGCCGACCACCAGCAGGATCACGGCACCGATGATGAGAGCGTTGCGGATCACGTCGGCGCGCTCCTCTACGCGGACGGTGATGTCTTTCTCTTGGGCCTCGATGCGCTCGTTGCCCTCGTAGCCGACGGCTTCGACACGTACGTCGTACTCGCTGACCCCGATGCCTTGGGGTGGCACCAGAGTGATGTTCACAGGCTCTTTCTCACCGGGCAGGATCTGCTCGATGGTGTCAGGTTGCGACGACCAGGTCCAGTCCAGCGGCGGTGTCAGCAACAGGTGAGCGTACTCGACTTCGAGAGTGCCGGTATTGAGCAGGTCGATGCGCACCACCACCTGCTCCCCGGTGCGGATCTCGTGGTAGCGGTTGGCGATGATGGTCTCCAAGGCTCCCCGTCCGCGCGGTATGAGTTCGAAGCGCTCCTTGCTGCCGGGAACGGCGTTGATCTCCTCCAGGGGAATCCGGGAATTACCGTGCTTGCGGCTGAGTTCGCCAATCTGACGGAAGCCCTCGGCGTCAGTGACGAAAACGAAGAACTCGATGGTCTGATCGACGTAGCGTCGGCTGAGCTTCTCTGGGATCTGCAGCTCTAGCTCGAGCTGTTGACGCGGCACCTCCTCGCTAAATTTTACTTGGGTCAGGCTGGCGCTGGTGGAGGGGTTGACGAAGGATGGGGTAATCTCCCGCGGCAGATTGACGAGGGCGAGGCGGAAGGTCTTCTCGTCCTCGGCGAGTCGCTCGAGAATGAGATCGTACCGGACCCGGGTGTTCAGATCGCCTTCCTGGGAGAACTGGATTGAGTTCACCGTTGGCAGGTCCTGCGCCGATTCTCGGCGCAGGACGATGTGCAGGTCTTCCTCGTGATTGTCGATGAAGGTCAGCGCGACGACGACATCGTCATAGTCGTCGAGCAGACGAAAAGTGAGGCTGCGCTCTCCGTCCAGCGCCAGTGATGGCAGAACTGCCTCGTAAGGCTCGGCGACGATCATACTGTTGAAGTTGTCCTTGAGGGAGACTTTGAGGTTCTGAATCTCCAGCAACGATCGCACTTCCTCCTCGTTCGATGACGGGGTTAGCGACATCGCCTGAGTGAGGTCGGATTCGTTGCGCAGGGTAATATCCACCATGCGACGGCCATTGCTGGTGCGGTACTTGCGCGCCTCGCGAATGGCTACGTGGGTGGCGTCGCGCAGGAAGTTGAGACGGGTGCGCTTGAGGTCAAATTCGGCCTCGCGAAACAGTTGCTCGGCGAACTGGAACTCGCGGTGAACCCGATTGAGCCGATCTAGGGTCTCAATCTTCTCCTCGTAGAGATCCTGAATGGCCTCGAACTCGCTCTTCTTGTTCTCCATCTCCTGTCGCCGCCGCTCCACCTCCCACTCAGCTTTGCGCAGCTTGATGTCGTAGAGTCGTTGCTCCTTGGTGCGCAGATCTTTTTCTGAACCCGTGGACCATGTCAGCAGCGGAGAGAAGAGGGAGATGAGAATGAGACACCGGGCGATCATCGTCTGCTGATCTTCATACTGGCTACACCGATGCCGACGACGAGGAACACGAGGATTCCGATGAGGATGGCGTTGCCGGTGATGTTGGCACGGGCGCCGACGTGGATTGTCAGGTTCTTCTCCAAAGACTCCACGTTTTCGTTGCCCACCTGGCCTTGGGCCTCGATACCAAGATCGTATTTGCCCACGGCGATGTCGTCCGGTGGTCGCGCCGTGATGGTGATGGGGACCCGCTCATCCGGCTCCAGGCGCTTGATCAGGTTGGGCTCGGCGTCGTGCTCCCACTGGTAGGGCACGTCGAGGGCGGCCTTAATGTTCTGCACGAAGACGCTGCCGCGATTGTGGAACTCGACGCGGATGCGCAGTTCTTCTCCAAATTCGATCTCCTGGTAGCGGTTGGCGACCAACACCTCGAGCTTGCCGATTCCCTTGGGAATGAGCTCGAGCTTCACATAGTTACAGCGCAGGGCCTTGACATCCTTTTCGGGCACGGGGTCGTCGACGTACTTGGCGCGTAGCTTGTGGATGTGGGGGTATTCGCTGGCCTCCATGACGAGAGCGAAGAACGTGCGGGTGCGTCCGATGAAGCGGCGATCGAGCTTCTCGGGAATTTCTAGCTCGAGGGCGAGGGTATCGCGAGAGGTGCTCTCGTCGAACTTCACTTGGCTCACCTTGGCACCGGAGGAGATGAAGCTGCTTTCGATCTTCTGCGGCAGACCGACGACGGCGAGGGCAAAGGAGCGCTCTTCGTCAGAGAGTCGCTCAACGATGAGATCGAAGCGCACGTCCTGCTGCAGGTCGCCGGTCTGTGAAAACTGGGCTGAGTTGATGCTGGGCAGCTCCTGGCGGCCTCCTTTCCGCAGGATGACAGGAATTGACTCGTCGACGATGTCCAGGTAGTTGAGGACGACCACAATGGCCTCCTCGTCGCGTAGTAGGCGATAAGTAAGAGACCGCTGCTCACCAACTTCGAGCGCGGGCACGCGGATCTCGTACGGCTCACTCACGATGGGACCGTTGCGCAAGGACACATAGATGTTCTCCACCTTGAGCAGAGTGCGCAGGTCGTCCTCGGACAGTGTGGGGTCGACGATTAGGGCGTCCTCGAGATCCGACGCGTTTTCCAAGACGACTTCGATCATTCCTTTGCCGTCTTTGGTCTTGTACTTGCGGGCGTTTCGAACCACGATGTGAGTCGCTGTCTTGAGCAGATTCAGCTTGGTCTCTTCTAGGAGGATCTCCGCCTCCTCCTTGTTGAGGCGCGCCTCTTCGTAGCTGTTGCGCGTCTGTTTGTAGGTCAGAAGCGTGACGAAGCCGCGCTCGTAGAGATCGCGGGTGGTCTCGAGCTCTGCAAGCTGGGTCGCCAAGGCACGCTCGCGAAGCTCGAGTTGGAGGATGCGCTCTTCGAGCTGCAGCTTGCTGATCTGCTGCTGCCGAGTCAGTCCCACTGAGCGCATGGACTGGGCGCTCACCTGGCCGCCGTAGAGTAGCGCTGTGAAGCTGAGGATGGCGACGACCGGGGTCATTCCACGTAGCCCATCTGGCGTCGCAGTTGCGCCTGTCGTGAGATGTAGGTCTCCTGATTACGGAACAGTAGCTCCTGAGCTTTGAAGAACTGCTCGCGCACCTGCTCGAGCTGTGCGAGGTCGGCTTGACCCTTCTCCTGCAGCAGTTGGGCGATCTCCAAGCGCCGTCGAGCGATGCGCACTTGTTGCTCCTGGAGTCGTTGTTCTTCCTCGGCCTCGAGCATGGACTGGAAGGACTGCCGCACCTGCAATTCAACCTCGTCATGCAGATCCTTGAGTCCAGCGGAGAGGCGGCGCAGGCGCGCTCGCTCGCGCGATTCGGTCCCGAGCCGGGAGCCACCCTCGAAGATGGGGATGCGTGCTTCGACATTGGCGAACCAGCGGGCGCCTTCACCGTAGGTCGCATCCGCCGGCGGATCCTCCTCGCTGAGCGCCAGCTCGGACGACAAGCCTACCCCCCAGGTGCGGCCGTCGCGGTCGACACTGACACCGGCGCTGTGGCGCCCGTCATGCAGGCCGGCACCTACCGACAGGTCGGGCGCGTACTCCCAACCCACTTCGCGAACCACTCTCTGCTGTTCGTGAAAGAGTTCACCCTCGATGCCGATTTGCACGTCTCGGTCAAGGGCGATCTCAACAGCTTCGTCCTGATTCACCGGAAAGGGCGCCAAGTCGCCCTTAAGATGGAGGGCAGTGCCAATCGGCTGCCCGGTAAGGCGCAGTAGCTCCATCTTGTTGTTGAACTGCTGTCGACGTAGCCGATTGATCTGCAGCTCCTCCTCGAGAACGCTGATCTCGGCGCGCAGCTTGTCCTCTTCGGAAGCGAGGCGCTGCTCGAAGCGAGCAGTCTGACGTTCGAGGACGACAAGGAAACTGTCGCGGGAGGCCTGGCGGGATTCGATCTGACGTTCCTGCAACAGGATGAGGTGGAAGACCTCCCAGACGCGGGCTAGCACTTCGTAAGCCCGGTCTTCGTAATCGTAGACGGTGGTGCGCAGGTCGGAGCGAAGCTGGATTTCGGAGGCGGCATCGGGCCCGAACTCGAAGAGCCGTTGCTCGAACAACAGCTGGCTGCTCAGCTGATCATCAGTGCGGGGGCGACGCTCGGTGCGCAGAGCGTCATACTTGGCGGTGAGGTTCACCTGCGGCATGAGGCGGGAGCGCACCACTACGCGATCGCCTTCGACTTCCTCGATGCGTTCCCGGGCCTGAATGAGGGACCGATTGGCGTTTAGGGCAGCGTCGAGACAAGTGGCCAGATCGAGAGAATCCGTAGGTGACACCTGCGCATCAACTGCTGCCACCACGATGACAAGGGCTGCGCACAGCCACATGGCCAGGTGACGCGGCCGCCGTAGTAGACGCGGCAACATTAAGAAAATCAATAAGTTCCGTAGGTTGTGATGGGCCTGGATCAACGTATAGGTGCCGGTGTACAGTGTCAAGATGACGGCCGTGATACCCAAGCCTTCGACGTGGCAATCAACGGACCTGTTTACCGGACTTCGACGGCCCGGACCGGCAGACGTCTCTTGACATGGATCACGGCGAACGGCCACCGTTACTATGGCGTCCACAAAGCTCTTACGCTCCGGGAGGACTTGATGCTGGAAATCATCGAGCTGTCCAAGCACTACGGCGACGTTCATGCGGTGAACAATCTCAGCCTGACAATCCGGCCCGGTGAGATTTTCACCATGCTCGGCGCCAACGGCGCCGGCAAGACGACGACGCTGATGGTCTCGCTGGGCTTCACCGAGCCGACCCAGGGCACGGTGAAAATCTGCGGCATTGACGTCACCAAGGATCCACTGGAAGCCAAGAAGCACGTCGCCTACGTCTCCGAGAACGTGATGCTGTACGGCAACTTCACGGCGCGCCAAAACCTCGATTTTTTCACCAAGCTCGGGGGGCGCAAGGCTGTCTCGGACGCCGAGTATGAGCAGGTCATGGAGCGGGTCGGGCTGCAGCACGATGCCTTCCGGCGTCGCGTGAAGGGATTCTCGAAGGGCATGCGGCAGAAGCTTGGCATCGCTATCGCCATCATGAAGAACGCCGAGGTTATTCTCCTCGACGAGCCCACGTCGGGCCTCGACCCCAAGTCGGGAGCGGAATTCCTGGAGCTGCTAGCCGAGCTGCGACAGGAGAACAAGGCGATCTGGATGACGACGCACGACATTTTCCGCGCCAAGCAGATTGCCGACCGCGTTGGCATCATGGTGTCGGGAAACCTCGTGCGGATCTTCTCTCGAGAAGAGCTCGAACAGGAGGATCTTGAGCGCATCTACGTGGAGTACGTCAGCCAACTAGCCGAGCAGGCTGCCTAACGCCACCCTCAACGCAATCGCCTTGCGTGGTCTGGGGATCTCGCACCGACGCTGCTGGGCCTTGCTCTAGTTGGGTGTGAGCTCTCCGTCGACGATCTCGTATCCGACCTGACCGGTTCCGGTGCCCACAGGGGAATTGACAGCCTTGGGATTCGAGCCGATGAGTGGATGCGCGGTGGTACGGAGCGGGGTTACGGTAGTGCCAGAAACGACGGCTGGAACGACTCTATGTGGCACACGGATGAAGAGGTGGCGGCGCACCTTGGGGTGGATTTCTGGTCCGTGGACTACCGCATAGGCTTCAATGACGGAGAGTTCCCGCCCCCGACCAAGGGGACGGTCTGGGGCTTCAATATGGTTCGCGTGTACCGCGGCCAGGAGTACGCCCAGTGGGTGCGCACCTACGACAGTGGTCATACAACGACTTCGGCGTGCTGCTGTTTCACTAGAATGGGTGGTCACAGGTTGGCGGTGATGAGATGTTAATCCTGCAGATCCGCAAAGAGATCGTCTACAACGTGCTGAGCTTTCGCTTCGCCGCAACCTACGTTCTGCTGTTCCTGCTCGTATTGGTCTCCATGTTCCTAATGGGCAACGAGCACCGCACCCGCATGGAGCATTACACTAGAACCGAAGCAGCGCAGCGAAACCGGCTCGAAGAGTTGTCGAAAATGCCGGACGCAAGCCAGCAGTATCGGGAGGTTAATCAAGAGGCCTTCCTCGGCGTGCGTCAGCCGGAGGGCATGTCAGTGTTGGCGCGCGGGCTGGAGTCGAGCCTGCCCACCCAGGTGTCGTCAAGGCAGCATTGGGCCCTGGTCTCCTCGGACGACCGGCTGGCGCGCAACGTGATGCTCGACATCTTTCAGACACCGGATCTTGCCTACGTGGTTAACGTGGTTCTCAGTCTGCTGGCGTTATTGTTTGTGTTCGATTCGGTGTGCGGCGAGAAGGAGAGGGGCACTCTGAAGGTGCTGCTGTCGAACTCGGTGCCCCGCGACAGCGTACTGCTCGGCAAGTGGGTGGGAGGTTATCTCTCCATCGCCACGCCTTTCGCCGTCGCTGTGCTCGGCGGCTTTCTATATCTGTCTCTGTCGGGGGCGATCCAATTCGATAGTGAGGGGGTGGGCCGTTTCGCCGCTATCACCGCCGTCTCCTTTCTGCATATCGCTGCATTCTTCAGCCTAGGGCTGTTCATCTCCACGGCGACCCATCGCGCCTCCACGGCGCTGCTGATGTCGCTAATGGTGTGGATCTGCTGGATCCTGGTGGTGCCCAACGTGGCGCCCGTGGTAGCCCGGCTCGCTGCGCCGGTGGCGTCTCGTCAGGTCATCGACGCTGAGCTACGTGCCATAGACCGCGAGGCCGATCTACTTCACCAGGCCATTCGTAAGCGCAAGGTCTATGGGGACGAAAAGGAATCGGAGCGCATAGACAAGGAGGCGGAGCACAGCAAGAAAAAGCTGGAGCAGTTCTACGAAGACCGCCTGACTCGGCAGGTCACCTTGGGAAAGAATCTGGCGCGACTGTCCCCGTCGGCGAGCTATCTTTTCGCCGTTACTCGTATAGCGGGAACGGGCTCCACCCAGTTCGACAACTTTCGGGCTGCCGTGTATCGCTTTCAGGAGGAGCATAGCGAATACCAGCGCTCGTTCTGGGACAGCAACCTCGTCGAGTGGGGGTCCGGTGGGCCAACGGTGAAGCGCGACGACTGGTTCGACGCCGCTGATGTTCCTCAGTTCGCGATGTATCAGGAGAATTTCAACGAAGCGGTCGCCGCCGCGCTCTTTGATATTCTGCTGCTGGCGGTGATCACCGTACTGTTCTTCATGCTCTCCTTCGCCTTCTTCCTCCGCTACGACATCACCTGAGACCGTTCCTTTGCTGCTCATTCACGTAGTGCGCAAGGAATTACTCGATCAACTGCGCTCGCTACGCTTCGCCATTACCTGCGGCGTCTGTCTCGTCGTGCTGATGCTCAGCTCCATCGTGCTGACCCGCGACTACCGCGAGGCGCAGTCGACGTACAACATGAACCGCGTCATCCACCGCAATGATCTCGAGCAGCGAACCGACGTCCGGAGCCTGTGGGAAGGAGTCACCGTCGACCGGCCCCTCAACCCGCTCAACACCATGGTGCGGGGTCTTTCTGACGGGCTCACGGAGAGTGTGAAGATCCAGCCGGGCAATCGCCTCGATTTTCCCGAGCGGTGGGAGCAGAATCCGATTTTGGCCCTGTTCCCCTCGGTGGACTACGTGTTCATTGTGGGGATCATCATGAGCCTGCTGGCGCTGGCTCTTAGCTACGACTCTGTGAGTGCCGAAGCCGAGAGCGGCGTACTGCGATTGCTCATGTCGTACAGCGTGCCTCGCGACACCGTGCTGTTGGGTAAGTGGATCGGGGGTTACATCTCGCTGATGGCGCCCTTCACAGTCGCCTTCGTGCTGTCCGTGCTCGTCAGCTTGCTTTACTCCGAGGTGGAGCTTCGAGGGAATGTGGCACTGGGACTACTGTCGCTGTACGGGCTCGCCATGCTCTACTTGGCGGCGATCTTCTCGCTGGGCCTGTTCATCTCCAGCTGCACCCGCTTAGCGTCGACGTCGATCACGGTGTTACTGCTAGTGTGGGTGGTTTTCATCCTCGCCATCCCAAACACCGCGCCCTACTTCGTGGGGCAGTTGCTGCCGCTGCCGTCTCGGGAGAGCATCGACCGCGAGAAGCAGGCGATGGAGCGCGACGCTCTCACCAAGTTTCAGCAGATGATCAAGGACGAGCAGGAGCGAACCAGCCGTGAAGACGTGTGGGCGGACGAGGCGTTTCGTGTCGAGATAGAAGCGCGTCAGCAGAATCTGCAAGAAGAGATGGAGAAGGTGGATGGCAGTTTCGGTGCCCAGGTGCGCAGCCAGACGCGGTGGTCGGGCATTGTTGCGCGCATCTCTCCGCTCACGTCCTTCAAGCTGGCCGCTTTCGATCTCGCTAGTGCCGGACTGGCTCAAGAAGAGCGTTACGTGGCGTCGCTAAAAGCGTACAGCGAATCTTGGCAGGCGTACACGGAGGAGAAGCAGAAAATCTGGGAGGATTTCATGGATAGCCGTCGCGACGACAACGGTCGCGTCCTGATCTCCTCGGAAGACATGGAGCAATTCCGGCGTGATAACCGTCTCGGCTTCAGCGACGCCCCGGGCTACGACTTCGCTTACATGTCCTTCGCCGACCGGCTTTCTGAGGTTTCCCTTGATCTGCTGTTGCTAGTGATCTGGAACATCCTGTTTTTTCTGCTCGCCTACCTGTCTTTCCTTCGCTACGAGCTTACTGGATAGAGGACGGCCGGAGGCCGAAAAAGTCGACGAGGACGAAGTCTGGACCTCGTGATCGGTTGGATGGCATCCTGGTTGCATAGCAAACCGGCGAGGTAGTACGATGAAACCAGGTCGAGTCCGCCGGTCGAAGTCATCAGTTGCGAAGGGGGGAAGACGGGACCATCAAGTTGTTCCTGGCGTTCTAAGCACTGATATTCACCCGCGATTGGTCACGTCGGATACGTGCTATCATCGATGTGGCACGGGCTCGTACTATCAGAGCCTGGAGTAATCTTCCACACTTGAAGAGGCTTTGCCTCTAGCTGTGCGAGGAAACTCCATGTCAACGGACATCGGCTTTGCTGTCGTCGGCTTGGGAATGGGCAAGCATCACTGCCGGGCGATTCAGGCCGTTCCCGGCGCCGAGCTGGTTGCCGTATGCGACATCGACGAGGAACGGCTGCGGCTCGCAACCGAGGAGTACGGCTGCACCACGTACGCCTCCGTCGATGATCTTCTTGACGACGATCGCGTGCAGGTGGTCAATGTGGCCACCCCCTCCGGCAGCCACACGCACGTCGCTCTGCAGGCAGCGGCTGCCGGCAAGCACCTCATTGTGGAGAAGCCTGCCGACATTACTACTGAACGCGTCGACAGAATGATCGCTGCGGTCACTGAAGCGGGCGTCAAGGCGGCGGGCATCTTCCAGTCGCGCCTGGACCCGCTGAACATACGCATCCGTCAGGCGATCCAGACCGGCCAGTTTGGGGACATCATTGGCGTGCACGGCCACCTGCCCTGGTACCGGGCCGAAAGCTACTACCATGGCAAGCACGGCTCCTGGAAGGGAACTTGGACGATGGACGGCGGTGGCTCGCTGATGAACCAGGGAGTGCACACTGTGGACCTGTTGCAGTGGTTCGCCGGTCCCGTGAAGTCAGTGATGGGCATGAGCGGAGTGTTCAACCACAATATTGAAACTGAGGACCAGAGCGTGGCGCTGCTGCGCTACGAGAGCGGAGCTTTGGGCACGCTCTACACTACGACCTGCGCTTATCCGGGATACGATCAGCGGTTGATGATCTACGGCAGCGAGGGGTCAGTGACCAAGCGCGAGGGCGCCCTCGACGGCTGGAGGCGACTGGCCGACAAGGACGGCTGCGAGGAAAAAGCGTTACTCGAAGAGTTCGGCCCACAGCCCGCAGCCATCAGCGGCGCTGCCGATCCCATGGCTGTGAGCTTCGATGGGCACGCCCAAATTATCCTGGACATGATGGACGCGATCCGCGAGGATCGCGATCCTCACATCACTCTCGAAAGCGCCCGCCACGCCGTGCAGATCATCAACGCTATCTACGAATCCGGCCGCAAAGGCCGTGCAATCGAGCTTTAGAAGGCAGAGCCATGGCCCATCATAATTTCGTTCCTCAGCACTACCATACCACCATCGGCTGGCACGACCCTGTACTCGAGATCGACCCCGGAGACAGCGTAGCGACGACCATGGTGGACGCCCGTGGCAGCGACGCTACCGGTGAGCAGGTAACCGAGCGCGGCAATCCTCAGACCGGGCCGTTCTTCATCCGGGGCGCCGAGCCCGGCGACACCCTAGTGGTGACCCTCGATGATCTGCGACCGAATCGGGACTGGGGATTCACCGGGGGAGAGGTGGCACCCAACGTCCTCGACCCCGGTCTCCGGCCTGTTTTTGCCCAGGACTTCGACTCCTCGCGCTGGCAGATCGACTTCGCCGCGAACACTGTGCGCCTGGCCGAGCCGGAGCTGGCCCTGTCCAAACTCAAACTATCTCTGGATCCGATGGTAGGCTGCTTCGGCGTGGCTCCGGAGCGAAGGCAGGCGATCTCCTGCGCTACGTCGTCTACGCACGGCGGCAACATGGATTACCGGGGGTTCCGCGCTGGAGTGAAGGTCTACTTTCCGGTGTTTGCTCCGGGAGCACTATTCCACATCGGTGATGGCCACGCGGTGCAGGGTGACGGCGAGATCGTCGGCACGGGCGTGGAGATCTCGTTCGACGTGCGTTTTACCGTGGATCTGGTCAAGGGGCAGAGGATCTGCTGGCCGCGTGCCGAAGACGACACCTACTTGATGACAGTGGGCAACGCTCGGCCCCTCGACCAGTGCGTGCAGCACGCCACCACGGAGATGCTGGCTTGGTTGGAGAATGGCTTCGGCATCGATGCCCGTACAGCGCACATGTTTCTCGGACAGTGCGTGGAGTATGATGTTGGCAATATCTACGATCCTGCTTACACAATGGTTTGCAAAGTGCGCTGGGATCAGGTAGAGCAGCTGACTACGGGCTAACGCGCCACTCGTCGTCGAGCCTAAAGCGGCGCGATGGAGTCGAGACCCTCAGGAGGTGGTAACACGTAGCGCACCGGCTGGGGGCTGCCGTCGCGACGAGTCACGCGCTGAACGTGGCGGCACTTAATGACGGAGTGCTCGATGGTGAGACCGTCGTCGACACGGCAGCCATAGAGATAGGTCGTACCCTTTACCGTGACTTCGCTGCCTAGCCACAGAGGAAATTCGTCGCTGCCGGTCATGATGACGCCGGACTCGATGCGGCTGCCCCGGCCGACGACGAGGTTGCCTTTCAGAGCGTTGCGGGCTAGCACCTCCACTCCCTCCTCCAAAACCATCGTCTGCTTCGGATAGGTGCTCAGCTGCGCCCCAGGGCCGACACGAACCCCCTCGCGTAGGACGATGCCGCCATCGAGGTGACAGCGATCGCCTAGGTGCACGTTCCGGTCGAGTTGAACTCCAGGACCGACGTGGGCGCCCCTGCCGACGACGATGTTCAAGGGGCCGCGGTCCTTGTCGAGGGCGACGATCTGGTCAATGACCTCGTCAGCGAGAAAAAAGTCCTCCTCGTCGACAATGGTGACGATGTCCATCAGCTTCTCATAAGCACGACGGACGGCGATGCTCTCCATTTGCCGCCACACGCTTTTCACGTTGAAGCCGAGGATCTCCTCTTCACTGGCGGTAGGCACGGCGTGCACCAGCAAGCCGTTGGCGTTGAACATCTCCACCAAGTCGGTGAGCATGAGTTCGCCTTGGGCGTTCTTCGTACTTATGGCTCCGATGTGGGCACGTAGGGCGGTCTCTCTGAACGCGACGACCAGGGTGTTAATCTCGTTGATCTCGAGCAGCTGTTGGCGGGAGAAGCGGTAGCGCCGGCCGTTGTAGCTTAGTTTTTCGCCTTCGGGTTCTAGGACGAGGATGTCCTTGTACTCCTTTATAGCGATGACCCGGCCGGCGTCGTCGCCGCTCGACTTGCCCAACTCGTCGACGGCGGGCACACGCAAGATGCGGCCGTAGTAGTTCTGGTCGGCCGGACCGGAATAGACCCCGGTGAGGACCATCATATCGCAGGCCTGCTCTTCAAAGTCGCGGCGGAACTGCTTGACCACCCACTCGGTGAGCAACCCCATGTCTCCGGGGAAGATGTAGATGTGGCGGTCTTTTTCGGCAGCGTTGAACTGGTCGAGGGCAACTCGCACGGCATCGCCGGTGCCGGCGGGCAGACCTAGAGCCGGGTTCTCCTGATAGGCGAAGATGCGTCCTCGGCAGCCGCCCACCGTGCGGGCGACCTCCTCGGCCTTGATGCCGACGACGAGGATCTGATTGGGACTCTCGAGGCCATAGGAGACGCCGTCGGCGACACGTAGCACTGTGGGACGCCCCCAGATTTCGTGGAGCATCTTGGAAGTATCGGAGCGGATGCGGGTCCCATGGCCGGCGGCGAGGACGACACTCACTCGCGACGCGTCGGCAGCCAGCTCCGAGTTCAGGTCGCGCAACAGAGAGCGCACAGCTTCTCCAGAATGCGGCATGAGAACAGCTCTTTCGTTACAGACAGGTGGGGAGGATGCGGGGCGGCGAGACTCCGCGGGACGCGATCAGGCCCGGCGCGCTCGTGACTCGTCGACGGCGGTGTTGATGATCTCGTTGGCCTCGGCACCATTCCACCCGATCAGTGGAGGGAGATCGAGGTTGAGTTCAACACCACGACTGAGTTCAAGCAAAGTGTCTTGGACGGCGAGACCAGGGACTCCGTCGGCATTGAGACGAGCGTAGCTGCCATCGGCCTGGCACATGCGCGCTTTGTAGCGATCCGCCAGACAGAGCTGCAGAAAGCGGTGCAGGCGCTCCTTGATGCGAGGCTCCTCGATGGGAAAGACAACCTCGACGCGGCCGCGTAGGTTGCGGTTCATCCAGTCGGCGCTGCCTACCCAGATCTCGGGATTGCCGCCGTTGGCGAAGTAGAAAACCCGGCTGTGCTCGAGAAAGCGGCCGATGATGCTGTAGACGCGGATACGCTCACTGACTCCAGGCAGTCCCGGTCGCAGACAGCAGATGCCGCGCACCACGAGGTCGATCTCGACGCCCGCCATGGAGGCGCGGTAGAGGGCTTTGATGATCTTAGGATCGGTGAGGCCGTTCATCTTGGCGACGATCGCGGCCGGCCGGCCAGCGCGGGCGTGCTCGACCTCGTGGTCGATGCGGCGCAGCATGCCCGACATCATGGTGGTGGGAGCGACCAACAGTTTGCGGAAAGTCTCTTCCGAGCGTGCCGTCAACAAATTGAAGACCTCAGCCGTCTCCGAGGTGATGTCCTCGCGGGCGGTGAGCAGGCCGAGGTCGGTGTAGAGCCGGGCGGTGATGTGGTTGTAGTTGCCGGTGCCGAGATGGGCGTAGCGGCGCAGGCGGTCCCGGTCGCGGCGCACGAGTAGCGACAGCTTGCAGTGGGTCTTCATTCCCAGCAGCCCGTAAACCACATGTACGCCGCTTTCTTCCAGCTGCTTGGCCCATTCGATGTTGGGGGCCTCGTCGAAGCGAGCTTTGAGCTCGACTAGGGCGGTCACCTCCTTGCCCTGATCGGCTGCGTCGATCAGAGCCTGGACGACTTCGGAGTCTTCGCCGGTCCGGTACAGTGTCTGTTTTATCGCTAGCACGCGGGGATCGGCGACGGCCATGCGGATGAAATCAATCACCGTGGAAAACGACTCGTAAGGGTGGTGGAGCAGAACGTCGCGACGGCGCAGGGCCTCGAAGAACCGATCCGGCTCCTTGGGTAGGTTAAGTTCCACGGGCGCGAACGGAGCATCCTTGAGATCGGATCGCGGCACCAAGTCGTAGATCGTCGTGATCCGGTTGAGATTCACCGGGCCACTGGCGTAGAACACCTGCTCGTCGCCCAGGTCGAACTGCCGCGTGAGGAAGGTCACCAGTTGCTCCGGCGCTTGGGCCTCGATCTCGAGCCGAACCACATCGCCCTTGTGACGGTTCTCCAGGGATTCTGCGATCTCTTCCAACAGATTGTCGGCTTCGACCTCGTTGACGTAGAGCTCGCTATTGCGGGTGATGCGAAAGGCGGCGGATCCGGTGATCTCGAATCCCTCGTAGAGCTCGCTCAAGTGGTGGCCGACGATGCCCGAGAGGGTGACCATGTGTACGGAACCGTCGTCGAGGTCCGGCAGCCGCAGAATGCGGGGAAGAACCCGCGGCACGGTCACCACGCCCACCAAGGTGTCGCCGTCCTGCTCGAGGAGCACTGCAATGCAAAGCGCCTTGTTGAGCACCCGAGGGAAGGGGTGTGCAGGGTCGATGACGATGGGCGTGAGGATCGGCTCGAGTTCCTCACGCCAATAGTGGTGTATGAAAGAGAGGTGCTCTCCGTGAAGGTCCTTGATGTCATGAAGGAAGATTCGCTCCTCGGCCAGAGCTGGGAGCAGTTCCTCGTTCCAGCAAGAGTACTGACTGTCGACGAGCGCGTGCGTGCATCGGGCGATGCAGCGCAGCTGCTCGTCCGGGGTCAGCCCGTCAGGACCGGTGGGTCCACCGCCACTCTCGCGGACCTGCATGAGACCGGCGATGCGAACTTCGAAGAACTCGTCAAGGATGCTCGCGACAATTCCCAGAAAGTGAACCCGCTCGAGCAAAGGATTGCGGGTATCCTGGGCTTCTTCCATGACCCGTCGGTTAAAATCTAGCCACGAGAGCTCCCGATTGATATAGTACTCGGGTCGGGAGAGATCAGTGGAGGGGGAGGGGAGTTCAATCACGATTTTGTCCGCAAGTGGATCATAAATCTATCTGCAACAAATAGATAAAGCAATTCTCAAGAGACTTGGCGGACGCCTCGGTCAGGAGAGTTCATCGATCACTCCCCGGAGGAACTCCACGGAGGTGCGCAGCGCTTGCGGTCGATCGCCGTCGATGCCGCATTCGTAGGCCAGGTACCCGCCGAAGCCGATGTCCTTTAACGCTTGAAGACCCGCTTTCCAGTCGATGTCACCCGTGCCGGGTTGCATGCGCGTGTTGTCCGCAATGTGCACGTGTGCCACGTAGCGCTTGCCACAAGCGCGAAGGGTGTCGGGAGTCGAAGTCTCTTCGATATGCATGTGAAAGAAGTCACAGATTAGCGCGGCTCCTAGTGGGTCGTTAGCCGCCCGAATGCTTTCCACGCCATCGGCCTGACGCCGCAGCAGGTGCTGCTCGTAGCGGTTGAGGGGTTCCAGAAGCAGAAGGGTTCTCTTCTCGCTCGCGTACGGCCCCAGGTCTTTGATGATCTCTGATAGCAGCTTCTTTTCCAGAGTGATCGCATCCTTATAGGGGGATAGATCGGGGATGCGCGGCGGTCCGAAGATCGGCGGCACGATCGCCCCCACGGCTCCGAAGTAACCGGCGATCTCGATATTACGGCGGGTCTCTGCGATGCTTGCCTCGCGCTTGTCCCGATTGGGGTCGAGCCAGTCAAAGGTACTCTGACCGCAGATGGAAACGAGGCGGATGCCACGGCCCTCCAGTGCCCTGTCGTAACCGTCGACGCGGTCGGCCAAGTCGCGACCGGGAACCTCCAGACCCTCGATGCCCAATTCCTCCGCGAAGTCGAGCTTCTGTGCTAGCTCATCGCCGGGAAGCAGTCCTTCCTGCAATGCGATCTTCATAGGTCAGTTCTCTTTCGCTGTCGTGTTGCGGACATAACTCCAATTCTCAGCTGTCCCCCAAAGCGCGGGCGTGCTCTGCGGGAACGCCGTGGAATTCAGGACAGGTGCCCACGGCACCCGACATCATTCCGACTGGACATTTCCTGGCCGAGATCCAAGGCTGCATTGTGCCTCAGGGGAGCCAGGCGACACCCCTTATCTCCAGCTCATTTAAGCCTGCCTTGGAGATAGGGTTGAGAAATCACTTGAGTGGCTATTCCGGGTCCATCGATTGGGTTCGAGTACACCACGGAGAATGTCCATGGGATCGCTCCGCCTCGGTTAGAACTGGATGCCGAGCTTGACGTTCTCTTCCGGACTCGTGGCTATCTTCGGGTACTCCGTCAGCAGGTCGTCGAAGGCAACCACGGGTTGAACCACCGGTTCGCTGCGCAGGCTGCCGTCGCAGAGCAGCCGCCAGGACACCTCCAACAGGCGGGTCTCGTTCCAAGTTGGGTATTCGGGATTTGGTTCGGAACAGGAGCGAGAGAATACGATGCTCGGCCGGTTGAAATGGGCCTCAGCACCGAAGTCGAGGCCGGCGGGGTAGGCTCCCGGCCAGGCACCGGCGACTACCGTGCCCAAGTAGCAGACCCCCCGTAACGCTGCCTGTAGCGCAGCGTGATGTCCACTATACTCGATGCACACGTCGGCGCCGCGACGGTCCGTGGCTAGGCGGATTTCACGGCCGGTGTCGCACTCGGTAGGGTCGAGGACGAAATCGGCACCACATTCCTTGGCGACCTGACGGCGCAGCGGGAGCGGATCCACGGCGATGACGGGGTGGGCGCCAGCGAGCCGGGCCAGCTGCAGCGCCATGAGCCCGATGGCGCCCATGCCGAAAATGGCGACGGCATCCCCGATACGGACGTGTCCGTCGCGTACCGCCCCCAACGCGAAGTCGGCAGGGTCGAGGCAGGTCGCCGCCTGCCATGGCACGCCGTCTGGCAGCGGTCGGACATGCTCGGTTGCCCAGACGTGCTCTTCGCGAAAGCCCCCGTGCGCGAAGACGCTGTCACCGACAGCGATGTCAGCAACCCCGGAGCCGATTTCCGTCACCTCGCCGACGCACATATTTCCCAGATTGACGGGATAGCTAACCATTGCGCCTTCGCCGGGGGTGAATATACCGAGCTCGCGGTCGTAGCCGCCTCGGGCTGCGGCGTAGCCTTTGAAGGTCGCCATCTCGGTGCCGTGCTTGGCAGCTCCAAACAGGCTGCGCACGCGCACCTGGCCATTGCTGAGAGGTGTGCTGTCGTACTCGCGAAAAGCGACCTGCTCGCGGGCGGATGCGATGAGCTCTCGGGGCATGACTGGCAGTTCCTTATGGGAATACACGAGGGCTGTCGCTTTGACATCCCCCCAAGAGGGGGTGTACTTAGTCAGGCCGACACTGAACAGAAGCTGTGAAACAGATGCGCTAAAGGGGGGAAATTATAACCGTACCATGCACCTTCTACAAAGACGGAGCAAGCTGCGGCATGGTTGATCGTGTGAAGATCCTGGTCCCCGGTGATGATCCGCCACAGATCGCCGGATCTCCCGCCCTTGAACGCCTGCAGCCCTACGGCGACGTCACTCTGCACGAGGGCCGGCCTGCCAGCAAAGAGGAACAGATCGATCAGGCCCGCGACTTCCATGTGGTCATCAATTCTCGGGGCAGCGTTACCTGGCGGGAGTCCGAGTTGCGCGAGCTCGCGAGCAACCTGCGCATGATCACCACCTGCTCCATCGGTACGGATATGATCGATCTCGAGGTGGCCCGCGAGCTGGGTATCACGGTCTCTAACCAACCGGGGCGCACGGCACCCGTGGTGGCGGAACACATGTTTGGTCTGCTGTTCACCGTTGCCAAGCGCGCCGCCTTTCAGACCGCCGAAGTCCGACAGAATCGCTGGACCCGCCGCATGAATCTGAGCGTGCAGGGTAAGACCTTGGGAATCGTGGGCACCGGCAACATCGGTGCAGAGATGGCGCGTCTTGGTCGCTGCCTGGGCATGGAGGTGCTGGCTTGGACCTTCAACCCGTCACTGGAACGAGCCCGCGATCTGGGAGTCACGTACGTAGAGCTCGACGAGTTGCTTGAGCGCTCGGACTACGTGAGCTTGCACGTGGCGCTTAGCGATGAAACGCGCCATCTCATCAGTGCTGGGCAACTCGCTTGCATGCGCGCCGATGCGGTGCTGCTCAATGGAGCCCGGGGCGGAGTCGTCGATCTCGATGCACTGGCAACCGCCCTCGCCGCAGGCCGCCTCGCCGGTGCCGGCCTCGACGTTTTTCCCGATGAGCCGTTCGAAGAGAATCATCCGATCAAGCGTTGCGAACAGGTGGTGATGACCCCGCACGCCGCCGATCAGACGCCTGAGGGGGTAGAGTTGCTCAACCAGGGGGCGGTGGACAACGTCATCGCCTTTCTAGAGGGCCGGCCGCAAAACAACGTCGCCGGCTGACTCTATAGGAAGGATCGATCGTGTTCACCTCTCTGCAGCCCGGTGCTATCGGCGTCGAGACGAGTGGCATCAGTGAGACGCTCGAACTCGCTGCGCGACATGGCTTTGCCGGCGTTCACTTCTCCATCCAGCAAGCGGCCCAGCTCGGCGCCAACCGCCTCAAGGATATGGCCGCCGCGCATGGGGTTCGCCTTTCCGCCTTCGGCTTTCCCGTCAACTTCCGCGGCGACCTCTCTGAGTTCGGAGTCGGTCTCGAAGCGCTGCCGGCGCAGGTAGAGGTAGCGGCAGCACTCGACGTACGACGTACGGCGACCTGGATCGTGCCCGCCTCTGACGATCTCACCTACGAGGAGAACTTTCAGCTGCACGCCACGCGTCTTCGACCCTGCGCTGACATTCTCGCAGATTACGATATCCGCCTTGGGCTCGAATATGTGGCGCCAAAGACCAAGCGCCTGGGTGTCAAGCACGAGTTCGTGCACACCATGGACCAGATGGCTGATCTTTGCCAGGCCGTGGGTCCCAACTGCGGCTTCCTGATCGACGCCTGGCACTGGTACACGGCGCATGAGGACGTTACCCACCTGCAGCGGCTCAGCGCCGATCAGGTCGTGGACGTCCACGCCAACGACGCGCCGGAAGGACGGGCGGTTGACGAGCAGATCGATTCGGAACGCTGCCTGCCGGGTGAGACCGGTCTCATCGACATCGTCACCTTTCTCACCTGTTTGAAGCGCATCGGCTACGACGGCCCGGTCATGGTCGAGCCCTTCAGCGATCGGGTGCGGCAGATGTCGGCCGACGACGCCTGCGCCGCCACTGTGGCGTCATTGCGCCAGGTGTTCACCGACGCTGGCATCTGAGCGCGTAGGGCATGGCTGGCGCCCGAATCGCCCATGTGGTCCCCACGGACCGCATCGCCTACCTACTGCTGCGGTCGCGCCTGACCCGGTTGCGCGACGCTGGATACGAGGTTAGCGTGCTTTGCGGTCGAGCGGTGCCGCCGACGGTGGAGAGCGCCGACGCCTTGCCCGACGACTTGGGCCAGGCGCTGGAAGCCGAGGGCCTTCGCGTTCGCTATCTGCCATTCGCCCGTGAGCTTGCACCCCTCACCGACGCCCGTTGCGCCGCTGCCCTTTATCGCGAGATCCGTCGCGAGCGTTACGACATCCTGCACTCTCATAATCCCAAGGGTGGATTGCTGGTGCCCCCGGTTGCGCGCATGGCTCGGACGTCTTGGGTTCTGCACACCGTACACGGCCTGCTGTTCCATGACACCACGCCACAACCACTGCGTGCCCTGGCGGTGGCGGCCGAGCGTTGGACCGCCTCGTGGTGTCACCATCTGCTGTTCCAGAGTCGGGAGGACTACGAGCTGGCCGTGCGCAACGACTTCAAGGAGGAGTCGCGGCTTCATCTGGTGGGCAATGGCATCGACGAAAACCGCTTCGATCGGCAGAAGCATGCTGGCTCGCGGCGGCGCACCCGCGATGAGCTGGGCTTCGGCGACGATCACCTGGTAGTGGGAATGGTGGGCCGGCTGGTTCGCGAAAAGGGCTTCGTCGAATTCTTCGAGATGGCGGGGTTACTGGCCCAGTGGCGCCCACAGACCCGCTTTCTCGTGGTGGGCATCCCCGAGATGGAAGAGCAATCCGACGCCGTGGATCCCCATGCGCTGGCACGCCACCATGGGGTCACCGACCTTTCCCAAGTGCTAGTAATGCGTCCTGACATGCCTGAGCTCTACTCGGCGATGGACGTCGCCGTACTGCCCTCGCACCGCGAGGGGATTCCCCGGGCCATCCTGGAGGCAGCAGCCATGGGGGTAGCCGTGGTGGCCAGCGACATCCGCGGCTGTCGCGAAGTCGTGCAGGCGGGCCGCACCGGCTTGCTGGCACCGGTCCGTAACGGGGCGGCGTTTGCCAGCGCCGTGGAGACCCTGGTCGTGAACGATCAGCTGCGCCGGCAATTTGCTGAAGCCGGCCGCGAGCGGGTGCTCACAGAGTACACCGAGAGTTTGGTGGCGCAGCGACTGACCGCCTGCTACGAGTCCATTCTGAGCAGCAGCCACTCGTGCTGAAGCGAAAGGCGGCCCGAAGATTACCGCCGCTGAGCCTTCTCCCAGGCGCGGATCTGTTCGGCGCCGTCGAGCACTCCCATCTCGATGTGAAAGTCGCGTACTTCACCAGGGGCGATGTGCTGTAGAGTCTTGTGCTTGCGGTTCCAGGCGCGGCCGAGAACGGAGCAATTCCCGGGCTCGATACCGGTCACGTAAGTGCCCTTGTGGAAGTGCTGCCACTGGTTGACAATGGGGATTTCGCGGCGCGGAAACCTGTAGTAGAGGCCCAGACCCAGGCGGTCGTTGATCAAGGCCAGGTTGATGTTGCCGCGGCGATCGGCGCGGGGCCGGTGCACATAGACGTCGTCATGGGCCTTTTGGCGCGGTGCCCGGGCGACGCCATATTCCTCTGGTCCGACCTCGCGGTCCTCCGTCCATTCCGTGCTCTTGCGTGAGTCGAGCACGAGGCGGGAGCCGGCGTCGAGGAGAGGCCATCCCGGATTGGTGTGATAGACGATCATGAGCGGTGAGGGGTCGGAGCCGAGGTTTTCGACGCGGTCGTGAATGCGGATCATTGGCTCGCCGAGCACGGTGGTGATCTCGCGGGTGAGCTCGAGGCAGCAGCCGAACATGATGGTCTCGCGCATGCACCCGCGGATGCGAATCACATAGTCGTTATCCTCCCATCTGCCCTCGGCCGAGACGCTCTTGGCCGGCGCGTAGGAGATGCGGCCATGCAGACCAAGTTCCTCGTTCTCCTCCTCCGGGTCGGTCTCGGGATGACCGAGAAAGGTGAGCCCGCAGGTGGTGACGAGGCCGAGGTACGAACCCCGCATCCAGGCGAAGGACTCGGGCTCGTAAAACGCGGGCCCGACGTCTCCGGTCTTGGAGCGAAAACAGAGAGACTTGCCCTGGTAGCTGGCAGAGGCGATGTCGAGGCAGCGCCCGGGCAGCACCGAGAACGAAAGCCCTGAAGCGTTGTTGACTTCCACTAGGTCGGCGCCGCGTTCGTTGCCTTCCACGAGCTCTGCGCGACGCAGGCTGGCGACCTGAGACATGTCGCCGACGAGATCTAGAATCTGTTGGCGGGTGTAGTTCTTACCAAAAAGTCTGGGCATGATTCGGTGGTTCTCCCTTCGATGTGGAATTCTCTGGGGCACGCTGGAATGAGATCACACGGCCTCGGCGGCGGGGGCATCGCGGAATGCGCCAGTCAAGTTCTCATAAGGGTGTTTGCGACGGTGCACCCGGAGCGTACGAGTACAGCGAGCTGCCGACACCGTCGTTGTGCAGGGCGATCATCGACGAAGAGACGGTGCCGTGGTCGAGGAAGATACGGCACAGGCAGGCGCAGGGGTCGACGTTGACGTCGCGATCGGCGAGAATCTGTTGCATGTGCTCGAGGTAAGGGCCGGCCTCAATGTTCGGATCACCGAGCAAGGTGAAGGTGCGCATGACCCGGTCGTTGTGCGGTCGTCCACGTCGGTGTCGGACAAGACGTGCATGCCAGGGGGCAGTTCGACGATCTCAGGCAGGCCGCTTCCGTGGCTGACGTAGGCGTTGTCGGCGGCGGCGAGAAGCATCGGCTGCACGAGCGGCCCAGTCTATCGAAGGCACCGGCGAACGTCAAGCGATGTAACCTCGGATGGGATTTCGAAAGCTCTTGTTTTTTCGGGTCCTTACGATTTACGTAATTAGCAGGTAATTAGCAGCCTGGCCACCCGAGCAGCCCTTCATCCGGGCTGAAAACCGCGGATCGCAGTCCAACGGATCGTCGGCTCGGTCATTAACGAGATCACCTTGTGAAGAAACTCATCTCCATCGATCACCTGAGACCGGGGATGTTCCTGGACGCGGAAGTCGTCGTCGAGGAGCGTGATGGGGAGGAGTCCCGGTTTCTCGAGCCCGTCAATGCGATGCGCACCATCTCCAGCGCCAAGCGCGCTCGCCTCACTGGTAAGATGCACGAGCGGATCAGCAATGATGGTGGCCTGCTGATATCGTCGGACGCTTTGGTGACTCGGCTGCGCGACATGGGGCTGTCGATGGTGACCATCGACACCGACAAGGGGGACGATCTCCCTAGCGACGTGAAGCCTCTTACCGATCCCAACCGGCAACCGCCGCCCGCTGGCCGGCTCGTGCACTTCGATGAGGAGATCGAGCGTGCCATTGAGATCCGCGAGCAGACCACCGCCACCCTCAAGGAAGCCTTCGAAGACTGCGCCAACGGCAAGGGCGTGGACGTGGATAAGGTAAACGCCGCTAGCGAGGTCATCACCGAATCGATTCTGCGCAACGTCGATGCCATGCTGTCGCTGACCCGAATCAAGGAGCACGACCCCTACACCGCCATGCACTGCATGAACGTATGCACCCTGGTGGTGGCGGTGGCACAGGCCGAAGGCGTCGACTCCGGCGTCCTACCCATGATCACCAGTGCCACGCTATTGCACGACGTCGGCAAGACCCGCGTGCCTCTGGAGATTCTCAACAAACCCGGTCGCTTCGAGCCCAACGAACTCGAGGAGATGCGCAAGCACGCCGTGTACAGCGGTGAAATCATGCGCGAGGACGGCAACTTCTCCGACGAGCAGATCTACATCGCCGAGCAACACCACGAGATGATGGATGGCAGCGGCTACCCGCATGGGCTGAAGGGAGATAAGATTCATCCCTATGGCCGCATGACGGCGGTGGCCGACGTGTACGACGCGCTTACCGCCAAGCGGGTCTACAAGCCAGCGATGCCCATGCACCAGGCGCTACTGCGCATCCACAAGAATCGGGAGACCGAGTTCGATCCCCACTTCGTCGATCTCTTTGTGCGCGCCCTCGGAGTGTACCCCGTTGGCTCGCTGGTGGAGCTCAACAACAAGGAGATGGCAGTGGTGAGCGAGCCTAACCCGGAGAATAGCCGCAAGCCCACGGTGGGCATCTTTACTATGGCCAACACCAAGCCCCGAGCGGCACCTTTGGTGGTGAGACTGGCGCGACGCTCCGAGGCCGAGGACCGGGAGATCGCCACGGTGATGGACCCGGAGAAGGCGGGCATCGACGTCGAGGACTGGCTCGATACCGTGAAGGAGCGGGGTGAGAAGACGGAGAGGATGCGACGTTGAGAGGTGCCCGGCTGCGGGCGCCGAAGCAGTGGGAGCTCATCGACGTCGATGAGCCACAGCCAGTGCCGGGTCAGATGCTGGTGCGGATGGAGCGGGTCGCTATCTGCGGTAGCGACCTGCCGGAGTACCTCGGGGTTCACTCTGGCTATCCCAAAGACACCGGCGGAACCGGCCACGAAGGCATCGGCATCGTGGAGTCCTGCCCCTCGGGATCCTATGCCGAGGGAGAGCGCGTGCTCTTGTGGGGCTTCGACCGTGGCCTCTTTCAGGAAAAGGTCAACACCCGCGACCAGGGCCTGTTGCGCCTGCCCGTCGACCATGAGCCCGATGTCGTGCTGTTGACCCAGTTGCTGGGCACGGTGATCCGCCCCTTCCGCAAGCTCGGCAATCTCATCCATCAGCACACCGTCGTGCTCGGGCAGGGCCCTACCGGGCTGCTGTTCAACGCTGTGCTGCGCAATCTCGGCGCCTGCACCATCATTGCCTCGGAACCGTTGGAGTACCGGCGCCAGTTGTCTCTCACCCTGGGAGCCACCCATGTCGTTGATCCACAGATCACGGATTTGGTCCCTGTCGTAAAGGAGATAACCGACGGTGCCATGGCCGACGTCGTCGTGGAGGCCGTGGGTGACGTGGATACCTACCGCCTTTGCCCCGATCTGGTGCGGCGCAAGGGCACGGTGATCGGTTTCGGAGTACCTGACAAGGTGAACCAACAGGGTGAGGTGAAGCTGCCCCTACTGCGCATGCAGAGGCGCGAGGTCGATTTATTGATGACGGTGAACGCTGGGGATCACCCCATCGAAGACTATCGCAGCGCACTGGACTGGATACTGCAGGATCGCATCGACATACGCTCTCTGCTTACCCATTCCCTTCCCTTCGAAGAGATCCAGCGCGGTTTCGAGCTGGCCGCCGAGAGGCCCGCAGAGGGGAAGCCGGTGAAGGTGATCCTCCGCTTCTAGCCGCCCGCGGGGAGCCATGACGATCCTTGTGCTCAGCGCCACGCGTCTCGAGCAGGCGGGCCTCGCCGACGCCATGGTCGACTTTGTCGACGACACGCACCAGGGTCACCGCTGGCGATTCGGGGAGCTTGATGGTCAACGGGTGCGGCTGGTGGAGACCGGCATTGGCCTGGCCAATGTCGCCTCGACACTCACCCGCGCCCTGGAATTGGAGTGTCCGGCCGTGGTGCTTCAGGTCGGTGTGGGCGGCGCTTACCCGAGCTCAGGATTGAATGTCGGCGATCTCGCCGTGGCCAGTGAGGAGTGTTACGGAGAGCTGGGCGTAGCCACTCCGCAGGGTTGGCAGCCAGCGGATCTCATCGGCATTCCGGTAGCGGAGCTTCCCGAGGGTCCCTTCTTCAACCGCTATCCGTTGAAGACCGAGACCACGGCGGCTGTCACCGATTGTCTTCGCGAACACACCGCGGAGGCAGTGGTCAGGTCGGGATTGTTTGTGACCGTGCAGGAATGCGGTGGCACAGACGGGCTGGCGAAAATGCGAGAGGAGCGGTTCTCCGGTGCCCTCTGCGAAAACATGGAAGGGGCGGCGGCGGCTCACATCTGCGCTCTGTATGGAGCCGAGCTGATCGAAGTTCGTGCCATCAGCAACCGGGTGGAGGATCGCGATCTGAGCCGCTGGAATCTGCCTCTGGCTACCGCCCATGCCTGCGCGGCGGCGCGGGCCTTAATCGCCCGACTCCTAGGAGAGACTGCGGCATGAGCGACCGTCACAGCCTGGGCTACTCGCCCTGTCCTAACGACACCTTCATCTTCTACGCTCTGGTCCACGACCGGCTGGAGGATGCTCCGTGCTTTAGAGAGGTGCTCGAGGATATCGAAACCCTCAACGGCATGGCGGCGCGCAGTGAACTCGACGTGGTGAAGGTCTCCTTCCACGCTCTTGGCCACTTGCGTGACCACTACGCTCTGCTGCACGCCGGTGGCGCTCTGGGCCGGGGATGCGGCCCCCTAGTGGTCGCCCGCGATAAGCTGTCGCCGGAAGAGCTGCATACTCGCAAGGTGGCAATTCCCGGCCGCAACACCACGGCGGCGCTACTGGTGCGGTTGTTCGCACCGCAGCTGACTGAGACCGTGGAAATCCCCTTTCATCGTATCATGGATGCCGTCGGCAAAGGAGAGGTGGACGCGGGCGTTATCATCCACGAGAGCCGATTCACCTACGCGCGCTGTGGCCTGCGCGAAGTCATCGACCTTGGGCAGTGGTGGGAGGACAGCACCGGACACGCGATTCCCCTGGGCGGCATTGCCGCCTGTCGCAATCTGGGAACGGACCAGCTCGCTCGCATCGACGATGCTCTGCGCCGCAGTGTGTTGTTCGCCCACGCGAATCCAGACGAGGTGCACGACTACGTGGCGGCCTATGCCCAGGAGATGGAGCGCGAGGTCATGAAGTCGCACATCGAGCTGTACGTGAACGACTACACCACGGACTACGGCGCCAACGGAGAGGAGGCGATTGCCCATCTGATGGAGCGTGCCCAGACCGAGGGTGTGATCGAGCCCTCCGAGCAGCCGTTGTTCTATTGAGACCGTTACCCGAGACAGGAAGACCCGTCATGAAACTCCTGCAATTCCACGATCCCTCCAGCGGCCACCAGCACGTCGGGGTGGTCCGCGAAGGCGAGGTCGTCGACCTCAGCGGCGATGGCGGTCCCCGTTCGCTCCACGAGATCTATTATCAGGGCGGTGGCGACCGCGATGGCCTCGTGCCCACCGTTCAGAGGCTGGCCGAAGGATCGTCGGGGCGCCGGCTTTCCCTCGACGCGCTGCTGAAGGCAGTGGCGATAGCACCGTACCTGGTAAAGCCAGTCAGCGGCCCCGCCGGCGATCCCTATGCTCTGCGCGTGTGGCTGGCGGGGGTGACTCACGAAGACAGCGCCAAACTGCGCGAGATCGAGGCCAATCAGGCCATTGGCAATCCGGTGAACGTGTACGAGCAGAAGTACCGCGAGTGCGCCGACGGCGGCCGGCCGGAGTTGTTCTCGAAGGGCGAGCCCGACGCTGTCGTCGGTCCTGGGCAGCCCCTGACCCGACCCGCCGACACCGAGCGGCTGGTGCCGGAGACAGAGCTGGTGACGGTGTACGGCCTCACCGCCAAGGGCCAGGTGGAGCGTCTCGGTTACACTGGGGGCAACGACGCCACCGACAACGGCATCGAGGCGGCTAATCCTCTGAATTTGCCCCAGGCCAAGAACTGGGCCGATGGCTGCGCCAGCTTGGGGCCGCTCATGGTGACGGAGGACGAGTTTGACGCCTCTGACGTCACCGTGAGCTGCGAGATTTTGCGAGATGGGCAGCGGGTAGGTTTCAAGGAGGGCAAGACCGGGCAGAATAACCTGAACATGCCCAACGGCCTGCTGCACATGGAGCGCATGCTGTTCCGTCGCATTCCGCTGCTACCGAGCCAGCTGCAAGTCCTCTACTGGGGCACCCCTATCGTGTTCGGCGACGGCGACCTTGCCGACGGCTTGCTCGACGGCGACGTCTGCCGGCTTGAGTTCTCCGGCGGAATCGGGGTCCTCGAAAATCCCATCGTGCCCCTGCCTGCCTTCGAGGGCCAACTGCGGGGCTTGGAGAGCACACCCGTCTGACGGGGAGTCACTGATGCACCAGAGGAGGGAGGGGAGGTGCTGGCCCGAAGGGCGCGCCGGATCTGAGGTGCCTATTCGTCTTGAGGCGCCTAACGCTGAGTCGAAACGGCGGGTAGCAGCTCGACCTGGCGCAAGTGTTCCACCGAGCGGCGAATCTGCTCGAGTTCGTAGTCGGCGCGCAGCAGGGCCGATTCCTCGCGCTCGTGGGGGGTGCGCCAATCCTCGTCAGCTGGGCGCGCCGCCCGGTGCAGGTCGGCTATGGCGTTTAGGCCCTCGTGGAAGGGTCTGTCAGGGAAGGTCCCCCACCAGTCTTCGTTGAAGATCCGGATGTGCCGGGTGGTGCTGGCGCCGAGCTCGATGCAGCCAGCAACGGAGGTGCCAGAAGCCGCCGTACGCGCATCGATCTGTCCCAGCAGCTGCACCCAGTCGACGATGCCCTCACCGAGAGGGCAGCGCTTGAGGCGGAAACCCTGGTTGGTGGGGTGTACCTGGTAGTCTTTCAGATGCACATGTTTGAGGATGGGCATGATTCGGGTGACGAAGGATTCGGGGGTTTCGCCCACGGCGTAGGTGTTGCCGCAATCGAGGGTGACGCCAAGGCCATCGCTGCTCACTGCTTCGGCAAGCTCGACGAGCTCGTGGGAGCAGAGATCCTGATGGTTCTCGATGCCCACGGCGATCGCGTGGTCGTCGGCGTGGGACATCGCTCTTTTCAGCGGTTCCACGAGCCCATTTAGGTGAGCGACCCAGCCCTCGCGGCCGAACTTCCGGCGGTCGCCTTCCACGACTCGGCTCAAAGTGGTGCGCACCAAGGTAGCGCCGATGTCGGCGGCGACGTCGATCGCTGTGAGGAGCGAAGAGATGTCCTTGGCGTAGTCGGCGCCTGTGTCGACGAAAACGCCCATGCCATCAGCCGCCAACATCGCGCCGAACTCCTGCCGCCGCTCCTGTGACCAGTCCGCGAACCAGGCTGAGGCACCTTCGATGGCGGCGAGACCGTGCTGCTGCGCGAGCCGGCGTAGCCCATCGGGGTCGTGAGGATTTAAAGCGCGTCCGGCTTCAGCATGAGAACTGGTGAAGGACCAGGCACAGAGTCCGATATTCATCGAGTAGGAATCACTTTCGGTAAGATCACAGCTGGGCACATCCCCGACTCCGGGTGCACGAACAGCCGCGGTTGTCAAGCTATAAGGGGGCTAGGTGATGGCGTCGAGGGCGACCTCCTTCTCCTGGCCACTTTCGAGGTCGCAAACTCTCACTGCTCCACGTTCCCATTCGTCCGGTGCCAGCAGCATAAGGCGCGCGGCGCCGACGTTGTCGGCGTGCCGGAATGCCCACTTCATGCGCTTGCCTCTTTCGAGGACGAGATCGACGGCACGCCCCCCGGCGCGCAAGCGAGCGGCGACGGCCATGGCGTGGGACCGCAGCTCTTCGGAAAAGGCAAAGACCACGTCGTCTACGTGGTCAGGTGCGGGATCGGGAATCAGTTGCTTGTCCTTGAGCAGTTCGACGATGACGGCATCTCCGAAGCCGAAGCCACACGCCGGGATGTCCTTGCCGCCAAAGTTGGACAGCAGCCGGTCGTAGCGGCCGCCGCCGCAAATGGCGCGCAGGTCTCCGCCGCGATCGAAGGCTTCGAAAACGAGACCGGTGTAGTAGGCGAGGCCGCGCACTAGGCTAGGGTCGAAGCGCAGCCAGTCGGCGACACCGTAGCTCTTCGCGAGGGCAAAAAGTTCGCGGACATCGGCGATGCCGGCGCGCTCCTCATCGACCTCCGAGGCGACGGCTTCTAAGGAATCGAGAGAGACGACATCGATGATGCGGCCGACGATTTCGGGGTCGATACCGAGCTCGCGCACCTGGGACTCGACTTCTTCGCGAGGGATCTTTTCCAGCTTGTCCACTAGCAAGCAGACGGGTACGTAGAGCTCCTCGCTAACGCCGGCGTCGGCGAGCACGGCTTCAAGAATGCGCCGGCTGGAGACGCGGATTATCACGTCCTCGGAGGCGATGCCGACGCGACCGAAGAAGGTGGTGAGCACGGCAATGAGCTCGATTTCGGCAGCGGGTCCTTCGACGCCGAAGATGTCGACGTTCCACTGGTAGTGCTCGCGGCGCCGACCGCGGGACATGCGCTCGTAGCGCCAGCACTGGGGAATGCTGAACCACTTCAAGGGCAGCGCTATAGCGCTGCCGCGTTGAATGACGAGACGGGCCAGCGACGGGGTCATCTCTGGGCGCAGGGCGAGGCGCCGGCCAGACTTGTCCTCGAAGGTGTAGAGCTGGTCGACGATCTCCTCGCCCTGTTTTCGCACGTAAAGCTCTTCCGACTCTACTACGGGAGTGTCGTACTCCTCGAAGCCGAAGATCCGCGCCGACTCACGGAAGTGGCCAAGGAGCCAACTTTGTAGGCGCATGTCTTCGGGGAAGAAGTCGCGAGTGCCGCGGGGGGGCGAGGTATTCATAACCTAATTAGGGTCGGGCCGATCAGAGATCATCGCAAGGTGCCCGGCCATGCTGCCGCATGCGCAGCGCCGTTACCAGTTAGTGAAGGCACCGTCGGAGCGTCGTAGCTGGGGACCCGTTTCGTAGCGGAATTCATAATTCGCTGCCGCCTTTTCGTCGAATTCCACGCCGAGACCCGGTCGCTCTGGCGGCAGCATGTAACCGTTCTCGTAGGGAACCTGTATGGGGAAGAGGTCCTCCAGGAAGGGGTTGCCCACCTGTCCCGCCTCCTGCACGGCGAAGTTGTCCGTTGCCAAATCCAAGTGCAGGCAGGCCGCCGCCGACACCGGCCCGAGTGGGTTGTGGGGGACGATCTTGATGTAGTGCGTCTCGCACCAGTTGGCGACCTTACGCGCCTCAGTGAGACCGCCGACGATGCAGAGGTCGATGCGGGCGTAGTCGAGCAGCTCTTCCTCCACCATCTGACGGAATTCCCACTTAGTTGCGTAGTGCTCTCCTACAGCCAGGGGGGTGGCGACGTGCTGGCGGATGAGTCGGTAAGACTGGGGGTTCTCGCAGCGCAGCGGATCCTCGATGAAGAACATATCGTATGGCTCCAGCATGCGCGCCAGACGGATAGCGTCGGGCGGATCGAGGCGAGTGTGCACGTCGATGCAGATATCCACGTTGGGTCCCACGGCTTCGCGCACGGCGGCGACGTGATCTACAGCGTCGCGGACGGCGACGCGGGCGTCGAGAACACCGTCGCGGTCGTTGACGGACATGCGCAGATACTGCCAGCCGTCTGCGACGAGGGCTTTACCGGTTGCAGCCGAGTCCTCCGGCGTATTGCCGCCCATTCCCTTGTAGCACACCACGCGCTCGCGCATCTGGCCGCCGAGTAGCATGTGCACCGGTTGGTTCCAGGCCTTGCCCTTGATGTCCCACAGTGCGATGTCGATGGCGCTGATGGCGGCAGCGCCGATGCGGCCGCCGGGGAAGAAATCTCCGCGGAACATTAGCTGCCAGAGGAACTCGGTGTTGAGCGGATCCTGTCCCAACAGGTGCTGCTTGAGGTGCTCCACGGCGCCGACGCCGGCCTGCTCGCGCCAGGTGATGCCGAACTCGCCCACTCCGTAGATGTCCTCGTCAGTTTCGACCTTGACGAAGGTGTAGTTGCGGCTCCCCGCGTACACGGGAAAGCTCTTCACGTCGGTGATCTTCATGTCATTTTCCGAAGCGACTGTGGGGTTGGTGGGGGTCAGATTTAAGTTGGATAGTGCCATAGTTCGCCGAGAACGACGGCGAGCAGGCCTAGGCTCATGGCAGCACGCAGGCTGCGGCTGCGCGCGAAGGGCTGTGCCCCGAGGACATCCTCTCGGCGCAGCCTGCGCCATATAAAGAAAAACAGGTAGGCGTCGAGGGCGAGTACGGGCAGCAAATAGGCGTAACCGTAGTGGCCGAGCCACCAGGGCAGGGGGCTCAGGAGGATCACGGCGATCAGACAGGCGGCGGCTATGCTCAAGGCCGCACCGGGTCCCGCAGTCAACGCCAGGGAGCGCCGCCGGCCCCGGTCGCCGGTGGCATCCTCCACGTCCTTCACGATCTCTCGCCCGAGGTGGTAGAGCAGAGCGAATCCCGCAGGGATCCAAGAGCGGCCGAGGCCGCCGGAAACGGCAAGAGCGCCGAAGGGGAAGGTCGATGCCGCCAACAAGCTGACCAGCAGGTTGCCCGCCAGGCCGGTGTTCTTGCCAAGACGATTGTAGAGGACTAGGCCGAGTGCCACGCCTGCAGCGATCGCGGCGCACCCGCCTCCTAGGCTATGGGCCAAAGCAAAGCCGCCGAGGACGAGGATGAGACTGAGCGTGCGAGCCAGGAGCGGGGACACGCGACCCGCAGGAAGGGGGCGGTGGGGCCGGTTCACCCGATCGATCTCGAGATCGAGTAGGTCGTTGTCCACATTGCCTGCGGCGCCGATGAGGGTGGCCGCCGCAACGACGAAGATCGTGTCCCAGCCGAGTACCCACTGGGGATCTGAGGCGGCGGTCAGAGCCCCCACTCCGGCGGAAAGGGCCGTAAAGACCCCGTTGAGGGGCCGCGTCAATCGGATCAGGTCGGGGAGATGGAGGCCCGATGGGCGGTCTTCCACCGGCTGTTCCCCCTCAACATCAAGAATCGGATTCAAGTATTTGTTTCATATTAATTTATGTGGTATTAATGACATTCAGGTGGGATTCAACGCGCAGACAGCGTGGTGGCTCAGATTCTCCCACAAGGAGTATCAAGTCGGAGAAGGGGCCATTTTGGTCTAACTGTCCGAAAAATAAGCGCTTCTCGCAGATTTTTCTTGACACGCGCTACAGAGGGCGGTTACTTTGTCCGACGCGTATTATACTCAATAACTAAAGGTACTTATGCGCCTTCGGTAATCGTAATAGCCGCAGCGCTATAGTCCTTCGGCTACACCGTCGAGAATTCCCCTTGTCCACAATCACCAAAAAGGATCTCGCCCTTCTGGTGAGTCAGGCCACGGACTGCAAGAAGAACCTTGCCGCCAAGATGGTGGACAGTCTGTTCGTGGCCATGCGGGACAGTCTGATCGCGGGAAATCGGATCGAAATCAGGGGATTTGGCGTTTTTCAGGTCAAGGACACTCGTCCCAAGCCCGCCGCACGAAACCCCCGTACCGGCGAGATTATTTATGTGCCGGCGCGCCGCAAGACCCACTTCAAGCCCGGTCGTCTGCTCAAAGAGGCCTTGCATCAGACCCGCGAAGAGGCCGAGGAGGCCGATGCCTCCGTCTCTCTCGACACGCCCTCGGAGAGCAGCCCTTCTGCTTCGTCTCTGGCACCTCAAGATGGCGACGTCGGTGGTACGCCGAACCCCGGCCCGAGGTCCTGACTCTCTATATCATCCCTTTGACGGCACCCAACATCCAATGAGCCCATGGCTTCAGAGGGTTCTTGGTGCTTGGGTGTTGTCCACTGCCATTGCCTCATCCGCCTGCCGCTGCCAGTCCGGCGGTAGCCGTAAACGCCCCTCGAGGCGAAACCCCTCGACTAGCGACCTCAAGATCCGACGTCGTTCCCCGAAGTCGCCCACGTGCACGCGCACGTGGGCTCGCACCCTTCCTAGCGATTCCAGGTAGTCTTCGAACTCCTCGTCGAACAGCTCTTCTAGCTCCTCACGCAGCCGCCGAGCTAGCGACGGAGACGCATTGCTCGTGCTGATGCTGAGCCGCAGGTGCCCGGGGGCGATTAGCGCTGCCATTCCAAAATCGGACAGGTCCATGCGGTCGTAGGTATTGGTGAGGATGCCCCGAGCGTGGGCGAGGTCGTATACCCGTCGGCAGAACTCCTCGTTGGCGCGGTCGGTGTTCATCACCATGAACACACCCTCGAGGTCCGCTTCGTCAAAGCCGCGCCGGTGCCAATTCAGCCGGCCCTGCTCTGCCCAACCCTGAAGGGACGGGGTGACTTCAGGGCTGACGATGGTGACCGCGGCTCCGGCGGTGAGCAGGCGGCCGCTCTTGTCCTCAGCCTCACCGGAACCGCCGACAACGAGGCAGGCACGCCCAGCGACATCGACGTTAACCTGAAAGCCGGGATTGAGCTCGGCTTTCGTTGCGGCGGTGTCCCCGTACGGATCGCCAGAGGACGCGGTCTCGTTCTTCGAGGTCACAGCTTGGGCTTGATGGTGTCCACCAGGTGGGCCAGCTCCGGGATGATGATCTGGTCCATGGCGAGGCGGCAAGCGTTGGTGGAGCCTGGCAGGGAAATGACGATGCGCCCCCGGTAGGTGCCCGCGCAGGCTCTCGACATGATCGCGGCTGAGCCGATCTCCTGAAAGCTCAAATATCGGAAGATCTCGCCGAAGCCTGGGAGGCGCTTTTCCAGCAGTCCGTTCACCACTTCGAAGGTGTTGTCCCGGGGCGCGATACCGGTGCCGCCGTTGAGAATCAGCGCCTGCACCGAGGACTTCTCGCAGACGATGGCCAACTCCCCCTTGATCTGCCGCGCTGTGTCGGTGACCAAAGCGTAGTGCGGCACCAAATGACCCGTCTCGATGAGCTTCTCCCTGATGAACTTGCCGCTCTTGTCGTTGTCTCGGTTGCGGCTGTCGCTGACGGTTATGACGCCGACGCCGACCGACTCGGGAGCTGCGGCGCGATGCTCGGCGTGGCTCATGTCGTCTGGCCTTGTCTGCCGCCGGCGAGCGCGGAGTAGCTGCGCCCCTCGGGCTCGCCGTAGTCGACGGGGAGCCCGAGGCTGAACCACCCCTTCTCCAACTCGGCGCCACTGGCGTCACGCACGCCGCCGAAGCCGCCCCTCACGTTCGACACATCCTTGTAGCCGGCGGCGATCAGCGCCTGGGTGGCCTCCACCGAGCGCTGACCGGATTGGCAGCCGATGATCAGGGGCCGCTCGAGGTCAAAGTGGACCTGCATGACGGTAAGGAAGTCCGGGTTAGGCACCATGCCCAAGGCTTCTCTGTGCATGACCGGCACATTCCACGAACCGACGGGGTGGCCGTTCTGAAACTCCGGGATCGAACGGACGTCAACGTAGACACAGTTCTCGTCTCCCTGGAGCAGCTCTTTTGCTTCGATGGGAGTGAGGTCTTTGTAGCTCATGGGGTAGATTTCCTGGGGGATAAGTTCGCCCTTGCCGTTGACTAATTGTTCGCGCGGCATCGGGCGTTGGCGGAGAAAGTCGAACCAGCAGGTCGTCGAGCAGAACGATAGACCACCACGCGAAAGAAACTCCTCTTGGTGGGGAGCGCCGCAGCCGCCGCAGGTGCTGGCGCGGTCGCGCTCCTGCTGAGCCTGACGCCGGTCGAGCGACCGGTTGATGAAGTAGGCGCCACGCCAGCCGAGCAGGACGAAGAGCCCGAACTCCAGTAGCCACTGCCCGCGAATCTCGTGAGCGCCCAGCTGGATGACGTCGGGTGCGTCGGCGACCTCGCCTCCTGGTGACCACACCAACAGGGTAAAACCCAGAGCGATCCAGAAGGATAGGCAGTGCCCGCACGAGAGCATCTTCGCTGCCAGCGGTGACGTATCCGACAGGCGTTGGCGCAGTGGTGCCCCTCGGGGACTCTGCCGAATCCAGCGGGTTAACGCAGCCGTGACAGACACCACGAGCACGATGAGAATGACGGTCATCAAATCAGCAGTCCGTCAACAAAGCTCATCCGGTCTACGGCCGTCTTTGTGGCTGAATCCCGCGTTGCGTTCTCTCTGGATTTCCGATTCGACTCGATCACGCGCCATGTCTTCGGCCGCAACGACTCGGCCTCGCCGTGCAGAGCAAGTTTGTCAAAAGGATGTTTCTTGCCTTGACAGTGTCCACAAGCGGGCGTTCAATGAACATTGGTAATGTATTATTTTCAGATAGATAGACAAGATTTCGAGGTGCAACCAGGAGGGCGCGGTGAGGCGGCCTGACAGCCAGAATCCCTTAGGATGGTTGCGGTTCCCGGTAGCCCTGGCCGTTGCCGTCGCCCTGAGTCTGAGTCTGGCCTGCGGCGGTGCTGAGAGCTCGAACGAAGAAGGCGAAGGTACCGAAGACGTCAGCGATTCCACGGCAGCCGACGCCATCGCATCCGACTCCACCTTAGCCAGCGCCGACTCCGCCAACTCGGATTCCGCCGCCAAGAAGATCGAGGCTGTTCCGGTCGAGGTTTCGCAAGCGATCCGGGGTGCCATCTCGTCTTATCTCTTGTTCAGCTCCACGCTTGAAACTGAGGAAGCGGTGGAAATTCACCCGGAGGCCAGCGGCCGGGTGGTGCGGCTGTTCGTGGAGGAGGGCGACCAGGTCGGGGCTGACCAGGTGCTCGTGCAGCTCGAAGACGAGCAGCCCCTCCTCGAAGACAAAGAGACCGAGGTCGAGCTGAGTCATCTCGAGGGCTCCTTCAAGCGCACGGAAGAGATGTTCCAGCGCAAGCTCATTAGCAACCAAGAGTACGAAGACGCCCTTTACCAGCTCGAGCAGGCACGGCTGCGCCGCGAGCGAGCCCGCATCGGACTCGCACACACCCGCATTCGGGCCCCGTTCTCCGGGGTCATTACCTCCCGCCTCGTCCAGGTCGGCGCCCGGGTCGCGCCCGGCGCCAAGCTCTTCGACCTCATTAAGCTCGAAGACATGATCGTCCGGGTGTACGTGCCCGGCAAGTACCTGCGCATTGTCAATATCGGTCAGGCTGCCGAGGTCGAGTCCGACTTTCTCGAAGACATGCTCTTCGACGGCTACGTGAAGCGCATTAGCCCGGTGGTCGACCCCCGTTCCGGCACCTTCAAAGTGACGGTGGGGCTGCAGGATGAGTGGGAATACCTCAGACCCGGCATCTTCGTCAACGTCCGCATCGTCACCGACACCCACGAGCAGGCCGTGCTGGTACCCAAGGAGGCCGTGATCTACGACGGTGGCGACCGCTTCGTCTTCGTCGTAGATGACAGCACGGCGAGCAAGGTGCGGCTGCAGGCGGGCTACGAAAACAGTCGCTTCGTTGAGGCCCTGGCCGGTATCGAGCACGAGGCGTCCGTCGTGGTCGTTGGCCAGAACGGCCTGAAGGACCAGGTTCGGGTTAAGGTGGTCAACGTCGCTGCTGCGACCGGGACCGCTGCCACCGACGAGACCGTAGGCCAAGGATAGGCTCGGTCATACTGCCCTCCGCGCCATGACCGAGCCATCTGCGCCTTCGGTAGCAGACACCCACTCCCACTTCGGCATCACCACCCGCCGTCCGGTTGCGATCTTCATGATCGTGCTGGCGGTCTGCGTGTTCGGCTGGGTTTCCTACCAGCGGTTGTCGCTGGACCTCATGCCGGACATCGCCTATCCCACCCTGACGGTGCGCACCGAATTGCCCGGCACCGCTCCAGAAGAGATCGAGACGCTGGTGTCGCGGCCGCTCGAGCGTGAGCTCGGCATCGTACCGCACCTCGTCGGCATCAGCTCCATCAGTAAAGCTGGCATGTCCGATATCATCCTCGAGTTTGAGTGGGATACGGACATGAACGAGTCTGCCGCTGATATTCGCGAACGGGTGGATCGCACTTATCTGCCCGACGAGGCCGACAAGCCGCTGCTGTTGCGCTACGATCCGTCGCTGGATCCCATCATCCGCATCGGCCTGTTCAGTACCCACCGAACGCTGTACGAGCTGCGCGAGCTCGCCGATCACGAGATTCGCCGCGAGCTCGAGTCCGTGCCGGGCGTAGCGGCCGTCAAGGTCAAGGGTGGTCTCGAAGAAGAAATCCACGTTTCGATGAACGAACAGCAAATGGCGCTGCTCGGCCTCGACATCTCCCAGATCAATCAGCGGTTGGCGCAGGCTAATGTGAATCTGCCCGGCGGCCGCCTGCGCGAGGGCCAGACCGAGTATCTGGTTCGTACCCTCAACGAGTTTCGCACCGTCAAAGAGATCGGCGAGCTCACCGTCGCCGGCGAAGAGGGGATCGACATCCGCCTCAAGGACATCGCCGACGTCTACACCTCGCACCGGGACCGCGAGATCATCACCCGGGTCAACGGCCGCGAAAGCGTGGAGCTGGAGATCTACAAGGAGGCGGACGCCAATATCGTTGCCGTCGCCGCCGGCGTGCACAGCCGCATCAACGGCCTGCCCGAGCAGCGCGCCTATGTGGAGGCGGAACGCGCCAAGGCCGAAGCCGATAGCATTGCCGCCACCACGGATTCCACCGCTTCCGCCGAAAAGGACGAGGAAAAGGACGAAAAGGCAGACGAGAAGGGGGAATTCGCTGATGAGCGCCGGCAGATGGCGATCAAGACGATCGAACACCTGCGCATGACCGACTTCATCAGCTACCGGCTGCCCGAAGGCACCGAGCTAGAGATTCTGTCGGATCAGTCGACCTTCATCGTCAACTCCATAGATGAGGTAATGAACAGCGCCGCCATCGGGGGCTGCATGGCGGTGATGATCCTTTTCGTGTTCCTGCGTAACGTCCTGCACACACTGATCATCGGCGTCACCATCCCGGTTTCTATCGTTGCCACCTTCGCGCCGATGTTTCTCTTCGACGTCTCCCTCAACATCATGTCCCTCGGCGGCCTCGCGCTCGGCATCGGCATGCTAGTGGACAACTCCATCGTGGTGTTGGAGAGTATCTTCCGCTGCCGCGAGGAGGGAGATGACCTGTTATCGGCGACGGTGCGAGGGACCTCAGAGGTGGGTAGTGCCGTGTTCGCGTCGACGCTGACGACGATCGCTGTGTTTTTCCCCATCGTGTTTGTGGAGGGCGTTGCCGGCCAGGTCTTCGGCGACATGTCCTTAACCGTGGTGTTTTCCCTGTTCGCGTCGCTGCTCGTCGCCCTCTACTTCATTCCCATGCTGGCCTCGCGTCAGGTGCGCCGATCTGACGGCACAGGTGCCCTCGACCGACTGCGCGAGGATGGGGGCCGCTTTTTCCAGCTCGGTGCGGTAGTTCGCATCCGCCGCATCGTCGGTTCCGCAAGCTGGCGTGCGCGCGTCAAAGACATCGTCCTGACCCTACCCCAGCTGTGCGGCGAAGTCCTGCTGCGCATCCTCATGGTGGTGGCGACACTGATGGTGGCCGTGCTCAAAGCCGTAGCCCTGATCCTCTTCCAGACGGTGTGGCCGCTGCTGAAGATCGCCGAACGGTTCTGGCGTAAGCCGGAGCGCACCTGGCATGCCCAGGTGTCAGAATGGGGCCTCGAGTCTGAGATCTGGAAGCTCCGGTTCTTCGAGCACGTGTGGCGGGAGATACTCCGCATGCAGTCCCTGCAGAATTTCGGTCGCGACGCCGGACGACTGATCGTCTGGGTGGTGCGCTCCAACGGCACGCGGTGGCGGTTCCTCTGGTGGCCTCTGAAGGGGCTGCTCGTGCTATTTCTGGTGGTTTATCTGGCGGTGCGTTTCGTCGTGCACACCGTGCTACAGCTCACCGGCATCACCCTGACGTTGGTGCTGTTGCTCATCGCCTTGATCATCGTCTTCGTCGTCATCTTCGGCGGGATGACTCTCACACCGATTCTGCTGCCCTTCCTCTACTTCTTCGAGCGTGGATTCGACCTCGTGAACCGCGCCTATCCTCCATTGCTGCGCGCCGCGCTGCGACGGCGTTGGGCAGTGATGGCCTTCGCCATCGCTAGCTTCTACGTCGCTTGGGCAGAGCTTGTGCCTGAGCTCGGCAGCGAGCTCATTCCGCAGGTGTACCAGGGCGAGTTCAACCTGATAGTGACAACGCCCGTAGGTACGCCGCTGGAGCGCACCGAAAAGGTGGCTACCGGAATCGAGACGGTCGTTCAGCGCCAGCAGAAGGTGGAGCGTGTCGCCACCACCGTGGGTACCGACCGGACGGCGAGCAGCACCGCCGAAGAGGGCGAGCACACGGCCAAGATCACCGTGCGAATGGAGCCGGGCTCTACGCCCATCGATGAGCAGGAGCTCATCGCCAAGTTGCGGGACGATCTTTCCGACCTGCCCGAGGTGGAAGTAGAGGTTGCCTTCCCAGCGCTCTTCAGCTTCAAAACTCCCATAGAGCTCGAGATTCGCGGCCAGGATCTGGTCGGTCTCCGCCGGGTCAGCGAAGACGCCGTCCGCATTCTCGAGCGCCTGCCGGGCTTGGCCGACGTACGGAACTCTCTGCAGGTAGGCAATCCCGAGCTGCAGGTCGTTTACGATCGCGATCGCCTCGCTGAGTTCGGACTTAATCTGCGCTCGGTAGCCGAGCTCGTGCGCAACAAGGTGCAGGGTAGAGTCGCCACCGATCTGCGGCGCAGCGAACGCAACATCGACATCCTCGTGCGCCTTCGCGAAGACGATCGTCTCGGCGTGGACGAGCTTGAGCGCCTCGTGGTCAACCCCAACGGAGAGGTGCCGATTCCCTTAGCCTCAGTGGCTGACATCCGCATTGCCGAAGGGCCCAGCGAGATTCGCCGCATCGATCAGCAGCGCGCCGCCTTGGTGACCGCTAACATCCGAGATGTCGATCTAGCCTCCGCTACTGGAACCATCGAGGCGACGCTACAGAAGCTCGATTTCCCGCCAGGTTTCGCTTTCCTGATTAGCGGTCAAAACAAGGAGATGGAGACCTCCCTCAACAGCATGATTTTCGCACTAGCACTGGCCATCTTCCTCGTCTACATCGTCATGGCGAGCCAGTTCGAATCACTCATTCACCCCTTCGTCATCATGTTCACAGTGCCGCTGGGAATCATCGGCGTGGTGATCGTGCTGTTCCTCAAGCAGATTCCGCTGAGCGTCGTTGTCTTCATCGGGCTCATCATGCTGGCGGGCATCGTCGTCAACAACGCCATTGTGCTTGTAGATTACATCAACACCCTGAGACGGTCGGGTCTGGAGAAAACAGAGGCTATCGTACGCGCTGGAAGCGTGCGGTTGCGGCCCATCCTCATGACCACATTGACCACTGTGCTTGGCCTGTTTCCAATGGCCCTCGGCCTCGGCGATGGGGCGGAGATCCGCACGCCTATGGCGCTCACTGTCATTGCCGGCCTCACCAGTTCGACCTTCCTCACCCTCGTTGTCATTCCGACGGTGTACTCCATCGTCGATCGCGGAAAATAGAGACGCCCTGAGGACTTCTTCGTCGCAACAGCTCATGAAAGACCGAACCAAGCACCTCCTACCTCGACTCAGCGTGCGAAGACCGGTGTCGGTGGTCGTGACCCTGGTAGCGTTGCTGGTAGTGGGGTACATCGTTTACACGCGCATCTCTATCGGCCTGTTACCTGGCGGACTCGACGCGAACTGGCTCGGTGTCTCGATCGGCTATCCCAACGCCAGCCCTCTGGAAGTGGAGCAGAAAATCGCCCGCAAGGTCGAGGAGTCGATCTCAACTATTCCTGGCGTGAAGGAAATCAGCACAAGAAGCAATCGGGGTGGCTGGTGGGCCTCGATCCGCTTTCGCCAGGGTATGGACATGTCCGAGGCCTACGCGGTACTCATGGACCGTATGGACCGCCTAAAACCCGAGCTTCCCGACGAGGTCGATCGCATCTGGGTGCGGAGGTGGGATCCGGACGACTGGCCCATCATGAACATGGCCGCCTATCTGCCGGAGAAGGTTGTAGATCCGCAAAACCTGCTTGAGACCCATCTCAAGCCCGAGTTGCAGCGCATCGAGGGCGTGGGCGTTGTCGAGATCTGGGGCGAGATGGGTAAGGGCGTATACGTTGATGTCAACCAAGAGAAGGTGCGTAGCCACGGCATCGACCTCTGGCAGGTCGGTCAGGCACTGGGCCAGCACAACTTCACGCTGCCTGGCGGCTACGTGCATGAGGGGGGTCGCAAGATCTACGTGCGTTCCATGGGGCGCTACGCGTCAATCGAGGAGATCGAGAATCTCGTCATTGATACGGAGCACAACTTGCGGCTGTCCGACATCGCCGAGGTGAGCCTGAAGCCGCCGACAAAGGAATGGTTCGCCCGCCTCAATCGGCGCGAATCCGTCGGCATCGAAATCAAGCGCACGTCTGATGGCAACATTGCCGATATCTCGTCCGCCGTGCGCGACAAGCTCGAAGAGTTAGAAAACCGGCCCCATTTGCTGGGTATCGAGTTCGAGATCTTCTGGGACCAGGGCGTGCACGTGAATGAGTCCGTGGACAACCTGAAGGCGACGGGGATTTGGGGCGGTCTGTTCGCCGCCGTCATCCTTTACCTGTTCCTGCGGGCGGTGCGCATGACCGTCATCATCACGGCGGCGATTCCGTTGTCCCTGCTGATTTCGGTGACGGCAATTTATTTCACGGGTTGGACGCTGAATGTGATCACCATGATGGGTCTCATGCTCAGCCTCGGTCTGGTGGTTGACAACGCCATCGTCATCGTGGAAAACATCTATCGCAAGCGTCAAGAGGGAATGGAACCCGAGAAGGCGTCCATTGAGGGAGCCGGCGAGGTAGGCCTGGCCGTAATCATGGCGACGCTGACAACGGTTGTCGTATTCCTGCCACTGATCCTGATGAACGACGACGCCGGGTTCTCTTTCTTCATGCTGCGCCTCGGAATGCCGGTCATTGTTGGCCTCATTGCGTCACTCTTCATTGCACTCGCGGTCATCCCCCTGGCAGCTCTTCGATTGCCCAGCGGCAAGGAGCGAAAAGAGCCACGTATCATCGGTTGGGGTCGCCGTATCTATGAGCGTAATCTGCACTGGGTCCTTAACCACCGCGTCGATGCCGTCATCATCGTCGCGCTCATGATGGCTTCCATACAGATCCCTCTGGAGGCGATGAAGAAGACGGATCGTCAAGAGGGGCAGAGAAACGACGTCTGGCTTGCCTTTGACATGCCCTCAGGGCAGTCTCTGGAACAGGCGGACAAGTTTATCGGATCCGTGGAAGACACTCTGATGAATCACAAGCGGGAATACAACGTCAAGGTGCTAGAGACCTGGTCTAGGAATGACTGGGGGCGCGTTCACATCATCCACAACGAGGCCGAACAGAACGAGTGGTACGCTGCGGCTTGGGAGAATCTGTGCCTCGCCGCCGGCTGGAAAGATCCGGAGCACCTCGGTTACAATGAGGTGGTGGAGGATATTAAGGAGAGGGTGAAGCTGCCGCCCGGAACGAGCATGCGGGTGAACTGGCGCAGCGACGGTGGTGACGATGCCGCTGTATCCCTGAATCTCTACGGCGACGACACCTCGATTCTGTTGGGGCTTTCCGCTGAGGTCGAGCGCCGGCTGCGAACCATTCCGGGTCTGCTGTCCGTGCAGGCCGACGTCGACCGCGGCCAGACCGAGCTACGGGTGCGGCTCAACCGCGACCAGGTACGGCGGTACGGGTTTCAGCCGCAGACCATCTCCGGTAACATCAACTACGCCCTGCGCGGCTACGATCTGACGAAATACCGCACCGACGATGGCCGCGAGGTCGGTGTCTTTATGCGTCTGGAAGAGGCGGACCGGCAGTCCATGCTTCAGCTGCGCAATCTCACTTTCCAGTCGGAGAACGGCACCGAGGTGCCGCTGGAGTCGCTGGCCGATATCGAGGTGACGCGGTCCCTGGGAGGCATTCGTCGCGAAGATCGACAAACCTTGCTGAAAGTGACGGCGACAGCGACCAAAGAGGATTCCAAGGAACTCTTTGCACATATCGACGAAGCCATGATCGGCTTCGAGATGCCCCGGGGCTATCGCTGGGACAAGGGCGCCCGTTATGAGCGCCTCGAGGAGCAGGATCAGTCGCAAATTTTCGCCCTGGTCCTTTCTGTCACCTTCGTTTTCCTGCTTATGGGGGTATTGTTCGAGAGCTTCATCCTGCCGCTGTCCGTCATCATCGCCATCCCCTTCGCTTTCCTCGGGGTGTACTGGACGCTGTATCTGACAGACACGACCTTCGACATGCTCTGCGCCATCGGTACGGTTATCCTTGTTGGAGTAGTAGTGAACAACGCCATCGTCCTCATCGACATGGCGAATCGCATGCGCACCGAGGGCATGACTCGCTTCGAAGCCCTCATGGCCGCCGGTCGTCACCGCTTCCGGCCGATTCTGATGACGACCTTCACCACCATCTTTGGCCTGGTGCCTATGGCTGTGGGCAACGCAAAGATGATCGGCATGCCCTACGCACCGCTGGGTCGCACGATGATGGGAGGCTTGCTTGCCTCCACCATGTTAACCCTCGTCATCGTGCCGCTGTTCTACACGCTGTTCGACGACGTGCGAGTGATCCTTCGGCGGATCTCCACGGCTGCTGTGGAGCGCGCCTTCGGCAAGCGGGACGAGGGCAAGGCGGCGGCGAAGCCCGCCGGTGGTGGTGGCGGCTAGGGCGAGCGCTCGAGAATAGCGAACTCGTAAGTGAGGGGAGAACATCCGACAGCGCTACGCTCGAGGGTGAATTCTTCCATCCTGCGATAGTCTCCTATCGACGTGACATCGTCGACTCCTCCCCGGCGGACGAGTAGGAGCTGTTCCGGCCGGGGTTCGCCGAGGCTGGCGAAGTGGGCGAAGCGTGCATCACCGAGGACGACGGACCTTGCCAGCTTCGAGTAGCGAGTAACCCCGAAGGCTACGGCGTACTGCTCGCTAGCCACACTGGAGACCTCCCAGCCGCGAGTTGAGAGGACCGAATCCACTGCCGCCCCAAATTCCTTCCATCCGTGGTACTCGCAGGCTCGCTCCAACCAGCTGAAGGTAGGCTCCTTTGGCAGATCCTGTGGCGACACGAGGTCGGTGTAGCTGACGTTGATCACGCTTGGCAGCCGCGAGACAAGAGCATCGCCCAAACCTGGCGCAGCGAGGCCGACAGCGGGTACCGCGAGGTGCAGGAGTCCCGCCCCAACGACGATGCCGGGACGAAACAGTCCAATTCTCCATCGCTCTCGCAGTAGCTGAAAGGCCAGCGGCCACAGGCCAAGAAAGGCTGGCAGGATCCAGTTGCCCTTTACCTGTCCCCGCCACAAGGCATAGCCGCCGAACACAACGAGCACGAATAGCCCGGGCACGACGAGCACGAGATGCTGCAGCTCGCTGCGCGGGCGCGCACGACCCTGTCGTATCCCCTGGATGACGCGTACCAAGGCGCCGGGCACAGCGCCATAGAGCACGACCAACAGCAAGGGGGAGATGTAGAGCAGAGGACTGGACAGCCACAGCAGCGTGCGCCAGACCACGCTCTGTTCCACCGCCACCTGCGACAGTGACCCTAGTGACTGAGGCAGGAGGAACTGCATCTGCCACTGACTCCACAGCAGCGGTGAGATCACCGCAACCAATGGCAGACCGAAAGCAAGTAAACGGCGCCCCCGATCGGCGGGGATGTCGATGGCGAGCACGGCGACGATGCCCGCCCCCAACGCGAGCCCTGAATACTTGCTCAGTGCGGCCAGGCCCGCGACGATTCCGGCCAGCGTCCAGTTTAGCAGCCCGTCGCGAATCAAGGCGCGTCGTGTCAGCAAGAGGCCGGCAAGCCAGCAGGGAACGAGAAATCCGTCAGGATGCAGAAAGGAGCTGGTGTGCCAGATCCAGTGGCTGTAGGCGAAGGCGGCGCAGGCAAAGCGCGTCTGCACCAAATCTAGGCCGCAGTCGCGACAGAGCCAGTAGAGCAGGAGCACGCTGATGGCACCGGCGAGCAGGAACAGCGCTCTATCGCCCAGCTCCCCGCAGAAGACACCCTTTCCGATGCCGATGGCAGCGATGGGGACGAAGGCGTAACTGAAATCGAGATGGGTGGAGTTCCAGTACCAGTAGGCCGCCTCGTCCTTGCCGAGGTTGACGCCGGCGACCGCGATCAGCCGCAGCGCGATCCAGGCGAGCAGCAGCAGCCACAGGGGCTGGAGTTGTTTGACCCTCTCTTGGGGCACCGGTATATTCGCCTCATTCGCACGAGCGCGACGACATCGGCTCGCGAACAGCGATCGATTCTACGGACGTGAAGGAATTTGAGATGGCGGAGAAGGAAAAGGACGAAGGCCTGCTGACCGAACTCAGCGAGAGAAATATCGAGTATTCGCTGCTCAAGACCAGGAAGATCTTCCTGTGGTCTTCAGTGCATGACGATTCCGCGCGCGCCGTGGTCACTCGCCTGCTCTCTCTCGACGCCGAAGATCCCGAAGCCGAGATCGTCCTTTACATCAATAGTCCCGGCGGTGCCGTCCACGACGGGCTCGCTATATACGATGCCATGCAGGCGATCAGCGCGCCGGTTTCCACGGTCTGCACCGGCCTCGCTGCCAGCATGGGCGCCGTGCTGCTCGCCGGCGGTGAGAAGAGTCGCCGCTTCACTTGGCCACACGCTCGTATCATGATTCACCAGCCGTTGATCATGGGCACGATCACCGGCCGTGCCACCGATCTCGACATTCACGCTCGCGAGATGATCCGTACCCGCGAAGAGATCAACCGCCTGCTCGCCCACCATACCGGACAGGATGTCGAGCAGATTTCCCGGGACACCGACCGCGATTTCTACATGTCGCCTGACCAGGCCAAGGATTACGGCCTCATCGACGACATCATTGAGACGAGCGTGATGCCGTCGATGAACGGCAAGAAGTAGCGGTCGCCACAACCAGAGCTTCGCTGCGGGTGCTGCCGGTCGATTTGGTGGCACCTGTTTCTCGTTCTGTCAGTGTTGGCAGCAGGGGCAGTATACGGTGCTGCGACCCGCGACAACGATGCCTTTCAGAGTTTTTCCGCAGGTTCGGCACGGCTCTCCCTTTCGTCCGTACACGGCCAGTTCTTGCTGGAAACGGCCTCCCGAACCGGAGCCCAGGTAATCGCTGATCGTCGTGCCGCCGCGAGCGATGGCTTGGCGTAGCACAGTGCGCACCTCCTCGACCAGTTTTGTCACCCGCGCTTTACTAAGTCTTGGACATCGCAGGGTCGGGCGAATGCCGGCGCGGAAAAGCGCCTCATTTGCGTAGATGTTGCCCACCCCCACGACGACGGTGCCGTCGAGGAGCAGGCTCTTGATTAGTCGCTGACTGCGCCGGCAGATGGGGTGCAGCTTTTCTGCAGTGAAGTCGTCGGACAGCGGCTCCACGCCCAGCCGTTGCAGCCAGCGGCAGCGGGACAGGCCCGCCTCGTCGAGCAGGAGCACAAGCCCGAATCTGCGGGGATCGGCGTACACCAGGGGAGGACCCGAATCGAGCTGCAGGATCAGGTGATCGTGCAGCTGGCGGTCGTGCCGGAAGATCAGGTTTCCCGTCATGCCTAGGTGGACGAGCAGCGTTCGTCCGGACTCGAGATCAAGCAGCAAGTACTTGGCACGCCGTCGAGCGGCGAGAAATCGGTCGCCCATCAGGGACTGGACGCGTCGCCGGGTCAGCGGCTCCCGCAAGCGCTTGCCGCTGCACCAGACGTCCTGCACGCGCCGCCCCATGAGAAACTCCGCCATGGCGCTACGCACGGTTTCCACCTCGGGAAGCTCAGGCACGAAAATCCATGTCTCCTTATTAGAATCGGACAGAGAAAGGGGGTCCGTGACCAATCATCGAGGACCCCAATGACACGAGAATCTGCGGGTTCGAAAATGCCCGGTCGCTGCCACGGTCCAGCCAAAGAGGTCGGGGTGGAACTGTTTGGTAGCGGCGACGTGGGGTGGTGGCGCAGTCGATCCAGCTGAATGTGCCGTGGCCGTAATTACTTCGTTCGGTCATGAATAATCCTCGCTCGAGTCCTCCGCCACCTTGGGTGGGCACCGAATTTCATCCAACTTGGCGTGTAGCCTAACGGAACCGTCCGCAATGGTACCCGGGGTGAGAAATCCCAGCAAGCAAGAGAACCGTGCCCTCGAATCGGTTGAAGGGACAGAAGACGACCGGTACATTGCCGGCCCCTCGTGCACCAAGAATCGAAGATGGGAGAGTGATATGGATCTGATCCGACAACCCCCCCGCCGCGCCTCCAACGTCAACATGGCCGGCATCGTTGGCCTGGCGCGCATGACCGACAAGGCTCGCGGACACAATGCCGAACTGCTCGGCGACTACCGCTACGGTGCCGGGTCCGGACTCGACGTAGAAGTACTCGAGTTCATCAACATGAACGAGGAGGAGTTCGCCGAGGCGGCAGACGAGCTCAGCGACGCGGATCTCGGCACCCTCGCGCGGGAATGCTCGGGGCGCGCTCAGGCGGATATCGATGAGTTCAATCGCGAACACCTCGAGCGTGAGCCTCAGGACGATCTTCACCGCCAGCTGCTCAACGAGCGACTCGACAAGTTCGCCCCCGGCCGTATTGACATCACCACTGTCTTTGCCTCCATGGAGCTCGATGACTGGGGCTGCTACAAAGACCTCGATCTCACCCAGCGGCCGCCTCGCACTCCATATCTGCGCTCTGTCTTCGGTATCGCCGGCGCCGCCCGTATGGCGGACAAGGCGCGGGCCCGCACCTCGGGCAAGTATGGCGACTACAAGTACGGGGACGATTCTTACATCGATCGCACCATCTTGGAGTTTCTCGGTATCAGCGCCGACGATTTCGCGGAAGCAGCCTACGCCAATCCCAACGACGTTGAGCTCGGGGAGTGGATCACCGAGCGCAAACAGCCAGGACCGGGCGAAGTTGCCGCCCTGAACGTGCGCCTCACCAGCCACGGCGAGTCCACGCCCGGCTTCGAAGACCGCTTCCGGAGCCGTCACGCCGAAGTCTGCTCCGATCGACCTGAGGTGTGTACGTTCTACGCCATGATGGACATCGACGACCAGCAAAGCTTCGGCATCGTCGATCTTAACCGGCGGCCACCGCGCAGCCCCTACGATACCAGCATCGGCGACGTCGTCGCCCTGGCGCGTATGATTGACAAAGGACGGGCCCACCTCAGCGGCCACCTCGGTAGCTACTGGTTCGGCGAAGACTCCGGCTTCGATCGGCGACTGCTCGATTACCTCGGTGTCACGCCCGACGAATTCTGCGCCGGCCTCCAAGAGAACGCCACGGATGAGTCCGTCGCCGCCTGGCTAGGTGCGCCGCTTAACAAGGACCCCTCCGCCTTGAATCGGGAGCTGCTGCACTTGGCGCCGAGCAACGACCGTGCAAAGGGCTTCCTGCGGAGTCTGGTGAATGGCGCCGATCCCTCACGGCACGATATTGACACCTTCACGGCAATGACCTACTTGGACGACATCGTCACCTTCGCCCGGTTGTGGGCTCCGGTATAGGAGGAGGCCCTGTGGGCGCACCTGTTGTCGGCATCACCACCCGCCTGTCCGTTTCCCCGCAAGGGGAGAGACAACAGCTGGAGCCGGAGTACGTGATTTCCGTAGAGCGCGCCGGTGGTATCCCGCTACTGCTGCCCATGCCGAATTCGAAAGAGAGCATGTGCGCCGCCGTGGACCATATCGATGCTCTCGTCATCCCCGGGGGACCAGGCGTTGTCGAAGGGCTGGTGGGGGAGTTGCCCGCAGACCTGCCGCCCACGCCACGACGGCGTCAGCAGGCCGATACCTGGGCCTTCGACGACGCTGACAAGCGCAAGTTGCCCATGTTGGGAATTTGCTATGGCATGCAGCTTATCAACGCTCGCCGTGGCGGCACGATCTACGCCGACGCTCAGGCGCAGCTGGGTACGGCGCCGCACTCCCGTCACCGCAATGATGGCAGCTTGGTCATGCACGATCTCGAGATTGATTCCCAAAGCCATCTCGCCGAAATCGGCGGTGACGCCGGCGCTGTGAACAGCGACCACGTGCAGGCAGTGAAGGAAGCTGGAGAGGGACTGCGGGTGAGCGCGCGTTCACCGGACGGGCTAGTGGAGGCACTGGAAAGCGACGACGGTCGCATCACCGCCGTGCAATTTCACCCCGAGCTCATGCCCAACAGCGGCTGGCGACGGTTGTTCGCGGATCTGGTAGAGCGCGCTCGGCGCTAGGCGCACCTCAACAGATCTCACCACCAGGTGCGGTTGCGGCTCTGCCGGCTTTCGACTTGGATGATACGGTCCTCTTCGAGGAGCCAGGCGCTGAGTTGTCCGCCATAGACGCAGCCGGAGTCGAGACCCACCAGCCACGGTGAGCTATCGCCGTCGTCGTCCCGCCGCCGTACCACCAACCCAGCGGGGGCGTCGTGGCCGAACACGAAAGGCCGGGCCGGCTCCGGTGTCACCGCATCGTGCCAGCGCGGCCCCTCGAGTTTGTCGCTAGGCGGCCAGGTGCGGATTCGCGTGAACTGCGTGCGGGTTGTCGCCGCTAGGCCCGCCACAGGGTCGATGCCGGCGTGCACGAGCAGGAACTCCTCCTCGTCGATGCACAGCTGCACCTCACACAGCCAAGGGTAGAGTTCGTCGAAGACGGGCTCCAGCGCCGCGAAGGTATCGCGCTGATCGGCATGCAGGAAGGCTACCTTTCCCCCTTCGGAGTGCGCCTGAAGCTGCCTGAGTAGCCGGTCGTCGTGATTGCCGAGCACGACCTCGGCGCTGTACTCGCGGATCAGTTCCCAGACTCGCAGGGGCTCGGGGCCGCGGCTGAAGAGATCGCCAGTGATTAACACCCGGTCCGCCGTGTTGCGACAATCCACTGCCCCCAGCAGTTCTTTGAACTCGCTCGCGCAGCCGTGAATGTCTCCGATGAAGATGGTCCGTCGCATTGCCGTCTCTCAGTGGAGCGAGTATCATAACCCGACTGCAGAATGAGGTCCACCGGTCGCGTGCCGATCCGGAACGATCCTATTTTTCCCACCCAATGATGACCAAGTCCCAACCACAAACTCCACCTACGTCCATGACCCCCGCGGCCTGCCACGTCATGGCCAAGCCCTCGGGCTCGGTGTGCAACATCGACTGCAAGTACTGCTTCTACTTGGAAAAGGAGAAGCTCTACCCCGATGCCAAGAAGTCCTGGCGCATGGGCGACGAAGTCCTCGAGCTCTATGTGAAGCAGTACATCGACGCTCAGGACGTACCCGCCGTGAACTTCGCCTGGCAGGGAGGCGAGCCAACTTTGCTCGGTGTCGATTTCTTCCGTCGCGCCGTGGAGTTGCAGAAGAACTACGCCAATGGTAAGACCATTACCAACGCTTTCCAGACTAACGGTATTCTCCTCAACGACGAGTGGGGGGAGTTCCTCGCCGACAACGACTTTCTCATCGGCCTCAGCATCGACGGACCCGAGCATTTCCACGATCGCTATCGCGTCGACAAGGGCCAGAAGCCGACCTTTTCACGGGTGATGGCCGGCCTCGAAGTACTGAAGAAGCACAAGGTCGAATTCAACACCCTTACGGTGCTGCAGAACCACAACGCCGATCACCCCCTCGAGGTCTATCGCTTTCTCAAGGAGATTGGCTCCGGCTTCATGCAGTTTATCCCCATAGTTGAGCGTCTCAGCGGCGATGGTGGTGGCCTCGATGGTCTCGAGCTCATCGCCCCCTGGTACGAGGGGGATGCCAAGATCACCAAGTGGTCAGTGGGGTCGGCCCAGTATGGCCTCTTCTTGTGCCGCGTCTTCGACGAGTGGGTGCGCAACGATGTAGGTGAGGTCTTCGTTCAGATTTTCGACGTGTCGCTGGGCAGCTGGTTCGGCCAGGACGCCAGTCTCTGCATCTTCGCCGAGACCTGCGGGAGCGCCCTCGTCATTGAGCATAACGGCGATCTTTACTCCTGCGATCACTTCGTCTATCCCGAGCATAACCTCGGCAACGTACGTGAGCAGACGATTCGTGACATGGTGGCCAGTCCCCAGCAGCTCAAGTTCGGCCAGGACAAGGCTGATACGCTGCCGCGCTACTGCCGCGAGTGCGACTTCCGCTTCGCCTGCAACGGTGGTTGCCCCAAGCACCGCTTCGAGCCCACCCCCCACGGCGAAGAAGGCTTGAACTACCTGTGCAAGGGTTACAAGATGTATTTTGCCCATGTGGCACCCTACATGGAGTACATGGCCAACGAGATGCGCTACAACCGGCCGGCCTCTGGGGTGATGAAGTGGGTGTGTCTGCGCGACGCTGAACGCGAAGCAGCTTCGCGCAAAGTGCCGGGCCGCAACGATCAGTGTCCGTGCGGCAGCGGCAAGAAGTACAAACGCTGCCACGGTGCCGATAGGGCTGTGGACACGGTGCAGTGAAGGATAGAACGATTGGGAGGGGAAAGAGATCGGTGATCGATATCCAGCATGACCGAGAAGCCTGCAAGGCCGTCGTCACTGTCGACGACAGGCTGTTTACCGAGTATCGCTACGGTCACTACACCTGCCGGCCGTATTTCTATCCCGTCCTCACTCCCGATGGGCAGCACCTGACTCGTGGCTATCCCATGGAAGAGCACGAGGGAGAGACCGCCGACCACTATCACCACCGCTCCATCTACGTTGCTCATGGCTTGGTCAACGGCTACAACCTCTGGGATGAAGGCATTGGTGGCGAAGGGCATGGCACGATGCTACAGCGCGGCGAGCCCGTCGTCGGTATGGTGGGAGAGACGGCGCAGATCGACGGCATCGTCGACTGGTTCTCTCCCACCGGCCACCGGCTCTTCGAGGAACGACGCAGCGTGTGGATCACGCCGGGCGATGACGCCGTGCGAGTCGTCGATCATCGCAGTGAGTTGCGCGCCTCTCACGGCGACGTCGTGCTTGGCGATACCAAGGAAGGCGGGTTGTTCTCCATTCGCGTCGCCACGTCCATGGATGCCAAGGAGAAGGGTCGCATCGAGAATTCGGAGGGCCAGGTCTTCGACGGCCAAGGCGAGGAGACCACCTGGGGCAAGCAAGCGGCCTGGGTCGACTACTCCGGCCCGGTGGCCAACGGCGATCAGTGGGGGTTTACCGTCGTTGATCATCACAGCAATCCTCGTCATCCCACCTACTGGCACGTGCGCGGCTACGGGCTATTCACGGCCAATCCTTTCGGCGTCCACGACTTCAAAGGCGACAAGAGCATTGACGAATCGATGACCGTCAAGGATGGCGCTGCTGCGATCTTTCAGTACCGCATGATCGTCCATTCCGGACGCGGCGTGGACGGCCACGCCTCGGTGCGCGGTCTCATCGACGCCTATCAGAACACAGCCGACTGATCTTACGCATCGTTCGGGAGTGTCGCTTTGCCTATCGAAATTGACCAGGAGCAGGTCGAGCATTTCCGCCGCGAAGGCTGCCTCGCCATCGACCGCATCACCTCCGATGAAGAAGTGGAGGTCATGCGCGCTGCCTACGATGAGGTCTTCGTCCAGCGTACCGGTCGGCAAGAGGGCATGCAGTTCGATCTCGCCGGCGAGGACGAGGAAGGGGAGGAGGCGCGCCTGCCGCAGATTCTCGATCCTCGCAGATACGCGGAGAAGCTGCGCGACACCGAGTATGAAGCCAACGCCTTGGCCATCAGCCACCAGCTGCTTGGCTCCGAGGCGAGCCCGCGGCTCCCACGCCATCCTCAAGCCGGCACGAATCGGGTCGAAAACGCCCTGGCACCAAGACGAGGCCTACTGGGACCCGGCCGCGAATTACCTGTCGCTGAGTGTCTGGCTGCCCTTGCAGGAAGCGACGCCGGAGAACGGGTGCATGTACTTCATCCCGCGCTCGCACGAGAGCGATGTGCGTCCCCACCACCACATCGACAACAATCCCAAGATTCACGGCCTGGAGATCGACGACGGCCAGTTCAACATGAACACCGCCGTCGCCTGTCCGTTGCCAGCCGGCGGTGCTACTTTCCACTACAGCCGCACCTGCCACTACACACCACCCAATGTCTCCGACGAAGACCGGCGTGCCTTCGTCCTCACCTTCGCCATTGACCAGCTGCCGCCAGAGATGCCCCGCGACTTCTACTGGCAGCGCGAGACCCGTACCTACGCGGCGACCAAGCGGGAAGTGGCAGCGCGCCGGAGACAGCGGTGAGTTTCCGGTAGCACCACAATGTGAGTGACCCGGCAATGGGTCCAGACGAGGTGCGACGGGGAATCGAGGTGGAGGGAGGACGAGCTGGCCAAACTCATTAGCCGGAAATGTCCGGAACATGCTGCCCCAACTTTCCGATCTTTCAGATTGAGGACGGGGCAGAACGGGCATGGGACCCATCGCCAACACGTGGGACAGGCCCTTCTCTGTGCTGCAGCCTGACAGCTCAGACTTTAGCGAATCAGCGCCATCTGCTTCACTTCCACTGTGGGGCCCGTGACCTCACGGCCACGGATCACTGCTTGGTAGAAGAACGACCCGGATGCCACCGAGAATCCGGCGTCGTTGCGACCGTCCCATCGGATCAGGTGATCTCCGCCCGGCAGGTATCCGAAGACGAGATGCCGCACCCGTTGTCCAGTTGCCGAGTAGATGGTCAGATCGAGTCGGGCTCCCTGGGGGACGGTCAAAGGGATGGTGGTCTCTGGATTGAAAGGGTTGGGGTAGTTCTGACCGAGGCGGAATCTCTGAGGACGCAGATCTGATGCCAGCTCGAGGACGGCGCGATGGCCGGCGCGGTCTTCGGCGACGACGCGCGCCGTCCCATCCCCAACGAGTACGGGAACGGGCAACCAGCTGCCGTCGAAGTCACGTTCACTGTTGGCCAGTGGGGCTCCGTCCACTTCGATCCATGCTCTGGCAACACCACTGCCTTCGTCGTGAATGCGAACAGCTCCGGAAGAGACACCGTCGGTCTCGATGACCGGCCCGGCGACATCCCTTAGGAGGGTATAGGCCCCAAGCCCGGCGGAATTGATGGTGATCATGCCGCCGTCGACCTTACCGCCGTTGAATTCCCATCTGCCCCGGAGCAGTCGGTAGGCGTGAGAGTGCTCGTCTGCACCTGAAGGTACGGGCAGCCGCAGAGTCACCGGTCCCGTCAGCGGACGGGTGGCGTGCACGCGTACCCCCGAATTCAGGGCGACGAGCTCCTCTGGGAGTGTACCCTCCACGAAGGAGGGGAGCAGGGCCACGACGGTTTCCGCATCCACGGCGTCGCTGCCAATTTCGATCTCGCCGAGGGCGCCGGCAATGAGCTTGCCGCTGCCCGGGCGAGCGGTGCCCGTGGTGAAGGTGACCTGATCGCGAATCAGTCGGTTGGATTGCAGACTGAGGGCGAGAAAGGAGACCTCGCCCTGACTGTCCGGTGACAACACGTGTCCGCCGTACCAGATTCCTTCTGAGATCTCGGTGGCGTCGACGTCGCGCCAGCCGTCGCTGGGACTATGAATCCTCAGCCGCGGCGCCCGAGTCATGGGATCGTCAGCCAACGGCGCGGGCGTCACCAGATAGAGGTCGAGAAAGTCGGATTGCACCGGATTGGGAATGACTCTCACTCGGTAGCCTTTGAGGCTCTCCCCTTCGGAGCCGTCGGCGGCGAGGACGTGCACGAGAACACGACCAGGTACCTGCTGCCCCTGAGGATTGCGGGCGATCAGATTGATGAGCTGGGTCCCCGCGGTCGGCAGGAACGAGGAAATCCGCAGGTGATCGCCATCGAGTTCCACGACACTGCCGTCGACACCGTCGATCTGCCAGGTCCAGATGTCGATGGCGGTGGTGTCGCCCACCACCAGATCCCGCAACGATACCACGACCATGGAGTCGTGCTGCAGGGCCTTCACCTCAGTGAGGGCCGCCAGGCTCAGGGCCTGAAGCGGGACGTTGATCTGTATGCCCAGCAAGGCTTCGAGCATGAGGGTGCCGGTGTGGGGATCTTCGCCGCGGATCACCACGATCTGCGCGCCCGCCCAGCTCTTATCGGGAGCTGACACCGTCAATCGGCGGTTCTCGTCATCGATGACAGCCGACGTGTGGTCGCCAGCGGTAACCGTCCAGCGCAAACTCGCCGGATCCACGCCACGCACGTAGTCATCGAGCACGAGAGATTGGTCGAAGGCGCCGGCAGCGATCTGAAGAGTGGGTAGGGCGTCGATGGCGGCGGCGCCCCCTTTGGGATGCTCTTCCGGCGGGGTCACTGGATTCTGCACGGAGGCTAGCACGGTCACGGAAAGCACGCGCTGGGCGCGATTGCCCGCCGGATCGACGGCAGTGAGCACTACTTGGTAGGTGCCCTGGGAGGCGTCTCCGGCTGCGATGGTGAGCACGTGCGAAGTGGGGTCCACGCGAACCGTCAGTTCCGGATCGGCCTCGATCTCCCACTTCATCATCGATGGGTGGTGATCGAGGTCGAAGACGAAGGTGTCGAGATCAATTGAAGTGTCCACACCACTGCCCGGAAGGGAAAGCTCAGGTAAAGCGGCCACAATAGGCTCCCCCGTGGCGGGAGCGGCGAACACCAGAAGATCGAAGCTGGTGCTCTCGCCGCTAGGATCGGAGACGGTAACCGTCACGGTCTCGGTGCCCTCAAAATTGACGGGAGATTCGATGCGCATGGCGCCGGTGCTGCTCATCTGCAGCACGAGGCGGCGGTTGCCGGCGGCCTGCCACTGCAGAGTTTCAGTGTCGTCATCGGGATCGGTGACGTGGTTGGTGAGCTCGACGATGGTCTGTGTTCCCGCTGCCAGACCCACGCGCTCCGGATGGGAGATTAGCGTCGGCGCCAGGGAATTCACCACCCGCACGGTGAGCAGGGCCGTCGCCGACACACCGTCGCTGTCCGTGGCAACGAGCTCGATGGATTCCGAACCGGTCCAGTTGGCCGGCGCTGTGAGCACAAGGCGTTCTCCGAGTTGCTCCACCACCACGTTCTCGGCGCCCGTCCAGACCAGGTTGAGCTCGGCGGATGCCTGCTCTGGGTCGAAGAACAGGGCGCTCACGGAGATGCTGGAATCCGACTTACCGCGCGTGATCTGGATGTTCGGAGACAGTAGTGCTTGTGGCGCATCGTTCTCGGCGAACACGACGACGTCGAAACGCACACTGTCGGCAAATCCGTGCTGATCGGATACGGTCAGAACCACTGGGCCCCGCCCATTCCAGTCCTCGACGGGGGACAGCTTCAGGCTCCAGGGCGGACCGGAGACCGATGCGCCGAGGGCCTCCGGGGCAACGAGCTGCCACTCGAGGTGGTCTTCCGGGGTGTCGGGATCGTCGAAATAAGTGGTCAGGCTGAGTTCGCGATCCTCGTCCTCCCGCAGGGTGATCTCGCCCGGTGAGCTCAGTTGCGGCCCGGCGTTGACGAAGACCTCCACTTCTGCTGTCGCCGACTGCCCATCGGGATTGGTGGCGGTGATTGTCAGATGCTCCCAAGGAGAGTCGTCCATCGGCGCCAGTACCTGCAGGACTCCCCGATCGGCATCGTGCTCGAGAACGAGGCTTCGACTCGTAGAGAATTTCCAGGAGATGTCCTTCAGACCATATATGGGGTCAAACAGCGCCGGATGCAGCTGCAGGCTCGTGGTGTCGAGCTGACCGCGCTCCAGGACGATCTGTGCCGGCAGGCCCGAGAGACCGATGCCTTGCACGGTCACCGACAGCGGACTGATGAAGCGGAAGGGCTGCTGAGAGCCGTCGGGCAGAAAGACCCGAGTTTCGCGAATGCCGCTCTCGTCGATGCGGATTGAAGACTCCCGAACTGGGGCCACCGTACGCACGCGGAAGATGGCCGTAGCACCGCGGCCGCTGTCGGTGGCGCGCACGATGGAAAAGTCGAGTTGCGAACCAGCAGGGGAGGCTGCCGGATCGTCAGCATCGAGCTCGGCGTTGCGGAAAATCTCACCGTTGGCCAGGAAGGTGCCGCGGCGAAAGGGCTGAAAACCCGCCACCACAGGATCCTGGTCGTCGTCGACGAGTTCGAAGTACGGTTCGTCGAAGCTGAGAAAGACCGCTGCTCCGGAGATTATCTGGCCTTCGGAGTCGACGATCATCTCGACGTCAAACTCCTCGCCAACCAAGGCGTTGATCTTGCCGCTGTCGTTTCCGGGCAGACGCAGCTCGAGGCGCGCCGCCAGCAGAGGATCCGGCAGGCGAAAGAGAACGAGAATGAGGGCAGCTGGCGCGGCCAGTCGCTGAAGGGAGCATCGTGCCATGGGTCCGTCCGATCGCCCATCCGGGGCGCTCGCAGGAGCCGCCTAACGCGGCGGCCACCTGGCTCTGGTGGTCCATCCCTTACCCGCAAGAAAGGGACTGCGGGCAAGTGTGGTCGGAGGGCGGATGGCAAATGACGTGCCACCGCCGGCCTCAGAGGGGATCCCTTCCGTAGTAGGGAAAGACCATGAGGAAATAGCCCCACCCGCCGGAACATCTTTCCGTCCCGGAACCGACCAGATCGGCCCTTTCTCTCTGACGCCAGGTTGGTCGGACCTTCCTGCCCGGAAATGGCACTGAACTTGCTCTCCGGCAGCGGGTACTTGTCCAGAGCTGCTTCACATGACGTGGAGCAAGGGGTTCAGTGTAGGAGTGAAATCTCTCCTCACCGGGCTGCCTTCAACTTTCCGATGGAGTGGAAAGGTGACGACTCAGAGCCGCCGCGCCCTTCCCGCGAAGGCCGGCTACAGAAGCTTCAAGAGCCGACAGATCGGGCCCGCCACCTGTCGTGGCAGAGGCCGGACTCCTCTGTGGGCACTGCTCTGGCTCGGCGTTATGGCTCTGCTCGCGATCTTCGAAGTTGCAGACGCTGCCCTGCCTACCTTCGAGAACCGGACGCCCCGCGGCTTCTCCGTGCCGGACAGCACGGTGCAGACCGACTTTGCCGAGGGCAACCAGGTCACCGTTCGCGTCGACCTCAATCAGGCGGCGACACCGACCTTTCCGGTGATCGGCCACTTCCACAACCTGGAAACGGCACGACAACTCGACACCGAGGGCATCGACGGTGCCCGTGCCGACATCGCCCTTGGCGACGACGGCATCGTTCACGTCGCATGGATTGCCTCGGACTCGCTGTCTAGTGTGAGTAGTCCCGTATACCACGTTCACTACGCGCGCAGCAACGACAACGGCGTCACCTTCGAATCGCCGGTGAGCGTCTCCGGAACGCTGCGCTTCGACCTGCTCACGGTGAACGGGGGGGGGGCCTCGTTCTCCACCCTCGATCTTGAGGTCGACAGCCGCGGTAATCCCCGCGTCGTCTACGCCTTCAACTTCTCTCCCGATGGCAACCGGGCGGCGTTCAAATCCAATCCCGACAACATCTACTTCAACTACTCCGAGGACGGCGGTGCCAGCTGGCTGCCCGGCAACCAGGCCGTGCTCGTCAACGACACCTTGACGGTGAACAACACCGAGGGACGGACATCGGCCTTCCCGCGCATGGCCATCGACATGCGCGACAACATCTACATCACCTACGTGCGCGGCTCGAGTGATGGCGGGGCCGGTAGCGCCGACGACGTTATGATCACCAAAGTAGATGGTTCCACCAGCCCCTTTACCATGGAGGCGGTGGGTGCTTCGGGCACGGTTGGTTCCCAGGGCGGCGTGCGCATCAGCCCGGATGCCGACCGCGAGACTGGACCAGACATCGCCATCGGTTCCGGCGATGTACTGCATGTGCTCTACTACCACGAAGACGTGGGCACGCCGGCCAATTCCGATGTGGAACACAAGACACTGCTCGCCGATGATTGGAACGACGTCAGCTCGGGTGGCTGGAATCCCACCGCCGATGGCGCCGCCGTGGACGACTTCGATCCCACGCCGGGGGGCAATCCCGCCTTGGATACCGAGGTGTCGTTCTACTTTCCCACCGTGGTTGTCGACACGGTGAACGCTCCCGACATCATCTACGCGCTATACAAGTACGGTGACGGCCCTCCGCCAAAATTCGAGACCGTATTCTTCAACTCTTACGTGTACGATCACGCTGAGGGCAGCGGCGCCAGCTGGAGTACGGCGAGCGCCTCCGCTGTTTGGAGCACGGCCACCACGCCGCTGTTCGAGAGCGGAAATGCCACCTACAACATCGAGATGGACTGGACGGTAGTAGATCGGGTGAGTGCCGTGCTCGACGATCGGCGTGCCGATCGAGGCGAGCTCCACATTGCTTTCAGTGCCGGTTACTCTAACACCACCCCCGGTGCTGGTGGCGAGCACAACGTCTACTACGGCTACTACAACGGTACCTCGTGGACGCTGCCCGAGCTCGTTGCCGACGACGATGCCGGTACTGCTGATGGCATCCTCAGTACGGATGTATTCCTGCAGGCGCCCGTTCTGGGTAAACGCTCCGGTGACGAGAACGTGTACATGGTGTTTATCGGAGGGACGGCAGAAGGTTTTGGTGTTAACCATGTCACCGACGCCAATCATCACCCCTACTTCAAGGTGCTCGGTCGCGACGTCACCTCAGAGGATGAATCAGATCCGGTCGGTGGCTTCCAGTACGATCTGACCTACACCCCAGTCTTGCCCCATGACGCCAGCAGCGCCGTCGAGGACAACGCCGTCTACGTGCATGTCGCTGACAACGCAACCGGAGTCGGGCTCGGCGCCACTGGCAAGGAGGGGGATGGTTTCTTGGCGGGGGAGTGGGAGACGGTGCCAACAAATGCCGCGCCCACGAACCTGATACAGGACGCCGACAAGTTTTTCGACGGCCGCATCAACGAGGATTCCAGCTCCGACCACGAGTGGGGAGACGACGACGACAAGATCGATCTGGTTGTCAAGCTCAACGTTCTCGGTAGCGATTCGTCGACGAATCTGCAGCTGATCACCAACAGCACCGCCAGCGACGCTGGCACCGGCGTGGGCTCTCGCGGCATTCGCGTCACTTCACGGCCCCAGGTCACGCTGGCGGCGGGCGACTTCTTCATGATGGGCGCCGAGATCGACATCGTCGACGCCAACACGGCGCCTACGGTGGCGGTGTTGCAGCCGGATGGGTTCAGCGACGAGGGCAGCACCTCCTTCCCGATTCGTTACACCCTGACTGATCCTGACGATAGCTTTGGATCGGGATTGTCCGCCTCCCTTTACTTCGCCCGCAGCGGCGGCCTGAGCACCGTTCAGGACGTGCAAATCTTCGGCACCCTGATCGCCGATGAGAACGACAACACGGCGGTGAACCCCAGCGGCACCGACGACTTCACTACAGGCAAGAATCAGGCCTATACCTGGGACAATCCGCCCTCGGCGCTCAAGAGTCTGCTGTTCGGCTCGATCTTCCGGGTGCCCGACGGGGAGTACTTCATCTACCTGGTTGCCGACGACGGCACTAACCCGCCGGTGTTCGCCATCAGTCCCGGGGCTATGTCGATTCGGCACAAGCCGATCGTCGAGTTCGTCGATCCCGCCGGTCTCGACACCGTGGACACCGGTGTGCGCACCGGTGATCTCGCCAATCCCTACGATTTCGACTTCTTCGTACGCGATTTCGACGATCATGGCCGCAGCCAGGTGGCCCTGTTCTACTCTTCCGTCAGTGGTCTGACCTCGGTCTCGGTGAGCGGCACCTATCCGAACCAGAAGTTCGTTCTTGGCAAGAGCGTTTCCGGCCGGCGGGCAACGTTCATCGAAAAGACGGATACGTTGACCAGCATGCACACCGAGTTCAGCTGGGACGTCACCGACTCGGTATTCACTGGCACCGATTCTGCCATCGTCTCCGAGGGGAATTACTTCCTCTATGCCGTGGCCAGCGATTCCGACTTCGTTGTCGTCGGCAAGAGCGACGGGCAGCTTTCTGTGCAGCACTCGCCGAGCATCGTGTTCTACGAGCCGCCCAAGGACACCCACCGGCGGCTCAACTCCGGGGGGCAGTCGGTGTACACGATCCAGTGGCAAAAGGGCCCGGGGGATCAGGACTTCGATGACAACGCCACTATCAATCTCTACTTCACCAGCGACAACCCGGCGACAATCAACTACGAGGAGTTTCCCGATTCGTTGCTAAGGAACCACGACACCAAGCTCATCGTCAGTGGTCTACGTGAGGACGGCGATGCCGGCAACGACATGTACGTGTGGAGTTTTAGGGATCCGGCCAACGATGCCCCCGTGGAGGGGACTCGGGTCTGGATCTACGCCGTGGTCAGCGATGACGGCGGCAACGAGAATGTGATTCTCGGCGGCGCTATTACTCTAACTCACGATCCGCGAATCACCCTGCTCACTTCCGATCTCGACAACCTCACCAGTTTTGGGGTCAAAGACGTACATCGGGTACGCTGGGAGGACTATCTCGTAGACGATGGGTTTAGCACGGACGATGCCCACATCCGCGTCTACGCTAGCACCCGGAGCCTCGGGACCTTCACCACGGTGGCGAGTCTCGAGAACGATGTCGCCAACGCGCAGACCTTCCTCGTCAACAGCAGCGATGGAACCCTTTCGGGCCACATCCCGGTGCGCGAGGACAGTGCCAATTTCTTTGACTGGAACACCCGGCTGTTCGGCACGGCCGGCGCCTATAGGATTTACGCGGCGATCAGCAAGGACGCTACCTTCAGCAACAACACACGTGCCACGTTTGACGTCAGCACCTCGGCACTCACCCTCTCCGGCACGGTCACGACTCCCAACGTCGGGCTCAGTCCCACTGATGCCATCGTCGCGATCGGTGATACGCTGACCTACGACGTGATGATCCAGCACTCCACGCCACTGAATCTCGTACAGATCCACATCGACTTGGGCAGCAGTGACTTCTCCATCATCGACCAGGGCGATCCCGGCACCGTGCCATTCATCGATCTTCACAACGTATTCCCGGGGTCTGATCCCATTGAAAACCGGGTCGTTGGCACCCAACTGCGATTCTCCGAGTCCTCCTTTTCTGGTGAGCTGGTAGGCAGCATTACCGAACCGGTAGCACTGGCGCGCTTCCAGTTGGTTGCCCGAGAGACTCTCACGGGATCGCCGTCTGTCAAGTTCAACATCCTCAACACGGGCACCTCCTTTGGTCTCGTCGGCAAGAGCGATCCTCTGAACAACGCCGGCGGTCTGAGCGTAACCAACGCTGACCTCGTTAGGGCCAGCCGTGGAAAGATCACCGCGACCATTGAGCTCGAGGGGCGAACTGCTCCTCTGGGCACGGGTGACGACACTAGCTTGCTCGACGTCCACCTACGCATTCCGGGCAGCACCGTCGACATCGACGATGCCAAGTACATCACTGCCAACGATTCCGACGCGAGCACGGCCGACACCGTGGAGGTCCAGATTGGCGCCGCCGGTGCCCTCATTCTGCGAAGTGTCCCGGCCGGCCGCTACGTGCTCACCGTGAAGGACACGAGCCACGTCAGCGGGAGAACGGACACTATCACCGTCCGCAACGGCGAGGTTGTTGACGTCCACCATACACTCTCACCGCCCAACCTCGAAGTACTCGGTTTCTTCGGTTCCGATCTGCGCGGCGACCCAACCGGAATCCTGCCCAACAGCGGTACCCAGCTGATTGCCGGTGACGTCAGTGAGGACAACGAGATCAACGAAGACGACGTGAACCTGATCGTCACAGCCTGGGGTAGCGATGGCCCTCATTCTAAGCAGGCCGACATCAACAATGACGCCATCGTTGGTGCCTCAGACCTCACGGTGACGACGTCGAACTTTGGCAACAGCGAGGGCTTCGGCGCACCGCCGATCTACAAACGCGCCGGTGGGCGAGGAGACAACAATCAGGCCGAACTCGATCTGCTGCCGCTGACCGACACCAATCGGCGCCTCCACCCTGGTGATCGCGTCGGCGTCGAGATTCGCGCCACCGGATTGCAGGACCTAGCCGGCTACGAGTTCGACATGGCCTTTGATCGCACCCGCGTGCGACCTCTCATCGAGACGGTGCGCGAGGGACAGATCTTCGCTCCCAATCCACACGGAGCGGTCTTCGAGGCCGAAGTCGACGGCGAACGCTTGCGCGTGATCAGCGCCCGTGTGGGCAAGGAATGGTCCGCTGCTGGTGAGGGCAGTCTGGCCCGCATTTGGTTTGAGGTAATCGAGCCCGGCCCTGGTATCGAAGAGGCGATCCAACTGGGTGAGGGCGTGCTGTTAACGCCCACCTATCAGGCTACTGAGGTGCGTTGGCAGCGCTCGCTGGCCGACCTGCTGCTGCCTCAGGATCTAAGTCTGGAGCCCAACTATCCAAACCCCTTCAACCCGTCAACGGCGATCCCTTTCGCTTTGCCTTCGGCGCAGAACGTACAACTAGAGATCTACAACGTGCTCGGGCAGCGGGTTCGAGTCTTGTATTCCGGACTGCTGGAGCGCGGCTTTCACACCATCGTCTGGAATGGGCGCGACGCGCGTGGTCTCGGTGCGGCAGCGGGGATGTACTTCACTGTGCTGGAGACGGCAGACTTCCGCCAGACCCGGAAGATGGCTCTGGTCAAGTAAGGGGAGAAACCCCGTGTTTGTCTCTCACCAGCCCGCCCGGCGAATCCGGTGCCCTCTGTTTCCGTGCGCCCTTGTCGTGGGCCTGTTAACTGTCGCCTCCGCGTTTGCGAATCCGCCCACCTTCGAGAACAAAACTCCCGTCGGCTTCATTCCCGACGATAGCACGACGACGACGAATTTCGTCACCGGCAACTCGGTGACCGTTCGTGTCGATCTTAACCAAGCGGTCAATTCCGACTACCCCCTGGTGGGTAACTTCCACGCCCTCGAACGCGCTGAACAGCTCAGCACGGTGAACACCGATGGCATGTGGGTTGATGTCGCTATGGTCGACGTCGTTCCCTTCGGTACCAATGCCAACATCCCCGAGGCCGGTGTTACCTCAGCGGCGAGTTTCTTGCCCGCCCTGCATGTCGCGTGGATCGAGGGCTCGCCCAACATCAGAGGCCAGATCTATACCGGCGGCAGCACTCCCGCCTACCAGGTGATGTACACGCGCAGTCACGACGGCGGGGCGACCTTCAGCGATAGCGTGAGCGTCACTGGCACGATCAGCTACCACCTTCAGAGCACCAACGGTAGCGGCAGTTCGTTCTCGACGCTGGACCTCGAAGTCGACAGCGGCGGCAACCCCCGCATTGTCTACGCCATGGTGCACACCGGAACCCGGCGGCGGGATCGCGATGTCTATTTCACCTACTCCGCGGATGGCGGTGGCAGCTGGAAGACTCCGATCGTCGTGAATGACACGATCACCGACAACAACACCGAGGGCTACTCTGCAGCCTTCCCGCGCATGGCCATCGACGACCGCGACGAGATTTTCATAAGCTACGTGCGAGGCACGGCGGGCGGCTCCGATGATGTCATGCTCGCCAAGGTAAACCGAGAGCCCACTACGTTTTCCATGTTCCCCATAGGCTCTTTGGGCACGGCGGGCAGCAGCGGCGGTTTGCGCATCAGCCCGAATACCAAACGGCACACCGGGCCCGATATTGCCATCGGCGACGGCGACGGCGTGCACGTTACCTACTTCAGTGATGCTGACAATAGAATCGAACACAAGCGCTTAGCTTCAGATACCACATGGGTGGATGTCTCGGCCACTGGTTGGAACCAAGATGCCGACGGTGCCACTGTCGCCAATTTCGTCGACGAGAATGGCTCCAACGTTTCCTTAGAGGAGGACGCGACCTATTTCTCTACCACCGTCGTCGTCGACCGCAATCAGCTCCCGGACCGGGTCTACGCGCTGTTCAAAGGAAATAATAATTCAGATCCTAACGAATCGATCGCATTCGCCAGCTATCGGGACGACGGCACCGTCACAGGCAGCGGCGCCAGTTGGGGAACACCGGGTCCAGTGTTTAGCACGGGGCAGACGCCGCTTTTCGACAGCGGTCTCGGCAAATACAACATTGAACTTGACTGGACAATCACCGGTCGCGTTGCCGCGATCGTTGACGATGCTCACGACGATCGTGGTGACCTGCACATCGCCTTCACTGCCGGTCATAGCGGTTCCTTGGGCACCTTCGAACACGACGTGTTCTATGCGCGCTACAACGGCACTTCATGGACGCTCCCGGAAAATGTCGCCGACGACGACTCCGACGCCACGGCCACCGATAATGGCATCGCCAATACTGACGTGTATCTACAGAGTCCGTCCCTGGCGATGCATCCTAATTTCGGCCACGTCTTCCTCGGCTTTGCCGGTGGCACGGACGAGGGCTTTGGTGTCAATGGCGTGGGCAACGTGAATCACCATCCCTACGTCAAAGTGCTGGGCCGGGCGATAACCTCCGAGGACGAGTCCGTTCCCGTCGGTGCTTACGAGTACACCCTCAGCTACACACCAACAAATCCCATATCGCCCAGTGTGAGACTGGACAACCGGATCGTATACGTGCACGCCGCCGATCCAAGGGACGGCTCCGGCCTAGGAGCGAAGAACTCCGTCGGGGATGGGTTCCTTGCCGGTGCCTGGGAGCGTGTGGGTACCAGGCTGCAGGATACTGAGAAGCGTTTCGAAGGACTAGCAGACGAGAGTTCCGGCGACAATCGGGAGTGGGGGGATAACCAGGACAAAGTAGGTCTGCTCGCAAAGCTCAACGTGCTCGGCAGCGATTCCTCCGGCAACCTGCAACTCATCGTCAGCAGCAGCGGCGCCGAGCGAGCTGTACAGGTGGGCTCGGCGCCTACCGTCTCTCTCGCCGCCGGTCGCTTCTTCAGCCTCGGCGCCCACATCAACATCGTCGCCACCAACTCGGCGCCCACGGTGTCCATCAGCAACCCGAGTAATACTGGCGACACCGCTAATGCCTCCTACGCCATTCGCTACGACTTGGCAGACAGCGACGACGATCTCAACAGCTCGCTTGACGCCGCGCTCTACGCCTATTCCACGGACGGCCTGGCCTCCGTGCAGGACATCCGCATTTTCGCCACTCTCATCGCCGACGAGAACGACGTAAGTGCACGCAACGCCAATGGAACCAATGATTTCATCGAGGGCTCCAATCAGACCTACACCTGGGACGATGCGCCGGCGGCGCTGCAGAGCGGCTCGCTGTTCGCCTCAATTCTCAAGGTGCAGAGCGGTCGTTACTACATCTATTTGGTGGCCGACGACGGCCAGAACCCACCCGTTTTCGCCGTCAGTCCAGGCGCGCTCACCATTGAGCACAGTCCTATTGTGCGGTCCATCGATCCCATTGTCGCCGACACCGTTGACACCGGCGTGCGTACCGGACTCAAGGCGAATCCTTACGACCTTGACTTCTCCGTCATCGACTACGACAACGAGGCGAGGGTGCAGCTGTTCTACGCGGCCGTCAGTGGCATTAGCTCGGTGTCGGCCACTGGAACTTATCCCAACCAGAGCTTCGTACTCGGCAAGAGCCTGTCGGGGACGCGAGGAACGGCGATCACCAATTCCACGACCCTGAGCAACCACGATCGCGAGTTCGCCTGGGACGTCACCGATCCACTAATCGTGGAAGGGGCCTACTACCTCTACGCCGTCGCTTCGGATCGAACAAGCGTCACGGTGGCCAACTCGTCGACGAGGCTGGTCGTGGCCCATTCGCCGAGTTTCACATTCTATGAGCCCGCGCGCAACACTCAGCGCAACATCAACAGCGGCTCTCAGCCGGCCTACACCATTCAGTGGCAGAAAGGGCCGGGAGATGGCGATCTCGATGACAACGCCACCATCGCCCTCTACTTCACAACGGTGGATCCGGCGACCAAGAATTACAGTGGTGACGACTCCACGGATCTGCTGAACCCCGCCGATGGCAACGCCCGACTTATCGTCAACGGTCTGAGAGAAGACGACGAGGGGGACGGGGACCTCTACGTCTGGGATCTTACCAATCCGCCCCACGAGGTGCCCGTTACCGGAACGCGAGTCTGGCTCTACGCTGAGCTCAAAGACGGTTCCAACGAAACTGTCACTCTCGGGGGATCCCTGACGATCGATCACAATCCCTACATCCTGCTAAGAACTCGCCTACCCGAGATCGACCAGGGAGACCTCCTGAGACTAAGCTGGGACGATTACATGGTCGACGACGGATTCGGCACGGACGACGCCTACATCCGCCTCTACGCATCAACGGGGTCCTCCTTCGCGACGTTGCAAGATCTCGAGGCCGACGTCGTAGGAGCCAGCGGCACCGACGAGGTTTTCATCGTCAACTCCAGCGACGGCAGCGCCAAGGGAATCATCACTTCGATCCGCGAAAGCGGCGCTAACTCCTTCATCTGGGATACGTGGACCTCCAGATTCAGCCTACCCGAGGGCGATTACAACGTGTACGCTGGGATCAGCAAAGATCCCACGTTCTCCAACAACACTCGTGGACGCGTGAGCGTCTCCGGTAACGAGCTCGTGGTCAACCCCAACACCGGAACAATTCCAAATTTTTCTCTGAGCCCGAACCGCTTGCGAGCTTCGGCGAGAGATACCCTCGAGTTCGAAATTCTCGTGCAATCGGGCGGTGTCACTGCCAAGGCGGTGAGCGCCGTCCTCGAGGTCGACACCGACCTGTTCACTATCGTTAACTCGGCGAGCCCCTTCACTGATCTGAACGAGATTTTAACCTCGGGAACTGTCATAGAGGACACGACGATTTCGTCGCAGATCCGCTACACCAAGCAACATCTATCGGGGGAGATCATCGGCAGCGAGGACGATCCGGCGCGGCTCGCTTCCTTCCAACTGGTGGCCAAGACCGGATTCAGCGGCTCCAACACCCTGCGCTTCCACTCCGACGAGGCTAGTCTCAGTCTCGCCAACAGCTCGGTACCGCTGGACGGCACCAACGGCATGTCCTCCCGCAATGCGCTCATCGAGGCTCTGCCTCGGGCACGAATCCTCGGCACGGTGCTGCTCGAAGGCCGCTCTCCGCCCATAGGAAATGGCGATCACACCACGTTGCTGGACGTGCACCTGCGTCTTCCTGGCAGCACTGTGGACATCGATGATTCGAGCTTCCTCGCCGCCAATGATGACGACACCGGCACCTCGAACACCATTGAGGTACAGACCGCCGCCTCTGGGGGCCTCGTGCTCACCAGCGTGCCCACAGGGCGCTACGTGCTCACGGTGAAAGACTCGAGCCACATTAGCGGACGCACCGATACTATCACGCTGCGTAACGGAGAAACTCTCACGCTGACGGGGGACATTGGTTTTTTCGCCTCCGACATCCGCGGCAACGGATCGTTGCTGCTCGACAAAGATGGTCAGGAGCTCAAGGGGGGTGACGCCACGGGCGACAACGAAATTGACGAGGACGATGTCAACACCATAGACAGTGCTTGGGGCACGAACACGGCGGTGTCCTCTTTCGCTCACGCCGACATCAACAACGACGGCCGCGTCGGTGTCAAGGACCTGGCGGTGACCACCTCCAACATCTCCAATCTCACCGGCTTCGGAGCGCCGCCCGTATTCAGGGCTGCAAGCAGCTCCGCACCGGGAATTGAAGTGTCGGCTCCGGGCAAGGAAGGCCCTTGGAGGACAGGCGACGAGATCGAGCTCGTCTTTGCCGTTCGCGCCGTCCGTGCTTTGGCCGCCTTCGGCATGGAGTTGGTCTACGATCCCATGGAGATGGCCGTCCTCGGTGACGAGGCGGGAGCTGCCCGCGTTGGCGAGCTATTCGCCGGTAACCCCACTGGCTACTTTTCGAGAATGGTCGAATCCGGAAGCGGACGGCTCGACATTGCCGCCTCCCGCCTCGGCAAGGAGTGGTCGGCCTCGGGTGACGGAGATCTCCTGGGTCTACCCATCCGCCTCCACCAGGACGGTTACCCGAGTTCGCTGCGCATCGTCGACGGCCAGCTCATCGCTGCCGACTTCACGTCACAGACGATGCAGGTGATGCGCGATCCCGTTTTGCTGGCCCTGCCCGCGGAGTTTGCCCTCGGTGCCAACTACCCGAATCCTTTCAACCCCGCCACGACTATTCCTTTCCGAGTTCCGCCTCTGGCAGGAGTCGAAGGCCACGTCCCGGTCTCTGTCTCGATCTTCAACGCTCTTGGCCAGCGGATCCGTGTCCTACTGGATAAGGAGCTGACTCCCGGCTACCACCAAATGCAGTGGGACGGCTTCAATCAGGCGGGCAGCAGCGCCGCCAGCGGCCGCTACTTCTACCAGGTGCAGGTGGGACCGCACGCTCAGACCGGGCGCATGACCCTGCTGAAGTAGATGCCCCTCTTCAGCCGCGTTGACAGCGTGTTCTCGCTGCGAGACACTACGGGGTCAATTTTCGTTCAGAAGGAGCCCTATGGACGCCTCCTCCCGACTCGCCCAACAGGTGGAGTTTCTCGTCGCCGTAGACGAGCTCAAGCAAGTCTTTCGCCAGACCCTGCTCATCCGCGACCAGCGCCGGGAGAATGACGCCGAGCACTCTTGGCACTTGGCCTTAATGGCTTTGGTCCTCGCCGAGTACGCCGCCGAAGAGATCGACCTGACGCGAGTGATGAAGATGCACCTCATCCATGACCTGGTGGAGATCCACGCCGGCGACACCTTTGCTTACGACGAGGTGGGCAACGCGGACAAGGCGGAGCGCGAGCAGGCGGCGGCGGAGCAAATCTTTGGCATGCTGCCGCAAGACCAGGAGCGCGATCTACGCCGGTTGTGGGATGAATTCGAAGAGAGGAAGAGCGCCGATGCACGCTACGCGGCTGCCCTGGACAGGCTGCAGCCGCTGTTGCTCAACTACCACGCCGGCGGCGCCACCTGGCGCAATAACGGCATCGCTCGAGGTCGCGTCATCGTCCGCAACGAGCACATCGCCGAAGGAGCGCCCGAGCTCTGGATCTACGCCGCCCAGCTCATCAACGCTGCGGTGGACGAGGGCAAGCTCGATCCCTAAGGTCCGCCTTTCGGCTCAGTTCAGGACGTAACGGGCGAGCTTCCAGCGCTCCGCCCAGGACTTCTCGAGGCGCACGCGCAGACGCACTTCCTGCATGTCGTAGTCCTGCTCGAGGATCTCGCCTTCTTCGTGCAGCTGCGAGAGCAATCGCCCCTCACCCTGGGGGATCTTGAGATCGAGAGTGACCTCTTTGCTCTGGCTGAAGAAGAGAATGCGCTCGCGGAGGTCATCGAGGCCGATCCCCTCCGCTGCCGACACGGCAATTCTGTCCGGATCGTTTTTGCTGGCGCCAGCGGTCGTGCTGACGGAAACGTCGTTGCCGTCCTGCAATAGGTCGATCTTGTTGAAGACGAGAATTGTCGGCTTACTCTCCACTTCGAGATCGACGAGCACGCTTTGTACGGTTTCCATCTGGATGTCGTGGTGGGGGTAGCTCAGATCGACAACGTGCAGTAGCAGATCGGCCTCCACCGTCTCCTCGAGGGTAGCGCGGAATGAGGCGAACAGGTGGTGGGGCAGCCGCTTGATGAACCCCACGGTGTCGGTGAGCAGGATCTTACGATTGTGGTCCAGGTCCACCGCACGGGTCGTGGAGTCGAGGGTGGCGAACAGCTGATCCTCCACCAGCACGTCCGATCCCGACAGTGCGCGCATGAGTGTCGACTTGCCGGCATTGGTGTAGCCCACTATGCCAACGCGGAAGGCGTCGGAGCGTGACTTGCGGCTCGTCTGGAACTGCGAGCTGATGCGGTCGAGCTCGCGCTGCAGGGCGCCGATACGAGAACGGATCAGCCGTCGATCAGTTTCGAGCTGAGTCTCACCGGGTCCGCGCACGCCAGCGGCGCCCATGCCGCGGATCGCCCCGCCACCGGCTTGACGCGATAGGTGGGTCCACTGGCGTGTCAGTCGCGGCAGCAGATAGTTCAGCTGCGCCAGCTCGACCTGTACCTTCGCTGTCTTAGTGCGCGCGTGCCGAGAGAAGATGTCCAAGATCAGGGCGCTACGGTCGAGAATGCGTATGTCCGTCAGGTTCTCAAGGTTGCGCACCTGCGCCGGAGACAGATCGTTGTCGAAGATGATCATGTCCGCCGCCACCCGCTTGGCCAGCTTCTTGAGTTCGCCCACCTTGCCCTTGCCTATGTAATAGGCGGGGTCGATGCGCCGGCGCACCTGCAGCACCCGCTCCAACACCTCCAGGGTGGCGGTGTCGGCGAGGCGTCCGAGCTCGTCCAGCGAGTCTTCCGCCTCCCAGGCTGGAATGCCGGGGACCGCTAGACCCACCAGCAGTGCGGTCTCACGGGGACTCGCTGTGGAATGACTCATCTTGACCGGTCTCTTCTTGCAGAGTATGGCTACCTGATCGAGAACGTAGGGATACGGCCGCTACAATCGCCACCTTGACAGGGTGGGGTGGTGACCTAATCTCCCCACCATGACCGCTTCTCGCAGCAGAGCATCCGACGACCCCGCCAAGGGCAACGGCAAGAGACCCGAAGACAGCAAGGGCAACGGCAAGGGCAAGGGACCCGAAGACAGCAAGGGCAACGGCAAGGGACCCGAAGACAACCTCGGCTCGGGAACCATCGGTGTCCTGCCTCTGCGCAACAACGTCATCTACCCCCACATGCCGCACCAGCTCACTGCCGGTCGTGAGCGCTCTCTACACGCCTTAGAGCAGGCGACGGAGACCTCATCACCCATCGGCATTTTCACACAGAAGCGAACCGAGGACGAAGAGCCCGGGTTCGACGATCTCTACCACATAGGTACCATTGCCAAGATTCATCGCATCTGGCGCCTTCCCGACGGCAGCATTCGCCTCATTGTGCAGGGCCTGGCCCGCGGCCGCCTCGAGGAGATCGTGCGTGTAGATCCCTACATCCAGGGTGTCGTTACCGAACTCGACGAGACTGGCGATGAGGAATCCACCGAAGTGCAGGCCATGATGCGCACGGTAAGCTCCCAGTTCCAGGCGATCATCGACCTGTCCCCACAGATGCCGGACGAGCTCAAGGTGGTGGCCGTCAATATCGACGATCCCGGACGCCTCGCCGATCTTGCCGCGTTTTATCTCGACCTGCCCGTCGAGGAGAAGCAAAGCGTGCTCGGCGAGATAGACATACCCAGCCGGCTGCAGTACGTGACCACCCTGTTGGCCCGCGAGCAGGAGATTCTCGAAGTCGGTGCCAGCATCCAGTTGCAGGTGCAGGAAAAGTTGGGGCAATCCCAGCGTGAATACTATCTACGTGAGCAGCTGCGACAGATCCAGAAGGAGCTCTCTGGTTCCGATCCCTCCAGCGCCGAGCTCGAGAATCTGCGTCAACGCCTCGCCGAGGCGGAGTTGTCGCCAGAAGCCCGGGAGGCCGCCGATCGTGAGCTCAGCCGGCTCGAGCAGATGATGCCCGCTTCCCCCGAGTACTCCGTGGCGCGCACCTATCTCGACTGGATCCTCGAGCTGCCCTGGGACAAGTCCAGCGAGGATCTCCTTGACCTCAAGGCCGCCGCCCGCGTTTTAGAAGAGGATCATTACGGCCTCGATCCGGTGAAGGAGCGCATTCTCGAGCACCTCGCTGTGCGCAAGCTTCGCCAAGAGATCAAGGGTCCCATCCTCTGCTTCGTTGGTCCTCCCGGGGTCGGCAAGACTTCCCTGGGGCGCGCCATCGCCCGGGCGATGGGCCGTACCTTCGCCCGGATCTCCCTGGGCGGTGTCCACGATGAGGCCGAAATCCGGGGTCACCGCAGGACCTACGTCGGCGCCTTGCCAGGTCGGATCATCCAAGGGGTCAAGAAGGCGGGGGCCAACAATCCCGTGTTCATGCTCGACGAGATCGACAAGGTGGGAGCCGACTTCCGCGGCAATCCCTCGGCGGCGCTGCTCGAAGTTCTCGACCCCGAGCAGAACTTCAGTTTTGAGGACCACTACCTCGATCTGCCTTTCGATCTTTCCAAGGCGATGTTCATCACCACCGCCAACGTGTTACACACGGTGCCATCTGCTCTGCGCGACCGTATGGAGGAGATCGCCATTCCCGGTTACACCCCCAACGAGAAGGTGGAGATCGCGCGGCGCCACTTGCTTCCCCGACAGCTCCACCAGCACGGACTGGCGGCCAAGAAACTCAGCATGGAAAAGAGGGCGATCCGCCGGCTCATCAGCGAGTACACCCGCGAGGCGGGACTGCGCAATCTCGAACGTTCGCTGGGAACGGTTTGTCGCAAAGCGGCGCGAAAGTTTGTGGAAGGCAGGCGCCATCCGTTCAAAGTCCGGCAAGACAAGCTCGATGAGTTTCTCGGCCCGCCGGTTTACTACCCAGAGGTAGCGGACCGTTCGAGCGACGTAGGCGTCGCTACCGGATTGGCCGCGACCGCCGCGGGTGGCGAAATCCTGTTTATCGAGGCCACCCTCATGCCTGGCAAGAAGGGGCTCATCCTCACCGGCCAACTTGGCGAGGTCATGCGTGAGTCGGCCCAGGCCGGCCTCAGCTACCTGAAATCGCGAGCTCCCGACCTGGGCATCGACATTTCCGCCCTCGAAGAGTCCGACGTCCACCTACACGTGCCCGCGGGCGCCACACCCAAGGAGGGACCCTCGGCGGGCGTTGCGTTGGCTGTAGCGATTCTCTCGCTGCTCACCGGACGCAAGGTCAAGGCCAACGTTGCCATCACGGGTGAGATCACCTTACGCGGTCGTGTGCTGCCCGTGGGTGGCATCCGCGACAAGGTGCTGGCGGCGCAGCGTGCCGGCATTCGCACCGTCGTGCTGCCCCGGCGCAACGGCAACGATCTCGAAGAGGTGCCTCAAGACATTCTGCGCTGCCTCCGCGTCGAGCTCATCGACGACTTCGAAGAGGTGCTTCCCATCGCGCTCAATGCGGGTGGGCGACAACGCAAAGCCATTGACAAAGGTTGAAAGAAGGGGTCGGCAACAGGGGAAGACGGCGGCAGAAATGACGGATACTACGGTGCAGCAAAGACTGTCGCTGCACAGGGCGGATGGCGACACCCCCACGGAAACGCGCAAGCGCTTCTGGGCCGAACAGCTTGAAGTGATCTCCCAACGGCACCGCGCTGGCGCCGGCGGACTGGAGATCGCGGTGGCGTTCAGCGACGTCGTCGACAACATCGTCCTTGACGCCTACGAAATCTGCATCGGCTCTCAGCGTTCCACTTACGCGCTGATCGCCCTCGGAGGCTACGGTCGGCAGGAGATGTCGCCCTACTCTGATGTCGATCTGCTCTTCCTGTTCAAGCGTGAGCGCGACAAGACGTCAGACCTCATCTCCGGAGTGCTCCACCCCCTCTGGGACCTCGGCTTCGACATTGGTCACAGCGCACGCACGCTTTCCGAGTCGGTGAAGATGGCCAAGGAGGATCTCGAATCCTGCACGGCCATGCTCGACGGCCGTCTACTCGCCGGCGACACCGAACTCTGGCAGGATTTTGGCCGGCGGCTGCGCAAGGGGATCCCCAAGGGCAATCTGGCGCAGCTGGCGGCACTGCATCGCGAGCGCGGGTCTCATGCCGGCTGCGTTCATCTGCTCGAGCCCAACGTCAAAGAGAGCCCCGGAGGACTACGCGAGATCCACCTGCTCGAATGGGCTTTGAAAGCGGCCCGCATTGATATTACCGTCGACGATGTAGTCGGTGCCGACGATCAATGGGCGCTGCAGCGAGGGCGCGATTTTCACTGGCGTGCCCGCCACGAGCTCCACCTTGCCCTAGGCCGCAAGCACGACGTGCTCGGGCACGAGACCAAGCCCACCATTGCTCATAAGCTCGGCTACCAAGATCGGGTGGTGAACGGCGAAGAAGGCTCCGACGCCGACGGTTGGACGCCACCCACGATCAATCGTGTCGGCTCCGCCGATCGCACCGGCGCCGATCGAGGAACGGAGCTGGCCGCCGAGCGCTTCATGCGCGACTACTACCTGCACGCCAACGCCATCTTCCACATCACTCGCCTCGCCTTCGACGAACTTGTAGAGGCGCCACGCCGCAAGGGTCGCCGCCTGCTGCTCGAGCCCGGGGTCCTCGCCATCGACAACCTCATCGAGATCCCGGAAGGCGTGGACTACTTCGCCACCGACCCCATGCGTCTGCCGCGCCTGTTCGCGATGTGCCAGCGCCGACGTCTGCGCCTCAGCGAGCAGAGTCGGCGAGTCATTCAGGACTCCTTGCACGTGATCGATAACGACGTGCGATCTTCGCCCGAGACCCGCGATCTTCTACTCGGCATTCTGAAGCGCAGGAAACGCACCACCGAGACTCTGCGCGCCATGCATGACCTGGGAGTGCTGGGAGCGTTACTGCCGGAGTTCGGCGATCTCACCTGTCTCGTCCAGTACGACATGTACCACGTCTACACGGTGGACGAGCACACCTTGGTAGCCTTGGAACGACTCGAGCAGGTCGCCGGCATGGACAGCGGCCGGGTCCTGCGAAGGGTCTACAACGATCTCGAGCGTAAAGATCTGTTGTTCCTTGGCACCCTGCTCCATGACGTCGGCAAATCGCGCCGCGAAGAGCACATCTCCGCTGGCATGGAGATGGGGGACGCCCTCTGCCAGCGTTTGGGGTTGACAGAGGCGGATCGCGCCTTGGTGCTCTTTCTCATTGAGAACCACCAGGAGATGGTCATCATCTCCCAGCGTCGCGACCTCGACGATGTGAAGCTCATCTCCGACTTCGCCGACCGGTTCGCCCGCGTTGATTGGCTGCGCGCACTATATCTGCTCTCCTATGCCGACCTCTCCGCCGTTGCCGCCGACGCCTGGTCGGATTGGCACGGGGCGCTGCTTTGGGAACTCTACAACAAGACTCTCGAGCAACTCGAGTCCGGCATAAAGACACTGGAAGAGAGGGACAGTGCTCGCCAGATCGTCGATCGCCACTTGAAGGCGATGAAAGCGAGCTGGTCTCCGGCCCGCGTCGTCGCTTTCGAAGAGCACGTGAGCAAGCTACCCGCTCGCTACCTAGTGGCCTACAACCTCGAGCAGATTTCCCGGCACCTGCAACTGGTGGAGAGCTTTGCGCGCTCCCAGCAGACGCAGATCGAGTTCGTCGAGCAACAGCATCACAGTGAGATCGTTGTCTGTACTTCCGATCAGCGCCACCTGCTGGCCAACATCTGCGGGGTGCTCGCCGTCAACGACATCGACATCCTCACCGCCGACGCCCAAACCCGAGCGGATAGCGTCGTAGTAGACACCTTCCGGGTCGCCGACATCGACGGCAGTGCCACCCTGCCGGAGTGGAAGAAGGAGCGCATCAGTGATCGCCTGCGCAAGGTCATTGCTGGGGAGGTTCAGGTGGAGGAGCTGTTTGCTCGCTACAGCGCTCACTGGAACCGGCGTTTCCACCGTCGGCCGCGCCGGGAGCCGGAGGTGGTTTTGGAGAACCAGGTCTCCGAACGCTATACCGTTGTCGACGTCAACGCCCAAGACGAGGTAGGCTTGCTCTACACGATCACCCACGCTCTGGGTGAGATGGATCTCGACATCCACATGGCGATTATCACTACCGTCTCCGACCGGGCGACGGACGCCTTTTACGTAGTCGGCGTCAATGGCGACAAGATCGTCAACTATGACACCCTCGAAACCATTCGTTCCACGTTGCAGGACAGGCTCAGTGAGTCCGAGTCGGAGAGTTGACGTCACGACAGGTCATTCCATTCGGACACCCTGGCGGCATCTCTCGCGGATATTCATGATTCGTGACCGGCGATCCCGCCGCGTTGGCGTCTGCTCTCCATCGCTCACAGTTGTACACCCATCTGCACGGCTGGATGCGCCGATTCCAATTCATCTACATCACTCTGCAGCAGGATAACGCGAAAAGCTGGTGGAGCGCCCATTTTCCCACTGAACGAACGCGTGCGCTGAATTGTTGCAGCCGTCCGGGATTTCCGCCGTGCCTGATTTTCTTGACAACGCCGGAAAGCGCCACCGCAAGTTGTGGGTCTTGCGGCTTTCAGCGACAATGTCGACAGCGCAGCGCACCAGGTAGGCGCCGCTCCAACGCGAAGTATCACTGCCAATGGCCTTTCACTCGACCTTCATAAATGCTCGGCGCGAAGCGATCATCATTTGTCTGGTCTGGCTCGTTGCCGCTCTCTGGTCCGTACCCTACTGCTACTCGGCGGGCTATCATCTGCCTCCCGGAGAGCCTGTGCAGACCATCTGGGGCATCCCCGAATGGGTGGTGTGGGGCGTCGCCGTGCCTTGGTTGCTGGCTGATATCTTCGCACTCTGGTTCTGCCTGGGGTACATGGCCGATGACGATCTCGGTGAGGGCGAGGTCCCGATATGAGTGGTGGTGGTACCCTTACTACGTTCCTGCTCTACATCGTTGCCGTCCTGGGCATCGCGGTGGCGGCGAACCGTCTGCTGCAGCAGCGCAACTTTCTCAGCGAATACTTCCTCGGCAGTCGCAATCTAGGGGTCTGGGCTTTCGCCCTGACCTTCGCCGCCACCAGCGCCTCCGGCGGCAGCTTCACCGGATTTCCCTCCAAGATCTATACCCACGGCTGGACCCTGGCTCTGTGGATCGGCAGTTACATGGTGGTCCCCATCTGCATGATGGGACTCATCGGCAAACGCCTTAACCAGATTGGTCGGATCAGCGGCGCCATCACGGTACCTGACGTCTTCCGCGATCGCTTCGAAAGCCCCCGCTTTGGCCTGCTCACGACGGCGCTGCTCGTGTTTTTCATGTCCTTCAACCTCGTCGCCCAGTTCAAGGCGGGCAGTCTGATCTTGGGCACCCTGCTGGCCGACGTGGACGCCTTCCACGCGGTGTCGGCTGTGGTTGGGGCGTCGCTGGTGCCTCACGGTGTGGAGGCCACGTACTTCACCTGCGTGATCACTTTCGGCATCGTCGTCGTCCTCTACACCACCTTCGGCGGCTTTCGCGCCGTAGTCTGGACCGATGTCCTGCAGGGCGTGGTCATGGTCGCCGGCGTCCTCGTCGTGCTGCCGCTGGCTCTACACCAAGTGGGGGGTCTGGAATCGGCGACACGGGAGCTTTCGGAGATGACTCCGCCACGAACGGGGACGGTGACGATTGTCAGTAACGTTCGATCGACAGCGCCGGTCCGCGTGGGTCAAGGCACTTGGGCTTGGGGGGAGGAAGGGCAGCTCTTTCGCATCGCCCGTAGTGCCTCGGTAGCGCCGGGAGACAGGGCAGATCTGCCCGTAGTTGAGATCACTGCCACGAGTCAGATTCAGCGAGTCGCCGCGGACCACAGCGCCACCTGGTTGGCTCAGGAGTTGCGGCTCATTGATCCCCGCGTCGAGGGCTATGCCTACGGTGACGGCGTCGCTGGTGCCTACGTGTCGGCACCGGGTCCTAGTCGTACCGACCCCGACGGGTTTCTCCCCCTCAGCCTGGCATTTTCCTTCTTCATCATGTGGGCCATCGCCGGGACCGGTCAGCCAAGTCACTACGTGCGACTCATGGCTTTTCGCGATGCGCGCACACTGCGCTTTTCGATCGCCACTGTTACCGTCTACTACTCGCTCATCTACTTCCCGCTGGTCATTATCTTTTGCTGCGCCCGCATTTTGCTGCCGGGCATGGAGGCTGAGTCCGACCGGATCATGCCGGCGACTGTCATCTTCCTCACCGAGAACGCTGGCTTGTCGTGGCTGGGTGGACTCGTCATCGCCGCTCCCTTCGCTGCGGTCATGTCCACCGTGGACAGCTTCCTACTCATGATCTCCTCCTCGCTGGTGCGCGATGTCTACCAGCGTAACCTGAATCCTCAGGCGCGGGAGAGCACGATCCGCAGCCTCAGCTACGGAGTCACGCTTTTCGTCGGTGCTGGCGCCATGGCGGGTGCCGTCGATCCACCCGAGTTCCTACAGGACATCATCGTCTTCACCGGTAGCGGGCTCGCCGCCTGTTTCCTGGCGCCGACCGTCTTCGCCCTGTACTGGCCACGGGCCAGCGGCACCGGCTGTATGGTGGGTATGCTATCCGGATTCGGCACCCACCTGGCAATGTATGCCGCCGGCATCGTCGTCAACGACAGCTTCTTCCGGCCGGTGCGCGTTTTCGACCTCGATCCCATCATCCTCGGATTGCTGGTGTCCTTTCTCGTTACCGCCGTCACTATCCGCCTCACTGCACCGCCCCCCGTACAGATAGTGAAGAAGTTCTTTCACCAGCCCGAGTAGCTGCTCTCTTCGGAAGGGAGGAAGGAGGGATGCTCTCGATCCCGCCGGTGTGAATAATGGCGAGAAGAATCCGATGAAGACGAACAACGACACCATTGCGAAGGCAAGAGACGCCGCCGCCATCGGCGACCGGAGCTTGGTTCGTGTGCTTCTGGTCGAAGGGGCTCTCGACATTCCTCTGTCCACCCGCTACCGGGACGACGACCTGCTACGCGTTGACGTCGAGGAGGACCGACCGTTCGCGGCCGCTACGTTGCGCCGATCACTGACTTGAGAAGGCCGGGATACGGACGACGAGCTCATGCGAATCCTGCAGAGCGTCGACTTTACGTTGGGGAGCGGCTTCGACTTCGACTGCTTTCTGCAGAATTCGATCTTTGACCGTCGCCTGGAGACCTGCGAGGTCGTCAGGCTGGCGCGAAGCACCGCGTGGCGTAGGGTAGAGGCAGCAGAACGACGAGAGGGGGGCGGGCCCGATCAGAGCGCGTCCTATCCATGTCTGGTTCCCTTGGGCGGATTAGCCAGACGTGCTGCTGGCGCTCTCCCAGACCAAGGGGCCGGCGCGCAAGACGACCTTCTCGCCGCGAAGCAACTTGCGCCACACTTCGTCGCGTTGCTGCTCCGGAACATCCGCCTGGAGCATGCGGCGAACTTGGGACTCGGTTAGCTCCGAGCGGTCCGAGCTGTTCGGTGGTTGTAGGAAGAAGGGCATCTAACGCCTGCGAAGGGACCACCCGGATACTATGGAGAAGCTGCCGGCTACACAAGCCCTGATGACGCCATCCTGAACACCGCCTTGTCGTACCTCGAAGTGTTCCCAACAATAGGGTTGGTTAGAGAAACCACAGTAGGGTTGGTTAGAGAAACCACAGTTCAATTGTGGTTTAGAGCAACAAGAAACGGACAGAGACTCGAGGGAATGCGCCCTCTTAAGTGGCTCTGTTCCCGGGGGACATGGCCAATGGGTTGGGATGACGCCTTCCCCGAAAGAGAAGCACAAGTGATGATGGGACCTGGACGTCCGTCCAGTTTCGCAGAGCGTGGGCATGAACTAGCTTGCGGTATTCCCCACGTCAGGAGCCATGCCATGACCATCGAGACGACCTCACCCGCCGTATACGACGACGAGCAGGCGCCGCCGTCTCAGCCAGCGGTCAGTCCAGACAGCCTCGTCTACCACGAGCTTTGTCCCGCCTCCGACGTTGAGGAGGGGGTGGGCAAGCCCTTCACCGTCGATGGCACCCATCTGGCGGTGTTCCGCTACGAAAACGGCTTTTACGCCTGCGACAACCGCTGCCCCCACATGGGCTACCCCCTGTCGGAGGGCAGCGTGCGCGACGGCGTCCTCATTTGCCACTGGCACCACTGGGAGTTCGACATCAAGACCGGGGGCTGCTTTCTAGCGAGTGGGGACGACGTGGCCAGCTTCCCCGTCGAGGACCGTGAGGGAGTGCTCTTCGTCGGCATCCCCCGGGGCGCGAAGGAGGCCGCCCGCCAGCGCCTTGTCGACCGGGGGAAGAGGGCCTTGGAGCAGGGGCTCAAGGACCGCTCAAGCTTCCTCATCGCCAAAGCAGTGATTGCCCTGCGCGAGGCTGGAGCCACACCGCAGGAGATCATCCAGCATGGCCTGTTCTACGGAGCGCATAAGACCAGTGATGGGTGGTCCTCCGGGGTTGCCATTCTCACCCTCTGCGCCAACCTCTGGGACGACATCAACCCGGAAGATCACAACCTCTTTCTCGTCCACGGGCTCACGCAAATCTCCAACCGGACCTCCGGCAGCTCCCGCCGCCAGCGTTTCCCCTTCCCCCGCACCGGCTCCGACCCCGACCTGACAACTCTGAAGCGCTGGTTCTGTCGCTACATCGACCTGCGCAGCCGCGGCGCTGCCGAGCGCATCCTTCTGACCCTGCACGACCGCGGTCAGCCGCGGGATGTGATCGCTGACTTCGTATTCACCGCGGCCACCGACTTCTACTTCACCGGCGATGGACACGCCCTCGACTTTGCCAATAAGATGTTCGAGGCTCTCGATTACGTGCAGTGGCAGGGGGCGCACGAGATACTGCGACCTATCATCGTTGACCTCTTGGGGCGCACTCGCCACGAGGAGACATCGCGCTGGCAGGATGCCGTACCGGTGCTGGAGCCGATACTGGCTCGCGCAGACGAGACCTGGCAGGCTAATCAACAGGCGTTGCCCCAGGCGCTGGACGTGACCGAATTCGCTCACGTCATGCTCGGCGACGACTTCGAGCCCATCCTCTCACAGATGGAGAAGCACCTGCGCGAAGGGGTTTCCCCGCTGGACCTGTGCCGCGCCATGACCTACGCCGGCGCCGTGCGCACGGTGCGTTTCCACCTGAAGAACGAGGGCGACTGGCACGATGTGGCCAACATCTACTCCTACGCCCACGCCCTCTACCGCGCCTTCCACCTTGCGCCGTCGTCGGCTCTGCTGCGTGGCTTGTTCCACGGCGCGGTCTTCCTCACCAATCTACGCTGGCTGAACATGCCGTCTGCCCGAGTACCGCGGGAGGGGCAGCGCCTGCCAGGCGAAGAGTCCTTCAGTTCGGCGCGGCAGATGCTGGACCGACTGCAAGAGTTCGCCGACTTCCAGAAGGTTGCCGAAGCAGAGATCCTGGTGAGTCAGTACCTGGAAGAAGGGCACGACGTGACGGCTCTCAAGCACACTATTGTCCACATTATGCTTCGTGAGGATGCGGAGTTGCACATGTTCCAGGTGCTGGAGGTCGCCTTCCGTCACTACGATCTGTCCGACGATACTGAGGAGCAGCGCCTTCACCTACTGGCCGCCACTCGCTACATCACGGCGCAGAAGGTGATGAAGAACATCCTGTGGTCGACAGAAAATGCCGAACGCCTGCAACGGGGCGAGATGTTGAGTGATCGCGACGACGACTGAGTGTACAACAGAACGAAAAGAGGAGAGGAGCCCAGGGAATGAATCCCTGAAAACTCTTCTCCCTCTTTGTAGCTAGAATGGCGGGACCGACGAGACTCGAACTCGCGACCTCCGGCGTGACAGCTCGAAAGACGTATTTGTCGTTGTTTTGTGCTGGTTGGCGATGGCTGGCCTACCTCTGGTATCCGCGGCTCGGGATTCCATCTTGGTGCGGCGTCTTTCGTGCTGTTTCGGCTTCGCCGGTTAGCCAGCGGTTTGCTGGGGAGGCCGGACCAAAAAGTTGGTCGTCGAGGCGACGGGCAGCCTCGCGGTTCGCATCCGGAAACAGATGTCCATACAAATCGAACGTCGTTCGCACCGATGCGTGTCGCATTTGGCGCTGGACATATTTTGCAGATTCGCCCTGGGCAATGAGCAGGGATGCGCACGTGTGTCGTAAGTCGTGGAAACGGACACGTCGCAAGCCAGCATCCTTCAGCGCAGGCTCCAGATTTCGATGTACAACGTTGCGGTCGTTCAACGGTGCGCCGGACGCCGTACAGTAGACGAGATCAAGATCGTGATAGTCAGGGCCATTCTTAAGTTTCTGCGCAGCCTGGGCAGCTTGGTGAACCCTGAGGGCAGCCATGCAAGTCGGTGTCAGGTCGACGTTTTGTGCGGACCCGTCAGTCTTTGGCGGCGCGAATCCTGCAGGATGATTGTCCCTCTTACGCGAGTAGATCTCGCGTATCCGATACTGACCAGAGTTCCAATCAATGTGTTGCCACTTCATGGCCAGCATTTCTCCGATCCGCATCCCCGTGGTGATGGCCGTGATGAAGAATGACTTCCACTGATGGGGAACGTGTTCAAGGAACAGACGGACCTCGCCTGGTGTCAGGCAGTCTCTTTCACCTTGGATGATCTTTGGGTAGGCGACCTTTTCCGCAGGATTTGATGTCAGGTATCCCCAGTCGATGGCATGATTGAACATCTGCCGAAGGAGACGCAGGATGTGCTTCACGGACTGTGGTGATTGTCCTTCAGCAGATTTCGTCGACTTCAGCCACTGCACATCTTCGATGCTGATCTCGCCAAGCGGACGTGACTCGAAGATCGGGTTGAGATGGTTTCTCAACAGGCCCTCATACCGAGATAGCGTTGCTGGGCGGACCTGGCCACGGGCATACGTGTCCATCCACTTCTGAGCGAACGCAGGGAACGAAATGGGTCGCAGTTCCGCATACTCGCCCCGGTGCAACTGGGCAAGCCGTTCGGCAAGGAGTTTTTCGGCGTGCTTCCGCGTGTTCGGCGGGGGGACCGTTTCCCACTTGGAGCGTCTCTTCGAGACTCCGGTTTCAGGATCAACCGTTCGTGGTCGGTCGTAGACTATTACGTACTGCTCGTAGGGACGGCCGTCACGGCCCTTTCGGGGTCGCTTGCGGATATGTCCACGCATGGAGGCTCCTGTGTGTAGATCACCTGCCGAACGGACCCAGCGGCGAGATCAGGGGTTAGGAAGAATAATCTAGCAGTGCCCACGATCTGGCGGAACCCCTGTGAACTGCATGAGGCCCCGAACTGAGATGACCCAACGGCATCCACCATGGAACACGCACGACGAACAGGAACTAGACGGCTGGACAGGCATCATTCTTGTGTGCCAATTGCCACCGCATGATCCATCGACGGGGCGGGCGTTCGATGGGAGAATTACGGACGGTCCTCAGGGGGCACAGTTGAAGGGCTACCCCTTCCAGAACAAGCGGTCCGTACTACGTTCTCCTTTCGTCAGCGCCGCTGGCCCATTATCGCTCTGTGCAGATGTCTACCGGTCGGAGAATGCCATGACTGCCCAGTTTGGAGAACATGAAAGTCTCTTCTGAAGTGAGTGAGTGCTGGCACCTGGACAGCCTCTGGCTACGCGAGGACACTCTTGAAGCCTGGGATGACTATTGCAATGAAAGTGCCATGTTGGACCAGTGGCTGGCCGACAACCCCGATTTTAGGCGGTGGGAGGAGTGGTCGGAGATGCCGTTCTTCGATCAGATGCTCGCCGAAAAATTCGAGAGCCTGCGCCCCACTTCGTGGCAGGTTATGCCTACCAGCATGATCTTC
>JAYZFI010000053.1:0-75057 GCA_036336855.1 Candidatus Latescibacterota bacterium
AAGCCCCGAACCGGCACGCAGTCCAACTCCAGCTAGGACTAGTAATAAACCCAACTCCATAAGGATAAAGCGAGCTGCGGCAGGAACTCTTCCAAACATAGGATTTATTCCGCGCGCCCAGCCCACGATCAATCCAGCGACTAGAAGGCCGCCGGCGGATCCGATTCCTAGTGGAATACCAACATCGACCGTCAATTTTCCCACAAATAAGCCGGCTACGATGCCGAATGCAAAGGTCAACAAGTCCGTTTCGTGGATCGGCTTTTCCTTTTGCCCTAGATGCGGAACCAAACGATCGAGATTTTCTTGGGGTCCAGATACCGTGAGTTGGTCTCCTCTCTGAATTATCATATCGAGAGATACGGGAAGGTCTACGCCACCACGTGTCACACTATGTGTAACACAGGCAAAACTATTAGTCACTCCTGTATCTCGAAGAGTTTTGTTTGCCGCGTTCTGATTGCTGACCACGACCCTATGTGTTCCGAAGGCCGTCTGATCTAGCACTTGGTCGGTAACCTCAACGCCCAGGATATTACCTGATTTTACATGGTTCTCATTATATCCTAGAACCAATGCCCTGTCGCCCTCCTCCAGAACCGTTTCTGCGCCAAGGACGACCTCTTCCGAACCCCTACGTAATCTTGCAATAACGGCGCCTGTAACTTGGAGAAACTTGAGATCCAAGAGGCTCTTCCCGATAGTGTCGGCCTTGCTCACTTCATACGTCCGAATACTTGGCATGCCCTTGGATCCCAGACCCATTTCATCATCCGCATCCTTCTGGCCTGTTTTCATAGTCTCAGCAAAGGCAAGCGATTCTTTATGGAGGTCGAATCCAAGAAATTGCGGAATAAATTGGAGGAAAAGAATGAGACCAATGAGACCAAACACATAGGTTACGGCATAACCCACTGCTATGTTTCCATCAACTTCTGCCGCTGTCATTCCATCCGGTATATTCGCCATTCCCGATGCGATAGAAGCTTGTGCTGCAGCTAAAGTGGGAGTAGAAGTCAATCCGCCTGCCATAACTCCTGCCGAAAAACCCTGATCCAATGAAAATATGGAAGAACCGAGTAAGGTTGTTCCAAAAGCAGTAAAGGCAATGACCAATCCAATCTGAATGTAACTAATACCGTCTTCTCGAAACGTCTGAAAAAAATGCGGCCCCGCTTGATATCCCACGGAATAGATGAAAAACACAAATCCCACAGTTCCCACCAGCGGTGACATTGTGAAGCCTAAATGGCCGAAATACAATGCAACGAAAAGAACGCCAATGGAGGAGCCGAGCTGTACGCCCCAACCCCCTACGCGGCCAATTAAATATCCCACGCCGATAATGACGAACAGGGACATTTCCATATTTTCTTGCAACACGGTAACCAAATCCAAGTGCATCGAAATTGCTCCCAACAAAGACGTTGTTATGGGACATTTGCTCGCATCAAGGTCTGCACCTCAGGGAGACAAGCCCCAGCGACACGTTGACCCCTTCAATATATGTACAAAAGGACAGAGTCCTAATTTACCATTCATCTGGTGAGCACGTTGATGGATCTGCCCGCTGACTCACGTCGCTTGTCGACCGCACCCCGACACGCTGTTCGCAAAGCGCAAGTGTTCCAACGAAGACCGACACGATCATGCCCTCGTTGCGGTTCACGAAGCCAGAGAAACTTCTCATCATGTGTACTTCCAATTTCGTCAGGGCGAGCTGAGCGGCGGTCTCGCAGGGTCGGCCGAAACAGGATCAAGACTTCTTGTAATTCACTAAATGGTACGAATCCTCCAAGGATGATCAAGAACGATTTGCCCCGTTCGCTAGCGAATGGGGGGTGTGCTGGGCAAAAAGGGGATGGGTGAGGAGGGAAGACGTCACGGCAGAGCTCCGGAAATCGAGGTGACGACACGGCCCATGGACGTCGGCGGCAGCCTACGGTGCCAATCTGTTGCACGCATCTTCATGCCATCGGGCTTTACGGCTCCACACCGCGACACAGGTAGCCGCAGGGTCGGGGCCGGCGGGCGAGCATCTCCGACCCCGCCGGCATCTTTTCTCTACTATCCTGATCCGAGAACGGCGACCCTCATCGAAAAGATGACGATGCAGCTCGGACACCTGACACCGGACGGTTGACCGATGAGCGACTATCCACGACGGATCGAGGCAAGCAACGAGGGTGATGGCTCACCCCTCGTTCTCGGTCACGAGGGGCTGGGCGACCTGCACACGCCCTGCGACCCGACGAGCACGGTGCATGTGCTGGACTGGGACGGCGATGGGAGCGCCGAGCTGGTGTGCTCCGGCAACGACGTCTTCGTCTATCGCTTCGTTGACGCCCTGCCGGACGGTACGCCCGTCGTCGATCGCGGCCTGCGATGGGGCACGATGTCGAGGCAGCCACAGCGCAACGAGAACGACGAAGGCCTCACCGGCTTCATCCTCGCAGTGGCCGACTTCGATGGCGATGGCTCCACGTCGGCGATCCTCTGCCCACGCTACTATTCGCAACGTCCCGTGGTTGCTCTGTCGACGATCGGCGGCACGCCGACGAGCCGCGAAGGGGGTCGTGTCGTCCTGCTTTGCCGGGAGGGCGAGAAGGTCACCTGTCAACGTGGAGCCGCCGCGGCCATGGACTGGAATGACGACGGCGTGACCGACCTGCTTGTCGTGGAGACCTCGCACCGAGGCTATTACGTCGATCCGGAGACCGGCGTCTGTCCCGAGGATCAGAGAGACCGCTACCGCCCGGATGGTCGTTGGATCGGACCCATGCCGGAGGCGGCCTTCCACTTGTTCCGGTGCACGGCGACGGAGGACGTCCTCGAATTCGTAGACATAGGTGCCGTTGACGTTTCTCTGCCGCAGCACACGATGTGGGCATCCGTCGTCGATCCATCTCAGCCCCAGGCGGGTCTCCTCGTGGCCACGTATTACGGCCGGCTCTTCCATCTGCCCCTGATCGAGACGGGCGATACGCCGCGCTTCGGCGAGCTGACGGAGCTGTTCACGCTGCACGGGGCGCCCTTCCATCGCTCGACGAACTTCGACATCAGCATCGGAGTCTCTGACGTGCTGGAGCCCGGGCGCTTCGACCTGTTCTGCGGTGACAGATCACAGGCGGTGGCCTGGTGTCGCCGCGTCGGTGAGGAGGGCGGTCGCCCGGTCTACGAGGAGCCCCGGAAGATCAAGCAGCGCAACCCGCACGTGGCCAACAGCTTCTTCAGCGTGCCCACCGTCGGCGACTGGCGAGGCACCGGCGTGCCGGATCTGCTCGTGGGCGGCGTGGAGGGCTACATCCTGTGGTACCGGACCCTGTCAACAGATCCGCTCCGCTTCGCGCCCTCGGAGCGACTGCGGTGCGGGACCACCGAGATTCGGCGGCTCGCCATGCCGGATCCCGCCGCCGGCCGTCACTGGGGCAGCTCGCAAGGCCCGCACGACGGTGATACAGGCGGCTACAGCAATCCCGTGCTGGCCGACTGGGACGGCGACGGTCTACTCGACCTGGTGGTCAGCGACATGAACGGGATCTACGACTGGTATCCCAATTGGGGCACGCGCACCGATCCTGAACTGGGCCCGCCCTGCCGGCTATGCATAGAAGACGGCGAGCCTCTTTTTGGCCCGTGGCGGCAACAGCCCGGCATCGGCTGCTTCTCGGGCGGTCCTCTGCCCGACATCGTCATCCAGGATCCCGACCTTGACCTGGCCCTGTTTCGCCGCGCCGGCGCCGGCGATGCCCTGGCTCTTCTCCGCCCAGGGGAGAAGCTGCGCTACGAGGATGGCTCGACGATCAAGACGCACGGCATCTACACCCCCAGCGGAGGCGACGGTCGCGGCCGCACCAAGATCCAGATTGTCGACTGGGACGGCGATGGCCGGCTGGATCTCTTGCTGGGCGTCGGCTCTCAGCACGGTAGCCCCTATCGCGGCAGCTACGTGCTCTTCGCGCGGAACGTCGGTTCGAATGAACAGCCCCTATTCCAGAAGCCTCAGGTGCTGCTATGGGACCGCGAGGGCGCGCCGCTGGAGTTCTGGCGTCACGGCGTGCACATGGCCGCAGTCGACTGGGATGGTGACGGGTGCTTCGGGCTCATCGCTGGTGCGGACCAAGGCCGTGTCTGGTACTGGAAGCCGGAGCACTTCGGCACACCCGACGACGGGGACGCGACGCCGCCGTTACGACCCGAGGGGGAGCAGGGGCTGGGCCGGGACGACTGAGCTACCAGCTCTCGTCCGACGTTATAATTGGATGTTAGACAGCTGTTAGATGGAGCCCGGAACCTTACGCGGCACGAAAAAGAAAGTCCCCGTAACCGATTATGTTACAGGGACTTATAATGGTCGGGGTGGCCGGATTCGAACCGGCGACCCCCTGCTCCCAAAGCAGGCGCGCTAACCGGACTGCGCTACACCCCGATACTGGTTGATCTGGTCTCGCAACTCTCTCGCGGCCTCGGCCGCCGCTGCCGCGAAGTCCTTGCCCGCAGAGACGTAGGTGATAGACCGCGAAGCATTGATGAGCAGACCCGCTCCATCTCCCCTCAGCCCTGCCGTCACCGCTCCTTCGAGGTCGCCACCCTGTGCGCCCACGCCGGGCACGAGGAAGGGGAGCGACGGCGCTAGTGCGCGTATGCGCGCCATGGACTCCGGCTTCGTCGCGCCCACGACGAGGCCACATTCTCCCTCGAACTGTTCGTCCCAGGTTGCGGCGCGTTCGGCTACGTGCTCGCAGAGCGGCCGCCCCGAAGATTCCAGAAGCTCGAAATCCGCCGCTCCTGGATTCGATGTCAGGCAGACGAGGAACACGCAGCGATCCGCGCGGCCGAGTAAGGGAGCCACGGTGTCTCCGCCCATGTAGGGGTTCACGGTCACGGCGTCCGTTCCGAGCTCGTCAAAGATCATGTGGGCGTAGCGCTCGGCAGTGGAGTCGATGTCCCCCACTTTGGCATCGAAGATCACCGGAACGTGATCGGGGACCGCTTCGATAGTCTGCGCCAGCGCCTCGAAGCCGGCGGCTCCCAGTGCACCGTAGAAGGCGAAGTTGGGCTTGTACGCGCACGCTACATCGCAGGTGGCAGCAACAAGTTGCCGATTGAACTCTGCGACCCCACTCGCGTCGCGAGGTAGGCCCTCGGGTAGACGCCCGGGCACGGGGTCAAGCCCCACGCATAGCAGCGAGTTGTTGCGCTCGACGGCGCCGGCGAGCTTGGCGGAGAAGGTCACTGCGGCAGCTCCTGTGTTTCGGCAGAATCCGCGGCCGCAGCGGCCTTGATGGAGTCGGCGACGGAGATCAACGAATCGAGAAAATCCGGCTCGCGAGTGCCCAATAGCAAGGAGTCGATGGCGGCTGAGTCGAGGGAAGCGGTGTCCAGCAACGACTCGATTGTTTCAGATTTTTTCAGCTCCGGCTTGGGGCCGACGACGAATAACACCCGGCACTGAGAGAGGAAGTCAACTTCCATGTTGGCCATGCGGATACGTGTGCCCAGGTCGCGGGTCACCACCACGTCGCTGTTGTGGAGGCCGGCGGTGTTGGTGGCGTCTACGATCATGGGATGTCCCGATGCACCGCCAACGCGATCGCCTGCTATGGCCGTCTCCAGGTCCCGCAGGTAGCCGACGATGCCGATTTGGGTGGCGTAATCGCGATCCACATGGGCGGCGCTGTAGATCACCCGCCCACTGTCATCGAGAATGCGGGGAGACATGCTGGGCTTGAGATCGCTGCCCCGGGCGTCAACGACGAGTCCAGTGTAGGGGACAGGCGGCACGAAGACGAGCAGCGAGTCCCCGGAAGGCAGCTCATCGGGAGGCAGTTCGCCTGCGGCCTGTAGTCCCAGGGCGGTAGAATCGAGAAGGACGGAGTGAGCGAACTCCCCAATCAGGTCGATCTGCAGGTCGATACGATACACCCCTCCGTCCTCGCGCCGGCTTCCAGGCACTACGCGTGCTCCGCGCACCAACCCTTCCACCTGGGCACGGATGGAGTCGCTGGCGACCATGGCCATGCTAACCGTCGTGCGGGAATCCACCTGCACGACGCCCGCCACCTCCAACAAATTGCGGTAGGCGACGAGCTTGGCGGCACGAAAGCCCATGAGGCGTCGCTGCACCGGATTGGTGAGCTTTTCCGACGCCACCGCCTGTCCGGAAACCACCAGAGTGCCCGCCGTCCAGTCGAGAGCGCCTTCGACGAGTTCACCCGAGGCGCTCTCGAGGATGATAGGCTCCACTACGGGGCCGCCCAGGCCGGTCTCGGCGTTGGCGACGCCAGTGGCGAGGATTCCGGTTGCGAGGATGAGAAAACGGTGGATCATGGGCGCAGAGCCCTACAGGCAAAGGACGGGAAAAGAAGGGAGTGGTCCTATAAGCCGAGTTCTGTAAGCGCGACCCGAAGGTCAGCGCCCGACGATCATTCATCTGGGGCGTCGGTTACCCGACACCTCTGTGCGGCCTACCCGGGAGTAATGACGAGGCGGGCCACCTCTCCTCCCCTATTTGGCCTTGCTCCGAATGAGGTTTACCGTGCCGTCTCTGTCGCCAGAGACGCGGTGGGCTCTTACCCCACCTTTTCACCCTTACCTACCCATCGGGTATGTCCCCTCACGGCAGGCGGTTTGTTTTCTGTGGCACTGGCTGTGGGGTCTCCCCCCCTGGGCGTTACCCAGCATTCTGCCCTGCGGAGCTCGGACTTTCCTCACCGCCGCGAGCCGAAGCTGCGACTAGCGCGATCGCCCGAACCACTCCCTTGACGACTGTATAATCGAACAAGCGTTCCTCTTTATGCGGATTTGTCGTCCCACACGAAGATCGCGCCACAGCTCTCACAGTGGATGATCTCCTCGGAGCGACGCACGATGCTCTTCATCTGCGCCGGCAGTTGACGGTAGCAGCCGCCGCAGGCGCCCTTGCGCACGGCGGCGACACTGAGACCGCGGCTGCGGCGAACCAGCTCATAGTTGTGCAGCAGTGTCTTGTCGAGCCCCTTCACTGCGTCCTGGCGGCGCGATTCGATGCCATCCACTTCGCCCTGCAGGGAGTCCAGCTTACCCTGCAGCTCGTCGATGATGCCCTGCTGCTCCTGCCGCACCTCCTCGGTGTCCTGCTTCTCTATCTCCGCCTGCTCTAGAATTGACTCCGTGCTCTCGATGATCTCGAGAATTTGGCCTTCGCACTCCGACATCTTGGACTTGCAGGCCTCGACCTCAAGCTGCAGAGCGTCGTATTCCTTGTTGGTGGTCACCTCGGAGAAGCGGGCTTCGAGCTTGGCCAGTTGCTGCTTCAGCGCTTCGAGCTCGTGCTCGAGAAAACGTTGCCGGCGCTCGTGATCAGCGAGCTGATCCGTGAGGTCCTTGAGAGCCTGCTCAGCGCGATCGATCTGATCCTTACGCTGGGCGATTTCGGCGGGATACTGGCTTTTCGCTTCCTCAAGAGCCCGCAGCTCCCGATCCACATCTTGAACCCCGAGTAACTGCATTAGACCGTCCTTCAGGGACACAGCAATTTCCATGGCGTTCTATTGCCCGGGTTGTATAAGTGAAATCATGTTATTGGTGCCGACGGTTGCGCGACCATAAAAAAAGAAAAGTGCACCACCGGGGGCACACTTTTCACTGCAGAGATCATCCATCGGCCAAACCTGCATAGCCAAATAAAATATGGTATCACCTATGGAACTGCCAACACCTCCGGGATGTCAGCCCTTCACCAGGTCCTGCGCGGTGGCGGCGACGTGCTCTGGCGTCAGGCCGTACTTGGAGAGTAGGTCGTTGTTGGCAGCGGATTCTCCGAAGGTGTCGTCGATGCCAAGACGTTTCATCGGCGTCGGTCGCTGCTCACCCAGCACCTCGGCGACGGCTCCGCCCAGGCCACCGATCACCGTGTGGTCCTCGGCGGTGATCACCTTACCGGTGCGCTCGGCAGCGGCGATTACGCCCGCCTCATCCAGTGGCTTGAGGGTGGGTACGTGCACCACGTGTGACGAGATGCCCTCGCCCTCCAACTGCTGTGCCGCCTCGAGCGCCCGCACCGTCTGCACGCCCGTGGCGAAGATAGTAACGTCGCTGCCATCGCGGATGGGTACGACGGAACCGATGGAGAAATCGTAGTCGTTGGGGAAGATTGTGGGGTGCGGGTCTCGGGTCAGGCGGATGTACACTGGGCCCTCCCAGCTGTTGGCAGCGCGCATGGCCAGCCGTGTCTCTACACCGTCGGCAGGGGCTAAGACGGTGAGATTCGGCATGGCCCGCATCACAGCGATATCGCTGACCTCTTGGTGGGTTTTGCCGGTTTTGCCGGTGAGCAGTCCGCTGTAGGCGCCGGCGATCTTCACGCTGAGATTGGGCTGGGCGACGACCACGCGCAGCTGGTCGAGATCGCGATTCACGAGAAAACAGGCGAAGCTCGACAGCCAGGGAATCAGACCGCAGGAGGCCAAGCCGGCAGCGACACCCATCATGTTCTGCTCGGCGATTCCCATCTCAAGGAAGTGTTCGGGTCGCTCCCTAGAGATCTTGTCCGCTTTGGTGGAGTTGGCGAGGTCGCCGTCGAGCACGTAGACCCGGGGGTCCTCGTCGATGAGCTCGAGGAGGGTGTCGCCGAAGACGTCGCGTTGGGCAACGAGGTTGTTGGTGATGCGGGCAGCGAGGGTCATAGCGCAGCCTCCTGTTCTTCGAGCTCCCTCTGCGCCATCTGCACATCCTCCTCCGTTAGCGGCTTGGAGTGCCAGTTGAAGTCGTTCTCCATATAGGAGACGCCCTTTCCCTTCAAGGTGCGGGCGATGATGATACTGGGCTCGCCCTGGTGGGCCTTGGCTCTCTCACAGGCGTCGATAAAGGCTTCCACGTTGTGCCCGTCGACGGCGACTGTGTTCCAGCCGAAAGCGCGCCAGCGCTCTTCCGGGTTGTCCTGCGGTGGCTTGCGTGCAAGGTCGCTGTAGCCGGCCTCCGTCGACCAGCCGTACTGCTGAAGCTGATTCCAGTCGAGAATCACGGTGAGATTGTCGAGGCCATAGCGCTGGGCGACAAAGGCAGCTTCCCAGATCTGTCCCTCTTGAGAGTCGCCATCCCCGACCATGACCCAGGTGTGGTAGTCCCTGGACTGAAGACGGGCTGCCAACGCCATGCCGATGCCCGGGCTCAAGCCCTGTCCGAGTGATCCCGTGGACATGTCGAGACCTGGAAGCAGGGACATGTCGGGGTGGCCCTGCAGCCGGGAGTCAATGGCGTCGAAGGTCTTGAGCTCCTCCACCGGAAAATATCTGCGCAGGGCCATCGCCGAGTAGAGGCCGATCGAGCAGTGGCCCTTTGAGAGGATGAAGCGATCGCGATCCGGGTCTCGGGGTTTGTCTGGGTCGATGTTCATCACCTCGAAGTACAGGCACGTGAGCATTTCCGCCGCCGAAAGCGGTCCGCCAAGGTGGCCGGCGCCGGCGTGGTACACCGATTCCACGACTAGCCGTCGCAGCCGCAGGCTCAGAGATCGCAGTTCTTTCACGCGCTCAGGCGCGATCTGGCTTCCCATTGTCAATTACTCACTCAAGTCAGAGTTATACGCATTCTTCTGGTTATGGAAAGGACCCTTGCCTGCCCCGGTCTGCAAACGCCCTTTAATCTACTCCCCCCAAGGGGCGGCTACGCCGAACTCGTCACCCGCTTCCTCGAGGTATCGAGCGTCTGCCGTGCTGAGGGGAATGCCTTCGCGGAGATACTCCTTCTCCTTGTGGTATTCGACTGTCCCCGGGGTAGTGGCTTCGGGGTAGCCGTACATCGGCTCCATCTCGCGGCGCACGCCCTCGACGAGTTCGTCGATCCCCGAACGCACCTCACCGGGGTCAGTGAACAGCCCCAGGCTCATCACGATGATGAGGCCCCCCGATTTGGCTCGTGGCCAGCGCTCGGTGACCGCTCGAGCCCGGTCGTTGTTGACGCCCACGAAGCATCCACCCAATGCCGTCGCCACCCCGGTGTAGCCCATAGATTTGAAGAACGCGGCGGGGATCATCTTCTGCAGGGCGTCGAATTCCTCACCGCGCTGGTAATCGGCAAGGACACAGGTGGCGGCATCGAGAATAAGGGGTGGGCCTTGTTCCCCGGGAAGGCCCAGACAGATGGGGGGATTGCCCCAGTATGCCGATTGCTTACCAGGATTGCCCCCGCCTTCGCCGAAGTGTCCGGGATGGGTGCCCTGGACGGAGAACGCTGTACAGCCCCGGTCCATGGCTCGTCGCACGTAGTGACCCGCCGATCCGTAGTGTCCGTGATGGCAGGTGGCACCCACGGCAACGCCTCGCTCCAGCGCCCGGTCGCAGGCCATCTCGGTGGCGCGCATCATCGGCGTGTATCCGAGACCGCCATCGCCGTCGATGAGGACGGAACTCTCCGTCTCCTTGATGATTCGTACATCGGGCTTTGGATTGGTCTGACCGTCGTCGAAGGAGCGAGCGTAGCGGGGCATCGCGAGATTGCCGTGCGAGCGCACCCCGCGCAGGTCGGAGTTGGTGAGCAGCTCGGCCAGCAGCCTGGCGCCTTCGGTCCGCATGCCCGCCGCTTTCAGGCATGCCTCGGAGAATTGCCGCAGGGGCTCGGGTAGTACGCGAAGGGCGACTTCCTCTGGGGGACGATTCATCCCGTGCCTGATTCCAGCAGCCGGCGAGCGCGCTTTCGGGCGCTCGCCGCATCAGCTGCGCGGTTGCCTTTTGCCAGAGCCACTGCGAGGTTCTCAAGCGTCACCGCCGCGTGCGCGTGATCGCCGCTCTCGTCGTAGAGCTCGATCGCCCGTTCGTAGAGGGGAACTGCCTTGTTGGCCATGTCCTGCACGTCGTAGATCTGGGCTAGGATGGCGCAGGTGTAGGCCACGTCGGGATGGGTACCTCCCAGCGAGCGCTCCTGCAGTGCCAGTGCTCGTTGCAGCATGTCCTGAGCCTGGGTGTACTGGCCGACGACGAATTGGTGATATCCCTGCGCGAAGTACTTGATCGCCGTTGCTCTCGAGGTTAGGGTGTCGGCGATTCCATGCTCGCCGAGCGCTTCATGAACGCGGGCCAGGCCATCCAGAGTGTAGGCGAGGGAGGGATCTCGCGGCGACAGCTGTACCCAGCCGTTGCGTCCGAGTTGCAGGATTTCGTCGTAGTAGGCGCGCGCTTCGGCAACGCGATTGCGCGACATGTTGAGATCGCCGAGGGCGCCGAGGGTGATGAGCACGTCGTGGCCGGGGATGTCCGCGCTCTCCAGTCCGGCCATCTGCAGATTCAGTGTCTGGCGAAAGAGCTTGTCGGCTTCGGTTACTTCCCCTTGTGCCGCTTTGAGCTGGGCGATGCCCTCCGTGGCGCGAGCCTGCAACCGGTTGCGGCCGGCACCCTCCGCCGTCGACATGGCGGCGCGCAGATGGCCCTCCGCCACTTCGAGCTGGCCCTGCTGGCGGGCACTCGTCGCCGACTGCATCTGCTCAGACCAAAGCTTCTTGGCCGGATCCTGAGGTGGATTTTCCGAGCTCGCGCAGGCGTCGATGCACAGGGCACATGCAACTGCCGTGGAGACACGACCCGCCATCAGTAGCGGAGTGCGAATGAGATCCATCATCGGATGTAGCATAATCAGCGCCCTCAGTGCCAGGGTCAAGGCAACCCTCCGTCTGCTGCTCGCCGCGGCGCCGCTGATGGCCGACGAGGGTGTGTTCACCGATGTCACCGCCGTCTCAGGGGTCGATTTCGTGCATGTCAACGGCATCAGCGAGAGCAAACGACTTCCCGAAACCGACGGCTCCGGAACTGCGTTCTTCGATGCCGACGGCGACGGCGATCTCGAGCTCTATTTCGTTAACAGCGGCGATCTCAGCGTTGGTCGCGGCTCCGCCGTCAATGCGCTCTACGACAACCTGGGCGAGGGTAGCTTTCGGCCGATCCCGGGCAGTGCCGGCGCGCCCGGCCGCGAGTACGGTATGGGCGTGCTCGTCGGCGATCCCGACAACGACGGGGACCCGGATCTTTACTGCACCGCCTGGGGGGCCGATCACTTCTACCGAAACGACGGCAATGGGCGGTTCTCGGACGCCTCACAGGAAGCGAGAGTGGGCAACCCGGAGTGGGGCAGCAGTGCTAGCTATCTCGACGTCGACAGCGACGGTGATCTTGACCTCTTCGTTGCCAACTACGTCCGCTTTGAGCTCGCTACCCACCCTTGGTGCGGCCGCCGTGACATGGACCTGCGGTTCTACTGCGACCCCCGCCAGTACGAGCCGACGACGGACCTGTTATATCGCAACGATGATGGCCGCTTCGTCGATATCAGCGAGCAAGCTGGCATCACCAAGGCGGGAAACGGGCTCGGTGTCGTGGCGGGCGACTTCGACGGCGACGGCGATAGCGATCTCTACGTAGCCAACGACATGACGCCGAATTTTCTCTACCAGCACGAGGGGGTCGATGCCGGGGGACAGGTACGCTTCCACGAGGCAGGCCTGCTTACCGGTACAGCGCTAAGTGCCGACGGTGCTTCCCAGGCGGGCATGGGTGTGGACGCCGCTGACTGGGACAGCGACGGCGATCTCGACCTGTTCGTCACCAACTATCAACTCGAGAATAACACCCTCTACCGCAACGACGGCGTCTACTTCACCGAGATCAGCTTCCGTGCCGGTATCGGTGAGGTGAGCCTCAACTACCTGGGCTTCGGTGCCGGTTTCCTCGACTTCGATCAGGACGGCTGGCTCGACCTGTTCGTCGCTAACGGTCATGTGCACGACAACATCGAACAGTACGATCCCATCGTCACCTATCCGCAGCAGGTACAGCTGTTTCAAAATGTCCAGGGCGAGCGCTACGAGGATGTCACCCGTCGACTCGGAGCGGCGCTGCAGCGGCGTTACGTGGCGAGGGGCTCGGCCTTTGGGGACTACGACGGAGATGGCGATCCCGATATCGCCCTCAATTGCTCCGGGCGGCCGGCAGTGCTGTTGCGCAACGATGCATCGGTGGGCAATTGGCTGCGTGTTCGACTGCAGGGCCGGCGCATCAACCGCGATGGGGTGGGAGCGATCGTAGAGTTGCACCGCGGTGCAGAAATCCAATATCGCCACGTCATGCGAGGCCGGGGCTACCAATCTAGCAATGAGCTCGAGCTCCACTTCGGCCTCGGATCCAGCACCCGCGCCGACAGCCTGGTCGTTTGCTGGCCCTCCGGGGTTCGCCAGCGACTCGTCGATTTGACGGCCAACCAGCGACTGGCCGTCATCGAGCCTGATTAGCCTTCGATCACTCTACCGCTCACTCCTTTCGGTAAAGCGTTGCCAGAGCTTTCTCGTACTGGCCGCGCAATTGTGTCTCCGCTTCGGTGTAGGCGAACCCCTTTTCGAGGACAGTCAGCGCCTGTGTCGGATCTCCCGCATTCACAAGCGCCAAGCTGTAAAAATAGAGCACCCGAGGATCCTGGGGAGATACCCGCGTTGCCTTCTGATAGAGGGGCAGCGCTTCGGGGTAGCGCTTGAGCATGGCGAGCATACTCGCCGCGTTGACGAGAGCCGGTACGTAGCCCGAATCTGCCTCTACGGCCCGGTGGTAGAAGTCGAAGGCGGGCTCCACCTGGTCGGCCTGGGCCAGCAGGCCACCGATGTAGTTTAGCAGGTGGGCGTCGCCTTTTTGTAGGGCGTCGGTGCGTCCGAACTTGTTCAGCGCCTCTTCGACGAAGCCATGGCGCAGAAAGAATTCGCCGAGGTTGAAGTGATGGGAGGGATCTTCAGGGGCATTGAGTACGCCCATGCGCAGCTTCTTCAGCTGCTTGGGAACATCGGCATCGCCGTCACCGATCGCCTGAAGATGGGTGAAGCGAGTCAACGCCGAGTCGGCCAGCTCGTATTTGCCCTCACGTCGCGCCATCACCGAGAGGCGATAGAGGGCCTCCGAGAAGCCGATGTCGAGGGCGGCGGCGTGCGCGTAGGCCTCGGTGGCGCCTGATTGTTCCGATTCTTCTAGGGAGCGTCCGAGGAAAAAGTTCAAAGTGGCATCGTCAGGGAACAGCGCGATGGCCTGGCGGATCTCGGTGACCGCCTCCGCCGGCCGACCGGTAGCTAGATAGAGCTCTCCCAGTCTCCGGCGCACCGACGACTGACGTGGCGACAGCTCCGCCGCCCGGCGCAGGTTCACTTCGGACTCCGCGAAGTTACCGAGCCGAAAGTGCATACCACCCAAGTTCAGATAACCCAAGGCGTACTCTGGGTGGTGACGCAGGGCCCGCTCGATGGCAGCGATGGCCGGAGCGTAGCGGCCTTGTGCGGCTTCTGCCGTGGCCAGCAGGTTGTTCAGGTCGGCGTGTGCGGAGTCGACGGCTAGTCCACGCTGGGCGCTGTTCACCGCTGCAGAAAACCGGGCCGCCTGTAAATTGCCGTTGGCCTCGGCAATGATGGCACCCAGTGAGCCGGTTTGTATCCGTGTCGCCGGAATCTCGACTTGTGCAGCAGGGGTGCCGTCGCTCTGCTCCCCAGGACCTTCACCGCAACCGAGGAACGCGGTCATAATTCCCGCAAGAATGAACGCCGACCGTCTCCAAACGGCATTGGTCTCGCTGCTTGATGTCGCGCGCTTTCGTGGATGTGGCCAATCGTCCAGCGCCTGAGTATCCAGATCGGCCTCTGTCGACATGCTTGCCATCAATTATCCTCGTGCAGATTCCGTATGAAGTGTCGGTACGCGTAACGCGCCACAAGGCCACTATTCACCGCACGGCCGCCGCCCCGTCGTCCCCCCGGGAAGTTTAGGTCGGAGCTGATCTGACGCTCCATCCCTGACCTCAGCATCGAGGGGAGCCTTCGCCGCTTTGAACGTCATGTTTAGAAGACTGTCAGAAACCGCGTAGCAATCACACGGCCAGCAGTCGGGCGGGATTGTCAACGAGCATCGTGCGAATCTCTGCGTCAGATACACCGCGCTCGAGTAGCATGGGTAGGAAACTGTGAAGAATGTGGTCGTAGCCGACGCCGTTGTTGTAGTGCCACATCTCTTTCAAGAAAAGATCCTGGGAGAGCACGAGCTGCTTCAGATAGCCGCGCTCGATGAGAGCGACGATGTTGTCGACCCGACGAGTATCCGGCGCGTAAACCTGCATACCGTATGACTGGCCGATGTGATCGATACCGAGACAGACACCGGTGCGAGCGATCTCCTCGTAGTAGTCGACGCAGTTGCGATCGCCGAGATGGCCGATTACGACCTTCTCCAGATTGACCGCTTCTTCTTCCAGCAGCTTCACCTCTTCTAGGGCCAGCTCACCCTGATAGGTGTGAGTGTAGACCATCAGGCCTGTCTGCCTGTGCGCCCTGGCGGCAGCGCGAAAGAGACGCTCTTCGAGGGGAGAGATAAAATTGACTCCCTCAGACATTCGGCTGCCTCCGGCGCCGACTTCGCCAATGAAGCCGGCGCGGACCCCGGTGTCGTCCACGCCTTCTTCAATGTCGCGCACGAGGATATCGGCTAACTGACTCGGGGGAGTGCTGTTCACTAGGCTCGCCACGGGGTTCTTGAACTGCGCCCAGGCAAAAGCTGTAGCCATCACGATATGCACACCGGACTCTTCCGAGATCCTCTTAAGACCCAGGGGGTCACGGCCACCGCCGCGCATGGTTTGTTCCACCAGAGTAGTTCCGCCCGCCTCCTTGTAGAGTTGTACCTCCTGGATGCTGACCTCGATGTCGTCGAGGACGGAGCCATAGCCCCAACGTGTCGGATACACGTCAAGGATGATGTGCTCGTGCATCTGGGTCACGCCGAGGGCGTCCGTCGAGACGGGCCCCGTCACTGTCATCACTTGTGACATGCAAACCTCAAACGAGTGGTGAGTCGTCTCTAACGTCAGCTCCGTTGGTGCGCCAGTTCGGTGACCCCGGCTACGATCGCCTCTTCCTCGTCGTCTCTTACGTGGCGATGTATCGCTAGGCGTACCAAGCGGCGACCGTAGACATGGGCGAGTATGCCGTAGTCCTCATCCAGCCGGTCGACGAAGGACTGAGGCTCGATTCCGAATTCGTGGGTGTCTAGCATGAGCAAGTTGGTCTGCACGGGATAGGGTTGCACGCCGAGCCCGACCGATACAAGATGCTCGCCGATACGTGCCGCACGGCGGTTGTCCAACTCCAGCTGCCCGACCATCCGCTCCAGAGCTACAACTCCGGCGGCGGCCATGATTTCTGCTTTGCGCATGTATCCACCCAGCATGCGGCGCCATCTCGTGGCGCGGACGATGAACTCCGACGATCCCATGAGCAATGCCCCCATAGGAGCGCTCAATCCCTTGTCCAGGCTGATGCTGACACTGTCTACGGGATCGGCAAGTCGGTGGGCGGAGACCCCGGCAGCCGCGGCAGCGTTGAAGATGCGCGCGCCATCCAGGTGTACAGCGGGGAATCGGCGACGGGCGATAGAGCAGAGTTCGATCATCTCTTCCACATGGATCACGCGCCCCCCGGATGCATTGTGACTGTTTTCCAAGCACAGCAAAGCGGGCTCAGGAGCTGCCGAGGTGGGGAACCGGTGAGCGGGGTCGATGGCTTCCGTTAGTTCCGTTGGTGTTGGTACGCCGCCTTCCGGCCAAGTGCGCAACATGACTCCGGCCAGCGCCGCGGCCCCTCCCACTTCCTGCTCGTAGATGTGTGAGTCCTGACCGAGTAGGACCTCCTGGCTGGGAGCGGTGTGACTCAAGATGGCTACAAGATTCGCCTGCGTCCCAGTTGGCATGTACAGGCCAGCCTCCTTGCCCAGCAGATCAGCACCGAGGGCTTGCAGCCTGCCGACCTCGTTGTCCGAAGAGGAGCGGGGTTTCGCTCGAGCTGTGGCCATGGCATCGCGCATCTCTGCGCTGGGTTCGGTGGCGGTGTCACTGCTGACGTCGACGCGCATACCTAACATCGTTGGAAAGGCAGGAGGCGGGCTGGGTTGTCGACGAGCATGGTGTCGATCGCGTTGTCGCTGATTCCACCCTCACGTAACATCGGCACGAATTGGTTGAGGAGATAATCGTAGCCCGCCCCGCCCATACAGTGCCAGTAGCTACGACGGTGCACATCCATGGACAGCACGATACGTTGCTCCCACCCGCTGTCTATGAGCTGACGCAAGGTGTCCACACGCCAATTGTCAGGAGCGCAATTCGTCATCCCTGCGTGGTCGAAGCCCAGATTGGCTCCCGCCTCGGCGATACGTTGGTAGTAGGGTGTCTGACGACGATCTCCCAGATGACCGATGACGACACGGCCAAGATCGACTCCCTCCTCACTCAGAATGGCCAGTTGGTCCAGGGCGAGTTCACCGTGGAAAGTGTCGGTATAGATGAGGGCTCCGGTCTGTAGCTGCGCCCGCGAGGCCGCACGCAGCAAGCGCTCCTCGGCCGGATTGATACGGGTTTTCCCTCCTGAACTGCGCGTGGAACCGCAGCCAACTTCGCCGATGACGCCAGCACGAATCCCGGTGTCATCAACTCCTTCTGTGAGATCGCGTACCATGAGTTCGGCGAGGTCATCGGGCCCGCGAGTGGTCAACAGATCATCGACGACGGGGCTCCCCCAGAGAAAGGAAGTCCCCATAACAATGTGGACGTCGCTGCGCTGACTGATTTCCCGTAAGCCCCTTGGGTCACGACCAGCACCTCGAGGAGTCACCTCGACGATACCGCCGCCTCCAGCACCACGAAAACGCTCGAGCTCCTCGACGGCGACGTCGATGTCATCGAGGATGTGCTCGAAGCTCCATCGGCTCGGATAGATGTCGAGAAGCAGGTGCTCGTGCATCTGTGTGCGACCCAGTTGACCTGGAGCGGTCGGCCCTAGCACGGTCTCTACAGTGAGGTCGGCCGCAAGATCCCTCACAGGAACGTCCCCCAGTTCAGCCGGGGCCCGAGCAGTTCGACGACGGCGCCGTTGATGGCCCGCGAGTTTGGTGAAGCGAGGAAGACGATGGTGTCGGCCACGTCCCTTGGCTGCAACACGGTCGCGGGATCGTCGTCGGGATGATGCAGACGCCACATGGGCGTGTTGACTCCCGCAGGACAGACCACGTTGGCTCGAACGCCAAAGTGCGAGACTTCGTCTGCGAGAGACTCGGTAAACCGGATCACCCCCGCTTTTGAAGCACAGTAGGCTGCACCGCCAGCTCTTCCTTTGAGACCGTCTACCGACGCGACATTGACGATGACACCTTCTCCAACTGCGATCATAGGAGTCAGAGCCGCGCGGGCGCAGAGGAAGGTCCCTCGTAGGTTCGTGTTGACAACCCGATCCCAGGTGGCAATGTCTGAATCTGCCACGAGGGTTGGCTCGGCCAATGCCGCGCAATTTATGAGTACGTCGAGCCCTGCCCACGCGTCTACGACAACGGAGAACGCCGAGCTTACCTGCTCGGGGTCGGCAACGTCCCGTGCGAGAATCAGATGCCCGCGCTCTTCGCCCCCAACTGCCCGGAGGGTTTCCCTCAATTCCGTGCCACGATGATCGACGAGGGCGACGCGGGCTCCTTCCCCGGCAAAGGCCTCTGCCGTAGACCGGCCAATGCCTCCCGCTGCACCCGTCACCAGGACGCGACGCAATCAGCTACCTCTGCGCTTCATGAACTGCGTAGTAGATTTGAGACTGCCCACTCCGTCCACCGATCCGACGCAAGACACGCACATTGCTCCCACCGCATTGGCCAATTCAGCGCTGCGCTTCAAGTCCCAGCCTTTGTGTAGGCCGGTGAGGAACCCCGCGACGAAGGCGTCTCCTGCGCCCGTGGAGTCAACTTCCTCAACTCTGTAGGCCGGGACCACCATCTCGACATCATGGGAACGTACGTAGCAGCCCTGCCGATCCATCTTCAACACGACCGTATCGACGCCGCGCTCGAGGAAAAATGCGGCCACATCGCCCGTGGTCTCGTAGCCTGACAGTTGCTGCGCCTGTTCGAGATTAGGGAGGAACACACTGAGGTGAGGCAGGCAAGGCGAGAGGATCTCCAGGCTCTCCGAGGTGATATTGGGTGTTGGATCGAGACTGGTAATCGACCCGGACTCGCGTGCGCGCTGGAGGAGGCGGGCGCAGGGCTCACCGTCGAAACTCGGGAGCAGGAAGGTGCCACCAACATGGACGTAGTGCGCTGATGACAGCAGGGCGAGGTCTACGTCCTCCTCTGAGAACACGGCGCTAGTGCCCGGAAAGTAAGCAAAGCTACTGTGGCCATCGGTATGCCGACGATAGAGCGTCAACGTCGTGCCCGCCGAGGTGTCACGATGGGCCACAACTTGGGCTCCAGAAGCTCGCATGCGGTTCAGCAGCATATCACCGGCCGCATCACCGCCGATCCGGGTATGGATCACCACCGGAACTCCCAGTCTCGCGAGATCCTGGCCTGTGTTGGCGGCGGTTCCACCAGGGTGCAGTTGAGCATCGTCCAGCAGGGTTACTGGTCCGATCGGCAATTCAAACTCCTCCCCATCGGTGAGAAAGAGATCCGCCGTAAGGTTCCCGATGCACTGAATGTCCATATTGCCGAAAGCTATGATCTCAAGAGAGACGCAACGAGTCTCCCCCCAACGAGGAGCTCTCGGGAGGTTACACTTGGCGTCTGCAAGAAGCCCCAGTCCTGGCAAATGGTCTTTGCGTCTCCATGTCTCATCTGCCCATCCTGCGACGCCTGCCCTGTCGTCTCGGTCAGGGCTCAGGTGTCAACAAGATCGCAGCCCCTCGGGTGGCAATCGCCTCGGCCCGCAGTCGTGCCCGGTGGCTCCGCTGCGACAGCCCTCTATCTCCGTAGATTCGCGATAGCTGTTCCCACAGGGCCTGATCGTCCGGCAGGTATACGCTAAGAATTTCCAGCAGGGGTAGAGCGCTCTCGTCGCGGCCCGAGAGGATGTGCAGAAAGGCAAGATCGTATCGCGTTTCGGTATCCTCGGGATCAAGGTTGGAAGCTTGCTGCAACGCCTCCGTGGCCCGGGCGAAGTCCCCCATGCGCAAGTACAGGTGTCCGAGGTTGAAGTAGGCGTGCGAGTTGTCGGGATGTAGTAGAAGAATCGTGCGGTACATCTCCACGCCGTCAGCGTAGAGTCCGATTTTTTCGAAGGCCGCAGCCGCGTTCTGCAGAGCTCCTACATCGTATGGGTCGTATTCCAACAGTCTCGAGTAGGCCTCGGCCGCGGAATGGTACTCCTGGCGTAGCATGTGAACGGCTCCGCGGTTCAACCAAGCTTCTCGATCGCTGGGATCATCGTCGGTGAGGCGGGCGTAGACATTGAGTGCTGCGTCCAAGGAGTCTGATTGAAAGTAGAGAAAGCCTAGGTTGTGCATCGACTCGTGGGCTTCGGGCCGTATGTAGGTAGCGTTGCGAAAGGCCGCGAGGGCGGCGGCGGTGTCCGGCTCGGAAGACTTGAGAAACCAGACGCCCGTTTGATGCTGGCTGGACCAGTGGCGATGCCTCAGCCTGCGGATGGCGTCGTAGTGCTCGTGGCTGATTTCGTTGCAGCGATCGAAGGCCTGAGCCATCTGAGCGTACTGGCGGGTCCCGGCATAGGCCCGCCCCAGGTGGAACAGCAGAGCAGAACTGTCCGGCTTTTTCTCCAGTGCTGCTTCCAACGAGTCGCGGGCGCGTTCGTATTCCTCGTCTTCGAGGTAGAGGATGCCCGTGGACACCCCCCCCCGACAAGATGACAGAACCAGGAGACAGACTGTGGCGAGAGTTCGGATGGCTCGTTGGATCGGAGAAAGAACGGCAGCACAGGAGCGTTGAGCAGGGGCCAAGCCACGACCGCTCATTATAAGCCGTCCTTCACTGGTCGCCGATGGTGCTACTGTCGCCGAGAGACGGTTCGGAGCGTCGGGCAATGGACCAGTCGCGGGTAAGAGCGTAGACGATGACATTCACCGCCATCTGCTGTCGTCGCAGGTCGCGCATCCGCCCCAACTCACTGGCAAATGCGTCACTCACCCCGGTGCCGCTCTCTTCCATCTGCTCCTCGCGAAAAGATCCGGTGGGATCGTTGCCGGAAACGTTGCGTCGTCCAAGACCGAACTCCACGCCTACCAGACGGTCGCGGATATAGAGTCCCTTAAGGCGCTGACGACCGACGCGTACCGCCGAACCGGGATCGGAGTGGGGGACGCCGCCCTTGATAACAAAGAACGAGCGGAACAGGGGGTGGTCCTTCTCTATTCGTTCCGTCCAGGCGTCGCTACCCCACACCAATCTCCCGTATTTCTGTAGTCCCTCGCGGTAGACGTCGAAGCCGACGTCGAGGTCTATGATGAACCCTCCCGCCATCAGGTAGCGGGTGATCTGCGCGAGTTCCACCTCGGTAGGCGGCGTCTGCGGGATGATGACAGGCAGGTCGTAGAGCCTTGGGTCGGAGTAGGTGATGGAGGGGGCGAAGCTGGTCTTGATCGGGGTGAACTCGTTCATTGCGTCGATGATCGCATCAAGGTCCTGGGGGTTCCCGATGCGTACCAAAGACGCGGCTAAGGTCGTGGACTCCGAAGATACCCGCGACAGACGCAGAAAGCCGCTCAGGTTCTGCGGGTCATGGGGATCTAAGAGAATCCTCGCCTGGTAGCGCTCGCGGGAAAGTTTCTCTTCGGGATTCATCTGCTGCACGGGAACTGGTGAGCAGGTGTTCAGCGACGTCACTGTCGCGGCTAGGATCATCGCACGGCCCATCATGGATTCCTAATTCGTTGCGAGTGCGTGAAGCTGCGAGACGAATCTGTCGCAGATTTCGGGATGGAACTTCTCCTTGCCGCTCTGCCAACATGCAGCGACCGCACGGCACCCACGATCTTCATCTCGCGTCGTTCTCTACCTCTTCCGAGATCTCATACACCTTTCCTCCTTTGAGGTTGCGTCGACGCGAGACGCTACCTGCCGGCCATTGGACTTCGACCTCATCGACGCGATCGGCGTTGCCTAGGCCGAACTCCAGAACCAGACTGTTGGTGCTACCAAATCCGCCACCACTGGCAACTTCTGCATGGCTCCACCGGTCTTCAACTCGGATGCGCACTCGAGCGCCGATGGCGCTGCGATTTGACGCCGCTCCCCACAGCCTAACTCCGAGCCATTGGCGATTGTGTCCGTCGTTTCGATACAAACTGTTTGCCCACAGATCTCCCGGGTAGTGACCGCCCACGCCCGCGTAGAGATCTAAGTCGCCGTCTTCATCGTAGTCTGCGAAGGTGGCGCCGTGCCCCTTTCCCGGATTGCCCACCCCTGCACTCTCGGTGATGTCAGCGAAACGTTCGCCGAGGTTGTGGTACAGGGTGTTGGGCTCGAACCTCGGCATGATGGGCCCCCCGTTCGACAGGTATATGTCGACAAGTCCGTCGTAGTCGATATCGCCGTGTCCGGCGCCCATGGAACCGAAGGATCGGGAGATCCCAGCGCGCACGGCCACATCCTGGAAGGTACCGTCCCCACGATTTCGGTATAGGTGGGGGCGGCTTGGCCCCGCCGCCTGCCCAGTCACCTGGGACTCGATGAAATGCTCGTAGTAGCACATGGCCGACGCGAACAGGTCTGGCCACCCGTCTTGGTCGCTGTCGAAGAAGAAGGCTACGTAGCCGCCATCCTCTGGTGCCGCCACACCAGCTTCGTCGGTTACATCGCGAAAGCGAACCAATTCTCCAACTCGGGTAGCGCCTTCGTTGCGGTACAGTGTGTTTGGGCCGCCAACATCAGCGACGTAAAGATCCACATCCCCGTCCCGGTCCACATCCCCGAAAGTGACACCGAGAGACTTGCCACGGTGATCGACACCCGCCGAGGCGGCCTGATCCTCGAAACCGGATCCCGTGTTGCGGAAAAGCTTGTTGGGCGCACCATCTCCGGTAATCCCGTCGGCGACGTAAAGATCGACGAGACCGTCTCCGTCATAGTCTGCCCACGCGGCGGTGAAAGATGCGTCCGGATCTTCGACGCCGAGCCGGAGGGCCTCATCTTCGAAACGACCAGATCCCCCGTTGACGAACAGGGAGTTGGCAACGCCTCCTTCCCAAGCGTCCCGGGTCACGTACAGATCCAAGTCGCCATCGTTGTCGAAGTCTGTGGTGGTAGAGCTCCAACCGCCCCGCGGATCAGCAATTCCGGACTGCTGGGCAACATCGGTGAAGTGCACCTGACCATCCCTGCTGCGACCTTGATTGAGATACAGGGAGGAAACGACTTGTATCCCCACACTGAACAGGTCGAGGTCCCCGTCCCCGTCGAAGTCTCCCCAGGCACTGCCGCGTCCGCGATCGTGCTTGTCCACGCCCGCCTGCGCCGCGACATCTGCGAATTTCACTGGCGATTGCGCATCTTGTGGTGCGGGGTGGATCTGTTGCGATGCCGGCAGGTTGCCTGGATAGTGGTCGTGAGCTGCTATATGAGCCAGACGTAGATTCCACTGTCGCACGGGACGTAGGGACGAGGTGATGGGCAGCACGTCGATGGCGGCTCGGTAGGCAGTGATCGCCTTGCCGTAGTCTCGCAACCAGTGATAGGCGGTCCCGAGGAGAAAGGCGATGTGAGGGTCGGACGGATCTTCGCGCAGGAGGTCCGCCATTTCCGCTGCCGCCGCCGTGAAATCACCGAGGCGAAGGCGTGAGGCGGCGGCACCCGACCGTGCACGTCGATTGGAGGGATCGGCTTGCAGCAGAGCTACGTACTCGGCGAGGGCGCCGGCGGGATCTGGGGGAGCGCGGGTCATGAGGAGGTCCGCCTTGAGCAGGCGGGCCTCTGCTTGGTGAGGCTGTTGCTGCAATAGGGGGCCGAGCGTGCTCAGCGCTAGATCATCGTCGCCGCCTTCTTTGTACATCCGGGCCAGCTGCATGCGGGCGCGGGCGTCGTTCTCGTCCAGCTGAAGAAGCTGTTGCAGAGCCTGGATTGCCTCCGCCCGGCGGCCAGAGTGCTGATGAGTCTGCGCTGTCTGCCAGAGGAACTGTGACGAGGGGCCAGGCTCTGATTGACCCTCCTTGGAGCCCCCGGTAGCTTCTGGTGCCGATTCGCACCCAAACGCCAGCACAGCCAAAGACAAGGCGACGATCCTCCACCCTCGGCAGTGTCGGTCTCTCATCCCTGCCATCACGGCAATCTACGAAACTCTGTTGCTCAGGAAAGATCGGTTGGCGTCGTCGTTATTGAGAAACCAGGCCTTTCGATCACTTCGGGGCTGCGTGCTCGCCGTCGGCATTACAGTAATGCTGGCCGCCTGCGAGAATTCCCAGCGACAGTACGCTACCGCCATCGCCAAAGGGGATTCTCTCCGCATCGCCGGCGAGTTGTCCCGCGCGAGGGAGACTTACGAAAGAGCTGTCGCGCTGCTCCCGAACCGCGCCCAAGGCTGGGGGCGCTTGGGCAGCGCCCTTACCGCGTTGGCCGAAGACAGAGAGGCACACAGAGCTTTGCAGAAGGCTCACGATCTCGATCCCAACGTCTTCGAGGTTCAAGTCGCGCTGGCTATCGTTCTCGATCGGGCCGGGAAATTCACCAGCGCCCAGACACATTACCAGGCAGCGGTCGATCTACGGCCGCGCTTCGCCCCCACCTATTACAACTTCGGTTACCTCTACCAGCAGGCGGGTCTCTACGAGGCCGCCGCCGGCCAATACCGGCAGGCAGTACAGCTGAAGCCGGATTTCCTCGAGGCGTTGGCCAACCTTGGTTACTGCTATCGCCGGATGCTGCAGCCAGGCCTCGCCGTGCAGGTCTATCGACGTGCCCTGCAACTGGCTCCTCGGGAGACACCGCTCCTCATCGGCCTGGGCCAGTCTCTGATGGATATAGCCGACTTCACCGCCGCGGCAGAGATCTATCAGCAGGCAGTGGACTCCGGGGCCGAGGACGCCGGCCTGTTCTACGATCTCGGAAAAATCGCTCAACAGCAGGGCAGGGAAGGACCAGCGCGCAGCTACTTTCAGCGTGCTTTGCAGATCGATTCCGATCACGCGGAGGCACAGCATCAGCTCGGCATGATCATGCAGGCGCAACACGATCTGGCCGCCGCTGAACAATTGTATCGCGCCGCTGTGCAATCGGATCCGGATGTGCCAGGGCCGGTTTACAGCTTGGCGCGATTGCTGATGCGCGGCAATCGACAGGGCGAGGGGCAGAAGCTGATGCAGGTGTTTCGGAGGCTCAAAGAATACGACGGGCGGCTACAGTCCCAGCGACGCGCCGTTGCCCGTTCTCGGGGCGAGGTGCAACCCCTTCTCGAGTTGGGGACTTTGCATCGTGAATTCGGCCGCCACGAGCGTGCACGCAATGCTTACGAACGCGCGCTGCGCCTGCAGCCCGGCTCCGCCTTGATTCGCCGCGCCCTGACGGCTCTTGACTCTCAGGCCGTTACTCAGTAGCGCACCGTTACGCCCCGTAAGCGCAGATGCGAGATCTGCTCCTCGCGTGCTCTATGAGAAAGCGGGTTCTCGCGAAGGGAGACGAAGTGCAACGACGGGAGATCAAGCAGGGGGTGAAGGTCGCGCACGCGGTTGCCATCTAGGTGTGCCTCCTGCAGGCTGGTCATTCCCTGGAGGGGAGTTAACTCCACCAGTTGATTGTCTGCCGCCCCGAGAAAGCGCAAGGGGAGCTGCGAAAGCGGGCCGAGGTCGACGACGCGGTTGTCGCGCAGCTCAAGGCTCAGTAGGCCGTTGATAGCGGCGAGAGGTGTGAGATCAGAGATTCGATTGCCGCTCAGGTCGACTCGTTGTAGCGTGGGACTGTGGAGCTGCGGGAACTCGACGATGCGGTTCCTGTCGAGTTCCAGGGACACGAGCCGGTCCAGAGACGCCAGCTGCGGGGCGGCAGTGAGCCGGTTTCCGCCTAGATCGACAAACTCTAACATGGTCAGCCTCTGTAGACCCTCGAGATCGATGACTTCCGCATCGCGCGCCGCCAGCACGGTCAGGTCTGTGGCGTTGGCCAGCTGCTGCATTCTCTGGCTGCGTTCCACGGCGAGAGCAAGCCGATGATCAGCGAACGGGCCCGTGCCTCCGCCGGTTGAAAAGTGGACGAGAACGCCGCGGCTCTCCAGCTCTGGGATGTGTTCACGCACGGTGAGCGGCGACAGCGGATTCCCACGGACATCCAAGACGCGCAGAGAATCTAGATCCAGTAGCGGCGACAGATTGTCGATGAGGTTTCCCCGCAGATCGAGGACAGCAAGATCGCGCCAGGCGGACAGCGCAACGATTTCCGTCAGTTGATTTTCCGCAACATCCAGGATTTTCACGTTGGGCAGCCTTCTCAAGGTCGCCAGCGACTGGACTCTGTTGTGCTCGAGATCGAGCTCGCGTAGAAAATTCAGACCTGCCAGTGCTGCGACGTCCTCGATTCGGTTGTTCTCAAGGCGCAGCGTTTCCAGCTGAGTCAGCGATGACAACGGCAGGAGGCTCTGCACTCGATTCTTGCTGACGTCGAGGAATCGCAGCTGGGAACAGGTGGCCAGCGGCGTCAGATCCGCGATCTCATTCTCCGACAATACCGCATAGCGCAATGTCTTGAGGGATTTGATCCCGTACAGGCTCGTCAGAGCCCGGCGTGGCAGGCTGAGCTCGACGCCGCCGGCGGGCTCCAAGACACGCGGGATATCCTGTCCGGGCGCAGCAGCCGGGACGGGGAGCTCCGAAACGGCCGCTAACAACACGCCGAGTGCGCCAGCCGCCGTCTGTGTCCTTAGTCCCACGCGTCAGGGTCAGAACGCAACGGAAGGAGACGGTATCCGTCGCGGCGAACCACCAGCAGAGAATCCACACCGACATCGCGGATCGTTTGTCGTGTGCCGTCTAACCAGCGGACCTCTACGAGGTCCACCTTTCTCCGCTCTCCCAATCCGAACAGAGTCCGCGTGTCGTTGTGCGACAGATAGCTGGCGGAACCGTTCACTGTGCGCCAGGACACCAAGTCAGCCCCTTCCACTCCGATACGGGCTCCCAGACCGTCCCCTCCCGGGGGTCCATGAAGCTGCACGAGAAGCCAGTGGTGTCCGGTGGCGGTGTCATTGCGTAGCAGAGTGGGAGCATCGTCGAGATTGTTGATGAAGATGTCGGTGTCTGCATCGCCATCATAGTCGCCGAAGGCGGCGCCTCGGCTAACCCGGCTCACAAGCAGTCCCGCGCCTGCCGAAGCCGACACGTCCGTGTAGTGGCCGGCGCCGGCGTTGCGGAAAACCTGATTCCGTTGCCGGTATGAGCTGCCCGTGGCGACGTCGTCAACCTGGGGGTAGACGTGACCGTTAGCGACGAAGAGATCGAGATCGCCGTCGCCGTCGAAATCGCTGAAACGTGTTCCCCAGCCCAACAGGTTCAGAGTCGCCGCCCCAAGCCCGGAGCGGCTCGTAAGGTCGGAAAACATCACATCATGCCCGTCCAACCGGCTGTCGTTGCGATACAAGGTGTTGGTTTCGCGAAAGAAGTTGGTCACGTAGAGATCGTCGTCTCCATCGCCGTCCGCGTCTCCCACATCGACCCCCATTCCCGCCTCCTCGTCGCCGTCGCCATTGTAGGCAACACCGGCAACGAAAGCGATGTCGAGGAAAGTGCCATCGTCGTTGTTGCGGAACAACACGTTGGGGGTCTCGTCGTTGGCGACGAAGAGATCGAGATCGCCATCACCCTCCACATCAAGCGGCACGGCTCCAAGTCCGTAATAGCGATTGGCAGAAGACACGCCTGCTGCGTCGGTTACGTCTTCGAAGCCGCCGGCGCCGTCATTGCGCAGCAGGACATCCCGTGCTCCCACCAAGCCCTTGGGTCCGCAGTAAACGCGGATACCTCCAAGAAACATGCATAGACCCTCCTTGCCGATGCCCTGGCGGGCACGCTCGCCATCAAAGACGACGTAGTTGGTGACGTAGAGGTCGACGTCGCCGTCCCGGTCGTAGTCGAAGAACACAGCTCCGGTGCTGAAGTCGTCTCCCACCACAGGTGAAGATCCACCCACGTCGGTGAACACACCGGAAAAATTCCTAAGCAGCACATTGGGACCATAGTTTGTGATGAAGAGGTCTCGCCAGCCGTTGCCGTCGATGTCGGCCACGGCACAACCCGCTCCCCAGCCGCGGTCGTCGGCGCCAGAGGAATGACTCACATCGGCGAAGGTGCCGTCGCCGAGGTTGTGGAACAGGGCGTTAAACGGCCCCGTCCCGGTTTTCCAATGCTCGAAGGTCGATCCGTTGACGGCGTAGAGATCGAGATCGCCGTCGTTGTCGGCATCGAAGAAGCCGGCGCCGCTGCCATGGGATTCGACGATGAAGTGCTTTTCAGGGCCACCGGACATATGGCGGAAGACGACGCCCGCCGAGTCGGTCTGATCGGTGAAAGTGATCTCTGGAGCGCCAGAAGAGGGGGCCAGAAACGTCAGTGAGGCGATGGCGTAGCGAACGACAGGGGTCATCTATTCTCCGTCCTGGCAACAGCAGAAGCTGACATACACAGGCTCCAGGCTGGCGATTCGAGACGATCTCTCACACAGTCACACGCATATTCGGGTGAGTTCACCCGTGATCCACCGCGCAACACTACGTAGCGACCGTTGGCTGGGCCCTTCGGGTTGGGCTGGGGCCGTTTTCGTAAGTAGCGAGGATCGTAGCGACATTGCACCCACTTTCACACATTGCGCATCACATCGACAGTCCGAGGGGACCGGCCCTCTTGCGAAACTGACCGATGGGCGCGATCTGTCGATAGCCATCGGGATCTCCACAGAGGTTGGCCAGGCCAGGCCGGGCTGGAAGCGGACTCTCCATGGAAAGTCGTCGGTACCGTCGCCGCGGGATGCCCTCTTCCATTCGGCGTCGGTGGACCAAGGGATCCCTCACAAACGAGGCGTCCTCTCAGTCGTAAAGGAAGATCATCTGTGGCTTGGAATTTTCACGAACGTCAGCAAGGTGTGAAAAGGGCCGGCCAGTACAAACACCTCGGTTACTTATCGCGTTCTTTTCGGGGGGCCTTCTGCCCTTTCACCCCTACATCCCCACGGTCTACGCGAGACCCCTCGAGCATGTGACTCTGGAAGTTAACGCTCGAAGGGAGCGTATGTCGCTGAGGGAGCGGCTTTGCACCCCCAGCAAAACCAGTACGGGACATTTCCACTGCCGATCCCAACGATGCGAAAAGACGGAGGCTCGTCACCCCAATCTTATACGTAGCTTCTTGGGAATTGGGCGTTTCAGGGTATGACTACGTAATCGACACCGGTTAGCTGTTGCAGCGCTTCCACTGCCGCCTCCTGCTCCTGCCCGTCGTAGCTGCGCAACACCCGTTCGAGCTCTGGCGTGACCCGTGGGTCGCCGATGTTCCCCAGAGCGCGCACAGCCTCCACTCGCACCCACGTGCTCGAGTCCTCTAAAGTCGCCGTCTTCAGAGCCTCCAGGGCCAAGGTTGCCTGATGATGTCCCAAAGCTTGGGCCGCGATGTATCGCACCGTTTCATCCTCGTCCTCCCGGAGAGCCGCGATGACGGCGATTTCTGCCGCCACTGTCCATAAACGATTGAGGGAAGATAAGGCCTCCCGGCGAACTTCGGGTTCTCTGTCCCTGAGCGCACTGATGAGGGAGGGAACCGCGGTGGTATCGAGAAAATTGGATATGCCGCGCGCCGCGGCGCTGCGAACGCCGCGGTCACCATCCGCGATAAGTATTCCCGCAAGGGGAGCCAGCAGCCCCGGCTCGCCCATCATGCCCAGGGCGATGACCGCCTCTCGGCGAATGTGGATGTTGCTGGCCGAGGCCCGATCCCGGAGAAAGGGAATCGCCCGGGCGTCGCCGATGCGGCCGAGAATCTGCACCGAGACATATTGCAGGCGATCGCTGCCGTTCTGGGCGGCCCGCAGGATCGGTTCCACGGACGAACTGCCGAGCTGCACCAGCTCGTAACTGGCGTCCAAGCGTACTCGCCGATCTGTGTCTCCCAAACGGGCGACATGTTCCTCGGCCCGATGCTCGGCGCACCCAATCAGCGCGACGACACCCAAGAGGTACAGTTGGAAGGCGTTCACGAGGTCGGTATATAGAGCGCCGCCGACCAGCCGTCGGTGGACATGCTCTCCAGGCGCGTGATCGGCGTCTGCCGATTGCCAAATTCGCCGGGAATCAAACGATCATTGTACCATCTGCATGAGTCGTTGGGTCATCGAGCCCTCCTGAGTGAGGGCGTAGATGATCACATTGATCGCCATCTGGATCTGCCGGGTGGCATCGCCGCCGCGATCGTGGTTCAACAAGCCCGTTCCACCAGTGGGGAAACTGATCCCAGAAAGGCGGCCTTTGACGAAGTGTCCGGTCACGTAGTTCCATGACACGACGCCTGACTTGCCGCTGCCCATGGACGGGCTGTAGCCGGCGGGCACACCACCGCGCAGGTCGAAGAAGGACGTGAACACAGGGTGATCTTCGGGCAGCCGTTCGCTCCAGAAGTCCTGTCCCTGCACCATCCCTCCGTACTTGACCAGTGCTTCCGTCCACACGCCGCCGTAGACGAAGCCGCCCGCCTGCAGGTAGCGGGCCAGGTTCTCCATCTCGCTTTCGTTCGGCGATCCCTGAGGGATCAGGAAGGGAATCTCCATCAGCCGAGAGTCATCGTAGGTGATTTGACCGATGAAGGAGGCCTTGATTCCAGTGAATTCGTTGAGGGCATCCACTAGGATGTCGATACTGCGTGCGGCCCCACCGAAAGCGCCGTGACCGACGGAGCCACGAGCCAACGCCGTGCCAGACACGACCTGGGCGAAGTTGATGAAACCCTTAATGGACTGCTTGTCCATCGGATCCTGCACCAGCATGGCCCGATAACGCCCGGTGTCCATGCTGTTTACATCGAGCATTTCCAGCGCCATGTCGACCCGGTCGTCTGCCTGGCGTGTCGTGGTGATTGCGTCGGAGGCAAGGGTTGGTTCCAGATCGATGGAACCGAAATCGACGGATCGGGAGAGGTTGACGCCGGGAGAACCGATGGAGCTGATCACTGAGCCGGTATTGAAGGTGGAGGTGGCCTGCACCTGATCCATTCGCGCGGCGGCGAAGCGGACTTGACGTCGCATAAGCTGACGCTTCGGCTTTGGAATTTTGCGCAACTCCAGCGGCTTCGTCATACGCGGCTCGCGCTTGATGAACTTTGTCATCAGCGGCCTGGGCGCCTTCTCTGCCACTTCATCGAAGGGGTTGATCCCGACGAAACCCAGGTGTACCACGATGCCGAAACCGAATGCGAGCCAGAAAGTCCGCCGCAGTCCCCGGAGTAGAGCATCCAGGTCCAGTTCCTGGGACGGTGACGCGAAGCGGGTGGATGGACTCATGGGGTACGACTCCTATTAGACGTTCGCCTGCGAGAGATGACCCGATCGCTGAGAAGGAGTCCTTCCCCACGCTTGCGGATCTTCTTCTCGAGTTTTCTCAGACGGGCGACAGCGCTGACGGAGTCCACCCGGATCACCTCCAGCTGACCCACCTTCTCATCCGTGTGGGATCGCCGCACGTCCAGACGATGTTTCGGTGCCAAGCCATGAGCCGCACCGATGCTCAACAGAGCCCTGGTCTCTTCCCCCTGCACAGCCAGTGAATCGATTCTGGCTTCGAGAGGCAGATTACCATCCAAGTCATTATAAAATGAACCGACTAATCCCGAAAGCATAGATCGGGAAGTCTCGACATCCTCCGCGGGGTCTGAAAGGAACCAGCGATCGGCCACGCGTAGCATGGCGCCGACCGAAGAGTTGGTGTCCTGCAGACGAAGAAAGCTCGCCATGTGAGAGCGTACGAGATGCTCGGGTGTCCACCCCGGGTACTTCTCGGGGTTGTAGATGAAGATGTTGAGATCGTAGTTCAGGTGAACGGTGGTGTCGCGCATGCCAGACCAGAGTGCCTTGTTCCGCGCCCGGTCGATGAGGCGGACTTCGATGCGTGCGATCACGGCCGGCAACGACAGCACCTCATAGGCGGATTGGCTCTCGTTCGCAGCTAAGGTGGAGCCGGAGGCGAATTGGCCGTGGCTGACATTGTGGGCATAGACCACTCGATTCCGGTAAATCTTGTAGAGCCTGTGGACCATAGTATGAACCACGTAGTCCACCTCTTCTCGGCCCTCAAACACATAGCTGCGGTTGCCGTCAAATCGCGCCCTCCAATTCAGTGTCTCGACGCGGTCCAGGTCTCTCAGTAGATCCCGCATTTCTTGGTGCACGTTGTCCAGCAGGATGGGGTGTAGCCGCCGCAAATGCCCGGGCAGGACGGTCGGATCCGTGAGATCGGTGACGGCAAGGGCCACCTGTTTCGCCACCGGTTCTGCGCCATGCGGGATCGCCAAGGCGATGAGGACAGCCACCGCGATGTGAGGGATGGGGGTCAAAGGCACTGCAGAGAGAGAGGACATTGACTTGCGGAAAAAGTAGGCCGACGCACCGCGCCTCACAACATTTCGACCTAGGCTTCAGACGGGGTGAGTCTTCCACGCCCTCCAGACCGCCTTTGACAATTCGCTTGACAATCCCAGAAATCGGAAGTAGCATGTATCCGCTGTGCCAATGCGCCTACGGCATTGTCGTGGGACTGATTGGTAATTACGCAAGTGCAAGTAAAACAGTCGGATACGAGGAACTTTCGGCGCGAGAAGGCCAGTTCAAGGATCCAGGACTGGGTTCACTACAGTTGGTCAGAAAGGACCAAGGCCGAGCGATGACAGGTCGAGTTTCCTGTCTTCCCATATCCGAGCCCATCACCACTCCACACTCAGGAGGCTTCTTCGCCATGAGGAAGATGTCAGTCATCGCGCTGGTCGCGGTCTTGGCTTTCGCCGTCACCGCTCAAGCGCAGTACGTGAATGAAGTTTTTGAAGTGCCGAGGATTTCTCAGCCGCCCACGTTGGACGGCATGCGCGGCGCCGACGAGTGGGCTGGAGCCCTTCAACTCGAATGTTCTGTCTCCGTCATTCTCAGCGACGGTGCTGAACTCGGCTGGCTCGACATTGAAAATCAGTCGACAGTCCGTAGCGTCAACCAATTGAACCAGAGCGAAGGCGAGGATGCCTCCGTTGCCCGCACGGACGCCGATGTGTCCACGCAGATCTTCCATGCTTGGGATGGCGACGCCATGTATTACTTGGGCGAAGTTACGGACAACGTCCACGACGTCGAGGGTGGTGGTGAAGCTCGTGCCTGGTGGGAGCGCGACAGCTTTTCGCTCTACATCGACCTTCAAAACACGAAGGAAGAGGTCACGACCTGCTGCGACGGCCCGTACACGGCCCTGAACATCGTCAACTTCATGGGTGCCCCCCAGAGCTCTAGTGCGATCTCGGTCACTTGGGAGCGGACGATTCAAAACGTTCGCGAAACCACCAATGACCCCGACGTCATCGAGGGTTTCGAGTATGGGTACAGTTTTGTTGAGGACGAGTTCGGCGGCGAGGCCGACTACGTCATTGAGGGTGCGATGCCCTGGGAGACCTTCCAGCGCTTCAACCTGCCCGCCACTCCGACCGTGGGCACGGAAATTGGCTTCGAATGGCTCGTGCCCGATCCTGACGGCGACGACGGCTATGGCGGTCAGATCCAGTGCTATGGCTGGGCTGACAACCCCGCGAGCTTCTCCACTTGGCTGATGTCCGACGCTCCGGCTGGTCCGGGCGCGGGTACCGCCGTGACGCAGGATTCCTGGGGTCGCGTGAAGGCCACGTTCAATCAGTAATCACGCCTGAAGCGCGTTGCAGTTGCCATCTCGGTTTAGCGGGGGCGGGCTTTGCGCCCGCCCCCGCTTCTGCTATCGCCAACCGCAGTTGGCCAGTAGCACTGAAGTACTTCACAGGACCTCATCCCCCCGCCTTGGGGGCGGTGCGCAAGGGTCCGCAGCCCACCTCTTAGCCCAAGAGGGGCCACGGGGGTCCAGGATGTCGTACTCTCGCCGCAGTTTGTCCCGAACGCCCACAATTGCTCTGCTGGCGGCCAGCGTCTTTTTGGGGGGTGTCGCTGTCTCCGATGCTCAACGACACCCCGAGTCTGTGGGGCCGCTATCGCACTACCGGGATGAACCGGGCACCCTACAGGAACCGGAGTGGAAGCATCGGCCTGCGTTTGTGCGCGGTCCAAGAGACCGCCACCAGCGAGGCCGCACTCACCTGTTCCTCAACGATTCTGACAACATCCCCTATCTCAACTACGCCGATGAGGATTACATCCTCTATCAGCGTGAGTTGATTCCGTGGACTCGGCCTCCCGGGCGCGCGACGTTCACCCGCCGGGGTCGTTGGGACCGCATGGGGAGTTACATGGGCTCCAACTTTCTACGGATTTTCAACTGGGAGGAGGCGCGTACGGGCAACAACCAGATCACCGCCAGCGCTACCTCCAACGGTTTCTTTGGTGGAACGCCAGCGTCTCGGCGAGGACTGGAAACGGCGAGTGGTCTCGGAGGTGGCTTCTCCTACATTGACCATCGCCAGAGCAATTACGGCTTTGACGTCGCCGGCGGTCTCACCGGGTTCCTGCTCATCGGCCATTACACCTACAAGAATCTGCACTGGACGACAACAACGGGAATCGACGTCCGCACTCTGTTCACGCCGCTCACTCTGGATCTGAACAACCAGTCGACCGCACGCGTCGACCTTGACTGGCGCGGCGTCGATCAGGCGACCTTACTGTTCAGTCGCGGCGGATCGCGTAAGCGGGGTCTGTTCTCAGGATGGTCTAGCACGGCGGGAGACACCTTCGAAAATTCTCCCGTGCTCATGTATGGCGGACATTGGAAGCGCAACATCGGTGACTACGCTCACTTTGGCACCACTTTAGTCAACCAGTTCATGGCGTTCCCCTCATCATCCCGGTCCAGTGCTTGGCGTGGTGACCTGCCCTACTCCATGGTGCAGCCGCGGATTGTCCGGATTTTTGTCGCCGATGACTCGCCGGGCGAAACCCGGCACAATGCCCGGGTGTATGATATGGACGTCATCATCGAGGGTATTCGTGACGAAGAGCGTGTGCGCTTGACCAGCATCGAGGGCGATGTGGACTACGACGCCATGCTGGAACCAGGGTTACCTGTGGGCGGTGCATTACTGGCTGGGGGTGGACGGGAGGCTCAGGGTCGGGATGCGGTGATCTATACCTTCAACCTTCCTCAGGACATGACGGTGACCTCCACCCGTTTCCAGGCAGATGTCGCCGATGATTACCGCATCGGGGTCCGCCAGACTTACGATTTTCCTGGTACCGACAACAATGGGAACGCAAAACTCACCGAGGCCGAGTGGCCGGTCTCCTTTGTTGCGTCGGAAGGACAGACCCGTCGGCCATTCAAGTGGAATGTCGGTCAAGAGGAAGAGCCCTATTACACGGTAGTGCGTTCATCCGGGCAGCTCGGTAGCGGCGCCAACCGCCGCATCGTCTCTTTCGACTACGGCATGCCCACCGGACAGAGCATGGCGTCGGTGGACTGGCATGCGAATCTGATCGGGCTAACCCTCAGCGGGGAAGTCTCCCACAACCTGCAGAACTACATGTTCCCGGTGGGCAACAACGAAGGCAGGCGCAGCACCCAGCGGGCCTGGGCCTACTGGTTCCAAGGCTTCAAGGATCTGTCGTTTGGTGCTGAACTCGGGGGTGAAGTCTACCGCATGGAACCGGACTATGCGGGTGGCTATGACAGTCAACGTGGTGGCATGGCTTTCCACGCTGATCGCCAGGATCGCCCTGGTGCCCGAGTCGTGTCAAAGACCCAGGAATTCGCCTTGATGACGGACAACGACGACGACGACCAGCATCCCGATGCGCTTTCCGAGGAAAACTTCGCTGCCGGAGAGGCCTTTCCCGGGTGGCCGAACGCGGGCGTGTATCCCGGCTTCGATTCCGACTTCGACAACATCGCCGATCCGGATCGCAACGAGAACTTCATCGTCGACTGGGAAGAGCCGTTCCTCATGTTCGATGCGGACCCGCCGGAGTTCGTCTATGGGATCGACTTCAATAACAACACGATCCCCGATTTCCGGGAGAATGATGACCTGCCGGACTACCCCTACCGGCGCGATCAAACGGGCCGTCACCTCTTCCTTCGCTTTGCGCAACTCGGTGGTTTCGGCGACGCCATCACCCTTGGCACCTACGACAGCGAAGAGCTGGTTGGCGGCGGCGCTTCCAAGTCCATTTACATGCGCTATGAGTACAACGACAGCCGCTCTCTTTTCGGAGACCTCCAGGTCAATGTCGATCTCAAACGGGTAGAGGACGACATCTCCGATCACACGTATTTGTTCCTGATTCCTCCGGACGATGACAACATCATCCCGTGGCTGAATACGCCTGACGGTTCCCCGGAAATCGCCAGTGTCGAGCGTTTTCGGCCGGCAACTCCGGATCCGCTGCAGATGCGCGATTCCTTCGTGTCCACCATCTACCTGGACTCGAAGTGTGAGGGTTGGAGGAATATCACCATAGAGAACGCCTTCCTATGGTTGCGCAACAGCCAGGCTGAGATCGAGCTCGACGACGGCTCCGGCCTGCTGCAGGAAGAGGACATTCGCTCGCGTTTTATTGTCATCAACAAGCTCGGTCACTCTTGGAGCCGCGGCGCCTTCACACTGACCTCCAAGTTCAAACACCGGTCAATCTACGAGAATCCGAAGTCTTTCGAGAGATCCATCGAGGACCAGTTCCGCACGACCTTTGAGGGACTTGACATCACTCGCGAGAACCGGATCTCGAGGACGGAGTTCATCCCTATCGTATCCGGGGAGTACGCTCTGACTCCCAAGACGCGGTTCATGCTCGGAGCACAGGGAGTGCCGCTGTTCAACTACAAGCGCTGGGATCGAAAGGATAAGGCCGGCACCTTCAACCAGACCGACTATCTTGGGATGCTCAAGATCCAGTCCGAGTACTTCGGCTTCGACAGCTCCTTCTTCATCGGCTATCAGCGAACTCGCCGGGAGTTTAGCCGATTCAAGAGTCGCGATTATAAGCGGGGAACCCTCTTCGCAGAACTCATTGCCCCCTTCTAAGTTGATCGGGTCTCTATCAATCTCGAGGTGCAAGTACGGAAAATGGGCATGAGGACTACAATAAAGCTGATCCTGGCAGTGGCTGTCGGGATGTGTGTCGGATGTTTGACGCCACCGCCGCAGCTTAAGTACGTGGTGAAGGCGAAGCCCGAGATCCGTGGCGCTTCAGCGAGCTACGCCCATGACCCTGCCGACAGTTCGGTGGTCTGGGAAGAGGAAGGTCTCGAGATCCGCGTCCGTCACCTCGACGACGACCAGCTCGATTCGCGTTTCGATCCCAAGGTCAGCCCCTACACTCTGGGGGACTGGAAAGACCCCGATCTGGGGTATAGACCGCCCCTGTGGACAGCCCTCGAGGTAACCGTCATCAATAGGACGCGCGAGCGCGTTGAGCTCGACCCAACGCAGGCGATTCTGCGCCTCGCCGACGGGCGCTACTTTTTCTGTTCTCAGGGAGTGGGCAAATACGTCGACGCCGAACACTACTACGATTACAGCTACCTCAAGTGGTCCGCAGACGCCGGCAATGTCGAGTTTTACCGGCAGAACGACCGCGCTGACATTCTCAACAGGACTCAGTACCTGCGCGAAAAGCCGATCCGCAAAGGCCGCAAGTATGTTGGAATTCTGACTTTCCCACGGCTGCCCGAAGACGCCGTTGATTTTACTCTGGAAGTCAACAACTTCATCCTCGCCTTTGATCGTTTTGAGGTCGGCTACGGAAACCCTGTGGAATTTATCGATCTCAAGTTCCCTTTCAAAGTCGAACAGAGCGTAGTAGAGGTGAGCTCGACGGCAGGGAGTGGACGGTGAGCCCTGCAAGTGGAAAGGCAGCAGTAATGGTCCGCTCGAGTGGGTTCGCGGTGGTGATTCTGCTCGCGCTTTGGTCGGGCGGGTGCGGCAACCTCAAGTATCAGGCTCTCAAAGGGACCACAATCGACAATCCCCCCACCAGTCCCGTAAACGTTTACGTCCGTCAGTTTCACGTGACCAGTAAGGCCGCTGTAATTGAACTCAATGCCGCTGTTGGGGGTGTGGACCTGGAGTCCCAGGCCGGCCGGTCTGTCGCTGTCAGTGAGATGGCGCGGGCTGGATCGGGTCTTATGGAAATCTCACGGCCGTCACGGATCGAAGATCTCACACGATCCATCTTGCACGAATTGCGGAAGGAAAAGCTCAGAATTTTCACCGATTTGGAGCAAGTGGTAGACCTGCAATCGTCTCGAGTCGTGAGCAATCCCTTCCGCCTCGTCTCCTCCGAATCTGAAGACGCTCAGTTGGAGATCAGCGGAGAGGCACTGATCCGCAGCCAGCGGGTGGAGCGCAAGTTTTCGCAGAAGACCAGAACCGTCGAGATCTGGGTGCGGATTAAGGACCTGGCAACGGGACGCGAGGTGGCCGGGCAGCCGATGAAGGCCGGCATCCGTATGGTGTTCAATTCCAAAGAGCTGGAAGAGGCCTTGGCCGTTGCCGTGGTCACCTACTTGACTCAAAAAACTTTGTTCTAGCGAGTGCGACGACGCGGGCTTGCGGCCCTGTTTTGGATTCCGATCTGGATTGCCGTGAAAGGTACTGCTGAAACACGAGTAGTGACGCTCGAGGGCGCCGGCGCCTTCATTGACGCAGATTTGTCGAATCTGCGCATCGAGCCGGATTCCGTGTTGGTCCTCGGTCTGCTCGAGGACGACAAGAATATCGCTCTGGGTCGACCCGTTGATGACGAATTCGGTCAGCCCCAGCCTCTCACTGACGGTTCCATCGACATCCTGACCGGAGAATGGCTCTCGGGCACACCCAATGTTTTCGGCAGGCGCTTTGTTGTCGATCTTGGCCTCGACCGAGCCCTCACTCGCGTGCGAATCCGTGCCGGCGCGTCCGCTCTGACACAGCCGGAATTCTTCATACGCGGATACGTGCTGGAAGCGGCGTCGGAGAACAACCCGGACATCTGGCTTGAGTTGGCACAGCAGCGGTCAAATTTTCGTCCGAATATCGACACTACCCGCGATTCCACCTGGTCGCAGGCCGATGTTCGGGGAGAGTATGAGCCGGTGGTAGGTCGCTTCGTCAGGCTCATTATCGTGCGGCAGGACCGTAGCAATTGGGTCGCTATCGGCGAAATCGAGATCTTCGTTACCGGATTCGTAGACGAAGGTCAGGTGACAGATCGCCTGGACCTGGGGATGCCGGTGAACGTTGGGCGTGTGCGCTGGGTGGAAGAGGTCCCGGAGGGGACGGCCATCGATGTTCAGATCCGCGGTCCGCACGACCAGGAGGGAGCTCCCGATTGGATGGAGGTGGATCCACAAATCGAGCAGGGGAAGCTGATTTCTGGGCCTGAGCCCATCTTCGCGGTAGACTATCTCGCCACGCTGTCGACCCGGGATCCCTTCCGCACTCCGTCGCTAAAGACCTTGGAGATCGACTACGACCCCGTATTGGTTGCCCAAGACGCTGTTGCTGCGGTACAGCCAGACACCGCACGCAAGGGAGCGCGACAATCGATCGTTTACACCGTGGATCTCGACATCAGAGCATCGGATCGCGGCGTCGATCTGTTGCGGCTGCTTGGTGCCGCCGTCGACGTGGCCGCCATCCGAGTCGACGGTCGTGCCCTCGATCTGGACAAGATCAGGGTTTCGTCCAATACGACGGATACCGAGACGTTGGTCGAGATTCCCGACGAAGAGCGCCTCGTCGGCTCGAGTCGCTTGGAGATTGACGGCGGTGTCCTGGTGGTTCAGGACCAGACACCGATCCAACTGTCAGTGGGAAATCGGGAGCAAGCTGATCAGGACGGTTACATCAACTGGCAGAACGGCCGCGAGGGCCTGGGAGGATGGACCCTGAGAGGTGTTGGTTCGCCGCCCAAGCTAATCAGTTCCGTCACCGCCGCACCCCAGCCGTTCTCCCCCTACAGGGATCACGAGTTGGGATTTCAGTTTACCGTGGGCAATGTTCAGCGCGAGGGCGAAATCCGCGTTACCCTGTACAGCCTGGACGGGGAGCGCATCCGGCGGCTAGTGCAGACGGGCGTTGCCCGCGGCTACGAGTTTTTCTGGGACGGGCGTGATGATGGGGGGGGCGTTGTGCCTCCGGGTCTGTACCTGTACGACGTCGACGTGGCTGCAGGAGACGGGAAGGGTAGGGTTCGGGGTACGTTCGTTGTGGCCTACTGATCGCCGCGCTTTGCGGTGGCTGACCCTGGTCGTCACTGCGTGGCTGTCGACAATGAATACCTCTGAGGCGGCCTTCGAGGTCGTCGGCGGAGGAGCTCGGTCCGCAGGATTGGGAAGTGCGTTTGCTGCCGCCGTCGGTGCGGTTGAATCGGTGTGGTTCAACGCTGCTGGCAACGCGCGGTCGCTACGAAATCAGGCGGGAGTTGTGCATACTGTCCTTTATCCGGGACTGAATGACGCGATCACGCTCAGTTCCCTGGCTGCATCAGGGAGGTTGGCCGGGGGCAATGCGCAGCTTGGGCTTTCGAGCCTCAACGGCCTGGGTTGGGAGGAAAGGGTTTACCTCGTCGGCTACGGTCGCCCGGTGCATCCGCGGGTCGCATTGGGTGCTAACGTCAGGTCGGTCGGTTGGGATGCGGGAAGCCTGTCACAGCGGGCGGTGGACGTCGACATCGGTGCCATTTACGAGGCCGGATGGGTTCGTCCCGACCTCTACCTGCGGTTCGCTGCGGTGGCGGGCAACCTGACTGTCGGCAACATTTCGGCGGAAGGTCACTCCGGGGGTGACGTTTCCCGGGGTTGGGTGTTGGCAATGACAGCGACGTCCGGGCCCCACACGGTGCTCGCAGATGTCGACCGCCGCCGGGGACGATCTGAGATCCGCGTGGGTCTGGAAACCCGCGGTTACTACACGCCGGGTCTGACGGCAAGGCTTGGGGCCAGCGCGGTTTCGGCGGGTTGGCAAGGCAAGGAATTGAACGCGGGTTTCGGATACAGATGGGCGAGTTTGCAGTTCGATTACGCGTATTCATACCCCATCGAGCTTTCCGGACTCGGCGGGGTGCACAGAATGGGTTTCACCTACCGCCGCCCATAGGCGAGGCGATCCCAGACCGGAGATCAAGAAAACGAAGGCCACATGGCCTCCCAAAGCGGTGCATGCGGGGGGGAGCTCTTCAACGCGAGGAAGCGTCATGGAAGAGATGAGAAAAAAGAAACTTACGCTGCTCATCGGCTTGATTGTTGCCGGTCTGCTCAGCGCAGATGCCCACGCCCAGACGTTTCAATGGAACCGACAATTCATGAATCTGGGCTCACCCGAGGGATATCTGAACTACGGCCGCAAGGAATACGAGCCGTATCCGCAGATCATCAACTCAAGGAATCGTTACGACCGTCTGGGGAATTATCTCCTGCGCGGCTTCGATGTCTTCGAGTGGGAACTCTCTCGTCCAGGACGCAGCACCGTGACCACGCGGACTGCGCAATACCTCGGATGGTTCAGCAATCTCATCATCCTCAACGATTCTTACCGGGGATGGAACTACGGAGTGACCCTTGGTGAGGACATCCGCAGCAAGTTCACCGACCTCACTTTCAACCAGCCGCGCTACTTCGGAATCCGCCTCGATGGATCCTCGTCGGACAACCAGTTCACCATCCTGCTCAGCCAGGGAGGAAGCTTGGCGACCCAACAGGCGACTTCCAAGTTCTCCACCTTCCAGAGCACCGCAGAGCGCTCCTCGGTTCTCATCTTTGGGGGCCGTTGGCAGACCAACTTGGGCAGTGTGCTCAAAGTAGGTGCTACCTACTTCAATCAGCATATGACCGACACCTACAATGAGGATGGTTCCTTCTTTAGGGGCGACACCCCATACAGCATGTTGCAGCCGTCCTTTATCGAGGTGGCTGTGGAGGACGATTCTCCCGACACCAGAGGCACCCCCGCCGTCGTCTACGACATGGATGTCGTCATTGTTGGGGAGTCTCAGGGACAGCGGGTTCGACTTACCAGCATCGAAGGAGACGCCGACTTCGATCCGACCATCGGCATTACCCGCAGCGGCGGAACTCCGACAGCGGACGGCGGCTGGCAGGTAGCCGGTGCTGTTGGCCGCGTCGTCTACGAGTTCCAGATGCCTGACGTGGTGTTGTCGGATCCCGGGGAATACGCCCTCGATCCGGATATTCCTTCCGCTGGTCTGACGGTTAAGTCTGTGCGCTTCGTCGCCCGGGTGAGCGGTGACTACCGCATCGGTGTCCGCCAACAGCACTTGTGGTTTGACAGCGGTCTGTACGATAAGAATCTGGAGAAAGTCGCCGATGGGAACGACAAATACCTTCCCGGAGGAAGTAGTTATCGCAACCCCTACACCGGTCTTAAAGGAGACGAGGCGCTGCTCACGCCCATGGAGGCCAGGGAGCAGGGGCTCGATGCTTTCCGCCGTTGGCCGGTTGCCCCGGATCCGCAGAACCGGGTCATCAATCCATTCATAGACTACAAGTGGGATCGGGACGTCGACGACATCTTCTACACCGTAGCCCGCTCCGAGGCGCGCAGTGGTGAGGGAAATGTCGTCAAGACGGTGAGTTTCGATTATGGCATTCCCACGGCACAGTCTCTCTACGGCCTTGATTGGGAGCTAACGCTAAAGGACACCAAGATCCGCGGCGAGTTCACCACCAATCCGCAGCATTTCATCTATCCGGTCGGGAGTAACGCCGGCCGCCGTCACGACAAGCGTGCTTGGGCATATTTCGTCACCGCCTCTCGCGAGATCGGTTCTGTCCAGATTGGCGGTGAGGTGTTCAAAATGGACCCCGACTACAGCGGCAACTACGACAGCATTCGCGGTGGCGTGCCGTTCTTTTCTGACAATTGTGTGACCTGCCCGAAAATGCAGGAAATGTTCGTCATGACGGACAACGACGACAACGACCAATGGCCCGATGAGCTGTCCGTCGAGCGTCCGAGTGCGGAGAAGCAGGACTCTGGAATCTTTCCCGGACTGGACGAGAACCAGGATCTGGTGCCCGACACCGACCAGAACGTCAATGCGCAGCCAGACTGGCTCGAGCCGGTGGTGTTCTACGATGCCGATCCGCCGGAGTTTGTCTACGGGATCGATTTCAATAACAACGGAGTCGTCGATTTTCGTGAGAATGACCACCTTCCCGACTATCCCTACCGGCGCGACCGTCAGGGCTTCCACGCCTTCGCCATCAAAGACGGTCTGGGACGGCTCGGGCGGTGGTTCAGTCTCGGGGGCTATCAGATCAAAGAGCAGGCGGGTGGCGGGCGCGCCAGCGCTATCTATGCACGGTACGAGCACAATATCGTGTCGCCCTACTTTGGCCGTCTGCGCATCCACGAAGACGTCAAGTTCGTTAAGGATGACATACGCGATGACGTTTACGTGTGGCGCGACCTGAGCACCAACCGTATCCCTAGCCCCTATCCGGAGTTGACGGGAAACCAGATCGAAGAACGCGATCTCAACTCCCAGCTGTTCCCGCCAGAGGCCGATCCGCTGCTGATGCGTAATAGCTTAGTGAATACCCTATCTTTGCAATCCCGGTTCAGTCCAGCGATTGACGTGAATCTGGTGAACAACTTCCAATGGGTGCGCAACAGCCGCTCTGCCGACGACTTCAAAGACGGCACTTCCCAAGATGATGACCTGCGCTCACTGCACACTGTGGTGAACAAGGTGGACTACACCATTCGTGCCGGTGATCTCAACATCAAGCCGATGTTCAAGCATCTCACCTTGCGCGAGCATTCGAGCGAGCTCGACGATGTCACCGGGAAGGGCAGCATTCGATCTTTTACCATCTTCACGCCGATCCTGCGAACGCGCTACAACTTGACGCAGCGATCAAACCTTCAGTTGGCCTTCCAGGGCTTCCCATTCTGGAAATACCGCAAGCTCGACCACGTCGACGAGACGCAGGACTTCAAGGAGTGGACGATCATTTTCATGATGAGCAATCGCTCGGATCACTACGGCTACAACCTGGCCTCGCAGTTTGGTTGGATGAAGACCAGCAGAACGCACGATGATGAGTCTCTGCAGGCCTTAGACATGGACAATTCCAGACTATTCTTCGATGTAATTGCCGGTTTCTAGAGTCTGCTCTAAGGCGGCGAAGCCACCGCGGGCAGAATTGCCAATAAAACCGAGACTGAAAACACACAGGGAAATCAGACAGACATGATCTTCCTCAAACTCCTCATCGTCACCGTCATCAGCGCGAGCATGGGGTTCAGCACTCGCTATTTCTCGCCACTGGAATTGCAGGATCGGTTCGAGAAGGGTCAGAAGCTCTACGCCCTGGGTGATTATGAGAAAGCCATCGAGCATTATCAGGCGATTCTCGCCACCCAGAGCAACGCCATGATTGACGTCGAGCGTGTCGACGTCACCGTCGACGAGTTCATCCTGCCGGTGAGGGTCGCCGCGACCTACCAGTTGGCCAACACCCACAATAAGCTTGGCCTCGACAAGCTGCGGCGCTCGGAGATCTTGCGCACCGAGCGCAAGGGGAGTGAAGCGGACGCACGCTACGAGGAGGCGCTCGCCGATCTAAACACGGGTCTCGATTTCTTTCAGCAGTTGATAGTTGATGCCGCTGTCGACGACCGCACCCGAGTTATGGCCCAGTATCAGACGCTGGAAACGAGTTTCCAGCTGAAGAAGTACGACCAGGTAATTGAGGAAGGTCAGACGCTGTTGCGCGATTTTCCCAACAGCGTCTACGAGACGGTCACGTTCTATGACATAGCGTGGTCTTACTTCGAGCTGGGCAAGAACAGGGAAGCGATCGAGCACTATGAGCAGGTGCTGTTGCTATCGCCCAGCGGGTCGCATTCGGACCGCTCTCTGCTGCAAATTGCGGAATGCTACGACCGCTTGGACAACGAAGAGAGGGCGCTGCATTACCTTGATCGCCTGATCAGTCGGTATGACTTCTCTGCGATGACCGAAGATGAGCTCAGGGCTATGCAGACGGCCAAGCTGTCGGGTTCGATCAAGGAAACGGCACGCGAGCTGGTGGCCAGTGCCCAACTCCGTAAGGGCGACATCTACGCCGGTCGCGGAGAAATCAACCAAGCCCTTGCCGCGTACGCAGTAGTCCCGGAAAAGTACGCCGCCGAGACCCGGTTGGTGCAGAATTCCTACATCCGCTCTGCCGAGCTCGTCCACGAGCATCGCGGTGTAGACGCCGCGATCGCCGCCTACAAGCGTGCCATCCGCGAAGTAGAAGACGAGTTGTTCCAGGCGCGGACCCAGCTCACGGTGGCTCGCCTACTGTTCGAGAGCGCTGAATACGTCGAAGCTGTCGAGGAGTATCAGATCTACCTGCAGGCATATTTGCGGATAGCCGCGCGCGCCGGCTTCACAGCCGACAAAGTTTTGTTCCGCATCGCCCAATGTTACCAGTCTGAAGGCGGCCGACTGCATGCGACCGATGCCGCGGCATCACAGGCTGCCTTCGATGAAGCTTTACGCACCTACCAACAGCTACTGCGAGAGTATCAGGATACGTCGCTGGTCCCGGACGCCTACTTTGGCCTCGGCTTCACGCAGCAACTTCGCGGTGAGAATACAGAAGCGAGGACTCACTACCGCGCTCTCGTTGATTACTATCCCGAGCATCCGGCCGCGGCCAATGGCCTGCTGCAGCTGGCTCGTCTCGACTACGAAGCCAGCGATTTCCAACAAGCCAAGGCGATGTACCAGCGCATTCGTTCGGACTATCCTGATGCCGATGTGCTCAATCTCGTGCACATGGAGCTGGGCCTGACCCACAAGCGCCTGAGCGAGATTCCCCAGGCCATAACGTCGCTGTCTGCAATCAGCGATGACTGGGACCAGTGGGCCAAGATCCAGGTCGAGCTCGCTGAGCTGCACGTGTCCCAGGGAGACGCCGAGGTGGCACAGACCATTCTGGAACGGGCACTGCATGCGGCCGGTGACGAGACGCTGCAGAGCCAGATCCACTACATCAAGGGTCGCCTCGCCTTCAACCAGGGCAATTACCGCGGCGCCATCCGCGAGCTTGACCTCGCGCTCGAAACGGCAGACGAGAAAGTGTCCGACGGTGCATTGTTCACCCGCGGTGCCTCCTACTATGAGTTGGCCAAGGAATTGGACGCCCGCGGGGATTCTGCCGTGGCCCGCCCGCAGTACATGTCGTCACAGGTGGACATGAAGAGCCTGCTGGATCGCGATCCTCAGGCGTATCTTCGTGACAGTGCTTTCCGCACTCTCGGCGCGGGGATGATCCGACTTGGCCAGCAGGAAGAAGCTGCCAGTTACTACGAGAGCTTGATCGCGGACACTGACGACCCGCAGGAAGCGGCGACATTCCAGATGCTGCTTACCGAGCTCTATTACGATCAAGAGGACTTCGATCGCGCCCGCAGGGCGGCGCGCTCCCTGCTGTCGATGACTTTCGACGACGACGACAAGGCGGGCTACTACCGTAAGGAGCGGGCCTTCTCCATCATCGGCAACACTCTTCTGCAGGAGCGCAAGTACCGCGAGGCGTCAAGAGTCTTCGCGAACGGTTTGGAGCAATACCCCAATTCGGGCGAAAGTGCCAATCTGGCTTTTTCAAAAGCGTTCTCAGAGTTCAATTCCGGAAGCCACGCGCAGGCGGTGACGAGCTTCGAGGATATGCTGAGCCGCTTTCCCGCCGACCGCAACGCGGTACACGCCACCTACTACCTGGCGCACGGCAACCAACTGCTGACTCAGTTCGGGAAGGCGGCGGACACTTTCCGGGAACTTCTCGATGACTATCCTGGATCGAGCTATCAGGAAGAGGCCCTGTATCTGATCGGCGAAAACTACTATAATGAGCGGGACTTCGAGAACGCCTCTGAATTCTACGATCGGTTGTTGGCGCAATATCCTCGTGGTCGCTTTGCCGATGCTGCTCTTTACGCCCGTGGCTGGTGCGACTTCGAGCGCGAAGACATGGAGGGTGGAGTGGCGAGGATGAGCCAGCTGGTTGCCGAGTATCCGACCAGTGAGTTCTCCTCGAAGGCCCAGTTTACCGTGGGCGACTACCACTACAACAAGCGGGAATACCCACTCGCCATCGGCGCTTATCAGCGGGTGCTCAACGACTACCCGGACTCAGAAGAGGTGCCGAAGACGCGGGTTCTGGTCGCCGAGCTGGGCGAGATCCGAGCGAGTCTCGAGTACAACGACGTGATGAAGTTTCTCGAGGCCAAGCAGTACGATGAGGCGGTCGCGGGGCTCGAAGAGGTGGCGAAGAAGTATCCCGGCACGTACACCGCTTTGGCGGCCTACTGCAACCTCGGCCTGACCTACGAAATGCTCCGTCAGTGGCGTCAGGCGGTGGACAACTACGAGAAGACCCTGAACCAGGGTGGGGATGACCCCCAGAATGTGGACGTGGTCAGTTTCGCCAGGCTGCACCGCGACTGGATCGTCGAAAATAGGTTGTAGGCAGAGATGGGAGCGTCCTGCCGTACGTTGAAGTGAGTGTCTTGCCGGACATTCGGCACATCGAGGAGATCGAAATCAAGTCCTTGGAGGGATGAAATGCAGCAGAACTTTCTGGTCGACCAGTTCCTGAAAGGCGGGCCCATGATGTGGCCCCTGCTCGTATGCTCGCTGATAGCGCTCGGGGTCATTATCGACCGTCTGTGGGGGCTCATGCGAGTGCCCAGCGAAGAAGAGGCAGAGCTGCAGCTGAGCCAAGCCGAGGGTGTTCTCAATAGCCAGGGCGAAGAAGGTGCGGTCGAACATTTCCGCAGCGGCAGCGGTGTGCTCAACTATATCTTCGCTTCGCTCGTGAAGCGCTACGACACCTTGGTGCTGGAGAAGCGCACTGATCCTGAAGACATGCGTCAGGAGTTGATTACCGCCACAGAAGAGGCTGGAATCGACTACCTCGGTCGGTTGCTCAATGCCTTGGGGACCATCGGAGTCTTGGCCCCTCTCATGGGACTCTTGGGCACAATCATCGGCATGATCCGTGCTTTTGACGCCATCGCGCGCTCCGGCGCTGGCGATCCGGCAGCGGTAGCGAGCGGAATTTCAGAGGCACTGATCACCACAGCCAGCGGATTGATCGTGGCGATTCCGGCGATTGTGTTCCACCGCTATCTGTCGAGCCGTGCTGACAAGGTCTTCAAGCGCGTCGAGCTCTACTGCCATGCGTTCGGGAACACGCTGCTGACCAAGGGCGGACATGTTGGCCGCCAGCAGGCTTCGTAGTCTTTAGGCAATGAGGACAGTCATCCTGTAGGGAGAAGGCCGAATGGCTCGCAGACGGGGTTCGGCATTAGAGGGCAGGTTCTCGGCGTCAACCGATCCGGACCTCACCCCTCTGATCAACTGTATGTTCCTCCTGCTGGTATTCTTCATGGTTGCTACGACCTTTGTGAATACGAAAGGGCTCAGCGTAGATCTGCCTGGAGGTCAAGAGGAGAGCCGCGCGACGAAGGACATGAACATCGTCATCGACGCCGATCTCCTGATCCAGGTGAATGGCGAGGTGACGCCGAGGGGACAGCTGGCAGACAAGATTCGTCGGGTGATGGAGCAGGACAACACCAAGAATGTCATCTTGGAGTGCGATCGGGCCGTCGCCCATCGGCTGGTAGTGGAGGTCATGGACATCGCGCGGGGTGAGGGCGTCGAGGCCATCGCCTTCGCCAAAGGTGGCGGGGAGGGCTGAGCCCATGGCAAGACGCCGCGGCAATAGAATGTCGGCGGAGGCGAACAAGGTCGAAATTCAGCTGACACCGATGATCGACGCCGTTTTCCTTTTGCTGATCTTCTTCATGACTACCACTGTCTTCAAGCAGGCGACGCAGCTGAAGATCGATCTGCCTGATGCGGTGAATTACGATCGGCTGAAGCAGGAGAAGAAGCTCAACGTGCGGATCTCATCGGACGGTGAGTTAGAGATGAACGGCCAGATTGTCAGAATGGATGATCTCGGCAGCACTCTCATGCGAGAGAAGTCCATCAGCGGCTCGGCCACGCTGATTATCACCGCCGACGCGGGGACCCCCCACGGGTTCGTCATCGACGCCATGGAGATTGCGACCCGTGTCGGCGTCGAGAAGCTCGATGTAGAAACTCAGGACCCGGGAAGCGGGTAGTCGGGGGGAGGTCGGTCCATTGTTCAGAGTAAGAAGATTCGCGGTAGTGGCGGCTGCCATCACAATGATGGCCGGTTGTGCATACCTATCTGGGCTGATTCCCAGAAACCTCAAGTATGAATTGACTTTGGATCCCCAGGTGCCCAGGGATCGCGGCGACATATACGTCGATCTCGAAGACAGCTCATTCGTTTACAGCCACGAAGGCGCCTTCGTCAAGGTCATGCACCTGGACGATGATGATCTCGATAGGCGCATTCCCAAGCTCTTCGACGGCCGCCACGTGAATCCATACACACGTGAAGATAGGGATCCCGATCTTCGCTACATTCCTCCCAGATTCACGGTCTTCGAGGTCAAGGTCATCAATGAGACCTACGCAAAGATCGAATTTGATCCGGCAAAGACCGTTCTGACAACGGACAGCGGCGCGATGTTGCGCTACTACGATCCGGGGCGTGCGGGCGAGGGTGTAGATCCTCTTGGCGGGAACCGATTCAGCGAGTATTACAAAACCGAGATAGGGCGCTCCGGACTCGACAAGGACCTCAATCTCGAGCGCATCGGTGTCGTTTACAAGACGGCTTATCATCGCCATCGTCCGGTATTCCGTGAGGACGAGCGCGTGGGATATCTGGTCTTCGACCCCCTGCCTGAAGGTGTGGCGAGCGCGTCGCTGAAAATCAGTGCGTTCGCGCTGCGTTTTGACGCGGACAACAACCCGAAAGAGACCGTCGACGTGGAGTTCACCTTCTCAGTCGATCAGACCGTCATCGAGATAAAGCCTGAGCCGACCGGAATCTGAGGGAGGGGAGAGAGGCGGGCCAAGCCGGATTTCGCCTCGCGTTGTGGACAGCCTGAATTGTCATTGCTGGAGTCGGATTCGTCCGGCTCCTCTTTTTTTAGCAGCTCTGTCATGGGCGGGATTCGCATCCTGTGCGGACTTGTCGGACTCGGAGCCCCACTCCGCAGTAGCCGAGGTCGCCGGTCGTCTGATCACCGAGGAGCAGCTCGCCGCTTTCGTCGGTACTCTGCCAACCCGGGCACGTCAGCAGGCTCTGGCTGAAACCGCGGCCCTGCAGCGTCAGCTGCAGACGTTAGTGGATCGCGAACTGCTCATCGCGGAGGCGCGGGTACAGAAACTGCAAGCTGACACCCTGGTGCGCGTCCGTGTCGCCGAGAAGGTGCAGAAGGAACTCGCACGCAGAGCGATGCGCATTCAAGTCCTGGAAAGAGCGGTGCCGACCCAGGAAGATACGAGGGAGGCCTTCGCCGCAGGCTGGAACGAGTGGATCGACGTTCAGGAGATCTACGTGTCCAGCGCTGGCACCGCCGAGCAGGTGCTTCGCCGTGCGCGGGGCGGTGAGGATTTCATCTCTCTGGGCCGAGAGTTCAACCTTGATCGCGTCCTGAAGGTGCCCGTCGGGGGTCCCCAGCGGACGCGCTATGCGCCGATGGACAAGCCTGAGGAGATCGTTCAGGCCCTGCTACCACTCGAAGCGGGCCAGATCACCGAGGTTATACCCCATTTTGATGGATTCGTCGTCGCCACGATCGAGGGCCGTCAAGCTGCCGTTTTCGAGGACATCGAGCAGCGGATCGCAAGAGCGCTGAACAGCGAGCGTCGCCGCGTGCTTCGGGGTGCCTACCTCAAGGACCTCAATTCACGCTTGTCGCTGGTTTTCCACGAGGAGGCCCTCGACGAGGTCGCCAGTATCTTGCAAGCTCAGGCAGAGGATCGGGACCGCCGTTCAGGTCCGGTGAGCCCCGCTCCGGCGATGAGCTACGCCGACACCTCTCTCGACGTCGGCCAGGTTTTGCGGCTGGTGGAGTCTTCCGCCACGAAGTGGGCAGTTCGAGATCGCGATGCCGTCATGGCGGAGCTAAAGAATCGATACGTTCCCAACTTACTCATGGCGATGGACGCTAAGCAGAAGGGCTTGGAAGAAACGTCCGACTTCGTACGCTGGCGTGCTCTTGAGCTTGAAGACGAGATAATCACCCAGTTGCGTCACCGCATCCTCGCCGACCTGCCGGACCCGACTATGGAGGAACTGCGCTCATACTATGAAGAGCACAAGCGACAGTTCCGTATTCCGGGTCAGGCGACGGTGCGCGATCTGCTGGTTGAGACGCCAGAGGAGGCTCGACGCCTGGCCGCCCGTATCGATTCGGGGGCCTTTCTCGCGGATCTGATTCCCCAGCACACGATCCGCAGCGAGCCTGAAGACGGAGTCTTCTTCGTCTACGACAATCAGCGCCAGGTGTATGGTGAGCTGTGGTTTGCGACCGTGATGAATGCGCCGCTGGGAAAGGTGCACGGCCCCCTTCAGACCCAGGGCGGATACTCCGTCTTCGAGGTTCTCGACCGCCGTCCTGAAAGCCATCACCGGCTGGAGCAGAGCCGCGTGCGCCGGGCCGTGGAGCGTGAAGTGCGCGGCGCTTTTCAACGGCAGGCCTTCAATGCGTATCTCGACGACCTGCGTGACCGCTACCGCGATCGCGTGCAGGTCTTCGACGACCGCCTGCAGGCGATGACGATAACCAACTGATCACCGCCCGATGACGGGAATGCAAGGAACGCGTCAATGATTTCCGGATCTTCGCAGCAGGAGCGTTTCGGCCAGATCATGCCGGAGGACGCACCCTTCGAGCCGGGATTCAACACGAAGACGCTGTGGGCGGCCTTTTTTGTCGGGTTCGTCATGCTGCCGGGGGCGATTTACCTCGGCCTCGTCACCGGCCAGAGCACCGCGGGCGGCGCCGAATGGGTGACGCTGATCCTCTTCATCGAGATCGCCAAGCGCACCTTCGTACAGCTGCGCACTCAGGAGATCATCATTCTCTACTGGGTTGCCGGCGGTCTCGTGCTTATGGGGGGCAAGCTCGGCACCAGCGCCGACCTCTTCGGCGGTCCCTTCGGAGTCCTAATCTGGGACCAGTACCTCATCCAGTCACCCCAAGCCGAAGGCCTGGCGGAGCACATCCCGGACTGGGTGGTGCCACCCAAGGACTCCGAAGCTCTGCTCGACCGCACCTTCCTGCACGCCGCCTGGATCAAACCTATCGCTGTACTGCTGGTGGCGGTGGTCCTGCATCGCATCAACGCCCTGTCCCTGGGCTACGTGCTATTCCGCTTGACCAATGACATCGAGCGTCTGCCCTTCCCCATGGCCACCGTGCAGGCGGGGGGAGCGACGGCCCTGGCCGAGACCTCGTCTAAGCGTGAGGGTTGGCGCTGGCAGGTGTTCAGTTCCGGCGTCTTCATCGGTGCCGTCTGGGGTGTTCTCTACGTCGTTATCCCCACGCTATCCGGAGTCTTTCTCACTCAAACCGTGCAGATTCTTCCCATTCCGTGGATCGACTTCACTGTGCCCATGAAGGCGGTTCTGCCGGCGAGCATCTTCGGTGTCGCCACCGATTTCATCCACGTCCTCATCGGCACCGTTCTGCCGTTTGCTGTCGTCGTCGGCATGTTCGCCTCAGTGATGGCCATCAATCTGGTCGCTAATCCGATCCTGCAGAACTTCGGCATTCTGCACACTTGGTCGCCGGGAATGTCCGCCGTGCCCTCTCTGATCTCCAATTCCTTCGACGTCTGGCTGTCGTTCTCCATTGGTGCCGCGGCCATGGTGGCTCTGGTCGGCATCTGCTCCACCGCATGCACACTCTACGCCAACCGCCAACCCGGGGCCGAGCCCATACTGCGCCGGCTGCCAGGCGAAGCTCGCGGCGACATTCGCATTACCACGGCGCTGGCGATCTGGGCTCTGAGCACGCTCGGCTTTGTGGCGCTGGTCTACGTACTGGTGCCCGAGTTTCCCGTCTGGCTGACCCTGGTGTTTGGCTTCGTCTGGACCCCGGTGTACTCCTATATCGGGGCGCGCATGATCGGTCTCACCGGCAGCCCGCAGGGAGTCACCTTTCCCTACCTGCGCGAGGCTTCCTTCTATATGTCGGGGTACGAAGGTAGTGCCATCTGGTTCGCGCCGGTGCCGATCTTTCAGTGGGGCTTCGAAGTGCAGATGTTCAAGCACATGGAACTCACCCGTACTCGTTTCGACAGCTTGGTGAAGATGGTGTTCATGACCCTCGGCGTCATGTTCGTGTGCAGCTTCCTGTTCTGGGGTTGGATCTGGAACCTGCAGCCCATTCCATCCGCTGCCTATCCCTACGTGCAGAAGATGTGGCCCTTCCACGCCACCTTTCAGGCGTTCTGGGCCAAGTCAACACTGCCTGGGGCGGGCACTGAACTTGTGAGCCAGATCTTGCGCTGGGACTTCATCGGCGTGGGCTTCGGCTTCAGCGGTGTTCTCTACGGGATTCTCGTCGCCCTCAAGGGCCCGTTAGGCGTCTTCTACGGCTTCGTCGCCGGTATCCTCGGCTGGCCCCACTTCATCGTCCTCAACTTCATCGGTGCTCTGCTCGGCCGTTATTACCTGAGCAAGCGCTATGGGGAAGAGCGCTGGTACGGCTACGCGCCGATTCTGTTGGCAGGCTACTCCTGTGGTGTCGGTCTCATCGGCATGACCTCCATCGCCGTGGCCCTGATCTCCAAGGCCGTCTCCCCGGTCATGTTCTGAGCGGCCTATGTCACGCTTGCTCTCGACTCTTGCCGCGGCGATCGCGGTCCTCATGATCGTCGCCGTCGCCATCGTCAACCCAGACCGCATCAATTACCAGATCAACCAGTTCTTCGGTTGGCACCCCGATGTGCCCGGGGATACCCGACTCGTACCCGAGATACTCGCCAGGCAGATCCACTTTCTCTCTTCGGGAGTGACTCCCGAAGAGATCCGCGCCCGTATCGACACCTTTTCGCGCATGGACTCGCGGGTCACCGGCTACCCCGGCGCCGAGAGCGCCTACCACTATCTGAAAGGTGAATTCCAGCGTCTCCGCCTGCAGAATATTCGAACCGACACCTTCGAGGTCGCCGTGCCCATGGACCGGGGCGCCGATCTTTATGTCACTGGTACACTGGGGAAGCAAATCCGGCTATACAGCTTGTGGCCCAATGGTGTACGCACCTCATCTCTGCCGGAGAAGGGCGTAACCGGCTCCGTCATCTACGGGGGCAAGGGTAGTCTCGAGGATCTCGACGGCAAACCCGTGGAGGGCAGCATCATCCTCCTCGATTTCGACAGCGGTCAGGACTGGCTCAACGCTGCCACCCTTGGGGCACGGGCGATTGTGTTCTTCGACAACGGCGTTGTCAATCGTGAGCAGGCGACGGACAAGTTTCTCAAGGTTCCCGTCGACATTCCCCGATTCTGGATCGGCCGTCAAGACGCCGAGTTCGTGCGCGCCCGTATCGCCGATGCCAACGCCGGAGGGCCGGTCGCCAACGGCAGAGTGCAGGCCCACATGGATTGGATTTCTGCCGAGGCCTACAACCTCTACGGGTGGATGCCGGGTACCGCTCATCCCATGCCGGCCAACACTCGAGAAATTCCCCAAGATTGGGCGGATCAGATCATCGTCATTCAGGCCTACTACGACGCAATCAGCATCGCCCCTGCGCTCGCCCCTGGCGCTGAGAGCGCCGCCGGCATCGCCGCGTTGCTGGCGATGGCCGAGGTCCTGCAGCGACACCAACCCGACTATTCGATCCTCTTCCTCGCTACCTCCGGACACTTCCAAGGCCTAGCGGGGATCAATGATTTTCTCTACCGGCACAGTCGTGGCAGCGAGCACTTCCGGGAGCGCATGGATCCCGAGCAGCGTATCGACTTCGATCTCATGCTCAGTCTGGATCTCACGAGTCACAACAGGCGCACGATCAGTTTTGGCAACGGTACGTTCTACGCGCCCAAGTGGGAGACTGACAACTATGTGAAGTTCATGCTCACGCCGTACTCGAAGCGGCTGAGCCTGGCAGTGGAAGAGATCTTCGCCGACAGCCTGCGCCACCTGGAGGGGGTGGCGCCGCCTAAGCGGACTTGGAAAAACTTCATGCCCGTGCCGCTGGCGCTCTCCAGCGAGTCCGTGATCTTCGTCGGCAAGAAGGCGCTGGCGCTGGCTACCGCCAATGACGCCCGCGAACGCATCGACACCCCCCTTGATCTTCCCGAGTTCGTCAACTACGAGAACCTGGCCCAGCAATTTCACACTTTGCGTGCCATGCTGATGTGGGCCTCTCACGATGCGGAATTGCTCAGTCCTACCAAGCTTGAGCTCGAGGATTACGGTCACAGTCTGGCGGGCAACATTTTCTGGTTCGACCGCCAGGTAAACTTCGCCGTGCCCAAGAAGCCGGTGCCGAACGCCTTGGTGACCTACCAGCAGCTGGGACCCAATTCGGTGGGTGGGGTGCGTTCCCTCATCGTGGACCGTGCCGATTCGTTTGGGCGCTTTCAGTTCGACATCATGCGCAACCGCTTCACCAACAGGATCAAGGCGTATCAGCTCGACGAGGCGACCGGGGCGATCACCTCGGCGCCGGACTGGGGGCAGGAGGGCGACGAGACCTATCCCATGGAGCACCCTTGGGGTTGGTGGGAGAACGAGATGCTTCAGGTATTGTTCGAGTGTGAGTCCTTGAGCCTGTTCGAGACCGTGGACTCTCGCTACCTGTCCGTTCTCGATTACATCACCGTCCTCAACGAGCGCGATGGCGTCCCCCAAATGTGGGGCGCCGACTACGTGGAGGATCAGAGCACCGAGGAGGGCAAGGTCACCCTGGCTTCGGTGGTCTACGCCGAGCCCGGTACTCGCGTGAAGGCGCTGATGAGTACGAGCCTGTTCGGTGTGCCCTACCTCCTCAGCGGATCGCCGAAACAATGGCTACACGAGCCTCTCAGCGAGGAACAGGTGGACGAAGCAACCCTCAAGGCAGCCTACGGAAAGGGCTACCTGATCGACCAAGGGGTGCTGTGGCGGCCTGCCTTCGCCGCCGCCCGCGACATGTGGATCCTCGACGACGTGCGCATCAAGCAGCTGGCGCGCTACGGTGTGCGCAACGACAAGTTCATGCGCCTTCACGCCGATGCTCGCGAAGCGCTGCTCGATGCCAGCGAGCATCTGGAGGCGCAGCGCTATTCCGATTACAAGGCGGCGGTGCGGCGCGCCTGGGGTCTGGAGACCCGCGGCTACCCCGACATCAAGTCTACCGCTGACGACACCGTGTACGGAGTGATCTTCTACTTCGCCCTGCTGCTGCCGTTCTCCTACTTCTGCGAGCGCGCCCTGTTCGGTTTCGCCGACATACGCAAGCAGCTACTCGGTGCCGCCGGATTCTTCATTGGCATCTTCGTGGTGATGCGCTACATCCACCCGGCCTTCAAGCTGAGCTCATCGCCCTACATCATCTTTCTCGCTTTCGTCATCTTCGCCATCGGCGGCACCGCTCTGTTCATGCTGTTAAGCCGGTTCAGCCGCTCCGTGGCGGACCGAAAGCGCGCCGCTTCCGGTGTCCACGAAGCCGACATCGGACGCCTCAGTGCCACCGCTGCTGCCATCGATCTGGGGATCTCCAATCTGCGTAAGCGTCCGATGCGAACTTTTCTCACTGTGGCGACCATCACCTTGCTGACCTTCACAGCGCAGGCCTTCACCTCGGTGCAGACGTATATAAAGTTCTATCAGATCGCCCGCGACACCGAGCCGAGCTACGAGGGGGCGCTGTTGCGTGATCGCGGATGGCGTGGTCTGCAGATGTCGGTTCTCGGCTATGTGCAGTCCGCCTTCGGAGAGGCCGCCGCGGTGATTCCGCGATCCTGGTATCACACCAAGAAGATCGGCGAGCGGGAGTTCATCGATGTCGAGCGCGTCGAGGACGACACTCGGTTCTCCAGCTTCGCCTACGCACTGCTCGGCTTCACGCCGCAGGAGCGGGATGTCATGGGGCTGGACGGGCTTCTGCAGGGCGCTAGCAGCCGCTGGTTCGAGGAGGGAGATCGGAGCGTTTGCATTCTGCCGGCGGCGATCGCCGAGATCGTCGGCATCGACAGCTCCGAGGTGGGGGAGGCCACAATTCGCTTCATGGGCAAGACGTGGAAGGTCATCGGCCTCATTGACGGCGACGCCATGGACCGAGTCCGGGATCTCGATGGCGAGGCGCTAACTCCGGTGGACGCGGCGAAGGAGGCCAAGAAGATGGAGCAAATGGAGGACCTAGATCCGCGCTTGGCCGACACTTCCTCCATCGAAACGTTCTCCCACCTGTCGGCGAACAACGTGCTGTTGGTGCCCTTCGAGGACGTCATCGATCTCAACGGCCGTCTGTACTCTATGGCGATCACCGGTTTCAGCGACATCGAGCGCCTCACCGGTGATGTAGAGGATTTCGTCACCCGCGTCGCGGTACCGCTATTCGTCGGCAAGGAAGGCAAGGTGCGCGTCTATACCTCCATGGGCTCGGCGGCATTGGCCGGGGTGACCAACGTGCTTGTGCCCATACTCATCGCCGCCCTGATCGTGCTCAACACGATGATGGGCGCGGTGTACGAGCGCGATCGCGAGATTGGAGTCTACAGCTCGGTGGGGCTGGCGCCCAGCCACATCTCGGCGTTGTTCATCGCCGAATCCCTAGTTTACGCCACCCTGGGAGCCGTGCTCGGATACCTGCTCGGTCAGTCGATTGCGCTGTTTCTCACGCGCAACGATCTGATGGGTGGGATGTTCATGAACTACTCGTCGCTATCGGCGATTGTCTCCACCGTCATCGTCATGCTCACAGTGGTACTGTCAGCGATTTACCCGGCGCGCAAGGCGGCGTCCATGTCGGTGCCCGACGTGACCCGTCAATGGAAGTTCCCTGATCCGGAGGGCGACAACTGGCACTTCGACTTTCCCTTCACCATCGCCCGCAGTGATGCTCTCGGTGTATGCGCCTATCTGCACCGGATTTTTTCCGCCTACGGCGAAGGGTCGGTAGGGGATTTCATGACCGAGGCTGTTTCTCTACACCTAGAGCGGCCTCGCGCCGAGCAGGCGAACTCCACCTATCGTCTGGACCTCATGGTATGGCTGGCACCCTATGACCTTGGAGTCAGTCAGCACGTCCACCTGCGCACTATGCCCTCGGAGGATCTCAACGGGGTCTACCGCGTCGAGATGGAGATCTACCGGGTCAGCGGTGACGTAGCCTCTTGGCGGCGGCTCAATACCACTTTTCTCAACGTTCTGCGCAAGCGCTTCCTCGTTTGGCGTACTGTGAGCGACGAAGTGCGTCAAGAATACCTGGACGAGGGTGCTCAGCTCGTGCAAGCAGAGGTTCCCACGGGCCAGCCGATCTGAACTGAAACTTACGGCGAGCCGCACATCGTACGATGCGCGCGCTCAGTTGCGCTGAAAGTGGCCGTTTCCGGGGAAAAGATCACGTCCACCAGCCACGACAGACCGATGGCGAAAAAATGATGGAGAATGAGCCCGCTGAAGAGCGGCGCGGCCTTGAGGTAGAGTTCGATCCTGCCGAAACACATGCCGCACCAACACAGATGGCCCGAACCAGCGGCAGGTCGATCAGGAAGGAACGCACCGTCAGCCCACTCGCCGAGTCCTCATTAAGGGTTGTGCGATGGATTTCTATCACTTCCCCGCGCCCCGCCCCTATCCGTGCATGATGGCGTGTCCGTTGCCCGGGAAGAAGATCATATCGACGACGAAGGAGATGCCGACCCCGGCAAAGTGGCCGATGATGATCCCGAGGAAGAACGGAGAAACCTTGCGGTAGAGGTCGATGCCTCCGAACCGCATGATTGTCGTTTTCGCCGCCCAAGCGAGGAAGATCGCCGCCGCCTGGTTGCGGATCATCCACACCGCGGACACCGCCAAACCGGCCGGATGCAGCGGCCACCACGGTAGTCGGTACTGCAGGAAAGTGAGCAGGCTCATGGCGAAAGCGCCGATGCCGAAGAGCGCGTACTTCTTGGTTTCGAAGATCTGGGGATCCTTGATGTTCCTCGTCGCTTCGTCGAAGGTCCGCACGCCCGCTCCGGAAGTAACTCGGAAAAACCACGAGTTGAAATTGGACGCGCCCTGATCGTAGGCCATCGTGATCACATAGGCGATCACCGCTACAAAACCGACGAATACAGCGACGAGAACGGCGAGGCCGAGCCCGCGCCGGCTCATGTTCATCACGTCGTGGAGTTTGTTGGCGTGCGCTGCGGAAGGCATGAAGATAGACTGGACGTCGCCGAACATGGAGTAAGTGAGTCCCAGACCGACAAAGCTCGGCGCCGAGATGTTGGTCGGCCCCAGTACTGCCATGGTCATTGCCTGTGAGACGATCGGAGTCGTGAGGTAGTAGAGTCCGGCCTGCACCACCAGTCGCGTGATTCCGAGATAGGCGATGAGGACGAATCCCAGCCAGAGGATGGCTACGGGGTATGACATCCCTGCCTGATGCAGCCAGGAGATCATGTAGATGAGGCCGAGGAGGAAACCGAGGGTGGCAACCCGGTAGGGAAGCAGCTCACGGGAGTCGTCCACCGGGTAGCTGCGGTCCCAAGCCTTGCGCACGACATCGCGGATGTGATTCCGGGCGATCCACAGCCCCCACAATACCATGACGACGAAGGCGCCCCAGCATTGCCATGACGTCGAGGGCAGTCCCCAGACCCAAGCGTCGGCCTGGGTGATACCCAGACCGAAGCGATTGATGAGTCCCTCCTCCATCATGGTTAGCAGGTAGAAGAACCAGATGGAGAAGGTGACGTTGAGGTTCACGAAGTACATGAATCCCACTACCGGGAAATACAGCCGCACGTTCACCGTTGGGAAGCCATGTGCGATCTCCACCGGGTACTGCCACTCGATTCGGGGAAAGAAGTGGTAGAAGAACCCGATGATGTTCCACAGAGCGATGAACATGGGGATCGCGGCACCGATCCAGAACAGGCGGTTGCGCAAGACGGGAGGCAGCTTTCCCGGGTCGTCCTCCGCCAGAGCGAGTGGTACCTGCATGAGCGGATAGGAAAGACGCTCTCTTTCCATCCACTGTCGGCGGAGGATGACCACCATAGTGAAACACACGAAGTAGAGGGTCCAGATGAAGCTGAGCCACCAGAACATTGGCATGACCCAGGCGTTGAGCAGCGTCCCCCATGGCGTGGCCTCGCCGAAGGGCAACCCCTCGAAAAACCAGGTCATGGCCTGCCCGTCATTGCTGGGGATCAGCCAGTTCGGCAAGTGGGGAAGTACGTGCGTGCCCCACTGGTTCTCCGGAGATGCGAAGTAGTACGGTGTTGTGGGGATGGAGAGCACGAAGCCCATCATGAAGATGGGTATACCGATCACCACTAGGCCCATGACGACCACGGTGATCATCTCTTGGGGACGGAAAGCCCAAGAGGGCTTAATACTCTTCAGCAGTGCGTTGAGCAGGATCAGGCAGAGAAAGGGAAACCCGACACCGATGGGGAAGAAGGACCAGGTGATTTCGGAGGACCCAAGGACCCAGATCGCATAGGGCGCCCCCAGACAAACCGCCAAAACCTGGATGATTCCGGCTATGAGGGACTTCAGCGTCAGGCCGCTGATGGATTGCTGATCCCCTGAAGGTCCCGGGAGTTGGATCTCCGTGTCAGCTGCGGTTGTCAAGGCGTCAGACAAGGCTCATAGAGGTTATTTCGGGAGGCGTTCGATCGGATCCAACGGGCCTACGAGGACAGCCCGACCCCAAGTCTGGTCGTCGTCGCCAGTCCCGTAGAGGATGAAGTGTCCGCCATAGGGGCCACCATCGGGATCGCACTGTACGATCTCCAAGCTGTACACGTGGCCTGTTTGAGGTGGCTGCCACTGCGGATCGCTGACTCCCATGGTGGCAGCCATGTTCACCCGCGCCTCGAGGATAAAGTCCCCATCGCTTTCACCCCATGGATTCATGCGGATCACGTAGTTCACGGCGTCAACGGGGATGGGTTCCTCCACGTAGGTCTCACCGGGCGTACCGTGCCGCCACCATGCGGCGTAGCCCGGCCTCGACTCGTCGATGACAAAGCAGAACGCATTGTCACCCTGCGCAAATCGCTCCGGAGCCTCGTCGCGAGGAGCCTCTACGAACCAGCAGATAGAGTCCTTGAAATACCAACGCTTGTCCTCGTGTTCCGGATCGTCAGCGTCGTTGACGTTGTCCCGGGACTCGGCGCCCATATAGAGAAATTCGTCGTCCCATGCTGTGTAGTAACGCGTCGCGAGGTCCTCGTCGGGGGGTGGCTCCGTCCCATGGTCTGTGAGGCGATTGCGCCATGCCTGAAACCAGGGAGTGTGACGGAGCCGGCTGATATCCCATACACCGTCGGTGAAGGCACGATCGCGCCATTCCGACAGATCGCCATCAATGGCAGGGGGATCCTCCAGGTACGGGAGGTGTATCAGCGGGGTTTCCGGGATCTGCTCGGACAACAGGACTGCGGGCAGAGCCACGGCCAGGGCCACAACGCGGCGAAATAGTGTCATCTCCTTCACCTCCAGCCAAAGCGCAACTAGCAAATAGACGAGAGATGGTATCGCCCCATTTTCGGAGGGTCAAGAAATATAGATCCGCAGATTGGTTCCGACGACCTTGACCCGTCTTTCGCGCCGTTCCATCAACGGGATCGGCATCGACAGGATTGCCAGGCGGCGGGTCAGACTTGCCGGAATAAGACGTCAGACTCCTATCGCCCCATCGCATCCAGAGCGGTACAGACCAGAAGCGAGGCGATTGGAGTGTGACTCATGGACAGTGCCACCGTGAATGCGAAGGATTCAGACGTCGCTAGGCAACAGGATTACCCGGTGCGCGGGGCCGTGGCCGGCGGGCATAGAATCCTGCCTTGCGGTTCCACGATGTGGCAGTCTAACCTTACACCCTTCACCCTCCGAACATCCAGAGGTTTCCCTGCGCGGGCCGGACTCTGCAAGGTAGATGACTCACCTGGGCTCTCGGATTTATCCTCCAAGACGCAATATCAGACTGCTGGCAGGGCTGTTGGTTGTCCTCTGTGCGTTGCACAGCTATTCCTGCGGATCCGACCGTCGTGCTCGTCAGCCCGGTGAGCCTGTAGAGGTCATCGTCTGGGATTTTGGCGGCGTGCCTGGACACCGCGAGTGGATCAGGGGGGCGGTGGAGCGCTTCAACTCCAGTCGCGACGATATTCGCATCAGCCTGGAGACGCGTGACTGGAACACCCAGCGTGAGAGCCTGATCAGCTCCACGATCATCGGCGAGGGCCCGGATATCATCCGTTGCCACCACAAGTACTCCGTCGAGTTCGGGCAGCTCGGCGGTCTGCTCGACCTTGAGCGCTTCGAGGACTGGCCCGAGGTGAAGAAACGGTTCTTCCCGAACGTGCTCGAGCACGTGAAGTACGACGGCAAGCATTACGGGGTGCCCGTGACCATGCTGCCCTTCGTGCTGGCGGTGAACCGAGAGATTATGGAGAAGTACAATCTCGAGGTGCCTAAGACCTGGGAAGAGATGCTCGTCCTCGGGCCCAGGCTGGCCGAGCACGGACTGCAGGCCTTCACCATGCCGGCGGGGGTGAACCTGGACACCGCCTATCGCTTTCTGCCCTTGCTTTATGGTGCTGGCGGACGCGTTTTCAACGAAGACTGGACTCGGGCCGGCTTCAACGGCCCTGCAGGCAAGGCGGCGCTGCGGTTTCTGGTGTCGATGAAGGAGCAGGGCTTCATGCCCTCGGCCAGCGCTGCCTATGCCTTCGACGAGAACGCCGCCCACTGGTCCACCGGCAAAGTGGCGCTTTCCATCGAGGGGCCGTGGTGGCAGAACGTCGTGCACGGGAATTTCGGATTCGATACGACCAACCTGCAGCTTGCCCAGGTGCCGGTGCCGAAGCAGATGTACGAAAACAACCCCTCCATGACTCTTCTCGACGTTATCATGGTAGCCATCACCGGCTACACCCCAGTACCGGAGCAAGCCTGGATGGTGCTGAAGGCCCTGAACGTGGAGGATCCGGTTTGGAGCGTGCCCGACCCGAAAATGGGAGGCATCCCCACCAACATGGCGGCGTACGCTCCCGGTGTGCAGTCGGACTACATCGGGTTGGATCAGCTCGCAGAGGCCGGCGCCAAGGGCCTGGGCTGGCCAGGGCATCCGGCGATCACCGAGATTCAGCGCTACATGGCTGACGCTGTGAACCTGGCCATGTCCGGAGTGATGACCCCGGAGGACGCCCTCGACAGCGCCGCTGCCGAGGTCAACGAGATCCTCAGCGACTACTGATGAATAACAAAAGACACAAGCTGCATCGGCAGCTCACGCCCTACTACTTCCTCACGCCGGCCCTGCTCGTACTGGCGGTGATCATCCTCTTTCCCATCGTTAACAATCTGACGATGAGCCTGCAGAACGTGCGCCTCCTCAAAGGTGGAGGTGGGGAGTTCGTGGGTCTGGCCAACTACGCGCGACTGCTGGGCAGCAATACCTTCCAGGGCAGCGTGAAGGCCTCGCTGGAGTTCACCTTCATCAGCTTGCCCCTTGCTTTCATACTTGGCCTCGGAATGGCCCTGGTGTTCAATGAGATCCGACGCTACAGGCCAGTTTTCACGGCTTTCCTCCTCGTGCCTTGGGCGATAGCCCCGGTGGTGACGGGATACATGTGGCGCTGGCTGTTCCATGACACCTTCGGTCTCGTCAATCACTTCCTGCTGTCGGTGGGGCTCATCGACGAAAACGTACCGTGGCTGGCGCAACCCGATACTGCCATGGTCGCCGTCGTGATCGCCAATGTCTGGCGGTTCATGCCCTACATCACCATCATGCTGTTGGCGGGACTGCAGGGCGTGCCCAACGAACTCTACGAGGCGGCCCACGTGGACGGTGCCGGCGTACTGCGCCGCTTCGGTCACATCACGCTGCCGCAGCTGCGCTACGTGATTGCCGTGGTCTTTTTGTTCGCCACGGTCTGGATGGTGAACGACTTCGCCCTCATTTACATCATGACCGAGGGCGGACCGGCGAAAGCGACGCTGGTGGTTCCCATCTCCGTCTACCGCTTCGCCTTCGAGCATCTGCGCCTCGGCCGCGGCGCCGCGGCGGCGATGATCCTGCTCATCTTTCTGCTCTCGGTGAGTGCCGTCTTCATCCGCGTGCTGTTCTCCGATCGCCGGCGCCAGGCTGCCGAGGGGGTGTAGGGGAGCCATGAGACTTCGCGCCTACGATCAGCTGCGCGCCGGGATCGGATACGGCCTCGGGGGACTATTCGTGTTCTGCCTGGTGCTGCCCTTGATCTGGGTGGTGAGCACTTCCGTGCGGCCGATTACGGAGATGACGCAGACGCCACCGATGATCTTCCCCCAGTCAATCACCTTCGATGCCTACGTCGAGATCTGGGACGAGGCGCCGTTCTTCCGCTACGCCCTCAACAGCATCGTCATCTCGCTGGCTACAGCGCTGGTGGCATTGGCGTTCTCTATCAGTGCCGCCTACGCCTTCGCGCGCTTTCACTTCAGGGCGGCGACTACGTTGCTGATGATCGTCGTTATGTCGCAGATGTTGCCGGGCAGTTCGATTCTGATTCCGCTGTTCCAGGTGATTCGCAATCTCGGTCTGCTCGACACCCACTTCGGGATGATTCTCATCTACACGGGCTTCGCGATTCCGTTCTGCACTTGGCTACTCAACGGCTACTTCCGTGCCATTCCCGAGGATCTCGAGCAGGCGGCTCTCATCGACGGCTGCAATCGCTTCGAGCTGCTGTGGCGGATTATCCTGCCCCTGGCGGCGCCGGCCGTAGTGGCGGTGGGGACTTTCGCTTTTCTGCTGTCGTGGAACGAGTTTCTCTTTGCCTACGTGTTCACAAAGGCCAAGGCCCTCACTATACCCGTGGGGCTGCGCGCCGCTTTCCTCGGCCAGTACGTGAACAAGTATGATCAGCTGTTCGCGGCTTCCCTAATCTTCAGCCTCCCGCCCATCGCCCTGTTTGCAACCCTGCAGCGGTATTTCGTGCAGGGATTGACTGCCGGAGCAGTCAAAGAATAGCAGCAGCTCAACCGACCGAACCGCAAGGAGAACCATTGAGCGCCGGCACCGACTACTACGACCGCACCACGGCCCTGCTGCAGGACCTACGCGAGACTCAGATGGAGGCCGTGGATGCGGCGGCGCAGATCTGCACAGATAGCATCGCCACGGGTGGTCTCGTCTTTCTATTTGGCGCCGGGCACTCGCGCATGATGTGCGAGGAGATGACGCCGCGGCAGGGCTGTTTCGTAGGGTTCTTCGCCCTCGTGGAACTCGCAGTCTCCACCCACTCTTCCATCGTCGGTACCAATAGCCTGCGGGGCCCCCTACATCTAGAGAAATATGACGGCTACGCTGAGGAGATTCTAAAGTCCTTCAAGTTCGGTCCCCACGATGCCATGATCCTGATTTCTACTTCAGGGATCCGGCCGCTGATCGTGGAGATGGCCCAGGGCGCCAAGCAGCGGGGCATGCCGGTCATAGCCCTGACGGCGCGCGAGCACGGTGAGAACTCGCCACCGGCGCACTCTTCCGGCCAGAAGCTTATCGACATCGCCGACGTGGTGCTCGACAATCGCGCGCCCTCCGGGGATTGCGTACTCGGGCTTGAAGGACTGGAGTGGCGCACCGGTCCGGTGTCGACGATCACCGGTGCCATGCTGATCAACATGCTCCGTTGCGAAGTCGCCGAGCGCCTGCTGGCGCGGGGGATCAAGCCGGAGCTGCTGCCCAGCCACCAGCTCGTGGACAACGTGAGTTCGGAAGAGCAGCTGGAGCGGTTCTACGAGGGCTACCGTAAGAGCCTGGCGCATCTGTATCAGTAGTGGATTCGAAATGGCGTGAAGGCGATCAATCGTGAGTGACTTTCTCGGTAAGGTACTGCTCATTAGCGGTTCCACCGGGATCGCTGAGGCTACGGCGCGGGGTGCTGCCGATCGAGGGGCGCAGGTGTTCATCACCTCGCGAACCGAGGCGAACTGCAGGGCCCTGGGTGAGTCTCTCCCCGACGCGGGCTATCAGGCGGCCGACCTCAGCGAGGATGGCGCCGCTGAAGCGGTGGTCGCTGGCTGCGTGGAGCGCTACGGTCGCATCGACCTGCTGTTCAACGTCGCCGGTATCAGCGGTCGCAAGTTTGGCGACGGGCCCCTCCATGAGTGCACGTCTCAGGGATGGGACACGACGATGAGCGTGAACGTGCGCAGCCTCTACCAGCTGAGCCATCACGCGCTGCGGCAGATGTTGGCACAGGCGCCGGGCGCCAACGACCGCTGCGGGGTGATTCTGCATATGGCCAGTGTGCTCGGTTTTTCGCCCGAGGCAAACCACTTCACCGCCCACGCCTACGCCGCCTCAAAGGGGGCGATCCTTGGACTCACCAAGGCGATGGCGGCGTACTACGCTGCGCACAAGATTCGTGTGAACGCCATCGCGCCGGCGCTTGTGGCGACGCCCATGAGTGAGCGTGCGCAACAGAACGAAGAGATACTCGAGTTCATGAAAAGCAAGCAGCCTCTCACTGAAGGTCTGATCAACACTGATCAGGTGGCCGAGGCGGCTCTGTTTCTGCTCGGCGACGGTGCCGACGTCATCACCGGCGACGTACTCACCGTCGATGCCGGCTGGTGCGTCTCGTGAACTGGCAGTTGATAGAAGGAGGGGCTCCTGGATGCGCGACTACGTGATCGGTTTCGACGGTGGTGGCACTCGCCTCAAGAGCGGCGCCGTCAGCGCCGGCGGGCGCATCCGCGTCCCTGGGCTCCAGCCCACCGGTTTTCATATGACGCCGCCGAAGATGATGAAGGCCCTCACCGATGAGGTGGACCGCATCTCCGCCAAGATGGGGGCCAAACCCAAGGCGATCGGCATCGGCTTCGCTGGTTTCGTGGACCCGCAGGAGGGCGTCGTGTTCCTGCCGGGGAAGATCAAGGGGTTGGAGGGCTTTCCCATCGTCGAGCGCCTCCGCAAGGCTGCCGGCGTTCCCGTGGTGGCGGACAACGACGGCCGCCTGTCGATCTACGCCGAGGCAAGCTACGGCCTGGCGCGCAACCTCAAGTGGGCGGTGACGATCACCATAGGTACAGGAGTGGGCTCAGGGGTGATGCTCGACGGCCGCATCTTGCGTGACCCTCATTTGGGCTTCGGCACTCAGATGAGCCACATCGTGATAGAGGGCTCAAGCGGCCGGCTGTGCATCACCGGGGCGCGCGGCACCGCCGAGATGACCTGCTCGGCGACGGCGCTGGCCATGAACATGCGCGACGCCCTGCAGCGGGGCATTCCTTCCGTGCTCTCGGATGCCTACTTTCGTGATCCCGCGTCCGTCGATTTTGCCGCTGTGATCCGCGCCGTGGAAAAGGGAGACCGTCTCGCCAAGGACGAGCTCAAGCACTGGACGGAGAGCTTGGGTTGGCTGCTGGTGAGTGCCGTACACGTTTACGCGCCAGAAGTGATCATCCTCTCCGGCGGTGCCAGCAACGGCGCCAAGCACTTCCTCGAACCTCTGTGCGAGCAGGTGAACTCGCACCTGTTCCGCTATCCACCGGGCGAACCGGTCCCCATCGTACTGTCGAACATCCGTAATCATCAAGGCGTACTCGGAGCCGCGGCACTAGCCTGGGAGCTCGTCGAACCGAACGGTACCAACGCGGACTGAGAATCCGAAAGACATGGCTGAGCCTGCACTGCGCAACACCGTCATCGGCTCCTACCCCTTTCCTGGCTGGCTGGAGTTTGCCGCCGCGAACGTAGACCGTTTCGGTGCCGACGTCCTCGCCGAGATGCAACGTGACGCCGTTATCGCTGCCGTCTACGACCAGGTAAGCGCCGGACTCGACGTCATCACCGACGGCGAGCAGACCCGGATTGATTTCAACCTGTCGTTCTACGGTTTCCTGGATGGCATCGAGCTGGAGGGGGACTCGCCACGCCACTTCGGACCGCCCGCACACGACCAACGCGGTCGCCACGAGGTGGTGGGGGAGATATTGGCACCGCGCGGACTCGGTACCGTAGAGGACTTCGAGCGCCTCAAGGACTTGGCGCCATCGGGCCCGGCGTTGAAAGCGAGCGTACCCGGTCCCTACACGCTGAGCGGACGACTCATGCCCAACTCTCAGTACCCCGACCGCTACGCACTGACCGAGGCGCTATTGCCCTTGGTCCGGGACGAGTTGGAGAAGCTCGTCGCCGCCGGGTGCACCGAGCTTACCGTGGACGAGCCCTCCATGAGTTGCTACGCCCACCGCGCGGACTCGTCGCGCTTCGTCGACATCTTCAATCGCACTGTGGAGCCGGTAGTAGGCAAGGCGAGGCTGTCCACGCATCTCTGCTTCGGCAACTTCAAGGGCCACGCCGTGGGGTTGCGCCGCTACGCGCCCATGTTCCCCGCCTTCCTCGACATGGAGGTGGACGAGGTTCATGTGGAGATGGCGAGCCGGGAGTTTGCTGAGATTGAGATCATTGGCCAAATCGCCGAGCGTCGTGACGTGGCGGTGGGCATCATCGACGTGAAGAGCTACTTCATCGAGCGGGTCAGCGACATCGTCGAACGCGTGGAGCTCTGTCTGCAACACGCGCCCCCCGAACGTCTCTCCTTCGCTCCCGACTGCGGCCTCAGCCAGACGGCACGCTGGGCGGCGCGCCAGAAGCTCGACAACATGGTCGCTGGCGTGCGCGAAGTGCGCTCCAAGCTCGGCATCTCGTGAGCGTCGCCCCCGCACGAGAGATTTCCTCCCTAATTCAGCCCCTGCAAGAGGGTCAGGCGCTGATTGACGCGATCGACGCCGTCGTCTCCGCCGTCGACGAGGCTCTGTACCTCTGGTGGCTGGGGCAGAGTGGCTTCCTACTTGCGTGGCAGGGCCACCGCCTGCTGTTCGATCCCTACCTGTCGGACTCGCTGACGCGGAAGTACGCCGACACTGACAAACCACACGTGCGAGTGACAGAGATCGCCGTGCCGCCTCAGGCGCTCACCGGCATCGAGGTGGTCACCTCTACCCACAATCACACCGATCATCTCGACGCTGAGACCCTGCTGCCATTAAGAGAAGCGAATCCGGCGATGCAGCTGATCATCCCGGAAGCGAACCGCTCCTTCGTTGCCGACCGATTGGGATGCGCAGCGGATTGGCCCGTGGGCTTCGACGATGGCGATAGCAAGGACCTCGGCGTCTTCCACATCAGGGCCGTCGCTGCGGCTCACGAAGAGTTAGACTGTGACGAGGAGGGACGGCACCCTTACCTCGGCTACATTGTGCAGTGCGGTTCGTGGACCGTCTACCACAGCGGTGATACCCTGCGCTACGAGGGGATGGTCGAGCGCCTGCGGGGTTACGACATCGATGTGGCGATCCTGCCCATCAACGGCCGCAATCCGGCACGCCGAATTGCGGGCAATCTCTCAGGAACCGAGGTGGCGGAACTAGCCCGGGATGCCGGGATCCCCGTGGTTGTGCCCTGCCATTACGAGATGTTTGAGTTCAACACCGCCTCGCCTGAGGAATTCGCGCGCCGTTGCCGGGATCTTGAGATCGAGCCCCGAGTGCTGCGCTGTGGCGAAGGCGCAACCTTCGAGTCGACTCAGACGGAGGGACCGCAATGCTGATTCATCGCAGATTCCACATGTATAGTTGTCTCCTGCTGGTGATCTTTATGATCGCAGGCTGTGGGGGCGGTGGAGAAGGGGAGGACGATCGGCCCTTGAAAGTGGGCTACGTCGTCAACTTCATGTCTCACGAGTGGTATCAGAACATCACCAAGTCGGCGACGGCCCGCGCCGAAGAACTCGGCGTCGAACTCATCATCGCCGACGCCAACATGGACATGGCGGCACAAATCTCTAAGGCGGAGAACCTGATGGCGCAGCAGGTGGACGTACTCATCCTCACGCCAGTGGACGCCAAGGCGCTGGGACCGGTGGTGCGGCAAGCGCGAGATCAGGGGATTCACGTGCTCACCGAGTCGAACCCGGTAGAGGGGTCTCTCTCCTACATCGGCATCAACAATCACGCGTCCGGCAAGAAAGCGGGCATCTGGTTTGCCGAACGCGCTCGCTATAGCGGCATGGACCCGAAGATCCTGGTGGTGGGATATCCCAATTTCGAGGACTGCCGCCAGCGGGTCGCCGGCTTCAAAGAGGGGTTGAAAGAGTCGGGGTTGGTCTACGAGATCGTGCAGGAAGTCAGCAGCAGCGGCCTCAAGGAGCAGGCCTTCAAGGTCACCCAGGACGCAATCACCGCCCATCCGGAGATCAACGTCATCTTCGGTATCAATGACGACTCCACCACGGGTGGCATGTCCGCGTTCCGTGCCGCCGGTCTGGATGAGGCTAATCTAGTGGCTATCGGTTTCGGCTTTGAGGGTGTTGTGGGGCGTGTAGCACTGCTGGCCGGGGGCTCCTACCAAGCAGCTCTGGCCATGTTCCCCGAGTTCGTCGGCACCTCGCTCATCGATGCTGCGATCAAGGTTGCCGGTGGCGAGATGTTACCTACGCACTACGAGACCCCGACCCTGATGATCACTCTCGATAATTTCGAACAATTTTACGAGCCTTCGGGTGACGACTACGTCCTGAAGCTCGACGCCGTGCGCCAGCACATGCAGTGATACCGAACCGCCTCGTCCACCGCCTGCTGCACGCCGAGCAGACCGGGCTCTTCCTCGCCCTGGCCCTGCTGTGCATTGTCATCGGCTCCCTTACGCCGGTGTTCTTCACCGCCGTGAATCTCGCCAACGTGCTGCGCGACGCAGCCCTGGTGGCGATCGCCGCCATCGGCATGGTGATGATCATCCTGCAGGGCGAGATCGACCTCAGCGTGGGCTCGACACAGGCGGTGGTAGGGATCGTGGCAGTCTACCTACTTAACACCACCGAAAGCGTGGCTCTGGCCCTACTGCTCTCGCTGTGCGTCGGCGCAGCTATCGGTGTTGTCAACGGCCTGCTGGTGACGCGGGCGCAGATCAACTCCCTCATTGCCACCCTGGGTATGATGGCGATTCTTCGTGGTACCGCCATGGTGAGCACGGGAGCGGTCTCCATACAGGCCAAGGTAGACGGCTTCGTTGAGGTGGGAACGGGGCATCTCGGCCCAATCCCCGTGCCCGTACTGATGGCGGCGGTGCTGTTTGCCGCGTTCTGGTTCGTCCTGCATCACACCCCCTTCGGTCGCTACATCTACGCTATCGGTGGCAACCGCGAAGCGGCGGAGCTCGCCGGTCTCCCGGTACAGCGGATCAAGGTCACGGTCTTCGTCATTGGCGCCATGCTGGCGTCACTGAGCGCTTTTATTCTCGCCTCGCGCCTGAACTCGGGGCAGCCCAACGCCGGTCTGGGATTCGAATTGCAGGTCATCGCTGCCGTGGTGCTCGGCGGCATCAGTCTCACCGGTGGCATCGGTACGCTGGTGGGGGCGCTGATCGGCGTGCTCATCCTCACCGTTCTCAACAACGGTCTGGTACTGCTCAACGTTTCCTCTTTCTATCATGACATCGCCCGCGGTTTCGTCATCATACTCGCCGTCTACCTCGACACCCGCCGCCGCCGATCGCTGGCGCGCCGTCAGGCTGGCCACTGACCGTGCCGCCGCTTCTACAGCTCAAGGGGCTCGTCAAGCGTTTTCCCGGCGTGCAGGCTCTGCGCGGCGTCGACTTCGAGCTCGCCAACAGCGAGGTACATGCCCTCGTGGGGGAGAACGGTGCCGGCAAGTCTACCCTCATTAAGGTCATTGCCGGCGTGCATCGGCCCGATGAGGGCAGCTACCGCATTGATGGCGCCGATGCTGACATCCACGATCCCCGCCAGGCAATGGCGGCCGGGATCCGCGTTGTCTACCAGGAGCTCGAGCTCGTCCCCGATCTCAGCGTCGCCGAGAACGTGTTCTTCGGGCGCCTACCCGCGAAGGGAGGCCGCGTCGACTGGAGCCGACTGCACGCCGACACCCGCGACGCCCTCGCCCAGGTCGGTCTCAACATCGACCCGCGCACGCTCATTCGCCGTCTCGGCATCGGCCCTCAACAGCTGGTGGAGATCGCCCGCGCTCTGTCGCAGACGGCGCGTGTTCTCATCCTCGACGAGCCCACCTCGGCTCTGAGCCCCACCGAGATCGATCGCCTCTTCGGGCTGCTACGGCGTCTTCGCCGGGACGTAGGCATCATCTACGTCTCCCACAAGCTGGAGGAGATCACCTCCCTGTCCGACCGGGTCACCGTGCTGCGCGACGGTCAGCTCGTGGGCACCCATCCCACTGCCGAGCTCGACGAGCAACGCATCATCCAGCTCATGGTGGGCCGCGAACTCACCGACGCTTTTCCCCACATGCACCGCGCTCACGGCGAGCCCGTGTTGGAAGTGGAGGATTTGACCACGGGCAGAGTGCAGGACGTGAGCTTGCAGGTACGTGCTGGCGAGGTCGTGGGCCTGTCGGGTCTGATGGGGGCGGGGCGCACCGAGCTGCTGCGCGCCATTATTGGTGCCGATCGTCGCCGCGCCGGGCGGGTGCAGGTGGCCGACCGTGAGCTCGGCGCGAATTCGACCACAAAGGCCCGAAAGCTGGGTCTTGGCCTGGTGCCCGAGGATCGACGCGGCCATGGCATTTTCGCTGACATGAGTGTGCTGCACAACGCCACCATCGCCAGTCTGGCGCAGTTCGCGCACGCCGGTTGGCTGCGCATCCGAAACCGCGAGGAGATGGAGGTGGCGGGATGCGTCGTCGAGCGCATGGCGGTGCGCACGCCATCACTGGCACAGGCGGTGGCGTTGCTGTCGGGCGGGAATCAGCAGAAGGTGCTGCTGGCGCGCTGGCTGCTGAAGAGGGACCTCAAAGTGCTGCTGGTGGACGAGCCAACTCGGGGCATCGACGTGGGCGCGCGCTTCGAGATCTACAAACTCATCGACGAGCTGGCCGACGAGGGATTGGCCGTATTGGTCGTCTCCTCGGAGATGGAGGAGATCCTCGGTCTCTGTGATCGCATCTACGTGATGAAGGAAGGCGCCATCACCGCTGAGTTCGACCGCGCCGACGCAGACCAGGAGAGTCTGCTGAGCGCTGCGCTGTAGGCTCTCGCTAATGGAGCCGAGAAAACGGCCCCTGGCGGCCATTTTTCACGATGGTGGGCGATGCTGGATTTGAACCAGCGACCTCCGGTATGTGAAACCGGCGCTCTAACCAACTGAGCTAATCGCCCGGTCACGGGTGTGGTGGGCCCACTAGGGCTCGAACCTAGGACCGACGGATTATGAGTCCGCTGCTCTAACCAACTGAGCTATGGGCCCGCTACCCCGAAACTTTTAAAAAAAACTTCGTAACACTCTGAAGTAACTAAACTTAAATATTTTCCAATGTGCTTCAATGTGCTCCAAGCTTCCCGACGACATTTGCACATCAGCTGACACAACCGTGGCACAGAATTCATTTTGTGTCAGATCACGGGAGTAGTACGTTCATGGGTACGAGATCAACGGACTACGGGAGACCCCATGAAAGATGCTGCACCGATCGACGTCGAGGGCCTCGTAAGAGGCTACCTTCGCGGCACCGCCTGGCATTGCACGTTCTACACGCCAGCAGGCCGTCAGCGCCGTAAGCTTGCCACAAAGAATAAGCGTCAGGCTGAAAGACGGGCAAGAGAGATCGCCGGTCTGATCCAGAATGAGGACTGGGAGGCCCTTTCCAAGCTTGACTGGAAGCCCAAGGCCCATTCGGGAACCTTCAGTCTGTTTGTGCGCGACGAGTTCCTGCCGAAGTACTCCACTTGGGGGGAATCCACCCGAAGGGGCGAAGAGGGTCGCCTACGGATCCTCTGTGAGCAGTTCGGAGCCCTGCCCCTGTCGGGGGTCACTGCATCCGCAATCAAGTCCTGGCTGGCTAAGCGTGGAGCGGAGGGGTTGAGCCCTGCCAGTCAGAATCGCTACTTGGCAGCCCTAAAGAGCATTTACAAGGCCGCGACCACCTACGGATTCTGCAAAATGAACCCAGCGGCAGCAGTGACAATGCAATCTGAGGAGATCAAGCCAAAGGACGTGCTCGACGACGAAGAGTTCGAACGGCTTCTGCTTGAGTTGCCCGACAGCTCAAGACGAATTGTCCTGGTGGCTGCCGAGACAGGCATGAGGGCTGGAGAAATCCGCCGGCTCAAGTGGGAGGACGTAGACCTGGTTGCCGGCGAATTGCGGGTTGCCGTGGCTAAGAGCAAGGAGTTTCGGGTTGTGCCCCTCACGGACCGCCTATTGGCCATGCTCAAGGAGATGAACGTTGAGGCGACGCCGGGCCCCAAGGTTTCCGTGTTCGAAGGTGGGGAAATCAGGAAGGGCTTGGCGGCGGCACTGAAGCGGGCAGGAATTGAAAAGCACGTGACACTGCACAGCTTCCGGCATCAGTTCGCCACGCGGGCGCTGGAGGCTGGGATGTCGTCGTTTCATCTCCAGGCGATCGGTGGATGGAAGTCGCCTGTCATGGTACAGAGGTACGGGAAGGTGCGGAATAGGGCTTTACATGAGCAGATGGCGAAATTGAACGGGTCGATCGCTCTCTAGATCACTGGCCAAGATTGGACGTAGACGGATACGGCTATGGATGACATTGACCAGGCATTGCAGGCATTGGAATTAGGATCGGATCGAGTTCGGCGAAGGATTTGCCTTGATTGTGGCGGAACGCCTGACAAGGCAACTTCACGACGCGAGTCCACTCGGATAGTCAGAAACATGCGAATCACAAATCAGACCCTGCTCATCGCCTTCGTGGCGGGCATTGTTCTTCTGCCCCTGCGGACGGTGATAGCATCAGACCACACAACCTCTGGCAATGAGGTCCGCTCCGCAGGCTCATCCTCTATCTCCTAGCCCATGGGAATGAGTCCTGCTGCACAGAAGAAGATCCTCGTCACCGGCAGTACCGGGAGTGTCGGCACCGCCGCCTGTGCGGATCTGGTTGCCGCCGGACACGAGGTCGTCGGCATCGACGTACGCCAACCCGACGGGGACGTTGGCTACGATTTCCGGGCCTGTGACCTGACACGGGAGGGTGCCCTCACGGCACATCTGGAGGGGATCGATGCCGTACTGCAC
>JAYZFI010000054.1:0-21498 GCA_036336855.1 Candidatus Latescibacterota bacterium
TTCTTCTGCGGCGGGGAGATCGGCAGCGTCGGTGACTCCACCTACCTGCACGGCTACACCAGCTCCTTCGCGATCTTCCGTCCCGCCGACTACGAACTCGGATTACACACCAGCGAGGCACGGTGCCAGATTGCGTAGCGAGCCCCTTGTGGCGATAGCTCGCTACGCACCAGAACTAGTTCCTCCACGGCAAAGGATTGCTCGGGCACCGATTCCGTGTCCCAGCCAGCTCGGGGTCGCGCTTTCCCGAGCTCGCGCACCCGTCCCAAGGTGAGGTGGGGGTGAAAGGCCTTACCCCGCTCGCTAGGCCATCCGAGCTCACACATAACGCCTTCCATCGCCTTCTGCAGGCGGTGCAAAGCCGGGACGCCGCTGCCCCCCACTCCGGCCCAGAGCACGCGCGGCCTGTCCACGCTGGGGAAGGCGCCCAGTCCGGCCAGCTGGAGCTCGAAGGCCGGTGCCTCGGCGCAGACGCCATCAATGCCGCGGCACAGATCGTCGACCCGCACCGGATCGGTGTCACCGAGGAAGCGCAGCGTGAGGTGCAGGTTGTCGGCGGGCGTCCAGCGGACGGCGAGATTCGGCCAATGGCGGGCCACCGCCCCGGCGGAGTCCGCCAATTGCCGCCGCAGCTCGACGGGCAGTTCTACGGCAATGAATAGACGCCAGAGGGATTCGGGGGGCTGTGCCTCGTCGCTGATGACAAGCCCCCCAAGTCAGCGGGCGCCGCAGGCCTTGAGACAAGCGTTGAGATAGCCGCGGCTCTCGGCAGCAATGGTCACCACCCGCGACAGCTCGTAGTCCTTGGCGCCGATGACTTCGAGATTGGCCGCCACGTTGGCTCCCGACTCGTGCAGCACCCGCAGGTAGCCGGCCAGGTCGATACCGCCGCGGCCGCAGGCTTGCTCCTCGGGCGAGCCGGGAGGACCCTGGGTGGCCTTGAACTCGGCTTTGCAATCGCGGATGTGCACGTGGCGCACCCGCGAGATCACCGCCTTCAGGGCCTCCACCACGCCCTCGCCGGCTCCAGCGCGGTAGATATGACTCGGATCCATATCAATGCCGAAGGCGGGCGAAGAGATCTTCTCCATGGCGTGTAGGGTGGTGGGGGTGTCGTGGATCGCTTGGCCCACGTGGGCCTTCACGCACAGGGTTACACCGTACGATTCTGCCTTCACTGCCAGGCCGGCGAGGATATCTGTCTGGCGCTCGAGATCCTCGTCGACGCCGGTCTTGCCACCGGGGCCAACGTTGATCACGGGAATGGAAAGGGCGGCACCCGCCTCGAAGGCCTTGGAGAGGCGCTCTTCATCGAGAGAGGCCACCTCCATGGCTGTGAGTTCGAGATCGAGGTCTTCGGACAGAGCGTGGATGTCGTCGACCTGGCTCTGGAAATTGTCGAGAATCAGATGCTCGCACATCCCCTTGATGGCAGAGAGCTCCGCGCTGTCGTAGCCGGCCCAGGCCAGATGCTCCATGGCGGTCCTGAGGTCGAAACCGGCGAACAGCACGGTGTTGGCACCGAGTTTGATCATCGTGGAAGAGTCCTCACCGGTTTTGGAAAGGGTTGATTTCGGACAATTCGGCTGGGTAAGGACGCCCGGTGTCCTCCTATTGTCAATCCAATCCGAAACACGTCTTGCTCGGGTTTCATCTCACAAGTAGACTAACCTGTTCGCTCTCTCCGCCTACGTTACCTTAGCTCTTCCCCGCGCGAGCTCATTTCACTCGATGGAATCCGGCAGCATCTTCGTTCGCGGGGCCCGCGTTCACAATCTCAAGAACATCGACCTCGAACTTCCCAAGAACCGATTGATCTGCTTCACTGGGGTCTCGGGCTCGGGAAAGTCCTCCATGGCCTTCGATACCCTCTACGCCGAAGGCCAGCGGCGTTACGTGGCCTCCCTGTCCGCCTACGCCCGCCAATTCCTCGGTCAGCTGGAGAAGCCCGACGTGGACCAGATCCACGGCCTGGCTCCCACCATCTCCATCTCCCAGAAATCCGGCGGCGCCAATCCCCGTTCCACCGTCGGCACCATCACCGAGGTGTACGATTACTTGCGAGTGCTGTTTGCTCGCTGCGGGACGCCGCACTGCACGGAATGCGGCTTGGAAATCGGAGCGCAGACTCGCGACCAAATTGTCGGCCGCATCGCCGCCATGCCGGCGAACTCCAAAATTCACATTCTCGCCCCTGTGGTGCAGGCGCGCCGCGGTGAATACCAGGACCTATTCGAGGAGCTGCACCGAGACGGCTACCTGCGGGTGCGCGCCGACGGCCAGCTCTTCACCCTCGACAAGCCCCCCGAGCTCGACCGTTACAGCCGGCACTCCATCGAAGTCGTCGTCGACCGCCTGACCCTGCGCGGCGACTTCGGCTTCCGTCTCGAAGAAGCGGTGGACAACGCTCTGCGCCTAGGCGAGGGCTCTCTCATCATCACCGAGGAGAATGGCGAGAGCGATTGGCTGTTGAGCGCCAACTTCGACTGCCCAAAGTGCAGCATCTCCTTCGACGAGCCGACACCACAGATGTTCTCCTTTAACAATCCTCAGGGCATGTGTCCCGACTGCGGCGGCCTCGGCACCAGGGTGATCATGAGCGAAAAGCTGATGGTCTCCGATCCCTCACTCTCCGTGTTCGAGGGCGCCGTGGAACCCTTGGGCGATATCGTCAGCAACCGCTGGCGCCATCACCTCTACGAGGGCGCCGCCGAGCACCTCGGCTTCACTCTCGACACGCCGTGGCAGGATCTCACCGACGAGCAGAAGGACGGCTTCCTCAACGGTCTCGGCGATCGCAAGATCGAGTTTACCTACACCAACAAGAGCGGCCATTCCTGGGCCCACGACGAGCGCTATGAGGGTGCTCTCAAGTACGTCGAGGAGCGCCTGCACAACGGCAACGCGAAGATCAAGAAGGGCCTCTCCAAGTACGTGCGCACCGAGCACTGCGGCACCTGCGACGGCAGACGGCTGCGACGCGAGGCCCTTAGTGTGCTGGTGGCCGGCGAGTCTCTGCCGCGCCTTGCGGCCCTGCCCATCGAGGAGAGCTGCCGGTTTTTCCACGAACTGCAGTTCGACGAGCAGAAGACTCTCATTGCCGAGGACGCTCTCAAGGAGATCCGCGGCCGCCTCGATCTGCTCGACGGCGTTGGCCTCGGTTACCTCACCCTCGACCGGGGCGCCCACACCCTGTCCAGCGGTGAGTCACAGCGCATTCGCCTGGCCAGCCAGATCGGCTCTGGGCTAGTGGGGGTTCTCTACATCCTTGACGAGCCCTCCATTGGCCTGCACCACCGCGACAATCAGCGGCTGCTCGATACCCTGAAGCGCCTGCGCGACGCAGGCAACACCGTAGTCGTCGTCGAGCACGACGAGGACACCATGCGTCAGGCCGACCTTGTCGTCGACTTCGGTCCCGGCGCCGGCGATCGCGGCGGCCATCTGGTGATCAGTGGTGATCCGGCAACGGTGACGGAGACGGCAAGCTCGGTCACTGGCCGCTACCTGGCGGGTTCCGAGTCCATCTCCGTTCCTGAGCGGCGGCGCCCTGCCAGCGATCGCTGGCTCACAGTCAAGGGAGCGCGACACAACAACCTGCGCGACATCGACGTGCACATCCCCGTGGGGATCTTGACCTGCGTCACCGGGGTATCCGGGTCGGGCAAGAGCTCGCTGATCAACGACATCCTCTTCAAGTCCCTCGACATTACCCTGCACCGCGCTCAGCTCGAATCAGGCGACCACGACAGCATCGAGGGCACCACCCACCTCGACAAGGTAATCCGCATCGATCAGCGTCCCATCGGCCGTACGCCGCGCTCGAATCCGGCCACCTACACCGATGTGTTCACACCGATCCGCCAGCTCTTCACCCAGCTACCGGAGTCCAAGGTGCGCGGCTACAAGCAGGGCCGCTTCAGCTTCAACGTGCGCGGCGGCCGCTGCGATGCCTGTGACGGCAACGGCGCCAACCTGGTGGAGATGGAATTTCTCGCCGACATGTGGGTTACTTGCGAGGTCTGCCAGGGCGAGCGCTTTAACCGCGAGACACTATCGATCCGCTACCGCGACCATTCTATCGCGGATGTGCTGGAGATGGAGGTGGACGACGCCCTCAAGCTGTTCGCCAACGTCCCCCACATCCGCATCGTACTGCAGACCCTGCACGACGTCGGCCTTGGCTACATCAAGCTCGGGCAGCCGGCACCGACCCTCTCCGGCGGCGAGGCGCAACGCGTCAAGCTTGCCAAGGAGCTCTGCCGCAGCAGCACGGGGCGCACCCTCTACCTGCTCGACGAGCCTACCACCGGTCTGCACTTCGCCGACATCGACAAGCTGCTCAACATCCTCCAACGCCTCACCGACACCGGCAACACCGTCGTCATCATCGAGCACAACACCGATGTTATCAAGACCGCCGACTGGATCGTCGACATGGGCCCTGAGGGCGGTGCCGAAGGCGGCCTCGTAGTCGTCGAAGGGCCACCAGAGAAGGTGGCAGCGGAGAGCTGCTCGCACACTGGCCGGGCGCTAAAATCCGTCCTCGCTACCCGTCGGACTGCGGGCAAGAGCGCCAAGAATAAGCCCGGGCGCAAGGACGACGGTCTCATCCGCGAGATCGAGGTGGTGGGAGCGAACATGCACAACTTGCGCAACGTGGACGTGCGCATCCCCCGCGATCAGATAACGGTGGTCTCCGGCGTCAGCGGCTCGGGCAAGTCGACCCTTGCCTTCGACACCATCTACGCCGAAGGCCAGCGCCGCTACGTGGAATCGCTGTCCGCCTATGCGCGGCAGTTTCTCGACCAGATGCAGAAACCCAAGGTGGAACGCATTACCGGCCTGTCTCCGGCCATCGCCATCGAGCAGAAAGCGCCGAGCCGGAATCCGCGCTCCACGGCAGGCACGGTCACCGAGGTCTACGACTACATCCGTGCCCTCTACGCCACCGTGGGTACCCAGTTCTGTCCGCGCTGCAACGTGCCCGCCGGCGCCCAGACACCGCAGCAGATGGTGGATCGCATCCTCGCCATGCCTGAGGGCCGCCGCATCCTTGTGCTCTCCCCTATGGAACCGTTGCGCAACGAGGGCTACGAGACTCTGCTGCGTCACGCCCGGCACGACGGCTACGCGCGGGTGCGCATCAACAGCGAGCTGCACTCCCTAGACGAGGAGATCGAGCTAGATCGCCGCCTGCGCCACCGCGTTGAGCTCGTCGTCGATCGCCTGGTGGTCCGCAAGCGTGATCGCAGCCGTTTGAACGAAGCGGTGGAGAAAGCGGTTGACTTGTCACGCGGGGAGGTCTTCATCGCCTCGCCCGACGACAACGACGAAGTGCGCTACTCGCGGCGCTACTCCTGCCCGTCCTGCGGGCGCGGCTTCGCCTCTCTGGTGCCGCAATCGTTCTCCTTCAATCACCACAACGGCATGTGCCCGGTCTGTGACGGTCTCGGTACTGGCGAGGGCGTGGACCGCGACATGCTGCTACCCGACTTCCGGTCGTCCCTATCTCAAGGTGCGGTGTCCTTGTGGGGCAAAGTGGAGGCCCGCTCCCCCCTGGGCAAGGCGCTCACCGCGGTCGGCAAGGAGCTCGGCTTCGATCTCCGCACACCCTTGGCCGAATTCAGCGACGACGGACTGCGCGGCCTGCTCTACGGTGCCGGCGACCGCACGGTAGAGCTCGCTGACGAAGGTGCCCGGCTGAGTTTCGGCGGCGTGCTGCCCACCGTGGACCGGATGGCCCGCCAGGTGCCCCGCTACAAGAACTTGTTGCGCCAGGTCGACTGCTCCGCCTGCGAAGGCAGCCGCCTCAAGCCCGAGAGCCGCGCCGTGCGCCTGCGCGACACCACGGTGGTGGAACTGCAGCGCTGGCCGATCTCGCAGTGTTTCGCCTTCTTCGAGAGTCTCGAGCTCAATGAGAGCGAAGCCGAGGTCGCCGGCGAGTTGCTCGTCGAGGTGCGCAACCGTCTGAGCTTCCTCGATCGCGTTGGTCTCGGCTACGTCTCCTTGGACCGACGCTCCGGCACACTTTCGGGAGGTGAGGCCCAACGCATCCGCCTCGCTGGCCAGATCGGATCCGGACTCACCGGCGTGCTCTACCTGCTCGACGAGCCCACCATCGGGCTGCATCCCCGTGACACCCGACGCTTGCTCGAGGCCCTGGAAACGCTCCGCAACCTCGGTAACACTGTCGTCGTCGTCGAGCACGATCGCGACACCCTGGAGGCGGCGGATCACATCGTCGATCTCGGGCCCGGCGCGGGAACCGAGGGCGGTCGCGTCGTCGCCAGTGGTCCCCCGAACCGGCTGTCCGCAAACGGCCGCAAAGGTTCGCATCGCCGCAAGCCGACTTCGTCGCGCACCGCCGATTATCTGCAGGGCGATCTCTCCATTGGAGTGCCGGCCCGACGCCGCAAGGGCACGGGCAAGCGGTTGCGGATCCGCGGCGCCCGGCAAAACAACCTGAAGAACGTGGACGTGGAGTTTCCCCTTGGCACCTTCACCTGCGTCACCGGGGTTTCTGGCTCCGGCAAGAGCTCTCTGGTAGAGGAGATCCTGCACACCGGGCTAGCTGCGGAGCTACAGGGTTCCGCCTGCTCTCGCGGTGAGTGCGACGACATCGAAGGAGTCGAACACTTGGACAAGGTGATCAACGTCGATCAGACCCCGATCGGTCATTCACCGCGAAGCACGCCGGCGACGGTGATGGGGGTCTTCGATCAGATCCGCCAGCTCTACGCCAAGATCCCGGAAGCACGAGTGCGCGGATTCACCGCTGGCCGCTTCAGTTTCAACCGTACCGGAGGCCGCTGCGAGTCCTGCGAGGGACTCGGGCACCGCTGCATCGAAATGCACTTCCTGCCGGACGTGTGGGTGCGCTGCGACGCCTGCGGCGGCAAGCGCTACTCCAACGAAATCCTCGCTATCAAATTCAAAGGCCACTCCATCTGTGACGTCCTCGACATGCGGGTGAGCCAAGCGCTGAACCTATTCGCCAACGTAGGAGCGATCCACAGCAAGCTGGCGATCATGGACGACGTGGGTCTCAGCTACATGGCGCTTGGGCAGTCGTCGACGACTCTGTCGGGCGGTGAGGCCCAGCGGCTCAAGCTGGCCGCGGAGCTCGCCCGTCCCGGCACGGGACGAACCGTCTACATCATGGACGAGCCGACCACGGGGCTGCACTTCGCCGACATCCAGAACCTGCTGGCGGTGATGCAGCGGCTCGTCGAGGGCGGCAACACCCTAATCTTGGTGGAGCACAACCTCGACGTCATCAAGACCGCCGACCACCTCATCGACATTGGTCCCGAGGGTGGCGAGGCGGGTGGCCAGGTGGTCGGCACCGGCACACCTGAGCAACTGGCGCGACACAAGGGTTCCCACACGGGTCGCTTCCTCAAGAACTTGATGAAGTCCACCTCCAAGTCCAAGGCCAAGAGCGCCGCCAATGCGGCCCCGCGCCACAAGCGGGCCTGATGTCCGGCTTCACCGTGCCTTGGCAGTCACCGCGTATTCATAGGAGCAGGCAGGAGAGATCGTGAACATCAGCATCTCGCCGAGGGCATTCTTCTCGTTCTCCTTCGCCTGTCTCCACCTCGATGAGGCGCCGCGCATCGACGGCAATCTCAAGGAGTGGGACGAGCGCTGTCGCCTGCCCAATCTCACCGGAATCGAAGGAGAGGGTGATGCCTTCGCCGACCTCTTCATGGGCTGGCGCGACGCGGGGCTATACTTCGGCATCGAAGTGAAGTCGAAGAGCCGCTACGAGATCGACCCACGCAACCACTGGCAGGGGGACTGCCTAGAGCTGTGGATCGACACCCGGGACGTCAAGGACAGCCACACGGCGAATCGCTACTGCCACCAGTTCTTCTTTCTCCCCGGAGGCAGCGGCAAGGATGGCAAGAAGCCCATCGGCCGGCAGACCTCCATCGATCGCGCCCGCGAACAGGCACCGCCCTGCCCGGAGGACTCCATCGAGGTGGGGCTGCGACGCCTGAAGCGGCACTATCAGATGGAAATCTTCCTGCCCGCCATCGGACTAAACGGCTTTCACCCTCGGGAGTTTGACCGCATCGGTTTCAACTACGTACTCCACGACGTTGAGCACGGCACCCAGTCGTGGTCGGTGGGCCGCACACCACCCTTCGTCACCGACCCGAGCTGTTGGGGCACGGCCGAGCTTCGCTGAAAGCACACCTTTCTTTCGGTAACCTGCCCATTTCCGTAGCTTTAGGAGCCTTTTTCCGATGTTTCCGATGGTGCCCTGCCGGCGCCTCCGGCCTCGGTCTCTACCGGTCCGGGCGACGCGCTGACGGGCCTAAGCTGACGGATTTTCCGTTTTCATGATCCCACCACTGTTGCTGCACCGTGTCGTGGGTGTGGGGGTGTTTGTCGTCGCCCTCCTCCTCTACTTCAAGACCATGGCCCCCAGTACCTCGTTCTGGGACACCGGGGAGTTCATCACCACCTCGTACATTCTCGGCGTCCCTCACCCTCCGGGCTCGCCCCTGTACGTGCTACTGGGGCGGATCTTCTCGCTCTTTCCCACCGGCACGGTAGCGAACCGCGTGGTCTTCATGTCGGTGCTGGCATCGGCGGCGGCAGTCTGGTTCACCTATCTCACCGTTGTCGCCCTGGCCCGCCGCGCCCTGGGCGGCGCGGCCCTTCACACCTTCGGTGACAGCCGTGATTGGGCCGCTTCTCTGGGTGCGGCCATCGCCGCCCTCTGTCTGGCCACCTCCTACACTTTCTGGTTCAACGCCACCGAGGCCGAGGTCTACGCCTACTCCCTGTTCTTCGTGTGCGGGGGCATGTGGCTCATCTTCTATTGGGAGGGCACTGGGCACGGCTGGCGCAACGACAACTGGCTGTACCTGATCGCCTATTTTTTCGGCCTCGGCGGCGGACTGCACCTTCTCTGTCTGCTCACCATTCCCAGCTTGGTGATCCTCGCCTGGTTTGCGGACAAAGGGCTACGGCGGCTCATCGCCGCCATGGTCGGTGCCAGCCTCGAAGGCCTGATCTTCCTCACCGCCTTTGCCGAGAGCCCGCCCACCGCCAAGCTGCTCGCCCTGCTCGCCAGTGTCGCCGTCATCGCTTTCTTCACTTACCTGTGGGTGAAGCACACCGACTACCGCCAGACGGTGATGGTACTCAGCGGTGCCGGTGTAGCGATCATGGTCACCCGGGCGCTGATCGGCCCCGGAGTGCCGCTACAGATCGTCATCCTGCTGTCGGCGGCAACCCTGATCTACCACTTGTTTCAGGACGACCGCCGCTCCCTGGGCCTGCTCGTTGGCACCGGAACGCTTTTCGCCCTCGGCTACTCCACCTATCTGCTGCTGTTCATCCGCTCCGGCCTCGATCCCGGCGTGGACATGAACGACCCCGAGAACTTCCACAACTTCCTCGCCTTCCTGAATCGCGAGCAATACGGCACCGAGAGTCAGCTCCTCGGCATGCTCAAGGGCCGAGCCTCACGGAGCTATCAGCTGTGGCACCAGCAGATCAAGTATTTCTTGCAGCAGTTCCCCTTCCCACTGTTGGAGCGCGATGTCGTGTTCCGCTGGGCCACCGAGGATGCGCCTCACGTCATCTCCGTGTCGCTGGTGCCGCTAGCTACCGGTGTCGCCGGCCTCGGCTGGCAGCTGCGCCGTGATTGGCGCCGATTCTCGGCTGTCTTCGTCATGTTCCTGGTCATGGGCTTCGGCTTGAGCTTCTACCTGAACATGCCCGATCCCCAGCCACGCGAACGCCACTACGTGTTCGGCGGCATGTTCCTCGCCTGGGCGATGTGGATGGGACTGGGATGGACCGCCCTCGTGGACTGGGTGCGCCAACGCGTGCAGTCCCAGAAACTGGTTATCGGCACCGCCGTCATCGGTCTGGCTCTCCCCGCCGGCGTCGGCGCCAAGCTCTACCACATTCAGGATCGCACCGACGACTACATCGCCTACGACTACGCCTACAACCTGCTGCAGTCCTGCGATCCCAACAGCATTCTTTTCACCAACGGCGACAATGACACCTTCCCTCTGTGGTTCCTACAAAAGGTGGAGGGCATTCGCACCGACGTGCGCGTCGTTAACCTGAGCCTGCTCAACACCGGCTGGTACATCAAGCATCTGCGCGACCGCGAGCCCACGATTGCCATGGCTCGGGCTGGTGAGACGCGGCTCACCGACTCCTACATCGACTCCACACTGTGCGACACCCAGGTAGTCGATCTCTACAAGCGCGTGTGGCGCGAACCTAAGACGCCGTACGAGTATGTGCAGATGGGCCTCGACGTGAAGGTCGCGGCGCTGCCGGGCCACGATCTGCTGCGCATCCAGGACATAATGGTCATCGGCATCGTCTACTGGAACGGCTGGGAACGGCCCATCCACTTCGCTATCACCGTCGCCGCCAGCAACCGCACCGGCCTCGATCCCTACCTCGAGATGCAGGGGATGACCCTTAAGCTCGTGTCCGAACTGCAGACCGACAGACCAGGCAACCCGGAGAAGCTGCGCCATAATCTGATGGAGGTGTACCAGTTTCGGAGCATCACCGATCAGGAAGTCTACAAGGACGTCAACACAGCCCGCCTGCTCGGCAACTACCGCGCCTGCCTGATGACTCTAGCCGAGATCTACAAGAACGAGGGCCGCGCCGACGATCTGGCGTCGCTGTTCCGCTGGGCTACCGGCGTGCTGCCCATGGGTTGGGACGGGTTCTACACTGCCGCCGAGCACTACCGAGATCTCGAGCGCGATGACTTAGCCATAGAGTTCATGGAGCGCGCCGGCAACGAACTCATCAAGCAGTACGGCCTGCTGCCTTCGGCGGACTACGACAACGCGCTGGCACTGGCAAGCATCATGCTCAACAGCTACCGGGCCTTTGACAAGGCTGAGAGCCTCTACCGCCGCGCCATCGCCAAGCAGCCAGAGCGCTACGATGGCTACCACGAGCTCGCTGCCACTCTGCAGGCTTCGGGACGGCCTCGGGCAGCGCTGCAACTCGTGGTCGAATACGTCCAGACTTACGGGGAGGTGGACTCCGCCGCCCAGGATCGCCGAATCCTGATGAACGCTCTGTCGCCGCCTGATGACGGGGCCGACTCGGAGCACAACTGACCGGCGTTGCACGTGCACGACTCGGTCACCGTCGTCATACCCCACTACAACGCCGAGACCCTGGACGAGTGCCTGGCCTCGGTCTTCGAGCACAGCGACGTCGGTCTGCAGGTCCTCGTCGTCGACGACGGCGATAACGGTCTCGTGTTGCAGCGCTGCCTCCAGCGCTTTCCCGCCGTACAAGTGCTGCGCAACAAACGCAATGTCGGCTTCTCCGAGTCCTGCAACCGCGGCCTGCAGATGGCGCAGACTCCATACGCGATTCTGCTCAACGATGACACCCGGGTGACCTCGGGTTGGCTCGATCCTCTCATCGAAGCCGCCGAGTCTGAGCCTGCCGTCGCCGCCTGTCAGCCCAAGCTGCTATCGCCTGCTGAGGAGGGCCTCTTCGACTACAGCGGGGGGGCCGGGGGTTACATCGATGCATTTGGGTTCACGTTCTGCCGCGGGCGGCTGTTCGCCTCCGTGGAGCACGATGAGGGGCAGTATGACCGTGCCGTGCCCCTGTTCTGGGCTTGTGGCTCGGCCATTTTCCTGCGCCTCGAGGCGGTGCGGCAGGTGGGATTGCTCGACCTCGACTACTTCATGCACTTCGAGGAGATCGACCTCTGCTGGCGGCTGCGACTAGCAGGGTGGCGTGTTGCCGCGGTGCCAGCTTCCACCGTCTTTCACTACGGGGCTCGATCGCTGCCTTCCGACTCCTTTTACAAGGTCTACTTGAACCACCGCAACAACCTAGTAGTCCTTATCAAGAACTTGCCTGCTTCTCGTCTGCTCTGGCTGCTGCCGGTCCGCCTGCTGCTCGAGCTCGTCGCTTCCCTGCAGTACCTACTGCGCGGGCGGTTGGCCTCGACCTTGGCACCGCCCCTAGGAATGCTGTGGCTACTCAGCCACCCCTTGGCTCTGTGGCGACGGCGGCGATCCAGCCGCCGACTTGTCATCGAGGAGGGAGACCAACGCACGGACGGTGTGTATTCCGGGAGTGCCTTGCTCTCATATTTCCTTGGAGGCCGCCGGCGTTCGGATGAGCTCATCGTCGAGGCGGCAGAATGACGGAATCTGCCGTCGCGGAGAATAACTCGCGGGACAGCGAAGATCCCGGTGGCGGCCGGCGCTTCCTCCCCGGCCTCGGCTATTTTCTCGCCAAGGCGTTGGTCAGTGTCGGGCTGCTCTACTACCTGCTGAGCGAGTTGGACCTCGAAGCCTTCAGCCGGGTGCTGTCGCAGACCGCGCCGTTGCTGTTCGCCGGTGCTGTGGGGCTCTTCCTGCTCAGCAATGCCCTGGGAGCCCTGCAGTGGTACCTGCTGCTGCGTGCCCAGAATCTGGCCGTTTCCCTGCGGCAGGCCGTCGTGTTCTACTGGGTCGGAGTGTTTTTCAACAACGTGTTACTCGGCAACATCGGTGGCGACGCCCTGCGCATCTACGACATTCGCCGGCTTACTGGTGAGGGCAGTGGCGCCGCCGCAGCCACCTTCATGGACCGCTTCGTCGGCCTGTTCTCCACCTGCTTCCTGGCCCTCAGCGCCTACGCCCTGATCGCCGAGGTTCGCGTCGTCGGCGTAGTGTCCGTATTACTGCCGGTGTGGCTCGCCCTCGTCTGCCTGCTCGCCATGGGACTGAGCCGACGCCTCGGGATCCGCGTGCAGAACCTCATCGACCGCCTGTTGCCAGCACAGGTCGCCAGCCTCATAGCCAATCTGCGCCAGAGTATCGTCGTCTACCGCCATTGCGGTAGGCTGCTTGTCATCGTCTGGCTGGTTTCTCTGGGAGTGCAGTTGAGCCGCATTCTCGTCTACTGGACGGCGGGGGCGGCGGTGGGCCTCGTGCTCGACCTCAGCTACTTCGTCGGTTTTCAGCCGGTGGCGGCAGTGATTGCGGCCCTGCCCATTTCCATCGGCGGCCTTGGGGTGCGGGAGGGCGTACTTGTGGAGCTCTTCGGACTCGTAGGCGCCAACGAGCCCCTCGCCTTTGCCATGTCCTTGCTGGGCTACGCCGCCGGGATCGTCGCCAGTCTGATGGGCGGCATCGCTTTCATCTTCCGCCGGGTGCAACCTGACGCTCACAGAAAAGAGGCGGAGCGCCCCTCTTCCGCCACAGGAACGTGACCCCGATGTTGCCCGCGGTGCGGATAGGGGCCGACCGGCTCTTCGACGAGCAGTTTTCTCTCATCGCCGGCAAGCGCGTCGGCCTCATCACCAATCCCTCGGGCGTGGACGGCGAGCTGCGCGCTACCGCCGACCGCCTGCGCGAACGAGATGGCGTCGAGCTCGTTCGCCTCTTCGGACCCGAGCATGGAATCCGTGGCGATGCCCAGGACGGCGTTGCGTTGGACAGCGAGGTCGGTACCCGCACCGGCGTCGCCACGGTATCGCTGTACGGCGAGCGCAGGGCACCGACGACCGAGGACCTGGCCGACCTCGACCTGCTGATCTTCGACATTCAGGACGTGGGAGTGCGGTTCTACACCTACCTCTACACGATGAGCCTGGCCATGGAGGCGTGCGCTGAGGTGGGCCTTCCCTTTCTCGTCCTCGATCGACCCAATCCCTTGGGTGGCAAGATCGTGGAAGGCAATGTCCTCGATCCCGAGTTCGCCTCCTTCGTGGGGCTGTACCCGATCCCCGTGCGCTACGGCCTCACCATTGGCGAGATCGCCAGCTACTTCAACGAGGAGCTGAGCCTGGGTTGCAATCTGCAAGTCGTCGAGCTCGCCGGATGGCGTCGCTCATTCTTGTGGGAAGAGACCGGACTCTGCTGGGTGCCTCCTTCGCCGAACATGCCCACCGCCGATGCCGCCCTCATCTACCCGGGCATGTGCTTCTTCGAAGGCACCAATCTTTCCGAAGGCCGAGGAACCACCCGACCCTTCGAGCAGATAGGCGCCCCCTTCCTCGATCCCGGCGAATTGGCGCGGCGCCTCCAAGCATTGGATTTGCCTGGCGTGTTGTTCCGGGACGTCACCTTCACCCCCTCTTTCGGCAAGTTCACCGGCGAGTCCTGTGGAGGCGTGCACGTGCACGTGCGCAAGTCGCAAGGGCTGCACACCGTGGAGCTCGGCTTCCACGTGTTGACGGAAGCGATGGCCGTGGGTGGCGATCGCTTCGAGTGGCGGGCCGGCGCAACGGGAATCCACAACTTCGACAAGCTCGCCGGCAGCGACAGGGTGCGCCTCTCCCTCGACAGCGGTACCAGCGTCTTGGAGCTGACTGAGCGCTGGGCGGAGGAACGAAAGCCGTTCGAACGGCGACGCTCGTCGTACCTGCGCTATCCCGACTAGCGCGGGTTGTTGCTTTGACAGATCTGCATGTTCAGGGTTGATTGATGCATCCCTTACGGCTCAGCGAGATCGCGTTCGCCAAAAAACACCCGCCATGCCCGCACCGCTGGAACCCGGTACTATCCTTATCGCCTCCCTCGGCCTCGAGGATCCTAACTTCACCCGCGCGGTGGTACTGTTGCTGCAGTACGTCCCGGAGGAGGTGACTTTAGGCGTGGTCATCAACCGCCCCCTGGGCGACAAGGAGGAGCTCTATCCCAAGGAAGAGCTCTCCAGTTTTACCCACGGCCTCGACGACAACGAGATCCGCTCCAACCTATTCTACCAGGGCGGCCCTGTGGAGCCGGGATCACTGATCTTTCTGCACCGGGTGGAGGAACTCAGCGAGGATGCGACACCGATCGTGCCAGGATTGTTTGCCGGTGGTGATCTGGACGTCCTGCGCGCCCGCAGCACGGTCGCAGAGGGGGGCGATCATCCCTTCCTGCGCTTTTTCCTTGGCTACGCCGAGTGGGCACCGGGTCAGCTCGAGGCGGAGATCGCCCTGGGAGCCTGGATTCTGTCACCGAGCGACGTCGACCTTGTGTTTAGCGACGATCCCGACAGCATATGGCAGCGCGCTATGCACAGCCTCGGCGGCAAGTACGCCCCCATGTCCTACATTCCCGAAGATCCTAGCTTGAACTGACTCGCGCTCGTTCAGCAGATGGTGGCACGCTTAGCGCGGACTCCGTGTAATGGTGGATCGTCTCCGACCCAGCGCTCGTCCACAGGGTCACTGGCCAGCTGGTAGCGGGAATCCGACGACAGGCGGATGCGGTTGGTGCGGTTGTCAGAGCTGGCGTGCATGGTGTACATGCTGAGCACAAGCAGATCCCCCGCCTTGTAATCGGAGGTTAGCCAGCGACCGCCGAGATCGCCCGCAGTGGCAATGGCATCGGCGGAGTAGTGGCCGATGGACTGCCACTCCAGAGTTTGGCGCTCCTCCGCCGTAAGCTCGCGGACCTCAGCGCGCGCTGCCTTCACAATCTCAGAGGCATTCCCCCGGTCGCAGTAGCGATCGACGTCAGTTGCGCCGTAGCCGTTGCGCAGTTCTTCGATCTGGTGCGAGCCCTCTAACACAACGAGGCCCCCCATCTCGTAGGGGACGTCGCTTAGCGGCGTCCACGAGGTCCATAGATTGGTCGTGCCCCGACCCATGAAGACGATGTCGTAGTGCGGCTGAGTCACCGTATCCGTGCCGGGTGTCTTAGCACGGAACCAGGTGTAGTCGAAGTGGCGCACGGGACCGCCGAGAAAGCGCTCGTAATACGCGATCATCGGGCCTTCGTAGAGCACGCGATCGAGTTCGGGGTTGTCGCGTGCCAAGTCGGGGGCGAAGGAGACATGGGCTCCATCCCTAACCACCCCGTCTTCGAGATCGTTACGGGCAAGGTCGAGCAAATCCTGGGCGACGAGCTTCTCCAGCACCGTGCGCCGAGCTTGCAGGACCTGGGCGCGGTCGAGCAGGCTGGTGAGCAACAGGTAGCCGTCCTCGGCCATGCGCTCGTGCAGCAGGTCAATATCGGCATCGGGCTCGGTGCGGCGCAGTTCGCCCAGCGGGACATCGGCCATGGACTTACCACGATAGGTCAGGTCGTTGAGCGTCGTCATTGGCTACGGATGCTTTCGTGAGAACTCCCCCCCCAGAAGGTACCCTCGATCGGGATAAATCTCCACGTCAGCTGGTCAATCGAGGGGCCGTATCGGGCGCGACAGATTGCGGTAGGGAAAGCGGCGCAGGTCGCTCGATCCCATCCCCGGCGTATCCACATAGTAGCTCGCCCTGAGAATGGGATCGTATGCAGCGCGGTGGGCGATGGCGGCCTTGATCCCGATCATGTAGAGATCCTCAGGGACGATGCTCTGACTGCGCAACTGTCCGAGATCCATGGGCGGAGTCTTGTGGGTGGTGAGCAGGATCTGCAGACCCTTGTGCCGCACCACGGCGCTGGGGCCCATGTCTACCGACCGTCCGACGAGGGAGGCGAGGTGGGAATACTCGTTCTCCAGCTCGAAACAACCGTCGGACAGACTTTCGAGACGCACCTCGAGGGTAACCGAATCCCCGTGGTGCTTGTCCACCTTACCTCCCATAGTGAGGGTCATCAGGTCTTGGGGCGAGCGGCTGTGGCAAGCGGCAGCGATCTCGCGGTCGTTGAGGATGACAGCGGCGTTATCCACCTCGAAGCGAAGAAAGGCGCTGAGAACGCCCGTTCCGTCGCCCGGCGTTCCCCCGCCGATGTTGTCGGAGGGCTCGATGATACCGATGGGGCCCGAGGTGTGCTTTAGAGCCTGGGGCATGACTTCGTCGACGGGCGGATCCAGGGGATTGCCCTCGGCGGCACGGGCCAGAGCTTCGCCGGCCAGGGGTTGCAGCAGCTTACGGGCGTCCTCTACGTCAGCGATCGTGGTAGCACAGAACGAGACGCCGGCGAAGGGCACGTCGGCGTAAGAGAATCCGGGCAGCACGCAGACTTCGAGCAGTTCAGGATGCACCGCTTCGAGCTGGCGTGCCATCGCTTCCAAAGTCCGCACTGGATCGGCGGCCGATGCCGTACCCTTGGGACCGTAGATCAGTGGCGGATGCACGGTGACCACCTGGGTGCGCTGACGGCTCTCCATGAGCCGCTGCAAGAATTGGGCGGCGCGGGTGCCAGCGGTGCGGGCGTCGGTGTGGGGGTTCTCGCGATAGGCGGTGAAGACGCTGCCGTATTCCGCCATTGCGTGGCTGAAGTTGGCGTGTAAATCGAGGTCGGCGGCAATGGGGATGGCATCGGCCCGCTCCGCCCCCAACCACCGTCTCAGGTGGAGGCGGATCCGGCGCAGCAGTTCGCCTTCGCCGTCTGGGTGGGAGGCGAAGACCATGGCGCCGTGCAGAATCAGCAGCACGCCGTCGATGCCGGGCCCGTTGTCGGTCACCATGCTGTCAATGTCGGCCGCCACCTCCCGCCACCAGATCTCCAGCACTTCGTCGCTTACCGTCCCCGATGGCATGGCGACACCGTAACGGGAGGCGGTGATCTTCCAGTCGTTGCGATCGGCAATCTCCAGAGCTCCACCCATAGGAGAGGCGTCAGCCCGGCAGCGCTCAAACAGAGCCTGATCGCGAACCCAAATCAAGTCCTGAAAGCCGCTCTGCTCGGTCTGTTGTGCGAGGAAGGTGTGGGTCTCGTGTACGAGGCCGGCGACGAGTACGCTGTAAGTGGGGTTAGCCATTTCTCTTCCGTCCTAACTGTTCCTTGCTGCTCCTGAACAGCCCCTATATGTTAGCTGAACCGTTGGCGGCGTGCATGACGCCTGCGTCCCAACCCCCCGGGAATATCTGGCTTCTCCCTGAGAGATCTACAGAAGCCACCCGCCGACTACTTCTCCATGGAGCCCCATGCGTTCGCTGTTTGCAGCCCTCGCGCTGTGCGCCACACTCACGTTGCCGACTGACGCCGCACGCTACAAGATCAGCGACGATCCCCCTTTTGCCGCCGCTCTGCTCATCGAGGCGGAGACCGGTTCGGTACTCTTCGAACACAATGCTCACTTGCCGCGCTCGCCGGCGAGCACCCAGAAACTGCTCCTGCAGCTGGTAGTCATGGACGCCATCGCCGACGGCCGTTACAGCCTGGCCGACTCCGTATACACCTCGGCGTGGGCGAGCCGCATGGGCGGCTCTCAGGTCTTCCTCAAGCAGGGCGAGATCTTCCCACTGGAAGAGCTCATGGAAGCCATCGCCATCACATCGGCGAACGACGCCTGCGTCGCCATCGCCGAGCACGTCGCCGGCTCGGTCGAGGGTTTCGTGGAGATGATGAACGAAAAGGCCGGCGCTCTCGGTCTCGAAGCCACGACCTGCGTCAACGTGCACGGCCTCGATGACACCCCGGAGGCCGAGGGCAATCGCACCACCGCCGCCGACCTGGCCCGGACCAGTCAGGAATTGCTACGCTATTCGGAGGTCCTCACCTGGGCGGGCGCCCGCATCAAGCCCTTCCGCGGCGGCGAATTCACTCTCTACACCACCAACAAGCTGCTCGGTCGCTTCCGGGGTATGGACGGCCTCAAAACCGGGTACACCCAGCGCGCCGGCTTTAATCTGGTGGCCACCGCCAGCCGGCGCAGCATGCGCCTGATCTCCGTCATGCTGGGGTCGCCCTCAGAGAAAGCGCGCGACCGCGAGAGCCGGCAGCTACTGAGCTGGGGATTCAACCACTTCGCCAAGGTCCCCATCGCCCTCGGGGGAGTGAGCGTGGGTAACGTGCCACTGGATTGGGGTCATTCTCCGGAAGTCGCCGTGGTTGCCGCCGACACCGTGGTGAGCGTGCTGAGCACGGATCAGCGTCAGCGCCTGAAGCGCGAGCTCAACCTGCCGGAGCTTTTTCAAGCTCCTGTACTCCAGGGCGACTCGCTGGGAACGATGCGCATCAGCCTGGACGACAGCGTACTCACCGAGATTCGACTGCTGGCGCGGTCCACGGTGCAACGCATGACCGTCTGGGAGATATTGATGAGCTACTTCTAGACGACACCGCGCGGAGTCTCGCTCCGTTATTTGTGATAGTTACCGCCGCGCAGGATGTCGAAGCTGCGGTACAGAGCCTCCAGATCCAGAAGACGCGCAAGTTCGTGGTACGACAGCGACCAGCGCTCTCGTACCTGCGTAGCAACTCCCGCGGGGATGCCCTCCGCGTCGCCCACGACTACCACGAATGGGACTGTCCGCTCTGCTGTAGGCTGGCCGAGATGCTCGGCGAACGCCTCGGAGCTGGCGAAGCTCTTGCCGACAACAAACAACCCACAGGGTAGGCAGACTTCACCGGCCGAGACGGCATCTCGCTATCGTCGTCCCAGCGCCGAATCACTTCGAGCTCAGCGCGACCCTGACCGGACAACCACTTGAGAAACTCCGCCTCCCCTTCCTCGTAGCCTGTGCGGCGGCTGGCATAGCTGACAACGATCAGGTTCGCGCAGTTGGATCAGTAGGCATCGGGCCGAATCGTCAGGTCGCGATTATGCAGGGGCAGCTCAACACGGGCGCCCCCCTGCCGCTGCGATTCCACGATACCCAGAATCATCTCCTGACTGCGGCAGGCAATCTCGATCGGTCCCTTGGAGGGTTTGTCGTTGTCGATGGCTCGGACGAGGTCTTCGAGGGCACGCAGGGTGCCGCTCTCGATCTGCACGGAAGGTGGGTCGCGGTCGACGAGATCGCCACGGTCTCCGGTGGTGCGCCAGGTATAGCCGCTCCCGTTGTTGAGGGTACGCAGTTTGCCTTCACTGCCGGACATCTCGAACTCGTAGTCTCCGGCAGCGACAAAGTAGCCGTGCACGCCGTTGGCGAAGCGCACGTAGGCCATCTCGATCCGTGGGTCCACCAGAATCCGTTCGCCGTCCATGTCATCGGCTGCGATCTCCGGGCTGCCCTGCACGTATTCTACCTCCCCATCACCGGCGAGAAAGAGCAACATGTCGGCGGCGTGAGTGTGGCCCCATTGCGCCACGCTGGCGCCACAGTGGGCGATGACGGCCTGCAACTCGCCAATGTCGCCGCTGTCAGCCATTGCACGAGCGTTACGGTAGAGCTGCACGTAGCGCCGTTGGGTACCGTAGTTGAACCGGGTGCCGTGGGCATCGATGGCAGTCTTCATGGCGTCCGCTTCCGCCATGGAGTTACACAGCGGCTTCTCGCAGTACACCCCCCGAACCCCGTTCTCGGCGGCGAAGATAGTGACAGGAGCGTGCGGCGAAGGGCGGGTAGCAATACAGACGATGTCCAGCTCCTCCCGCTGGATCATCTTCTCGTAGCTCTCGTACACATCGGCCACCCCATAGCGCTCGGCAGCGCTTTCCGCCTTCTCTCGTAGCGGATCGCAGACGGCGACAAGCTCGGTGCGCTCGCAGGCGACGACGGCAGCGGCATGCGAGTAGGGCAGAAAGATCTCACTGTCGGGCCTGTGGTGGACCTCGTCGTCGATGGTCGCGCCCATGCGGCCGCAACCGACCAGGCCGGTGCGGAAGATGCGATCTACCATGGCGATTTCTCTCTGAAGTACGGGGTCGGAACGGGTCTTGACCTCTATGGGAGAGGCTGTACCTTGGGAACTCACATTTGTCGACCCAATTACGGATTCGTGTGTTAACGGGACAAGGGCCGACGCTGGGCGATTAGCTCAGATGGTTAGAGTGCCTGCTTGACATGCAGGAGGTCGCTGGTTCAATTCCAGCATCGCCCACCATCATAACAAGGGTCCCTGGGTCATCTACCTGGGGACCCTTCTTCTGTGTAACCATGTTCCTGCACCAACTTACGCCCTCTGAGATCTGCGCGATCCGCCCGCGCTGCGCGCTGAACGCAATGTCGGTGGGTTGATCGAAAAGCTCACCCGAGCCCATGCTACCCTTCACCCCGAGCGTAGACAGGATCTCACCCTCTGGGGATAGCTTGTAGATGATGTGTCCGCCGTCGTCGGTGAGCCACACGTTGTCATCTTCATCGCATGTGACCATGTGCGGCCGCCCGAAGTCGATGTGGTCCCAGGAGAACAGCACCTTCCCCGCCGCATCGAAGCAGATGAGTGGTGGAGCCTCACCGCCGCGATGAAACAGGTAGATTCGGTGCTGCGAATCCGCGTCGACTCCAGCCACCGGTCCTAGCTTCCAATCCTGGGGCAACGCCCCCCATCCCGGAACAACCTCGTATCCCAAATCGATGGGGCTTTCCTTCACTGCCCCGGCTCGCGTGCGAAGCAGTTCCTCTGCACTCACCTGGCCGCTGGCTACCGAAGCTCCTTCGGCGGGACTGTCCTTCACTTGCCACGCGGGCTTGCGTGGCTCCTTTTCACCAGCCATTGGCATCTCTCTGTCGAAAGGTCAGCTGCGTTTCGTATGAGTCGTATAGAGGCCAAACTGGTATAGGTCAAGCGATGGTGGTAGGTCTGGAGGTGCTGAAGCTGGATTCTTCGTGCGGCGGCGCTGAGAGATGGAGTTGACGACGGAAAGGTGTCCGTTAGCAGATTCACAGTTAAGGAGTTGAGTATGGCCAAAAAGAAAAACGTCATT
>JAYZFI010000055.1:0-23012 GCA_036336855.1 Candidatus Latescibacterota bacterium
CCACTTGGGCAACAATGGCGAGGGAATCCGGCGGATCCCCGACGGCCTGGTTTCCGAACACCGGCCAGAAGGCGCCGCTGAGGGCAATCGTCAGGCTGATTGTTGATTGGAATCTGTTCAAGTTGCGGAAAGTGCCGGTTGTAGATAAGATCGGCTGCCCGGTTTCGAAACTCAGATCGCCCTCGGTCTTTCCCAGTCGATTAAAGCCACTTTACCCGGCGTAGTATCATACGGGACACGGCTGGAATCGACAAACAAATTCGGCACCCCTTGGGAAATGGAAGCGGCTTCAAAATAGCACTTCTCAGAGAGAACAAGCGACTTGCCCGGCCCTGACCCACCTCTGGCTGCCTCGACAAGGGGGGTCTCCCTCCGAGCGATAGGCATGGGGATTTTCTGCTGTCTCGCCATCGCCGTTGGCGAGCCCTACGGCGTGCTCATGATGCAGAGTTCGCCCATGGCAGCCGACTATTCCACCGGAGCCGCTCTCTTTCTGTTCTTCATCGTCACCCTGCTGATCAACCCTGTGGCGCGCCTGCTGACGGGTACGGCGCTACGGCCGGGTGAACTGGCCACGGTCTACATCATGTTGATCGTCGGCACCGCCATTCCCTCCTGGGGATTGTCGATGAACCTGATCCCTCTGTTGGGAGGGTTCCTCTACTACGCAACTCCCGAGAACGACTGGGCTGCCCTAATCCTGCCCTATCTGGAGCCGGCGTTAATTCTCAACGACGCTGAAGCGGTGCAGAAGCTGTTTGAGGGACGAGGCCAGGGGGAGCCAATCCCGTGGGGCACATGGATGGGGCCGCTGTTTTACTGGAGCCTCTTTATCCTCACCACCTACTTCGTCACCCTCTGTCTGCTGGTAGTCTTGCGTCGCCAGTGGGTCGACAGAGAGCGTTTGACCTTCCCCCTTGCGACCCTACCGCTCCAGATGAGTGCTGACACCGGTGGGCGCTTGCTGCCGCCCTTTCTACGCAATTACATGACCTGGATCGGATTCTGCATTCCGGCCATCATCGGCTCCATCAACGCCCTACACCGCTACTACAACTTCATCCCTTGGATCGACCTCAATGTCTACGTACCGATCCTGCGGCGCTCGCTCTGGCTCAACCTTAAGCCACATTTCGAAGTCATCGGGCTCTCCTACCTGCTAAACCTCGACGTATCTCTGGGGATTTGGCTCTTCGCGCTACTCAACATGATCGCCATGGGCGCCCTTCGAATGATGGGCTGGACCATCGGTCTCGAACAGCCCTACTCCTCGCCAGCGCCGCCGAGCATCGCCCACTTCGCACTCGGTGCCTTGTTCTTTCTAGTGTTCTCCACCTTCTGGCAGGGCCGTGAGCACATAAAGGCGGTAGTTCGCAAGGCCTTTGGGCGACAGCCCGACCTCGACGACAGCAATGAGCTACTACCCTACCGGGTCGCCGTCTTCGGCATCCTCATCGGCATCAGCGCCGGTATGATCTGGCTCGTGCTCGCGGGCATGAATGTCGCCACCGCCCTGGTTTTTCAGCTGTCGGCACTGGTCATCTTCACGGGGCTGTCTCGGATCATCTCGCAGGCCGGGCTAGCCTACTGCCGGGCACCCGTAGCTCCTGCCGTGTTCACGGTGAACACCTTGGGCAGCTCTTTCGTGGGCGCCTCTGGCATCACCACGCTCGCCCTCAACTTCCCGTGGTCTGCCGACATCCGAACTTTCGTCATGGCATCAGCAGCAACGGGGTTAAAGCTTGCCGAAGTCATGCGCCTGGAGTATCGCCGGCTCTTCGGCGCCATCGTAGTCGCTATTCTCGTGACCATGGCTGGCTCCGGCGCCGTGGTGATCTACCTGGGCTACACCCACGGCGGTATCAATCTGGCGAGCTGGCAATTCGGCCACATGACGACCTACACCGGCAACTGGATCACTCACAACATCAGCAATCCCGCCCCCGTGCAAACCTGGCACCTTGCCTTCACCGGAGCCGGAGGTTTGCTGATGGCCCTCCTGACGTTCCTGAAGAATCGCTTCGTCGGCTTCCCGATCCACCCAATTGGGCTCGCGGTGGGGCTGCCCCATCCCGTGCAAATCATCTGGCCCTCCGTTTTCTTCGCCTGGTTGTTGAAGGCGGTCATCCTGAAGTACGGGGGACCGATTCTCTACACCCGACTGCGGCCCTTTTTCCTAGGCTTGGTACTGGGCGCCTTCGGAATAGCGGGAATCTGGCTGATTATCGACTCTATCACCGGCATGACGGGGAACCGGCTGATCAGCATCGGCTGATTCTTCGCACCAGTCGCGGTCGCTTCAACCCTTAACGGCGCCAAGCTGGATACCCCGTACCAGGTGGCGCTGCAGCACCACGAAAATCACGATCATCGGCACCACTGACATAGTGATCGCCGCCATCAACAGGTTGGTCACCTGACCCTGGGTGGAATCGAAGAACATGAGGCCGATAGGCAGGGTGTAGCGGTGCACGCTCTTCATCATGACCAAGGGCCAGAAGAAGCTCTGGTAGTTTCCGATGAAGGTGAAGATTGCCAGGGTGATCATGCCAGGCCGGGCTAGTGGCAGGATCACGTCCCAGCACAACTGCCACTTGGTGGCGCCGTCGATTTCGGCAGCTTCATCGAGTGATGTGGGAATCCCCAGCATGAACTGGCGCAGCAGAAAGGTGCCGAAGGCACTGAATGAGGCGGGAATGATAAGCCCCCAGTAGGTGTCGACGATGCCTAGCTTGATCATCAGCTGATAGTTGGGAACCATCATCACCAGCCAGGGCAACATCATCGTCCCCAGGTAGAGCAGAAACACCTTGTCCCTCCCCGGCCACTTCAGCCGTGAGAAACTGAAGGCCGCCATCGAGCTGGTAAGCACCTGCAGGAAGGTTACGGCGGCGGCGATGTAGAGGCTGTTCCAGTACCAGCGCCCGAACTGGATGCCCTTGGTCTCGAAGACCCTGGCGAAGTTTCCCCACATAAATTTTTCGGGTAGCCACGTGTCCATTCCCGCCTCTTCGATGGTCTTCAGGCCGGTGAGAGCCATCCACACGAACGGCAGGGCCAGGCTCAGGCTGAACAGAGTGAGTACCACGTGAAGCAGCCCTGTGGAAGTGAGCTTGCGACGCATGAATTCCCGCGTGCGGTTCTCGATCATATGCGTCGGTGCGTCGGCCATGAATATTCGTGTCAGTCGTTGATCTGACGGCTACCGAACTTCCAGTTGAAGACAGTTACCGAGAATACGAGAACGAACATCGCCCAGGCGACGCCGGCAGCATAACCGAGGCGTCCCGTGGTGAAACCCTCATTGTACACATAGTAGCTCAGGGTCGTCGTAGATCCTGCGGGGCCGCCCGCGGTCATCACCCGGGCCATCTCAAAGCCTCCCTGCAGACCGCCGATAGTGCTCATGACGACGATGAAGAAGGTAACCGGCGCCAACTGCGGCCAAGTGACGTTCCAGAATTTCTGGAACGACGAGGTGCCGTCGATCTCCGCCGCCTCATAGAGCTCGCCCGGCACGTTGGACAATCCCGCCAGATAGAGCAACATGTTGTTGGACCCAATCGCCGCCCACATTCCCATGAACATGAGCGAGGGTTTGGCCCAATCGTACTGGGTGAGCCACTCCGGCGTTTCCAAGCCGTCCGTGGCCAGGCTCGGCAGCATGTGCAGAACGATACCGAGACCGAGCAGGGCGAACTGGCCGATCATGAGCACCGCGCCCAACATGATGCCATTACCCAGCCCCTCGTCCGCCTGGCAGGTGTAATCCCGGCCGCGGCTGACGATGCCCGCCGTTGCCAGCAACGCCAACACTCCACCACCCGCGACGAGCCAACCGGTGAGCGAGGGCTGGGCCCAATAGCAGGAAAAAATTGGCGGCAGGGACAGAAAGACCAGGCCGAGCAGCACCGAGATCCAGCCCATCTCTCCGTCCCGCCAGGAGAGAACGAAGCGCCGGAGACCCCATACAACGAGGACAAGCATGAGGGCCATCGTGAGCCAAGAACCGAATTGTACCACCCCGGCGGGCAGGCCGTTGACGAGGTCTGCCGTGAGCTCGAGGGAGGGCCGCAGGAAGGTGGTGATCGGTCCCGTGTTCGGGTTGTAGAGCTTCTTCCATAGGATGTAGGTCGCCACCCCGGAGGTGAAGTGGGGTAGGAAGAACAGTGTGCGGTACACCGTGGTTCCTCCCAGCGTGCCGCCCACCATGATGGCGCCCGCCAGTCCCACGATGAGCAGGACGATCGCCGACGACCCGGCGCCGGCCAACACCAGACAGCTAACCCCGAACACTAGGGCGGCGCCCGCGATCAGCCGTTTACGCACCCAGTTGTTGCCGCCATCGGTGTCCTTGCTGAGCAGAATCGCGGCAAACAGGCTTCCCGCGATGGAGAACGGGATCGATATCATCAGGAATAACGTATTGATCAGGTACTGCCAGAAGTCGGGATCGTTCAACATCCGAGAGAAGTTCTCCAACAGCACGAAGCGCAGCGGTTCATCCTTGAACATGTTGTGCAAGCGGAGATCCCAATTGGTGAAGGCGAGGTACAGGCTGAACAGCAGCGGCCCCAACGTGAACACCAGAAATCCAATGATGTTGGGGGCGAGGAAACCGAGCCCAAGGGCGAGGTCGCGACGTTGCGTCTTGTTCATGACGCCCGCTCCTCGGAGGCGTAGTACTTGCGATGGAAAGGATTGTGGATCCATTCCATCGGAATCGCCCTGCCCTGCTTTCGATGGCTGTCGACATGCGCCTGCAGCAGCACCTCTTTCTCGTAACGGACGCACAGGCTCGGACTTTCCCTCAAGGTGCGTTGGATCTCCTCGGTGATCCGGCGGGCTGCTTCCGCTGCGGCGACCTCCGGAGTCGCCAGATCAGCCATGACGTTGTCGAGGGCCTGATGCTTGTAGCGGTCGACGTTCACCCACAGCCCCATGACGTTGACATTGCAGGGAAAAGCGTACTGGCGACCATTGACACTGAGCAGAGGCTCAAGGGCGGCGTAGGTGTGATCGATGCCGAATCCCATCCGCTCCGCATCCTCGGTGACGTCGGCGAGCATACCCACGGAGTGGAACCAGGGCACGTGGCAATCGATGCCATCGGCGGCAACGCCGGATACGCCATGGATGATTCCCTTGCTGTACTTGGCGGCGCCGCTGATGGTCTCCAGCCGCAACTCAACCCTAGGCCTGCCGTCGGGGGTACTGTGGCCGTTCTCCACCAGCCACGTGTGGAAGTCCTCAACCTGACGAACACGCGCGGGATTGGGATCGGTGAGCCAATAGATAACTGGTACATCGCTGCTCATGTCCGGCTCGGTGAGCACAGTCGCTGCGCCGGCGACGACGACAACAAAAAAAGTCGTGAATGCCAGCCTGCGCATCACTCTCAGCCAGGGACTCGGTCGGTTGGCCGCTGACTCCGGCTGGTGTCTACCAAACCCTTGGCCAGGTAGTAGACGCGGTGGAAGGGATTCCGTATCCAGCCAATGGGAATCGGCCGACCCTCCACCAGAAAGCGGTCAATCTTGGCCTGAATTTCCGACTCCTGTTCGTAGCGGCGACGCAGGCTGGGGCTTTCTTGCAGGGTGAGCTGAATTTCGGCGTCGATGCGGCGCGCCGCTTCCGCCGCCGCTGCCTCGGGAGTCGCCAGATTCGCCATAACCTCCTCGAGCGCCTTCTCTTTGTAGCGAACCACGGTGGCCACGGGTACATAGGGGCTGATCGAAGTAGCGATGGCGATAGTCTCCGCACCCTCGGCGGGAATCTCATGGGCCCCCCACTCGTTTGGCCACTCCGGAGGCCGGGTGTAGGCTTCAAGCTGGGTATAGCGAGGCCCTGGTGGCAGCGCGTCAGAGGAGTGCACAATACCCATGTTGTACTTCTCGCTGGCTAAGTAGGCGAGAAAAAGCGCCCCTTCCTCTGGGTAGCGAGTCGCTTTGTACACAGCGGCGACACGTGTGCCGATCACGGCGTTGGGAAACTCGGCGTAGGGGAAGTGACTGACGGCCACCCGTGGCGGCTTCTCGAACTCCCGCAGCCGAATTAGGATCCAGCGGCCAATGGTGTATAACCCGTAATGACCGTTTTGGAACAAATTCAGTCCGGCGCCGCTGTAGCCTGACTCCGTCGAAAACGCAGATTCCTCGGCAGCGCTAGCGGCGATATGGTCGACATACGTCCACTTGTAGATCCGCGCCAGTGTCTGCGCGTAACCATTGCGGTTTAGGCCCGAGCCGGTCATCGTCTCGTTGAACTCCGACACCCCGAGACTGCGGTGCAGAGTGCGCACCAAGTACGCATGCTGAAAGCGGTTCAAAAAGAACACGGACTGCCGCTGACCAGGCGGGTTCGCCTTCTCCACGAACTCCTTGCCAATACGCTCGAAGGTGTCCCAGTCCCAAGTCTTGGGCGGCGGCTTCATGCCGATTTTCTCGAAGGTCTCTAGATTGTTCCAAAGCGCCATTACATTGACGTTGCAGGGGAAGCCGTATTGCCGCCCATCCACCGCTAGCAGTGGCTCCAGGGCGGGATACGTCTGGTCAATGCCGAAGTTCAGTCTGTTCGCCTCCTCGGTCATGTCGGCGAGCAGACCGATGGACTGGTACCAGCGCACGTCGCACTGGATGATGTCCGCCGACACGCCAGAGACTCCCTGGATGATCCCCTTGCGATCGGCAGCATCCGTCTCTAGCCGCAATTCAAGCCTGGGCTTCCCGTCTCGGGTAGTATGGCCGTTCTCGACGAGCCAGTCGTGGAAGTCGGCGACCTGCTGGATCCTCGCCGGATTGGGATCCGTCGCCCAGTAGAGCACCGGCACCTCACTGTTCATGTCGGGCTCGGTCAACCAAGTGCCGACGGCACTCACCGCCAACACGAGAAAGCAGATCAGCGTCAACTTGCGCATGCGTCCTCAGTGCACGTGTTCATTCACCACCTTGACCACCGCTTCCAGGTCTACCTCGCTTCCCATCTCTGGATAGGGATGGGAAAGCAACCACCAGTCCTCGGTGAAGGACGAGGACTCACCGGGACCGAGCACCTCTCGCGGTCCGATGGGCTCGAGCTCCGTCATCTGCTCCTTGTTGTACCAGATCGAGATTGTCAACCCTGCCATTTCGTTGTAGACCCGGTCCCGGTAGACGGGGTAACGCTTCACCCACATGAGGTCATTCTTCGTCAGGTACGAGAACCATCCCGCGTAGGAATCCATGCCCAGCTTGGCGCGCTGCGGCGGACCGAGGATCTCCAAGAAGCCATCGCGTACCCGGATATTGGGATCATTGGGACGGTAATTCATCACCGGCCCAGGGCCGTACATCACGTAGCGCTCGGGAAAACGACTCTGCCCCTCAAGAGGGATGAGCACGATGCCACCGCCAAGCCCGAAGGTACGGCTCCAATGGCACCACTCGGTGGTGTCTTCGGAGATGTTGTTCACAGTTTGGGTGACGCCAAGATGGGTGCCACTGTCGGCAAGGACGAAGTCGCGGACCAATTGCACCCCGGTGGCCTCGCTCTTCACACTGGTTAGCCGCGCCGAGTGGGATCCGGTGATCTCCGCCTGCCATTCGCCCAGCCAGAGCTCTGGCCGCCGTGGAACGAGCGCTTCCGGGCCGATGTCGAGGCGACCTCCGGTCGGATCGACAGTGGGCTGGCCGGGCTCGTAAACCCAACCCTTCTGCGCCGGATCAAGGTGAATCGCATTTTCGCCGTGCAACGCGTACTCGAGAATGCGTCCACCATGGGTGGTCAGCACAACTCGGGTGTCGTCGTTGGTAAGGGCGATACATCCACGGTAGCCGAAGTAATCGATGATCTCTGCCCCTTCGCTGGCTGGAACTGGGCCCGCCAGCAGCGGCGAACCGGCGATCAGGATGGAGATGAGCTTCATTGGTTGCACTGGCTCCTTTGTCGTCGCGCTATTCGGAATAGTATAATGTCGGAGTGGTCAGCGGTGCATCTATCCCAAGGAAGTGCATGACTGCCTCGATTGCTCTGTCGGTTGCAGCGGCGCTGTTGCTGGGCTTGGGCCCTGCCCTGGCTGGTGTATTCCGCTTTGAGCGCAAGGCAGACTGGGACGACTGGACCTTTCCCCGCAGTGCCATCATACAAAACGAGGATGGTAGCATTGGCTTAGGACGCATCAATAGTGCCATCGATGCCGTCGCCAACGCCCGCGAATTCCGTCACCAGACGCGCAGCAGTAAGGAACCCGTTCCCGGCGGCGTTCGCTTTGTGGGCTCGGGCGGGGATTCGGCGGAAAACGTCCTCGATAATCGGTTCGATACTTGGTGGCAGCCCTCGGCAGATGACCTCGTCGAGGCCTGGTTTCTCGAAGTCGATCTCGGACGCGTCGTGCTTGCCAACAAGGTCCGTCTCACCTTCGCCGATACCGTTGATGCCCGTCCTTTTCGAAATTTCAGTGTGTACACCAACGACGGTAAGCGCGCCTCCGCCGCCCGGGATGTGTTCTCCTTCGCTCGCATCGGTCGAGCCACCGAGCCCAACACCCGCCGCGTTGTCGAGTACGAACTGAAGACCATCTCCCCCGGCGGGGGTGCCAGCGGCGAACACTTGGAAGTCGGAGACACTCTACATTACGCCATGGTGCAGTACGTGCGCTTCGTTGCCGAAGAGAAAACCGCACATGCGGCGCTGGCCCAAGTCGAGGTTTTGACCCTGGGCGACAACGCGGTTCTGGGAAGTGTGGATCGTGGCGGTGGAGTACGAGGCGGCACGGATTTGAGCAACCTCTCCGCCTTGGTTGACGGCGACCGTAACACCGCCTGGACGATCTCTGGACCGAACGACTGGGTGGAGGAAGGCCACTGGTTCGAGATCGACCTTGGGGCCACGTACTGGATCAACCGCGCCTTCGCCCATGTTAGCTTCACACGGAATTTCTTCGGGAGTTTTGACCTCACTACCTCCGACGGCTCTCAGGCCGTGGGCATTGTCACAGATCGGGTGCGCGGCAACTTGGATTTTGAGCGCCTCAGCCAAGTGGACAACCCCGGCAGTCCACTGCGGCGGTTCTTCGACTTCAACTTTCCCCTGAGAAAGGCGCGCTTCCTTTTCTTCTACCGCCTCAACTTCGTGCGCGACGCCTCGTCCGTCGGGCGCAGTACCGTGCACTACTCGCTGTCGGAATTCATGCTCTTCGGCGACGGTCATGTAGCCAGCGCCGAGATGTTGTCCGCTTTCATCGACCTCGGCGGCACCAAGAGTATTCGCAGACTCACTTGGAATGCGGATGTTCCTGCCGGCACCTTCTTGGAGATTCGCTCACAGACCGGAGACACCTTCGTCATCGAACAGAAGTATTACAACAAGAACGGCATCGAGATCTCTGAGACGCAGTGGAACAAGTTGCCGAGTTCGCAAAAACAGGATGTGGTGGAAATTCGCCGTCGAGGCGCCGACTGGTCGGGCTGGAGTCAGGTCTATACTGGCCGAGACGGAGTCTTCCTGTCCCCGAGTCCGCGCCGCTTCGTGCAACTAAGCCTGCGTATGGGCAACAACAACCCCGAGGTGACGCCGTTGTTGCGCAGCATCGCCCTGCATTTCGACGACGCCTTGGTCAGTGGCGGCCTCACCAGCCGGATCCTGCCGCGGCAGGCCGGATTCGATTCCGTCCAGGCCTTCAGTTTTGTCATCAAGCCCACCTTCCGCTTTGGCGATCAGGGCTTCGATCGGGTCCTCATCCACACGCCGGATGCCGTGAAACAAGTGTCGGTCCGAGTCGACGGAGTACTGATAGAACCGCTTGCCGCCGGCATGCAAGGGGACTCGTTGCGGGTGGATCTGCCGAGCATCGTGCGGGACGACTCCGTAGAAGTGGAATTCTTCACCCAAATCCGCGCCAACGCCACTGCCTTCGACGCCTGGGTGAGCATCGCGTCCAGCGGCGCCCGGCAGGGTGTGCAGCCGGCCAAGCGACACTCAGCGACCGTATTCGTACCATCTGTTGCCAGTAGCGGCGGGCTAATTCGGTCGCTGGAGATCTCGACCTTTCTGTCGCCAAACATGGACGGGATTAACGATGTCGCCACCGTCGACTTCGCTCTGGCGAAAATCGACGGTGGCACTCCGGAGGTATCGATCCACGATCTGACAGGTCGAAGGGTGCGCACGTTGACCGCCGGAGTAGCCGGCTTCACCTGGGACGGGCGCGATGATGCCGGTGAGCTGTTGCCCCCGGGCTCCTACCTCTGCCAGATCGAAGTGGGCGCCGATATCGGCGCCCACTTAGCGCGACGCGTTGTCAACTTGGCGTACTAAGCTTTCGTCCCGTCTAAAGTGAACGCAACGTCGATCATGACCCGGTGGGCTTTGACCGACAGTAGCTCAATAGACGACAGCGACCGTTCGCATCTGCTCGAAGGTGCCTCGGTCGGTATCCACTGCGACTCGCACAAGATAAATGCCTGGTAACGCGAGGCCCTCCGTCTCCGAACCATCCCAAACCTCAGTGTAGCGCCCCTGACCCCGGTTATCGGCGACGAGTTCGTGCACCAGCCGACCAGTCAGGTCGTAGATCCCGACCTCAACAGCGGCGGTGGTGACTGCCTGCAACGTAAAAGTCAGCGTCAAGCTGTCATTGACGCCGTCCCCATTGGGGGTCAAGACCCCCGCGCCCAGATCCACTCCGGACAGCACCTCCAGCTTCTCCAGTAAAGCGAAGACTTGCAGATCGTTAGTCGATACCAACGTACTAGCGTCGCCACCGTCAATGGATTGCGGCAGATTTTCGCCACCGATCTGAAAGACCTCTCCCTCAAAAACGGTGTTGAAATTGAACACCCGCGTCGAGAACGTGAATCGCAGGGGGGGATTGGAACCGGGGGCGACCGGGTGCGAGGAGAAGTGCACGATCAGTTCGTCATCTTTGACGGCCAGGCTGTCAGGTTCGACTACATCCATCTGCTCGCCCATTTCGAAGCGCTGAAACTCCACCGCCTCTGGGGTTTTCAGCCGAATCGCGTCAAAACCGCTCTGGTTCGCAGAAGAAAACTTGGCCCGAACGTCATAGGTCAGTGTCACCGGCTCGTCCAAGGGCACCTCCACCACGCCATCGATCGGCTGTGGCTCCTCCATGCGCGCCACCTCACCGACGACGGAGTTGGCCAGCAGCGGCGAGAACTCTATCGACAGGGAGTTTAGGCGGCCGAAGGTAAAGACCTCCTCACTGGTGATGAAGGCTCTCACCTGCACAAACTGCCTGGCGTCCGGTGCTTGTATCGCTTCCCCGGAGGACGTGTGGGGAGCGGACCAGAAACTCCAATTAGTGAGATCATCTTTGATGGAGGCCTGTTGACCCGCGATGATATTCAAGCCACCCCCGAACTGCCGAAATTCAGTGAATAGAACCATAGTCGGCGGCGCGCGGTTGTACTGCTGCTCAGTAACTTCGATCTCACCACCGATGTCGGTGTAAATGTGGTGGGATAGCGGCGTGTCGTCGCGGCCACTGCGTACCTCCACATCGATATTCACAGGGGCACCGTCTTCCAGCACCGGATTCTGCCCAAAACCTGGGCTGCGATAGCGTTCGAGATCAAAGAGTAGGCGACCGAAATTGACGGGCTCACCCATGTCGATCAAGTGAGAGACGAAGCGAGTCTCCGGTAGAAACCCCTCACCGAAGAACTGAACTTCGGCGATGAATCCGTGGGTAGGAAAGCGCACCCGAACGAATTGTAGGAACTGGGTGGCAAATCCCACATCGGCAACACGCTCCGACTGATTGAGATTTTGGCCGAGTACGTTGTCGAAGTCCTTGGCCCGGGGCACAAACAGAAAGTCCTGCTCGTTGAGCGAGCCTGAAACCACGTATTGCCGGGGGTACTGGTCCTTGATCAGCAGTCCCGCGGAACCCTCGAAAACGCGGGTTGTCGTACGCCCCTTCTCCGGCGGAAAGAACACGACCCGGTTCAGAGGCATAGGAAACCCTAGGTTGAAGCTGTAGTCGCTGACGCCTTCGATGTCGACGGCTTGTTCGACATCCCCATCTACGGTGAGCAGGCGTCCGCGAGCGCCGTACACCCAGGGCGTCTGATCGCGGACGCTGGGAGGGTGGTTTCCCGACAACTCCCAGATGAGGCCGAAGATGTTGGTGAACTGGCCCGCCTCTGTCCCTTCCCCAACCGCAATGTTCACCGACGGATCCAGCTCGAAGGGTTGCAGACTGCCCTCGACACCGTTGGCATCAAGGCCCAGCATGTCATCGCTGGTTTCAACCCAGGGTAGACCACCCTGTCCGATGACCAGGTGCTGCACCTGTGCTTCGCCGATTGCAGAAAAAATCAGGACGCCCGGCAATACGGCGACGTAGCAGATTAACTTCTGCTTCATATTTTTTTACCAGGCTACGGCTCCACTTGTACTATCAAGGATCGGTTTTCTGTGCAAAATAGGACATCTCCACGCACAAGCGCTACACGAATCACGCACTGCTAACGCCATGTCCCAACTCCCAATCCCCGACTTAAATCGACATCTCGATGAACTGGAGGATCTTGCGTTCACAATTATTCCTGGTTACCTCGACGGTCGCATCACCGCCGAGATTCGCCGTTATATCGACACTTTGATAGACAGTGGCCTGCCCGTGGTGCAATCCAACCTTGTGGACACCGACAAGCCTCGATTATTACGGAACGAAAACGCGGAATCTCCGAGCTCCGACATCCCATGGCCAGCGACCTGTTCCCGCGAATCGCCAATGATCCTCGAACCATCGAACTAGCACAGATCCTCCTACGCTCGGAGTTGCCAAACCTGCGCCTGCAAGAACAAGTCATAGTGCGCTCTGACACCACACCGCCACCTCATGGGCCGGCCAACTGGCACATCGACTTCCCCTTCACCGACGAGGAAAACGAGTCGACACCGCGGCGGATCTTCATCCAAATGGTCCACTACTGAAGCACCGTCAAGCCGGGAGGGGGCGCGCTCATGCTGGTACCCGGTTCGCACAAGCACGCCTATGCCGCTAACCAAGCTCCCTGCAGCCCCGTGCAGAGACAGCGCCTCCGAGAGAATCCTGTCGGAGGCGCCGGCATGGCGGCAGATGAGGGAATCGAGATCTGCAGTGGAGAGGGTGCTCTGATCCTCTTCAATCCCATGTACCTACATTCGGCCTCGAAGAATCGCCTGAAGCCGTCGCGTTACGCCTACTTCACCTCTTTCTACGACGCGTCGGCAAATTCGCTCGTTGACTTTCACCGCGAGACGCAATACCGGAACGGCTTGCCCGACTCCCTACGCGAGGGTCTGCCTCTGGAGCCGCGCCACCTGACAACCCGGTGAGACCGAGTGCTCCGGACCCGTCTTCACAATACACAATGTCCGTCACGAAATCCCTCGTGGGGATCCGCGCCTGCTCAGAATAGGGCAGCCCGCCCGGCGCCACGTTCGCCCGAAATCGCGCTCACTATAATTTTCATCTACTGACGGATCGGAAGGTCATCACAGTTACGCAGACCGCCATCAAGCTGCCGGCGCGGAGGAAGCGAAGCCGCGAAATCCCTTCAGAATGTTGGCCGTCTTAACTTATCGAAGAGAGTGCTGTTTTACGTCCTAATTCTTGTAGACGAGGAAGAAAGCATGTCAGATTCAGACACAGAGAAGAGCCTCGGACAGGTCGAGGATGCCATCAACCGCAATTCGTCACCGTCGGATTTGAAAATCACCGACATGCGCCTAGCCGTGGTTTGCAGCAACTACGACTACCCCATCCTGCGCATCGACACCAATCAGGGGGTGTACGGCATCGGTGAGGTTCGCGACGCGGGCCACAAGGAGAACGCCCTGCAGTTCAAGAGCCAGCTGTTGGGCCAAAACCCCTGCAACGTGGACATGGTTTTTCGCTCCATGAAGAACTTCGGCAGCCACGGCCGCGAAGGCGGCGGGATTTCTGGCATCGAGCTCGCCCTTTGGGATTTGGTGGGTAAAGTCTATGGCGTGCCCTGTTACCAGCTACTTGGTGGCAAATATCGCGATAGGGTCCGCCTCTACGCGGACACCCCGGAGCCGGAAGAGCCCACCCCCGAAGGCTACGCCGAGCGTGTCAAGGGGCGTATGGACCTAGGCCTGACCTTCATCAAATTCGACATTCGCATGCCCGGTTACGATCAGCGTGGTGACTATCTAATCGGCACGCCGACGGAGCATGAATGGTTGTCTTCGTGGAACACCGCGCCGGGCTCAGGTCAGGGCACAATCCTGACGGACTCCGGCATCGCCCGCATGGCGGAGGTCGTAGCCGCCGTGCGGGAAGCCGTAGGCTGGGAGATCTCGCTGTGTACCGACCATTTCGGTCACGGCATGATGACCGCCAAGGAGGTGATCCGCCTCGCCAATGCTGTGGAATCCTACGGCCTAGCCTGGCTCGAGGATCCCATGCCCTGGTGGGACATCGACGGGCACAAACGCGTCACCGACGCGATTAACGTACCCATCTGTGCTGGAGAGGAGCTTTATCTCTGGGACGGTTTTCGGGAGATGATCGAAAAGCGCGCCGTCGACATCATCCACCCCGACCTACTGACCTCTGGCGGCATGATGGAGACCAAACACATCGCCGACTACGCCGAGCGCTACGGTCTGCCCACGGCGCTGCACTTCGCTGGCTCCCCTATCGCTTTCATGGCCAACTTGCATTGCGCTGCCGCGATCCCCAGCTTCATCGCCCTCGAGCACCACGGCCTCGACCTACCGTTTTGGGAGAGCCTGGTTACCGGTCTTCCGGAGAATTACATCGAAGACGGTTACGTCCGCGTGCCGGAGAAGCCGGGCCTCGGCGTCGACCTCAACTACGAAGGCATCGAGGCCAACTTGCGGTTCCCGGGGCTCTTCGAGCCAACGGAAGATTGGAATTCCCCCAAACTCGGCTTCTGGCAGCCGGATCGGCGCTGGGACAAATGACGGTACGAATACAGAGATGACGAAATTCACGGACATGAAAGGGATCTTCGGCCTCCTGCCCACGCCGTATCGTGAGGACCTGGAGATTCACACTGAGGACCTTAAGAAGGTGGCCGACTTCTGCTGCGAGAGCGGACAGCACGGCATCGTCTGGCCCGTCATGGTGGGCGAGTTCTGGTTCCTCGGAGAACAGGAGCGGGTCGCCGCCCTCGACGCCGTCCTGGAAGAGGTCAACGGACGGCTCCCCGTCGTCTTCGGCTGCTCCGGAATCTCGATCCCTCAGGTCGTCCTCTACTCGAAGGCCGCACAGAAAGCCGGCGTCGACTCGATCATCGCCATGGCACCGGCGCGCACCGATCAGGACAGCGCGATGAACATGTACCGGCGCATGGCCGAGGTCTTCGACGGCCCGATCATGGTGCAGAACGCTGACAGCTATGCCCCCCTGAAAGGGGAACAGGTGGCGGCCCTAGTCGACGAAATCCCGCAGATCGAGTACGTGAAGGAGGAACGACAGCCGGGCCCGAAGCACATTGAGGAGGTCGCCAACCTGGTCAGCAAGCAGGTGAAGTGCATCTTCGGTGGCGCTGGGGGGAAAGTGCTGCCCGACGAACTCCGCCGGGGCGGCAAGGGCAACATGCCCGCCTGCGAGGTAGCCGACGTGCTGGCCAAGATCACCGAACTGTGGTGGGCGGGTCAGGAAGAGGAGGCCCGCGCCATGCATCGGCGTCTGCTGCCCCTCATCATCCTCGAGTGTCCGCCCTTCTGGCGCTACATCCTGAAGCGGCGTGGCATCTTTAGCAACGTCATCGAGCGCGCCAACCCGGGCAAACAGGCGCTGACCGAGGGCGACAAGCGCGAGATCGACATCCTGCTCGAGACGGTTGCCGGGGACATCGACTCCTTCCCGATCCTGCCAGAGTGAGACCGTGCCCGTGCGACGAGCGCGGCGGAGGTAGTGAATAATGACATCCTGTTCGGAGACGCGCCGTGAAGATCGCCAAGTTCTTCTCTCGCCGACGCACGCGCCTGGTGAAGATCACCACCGACAACGGCCTCGTCGGCTGGGAAGAAACCACCTCGGAGGGTAAGCCGCAGAACACCTGTGTCGCCGTCGACGAGATGGTCGACTACATAGTGGGCAAGGATCCGTTGCGCATCGACCACCATTGGCAGCACAGCTGTCGATCCGCCTTCGCCCGCGGCGGTAGCGTCGTCCTGAGCGCCCTGTCCGGCATCGACCGAGCACTTTGGGATGTCGTCGGTGGCAAACCGAATCCCGGGGTCGGGTCAAGCAGGAACGAGACGAGTAGAGGTGTCGGGCGGCCTCCGCCCGCTCCCGCTGTCCCCTTATACGCAGACCTGCTTGTCTTGCCGGCGACAGTCTGCTTCCTCGCCGTGTATCGGTGACCGATCCGCGTCAGAGCCCTGACCTGTCAGCGCAGAAGGGTCAGCTTGCGGACCACTTCCTGGCCGTTCCCGCGCAGACGGACGAAATAGGGGCCCGTGGCCAGCGCCCTACCTGCGTCATCGCGCCCATCCCAATGCAGCCGATACGACCCGGCGGCTCTCACCCCTGTCTCCAACGTCGCCACCCGCTGGCCGTTGACCCCGTAGACGGTGAGCTCGACCTCACCGTCCATAGGCCGGTGGAATCGCACGACCGTGCGGCTGTTGAATGGGTTAGGGTAGTTGTAATCGAGGGAGAACTCGCCGGGCACTTCCTGGTCGGCTCGATGCTCGCGCACCGCCGTGTTGGGGCTGCCGAAATAGCGGACGGCGAACTCGAAGGCGTTTACGCCAACCTCGACGCCAATGAGGCGTCCGGGAATGTCGTCGGCGGGGGGGTGAATCCCACCCCAGATGCGCGACAGACCGGTCTGATCGGAGGCGTCTCTATAAGTCGCCCACTGCAGGGTGACGTCGACACTAGGCCCGTCCTCGAAGACGAGAAATTCGTGGGCCGGCGCGTGAAACTCCCCCATTCCACCGGGAAAGAACTCGTCGCCGGTTAGCAGGGTCATCACTTCGGCGGCAGCGCGCGAAAATGTTGAGTGACCGGAGACGTAGCCGGCAAAGGGCGGAGTCACGAAAGTGGGTCGTTGATAGGGCCACCATTTCTGCGCGAGGATCCAACCAACGCCAGCCACGTCGGTCTCGGGTTGGGCGATGTAGTCGGGCCCGCGCCACGCGCGCATCTTGATGAGATTAACGTTCTCCCCGAATTCGCCCGCCAGCGGATCGCCGGGTTCGACGAGCTCGATGAAGCCTTCAATTAAGGGGATGCCGCGCTCGTTGTATTTGCGCTTCTCCGGGTCCTGGCTCTGGCCGCGATCGCACATCCAGCGCAGTGCCGAGACCGGTCGCACGTAGTCGTACCACCCCTTGATTCCCCAAGCGCTCACCGCAGCGTCGTGCATGGCACCACCGAGCACGAAGTAGCTCTTCACGTCCCACTCGAGGTCGTCGAGAACCGGCCCGGAGCCGCCGAAGCGCTTCTTCAGAAGCGGGTGATCGCATAGTTGAGGATCGTGAACCAGTGCCCAGGAGGCGTCTCTGAATCCGGCCCGTCGGCCCAGAATTCGGCCAGCACGCGGGTATAGTCGCCACGCGGCACGATCTGCGGTTCGTAGGGCTCCCCGGTGTGGGGGTTGACCTCGTGCCCGAGGCTGGCGTCGCCGCCGTCGAGGAGGTCGTAGAACTGCTGGTACCCCTCGAAGGTGGTGGGCATCTCCATCTCATCGCCGATCGACGCCGGCGAGATATCCCACATCACGCCATCTTCGACGCCGAGGTGAGCGGACCACACCGCTACCAAGGTGAATCCCCAGCGATACTCCTCCGGAGCCACCCGCAGGTCCGAACGGGCTCGATGACGCACGTGGGCTCCGGGAAGGTCTCTGTCCATATGCGCCGGTGGACCCGGATCGTGGTACACCGGGTAGGTCTCTCCCAAGCGCTCGAAGACCGTCAGGTCTTCCTCGCTAAGGGCAAAAGGCACCACCGCCCCCCACTCCGCACTGAGAAAGGGGGGGGCAATTTCGTTGCTGCTCTGGTCAACGAAGGTCCAGAAGCTCAAGGGCTGCCAGAAGTTGGGGTCGAGGGCGGTGCGGTTGCCCGGTAGCGTCGGAGCCAGGGGCGGATTGAAAGGGTTGTAGTGGAGGTTGGCGTAATCCCCCTGCTCGTTGGAGCCGTCCTTCAGTCCGAAGGCGATGAACTGCTCGGCGATGTAGTTGCCCAGCGCCGCCGGCGGCCCGCTGCGGTAATCGGTGGAGGTGTAGTCAGCTTCGTGACCGAGCTCGGCCATGAGCGCGTCAAACCGGGCCAGCGAGCGCTCCGCTCCCGGCGAGCGCCGGAAGCGGTGGCTCAGCAGGCGATAAGCAACGTAGGCGATCGCCTCGTCGCGGGCGGCGTCGACGTCGCTGGGAGCGGCCACGCCCTCGAAGGGCGCGTGGAACCCACCCACGGTCTGGCCGAGGAAGTACTGGGCGTTCGCCGCGTCATACGCCGCCCAGGCGTCGTACATCGCCACAGAAGTGTGGAACAGATTGCGAGCGTGCACGGTGGGCCGAGCGAAGTCGATGCGAATGGCGTGGAGCAGGGCCTCATTCCACTGCCGGGCCACCGAGTGCTGTGCCGCCAGCGGCGAGGCGACCAACGTGGTCAGGGAGATACAGAGCAGGAGAGATCGTCTGTTCACGTGCTACTTATTTCCGTCCTTGAGCGCCCCGCTCTTGAGCTCGCCCAGGGTGGAGTCTTCAATGACTGTCGCCGCCTGCCCGAGGATGAGATCGCCCCATCCCCCTTCGTCCCGCCACGAACTACGGCCCACGCCCTTCCAGTAGAGCGCGGTGTCGCGGTCACCGCCGTTGTCGTCGTCGTGAGCACTGACGGTGAACCCGATGCGGCTGCCAGGGCCGATCCCCTCCCCCATGATTTTGTAATTGAACCGAGCCTCGATCTGAAAACCTCCGACCGAGGTGTCCCAGGGAGCGGCGTAGGCGGCACCCTCAGCACCGTACGATCCCGATGAGGTCCACGCCTCCGGATCGCTGCCTCGGCCAGCGACGCCGCTTTGATCGCTCGTCACGGCGCCGTTGGCAACCACGGAGAACTCGCCACCCGTCTGGAATTCCACTTGCGCGCGGTCGCGTGCATTGGGAGCGTGATTGTGGTTGCCATCGATGAAGATCTCCACAGCGTCGTCCATCCAGGCGCGGGTGTGCAACTCGGTGGGATCGGGATTGGTGTCGAGGACGAGCACGTCGTCGACAATCCGCATCGCCACGTAGAGGTACCTATGGTCGTTGGCGACAGCAAAGCTGAAGCGGAGATCGTCGGGGCCGTCGGAACTGCCGGACTCGCTGTCGAAAACCCCATTTTCCGAGGTAACTTCGAGGAAGGCGAAGCTCTCCCATTCGGACAAATCGCCGTCGAGCACGGGAGTTGCGCCAACGAAGGGCGAGGCGAGGGGCTCCGAATCGTGGGCCTGCAACGGCAGCGAGCACAGGCCGGCGAGGGCGCAGGTGGCGATGAGTATCGACAATGGCAGATCTCCCTGTCTGTGTGACAGAGAGAAACTACCCCTTGATCGCTCCCGCGGAAATGCCGCGCACGAACAGCCGCATGCCTAGGTGATCACGGCCTGTGGTGCAAAGGCCTGCCGTCGTTCCTTAGCTGCTACCACGTACCAGCGATCATCAAGATGCCTGCGGACAGCAGGGGATCGTTTGTGACAAGCTGGTTTCACTATGCGACCTCGCACGGACTTTCTTGGAATGAGCTTGCCGACAAGCCCGGTGGAGTTCGCCGGCCGCAGCCTGGCGCCCCTGCCTGAGGCCGAGAGTACGCACGAGCGGCAAACCGTCTGTTCTTTCAGACCAACGGAAACGAGACGTACAGAATTCAACGCTTCGCCGTCACCGACGACGGAGCGTTACGTCTTCAACCTATTTCTCAGTGGTTGAGGAGATGCACCGACACACCTGGACCTTCGGCCTGGCGCATGAGGAACATCTCCTCGACCAGTACAACCTGATCGCTATGGCCGACTACAGTCCCGGCGCGGCGGTCAGTGCGGCCTCAGTCAGTAAGCTAGGTTGATAACCCGCTGGACACCCTGCTCGCCGATGTCGGCGGCCAGTTCGATGCGGCAGACATACGATCCCGGCGGCAACAGCTCTCCCCCGTCGTTCCGGCCATCCCAGGCATAGCTGGCTCCATTTGCCGCCACGATTCGCACCCGTCGTCCAGACAGGTCGTAGATCGATACCTCGGCCGCGGTGCCCTCCACCTTAGCAAGTGCAAAGTCGATAGTTGCTTCGTCGTTCAATCCATCCCCATTCGGGGTCACCACGGAGGCGACATCCACCAGGCGGATCAGTTCACCCTGAGGGATTGTCGGCACGTATACCGTCGCTGCCTCCCGATCCTCCGGCCGCACCCCTTGGCGCACATTCTGTCCGATTCGGCTCACCCAGGAGTCGAAGGCCGTGGCATTGGATTGAATCCGCGTCTCAAAGACGACCTCTACTGAGTCGTGCCGCACGCGCTGCGACAGATCAACGCGCAGAGAATCTCCCCGCATCTCTACTGTCACCGGCACGACCTCCTCACCTCCTACCTTTACCGTCACTTCCTTCACGTCACGAGGGGTCTGAATGAGAACGCGGTCAAACCCTTGGTCGCCGGAGGTGAATGCAGGCTTGAGCACAAAAATGAAGCTCTGCAAAGAATCAAAGGCCGCCTGCCGGGGGAGGATCCGGCTGGACACGCCGCCGCTGACCAGCGCTGGGTCGAACTGTAAGGCAATGCTCCGCAACAGGGGCGCCACATCCGGATTGTCGTTGCCCATCGTGACCTTGAGCTGCACGTACCTTCGCGGGGACGGTGACTGGAAAACTCCATCGCGGGTGGTGTAAACTGGGCTCCAACTCGACCAATCGGCGCCTTGCCGCGGGATCTCGACTATATCCAGTGTCTGCGACTTCGGCAGCTTCTCCCATTGGGCCTGTGTCACTTCCTCGCCATTCTTGCGGTAGTACTTGCTCTCCATTACGAAAGTGTCGCCAGTCCGTGATCGGATCTCGAGATAAGTCCCCTCTGGCAGGTCCCCATCCCAGCTCAAGGATCGGATACTGCTGGTCTCGCCGAGGTCGATGAAATCCGACATCAGCTCGACTTCTGCCACGTGCCCACGACCGTACAGGGCGTATTCAAGGATCGTGTACCACACCCTTCTACCGGAGAAGCTGACCCGGCGGAAGAAAACATGGCGGGTTTTTCGAGGCGGGAAGTTGAGCTCAAACCAGCGCTGCAGGGGCGTGGGTTTGGCGTCTACCAACGTCAGGAGATCGTAGTCGAAAGGGCTGCGCACCCGCTCGTTAGTCAGACCGTCTACTGGTGTGCCGTCCGAGGTGGAAATCTCAAAGTCCTCCACATAAAGCGTGCGGTGGCCGGGCACGCTGACCTCGATGATCATCTGATCCAACCAGTACGCCGCCCCCAGGTCCCAGTCCATGTAATGGCCTTCATCGAGCCACGTGTTATTTCCCGTAACCGTCCATTTGGTGTTTTCGTCGCCGTCGTTGAAGGAGGAGCTGTTCTGCACGTCAGTGCCGACGCGAACTGAGCCGCCGCGATCAATGCTACCAAGAGCTACATTATCACCAATGGCTACCACCTGAATTTCTGCGAGTGCTGCATCCGGTTGATACTCCTCGGCGATGAAACGCACGTACTGCACGCCGGCGAAATTCAGGGTGTCGGAAAGCGTGAGATGGTCGCCCACAGCCCCACCAGGTTCAATCGTGCGTAGATCGAATTCAACGATACGCTCTTCATTGGGCTCGATCGTGCGGCCTGCACGCACAAAGGCGAAGACATCTTTAGCGGCATTGAAACGTTCCCCGTCGCTGATGTAAACGCTGAAGTTGCGGAAGGGCTTGGCGTCCACCGAATCGGGAAAGACCAGGCGAATCTTGTTAGCGTAGACAACCCGCCCGAGGTCGACACCAAACCACCAATCATCGATGATGTCGACGGCCGCGGGTTGCCACCATGTGTCCGCTCGCCCATCGATGACGTTGTCGATCGTTTCCGCGCCCGAGCCTACATTACGGATGCCGCCCGGGATCGGATCTCTGCTGCTCTTGACGGTGTGCAGGAACTCTCGTGCATTGACGGCGGCATTGATATCCTCGCCAAGGCGCTGCAGACCCACAGTGCCGTCGTCGTTTATAGTCACCGCACTGCGCGGGAAAATCCACGAATCCCAGTGGGCTTTTCGTTCAAAACGGACTTCGCCGGCGAACGACGGAGAGCCGCTCGAAACGACGTATACAGCGCTTATAGATATCAGACGGGTGAATATTGTACAGATGTACCTACTCATGAACCGTTCCTTGTGGAACACCTTCCTTAGAATAGGCCACACTCATAACGACGCCACGAAATGGCATAATATGAATTTCTTGTGGAGGTGTGCGAATTGCACCTAGCTTGATACTGATAAGCGCGGCGTGTCCGTCATAGATCTCTGGACGAAGCGTGAAAAATTCGCGGAGTGAGGATGTGGAACAGCAGAACTGCGTAGCGTGCGGGTCCTTTTCTTCTGGGTGGCGGTGGGCAGCCTCAGACTGGAGTATCACTGCAACCCGTATTCTGGTTTGCTCGACCGTGCACTGCACGTTCATGACGTGCACCTCGATCTCGGTGAATACGCCTTCACGAAGTTTTGGATTGAGGACCCACGACTTCCTACACCTCAATTGGTTGCACGGATTCTACCGGCGGACGATCTGGGCGCGACGATGCAAGCCTATCATGACCTGGTTGAGAATCTGCACGTTACGCGCCAGCTGGCTATCGTATTATGTGGACGCTGCACGATCTCTATCCGCACAAGCGACGGCTCGGTAGTCCAGGGGTTCAGGCACAAATGATGAAGACGCGACGTCAGAAGACAGGGACAATGTGATCCGTGGTCCCGACGGAGTGACCCTAAAGGTACCAGCCAGTCGGATCAGGGAGATCGTCCTGCCAATAATATCGATGGAGACGATGGAGGAGAT
>JAYZFI010000056.1:0-17950 GCA_036336855.1 Candidatus Latescibacterota bacterium
CGAAGTCCTTGCAACCGCAGAACCACCAGGCTTACCAATATTATTATTTATACATAAATAGTTACTCTTCAATTACTTAAAGAGCTTATATAATTTTGTTTATTAGATTAATATTTATCAAATTGGCAGCGTATAGCATCGATCGACGGTGGATCGATGGCGTTCCCGCCGATCAGGCTGGCTGCCCGCCGCAGCGGATTCCGTATATTGGCCGCCCATGATTTTTCTCGGGCTCGTCCTCTACCTGGCAATTACCGTCGGCATCGGCCTCTTCGCCAGCCGACGCATATCCGGAGTCACGGACTTCCTGGTTGCCGGCAAGCGACTGGGGACTGCGTTATGCACGGCCACATTGGCCGCAACCTGGTTCGGCGGCGGCCTCTGTATCGGGGCCGCCAGCGCCGCCTACGAGGGCGGCTTCCTTGCCGTCATCGCCGATCCCTTCGGCGCCGCCCTCTGCCTCTTTGTTGCCGGGTTCTTCTACCTGCGCACCCTACGCCGCATGGGAGTCCTCACAGTGGCCTCCTTCTTCTCCCAGCGTTTCGACGATCGCTCAGGTCTCCTCGCCAGCCTGTGCACGATCCCCGCATACGTCGGATGGGTGGCTTCCCTGATGGTCGCCTTTGGCCGGATTCTGCAATCTCTGGCCGGCCTCGATCTCGTGACCGGAATCTGCATCGGCGCTGCTGTGGTAATGCTCTACACCTTCGCCGGCGGCATGTGGGCAGTCACCCTCACCGATGCGGTGCAACTGCTCGTCCTCATCGCCGGCATGGCCATCATCACTCCGCTGCTGCTGGCGGATATGGGAGGCTGGGCGAGCCTCGCCGCCCGGATCCCCGAGGAGCGCTTTCACCTCTATCCTCACAACGCTGGTGTGGAAGACTGGCTAGGCTATACCCGCGACTGGCTCGTGATTGGCCTGGGGAACCTCGCCGGCCAGGATCTGATCCAACGATCCCTGTCCGCACGAGATCACCGAGTTGCCGTGCGCAGCTCCTACCTGGCGGGACTTATCTACATCACCATCGGTTTCCTGCCCGTCCTCCTGGGCATGGCCGGCGCCGTTCTCCTACCTGATCTCGTCGAGCCGGATCTGGTGATGATGGAGCTCGCTCTACGCTTCCTGCCGGAAGTTGCCCTCATCCTGTTCGCTGGCGCTCTGGTCTCTGCCCTGCTCTCGAGCGCTGATAGCGCTCTCCTGGCGCCTGCCAGCGTCATCGGATGGGATCTGCTGCGTGTTCTTCGACCCAACTCAAACGAATCCACCAGCCTCCGAGTCTCCCGCATCGCCATCTTGGGCCTCGGCATCGTTGCTCTCCTACTGGCGTTGTACGAGAGCAGTGTCTACGACCTGATGGTCGATTCCTGGTCCGTGTTGCTAGCCACCCTCTTCGTACCCCTCACCGCCGGCATCTGGTGGCGCCCCACGAATGCCCTGGGCTCACTGGCGGCAATCGTCGTGGGCTTCATCTCTTGGATTCTCCTGCTGCAGATTGGATTAGACTTACCGGCAGACCTCCTCGCTGTACCCTTCGCCTTGACCAGCCTCGTCGTCGTCAGCCTTGCCACGAATCGCTCGCACCCCCCCCGAGCCCTCGTCGACGACAAGGGCAGGGACATCAGTGACCAGCCCCGCCTAGGCCTATGAAATCGATGGCCCTTTGCGGGAACTAGAGATCGATCTCGTTATTCTATAAGAATTGCGAAATTCCCATAGCGACATCAGGAGAACCTCGGATCGTATGAGCAGAAGCATAACCCTCTCAATTTTTTCATTTTCCCGTCCCCTACGTGCCATAGCTGTGAGCTCGTTGCTCCTCACCCTGGTCATGTTCATCGGTTGCGGACCGGAGCCGATCATCACCACCGACGACGGCTCAACGATGGTGCTGATCCCCGAAGGCGAGTTCCCCATGGGAGGCAAGAGGGAGGACCTCACAGATGCGCCGGACGGGAACATGCTCACCTACAACGCCGAGAGGCCGGTCCATACAGTCAGACTCGGTGCCTACTACATCGACAAGTTCGAGGTCACCAACGCCCAGTACGATCGCTTCCTGCAGGAGGCCAGCAACAGGCACGATCACCCCAACCAGCCCGTCGACATCAATCACGACCGACGGTACGTCACCCCCGAACTCATGGGCCAGAATCAGCCAACCGTAGGCCTCAATTGGTTCGACGCCTACGCCTATTGTGATTGGGCGGGAAAGCGGCTCCCCTCTGAAGCGGAGTGGGAGTACGCGGCGCGGGGAGGCGACGGGCGGTATCGAGTCTACCCCTGGGGCAATGATTCCCCCGACGCGGAGGGTATCTGGTGGGCGAACTACCGGCCGCACCAGGGGGCTGCCGCCGATGGCTACCGCAATTCTGCTCCGGTAGGCTCTTTTCCTGATGGCGTCAGCCCCTTCGGCATTCACGATCTGTCCGGCAACGCCGAAGAATGGATTCAGGATTGGCACTCCAACAACTACTACAGCATGACCGACGGTGCCCAGAACCCGCCGGGTCCGGCGCAAGGCGATCGTCGAGTGGTAAAAGGCGGCTCCTACGGCTCTCCGGCCCATCAAGTGCGTATCGCCATGCGCTTCCGCGGCAATCCCATTCACAAGGGTCCGAAGATCGGCTTCCGCTGCGTGACGGATCCCTAGGCAGGCGGGATCAACTCCTGTGACGGAGGAGCAACGGAGGCGCAGCTGGACCATCGGCGTAATCGCCGACACGCACGGCCTGCTCGATGATGGGATCCCTGCGCTCTACGCGGAGGTCGACCTCATCCTGCATGCCGGTGACGTGGGCCCACCGTCAATCCTCAACCACTTATCGCACATCGCACCCACCCTGGCGGTTCGCGGCAACGTCGATGAGGACACTCCGCTTTCCCACCTTCCCCTCTCCCTCTCGGCGGTATTCAACAGTGTGTGTCTTTACGTGACCCACGCGTTCGCCCCCCCGGGGAAACGTGACGCGGATTGCGCTCCAGAAGACGCGGACATCGTCATCTTCGGTCACAGTCATCAGCAACACCTCCAGACTCACGACGACAACGCCGGTAGACCTGTCCTCTACTTCAATCCCGCAAGCGCCGGACCGAAGCGGTTCCGCAATCCACGCAGCACCGGAATACTGGAAATCGACGAGAGCGGGCACTTTCAGGCCCGCCACCTCCTCCTCGACTGAACCAGAGCCGCTCCCTCCGCATCGTCTTGACACTCGATCAGGCGGAGGGGAATGTTTCTCGTACGTGCGAGACCCGACAGCCTGACTAACAGATCGCTGCTGCACAGCGACAGCCGCACTCGGTCACAAGAAAAGGAAGAGAGAAGGCAATCATGAAAATGCACGTGGGCGGAAAATGGATCGACACCGATGACAAGATTGAAGTCATCAATCCTTTCGACGGATCAGCAATCGACACCGTACCCAAGGCGTCCGCCAACGATGTCGCCAAGGCGGTGGAGACCGCCGTCAGGGGCGCCGAAATCATGCGCAAGGTCCCAGCTTACGAGCGCTACCAGATCCTCCATCGCGCCGCCGATCTCATGATCGAACGCCTCGACGATCTGGGACGCACGATCACCGTTGAAGAAGGCAAGATCATCGCCGAGGGAATGGGTGAGGCGCAGCGGGCTGCTGAGACCATGTACCTGTCTGCCGAAGAGGCAAAGCGGCTGGGCAGCGAGGTCCTTCCCCTAGATGGGGCGTCCAACGGAGCCGGAAAATTCGGCTTCACCCTCAGAGTACCCTGCGGTGTCGTCGTCGCCATCACCCCGTTCAACTTTCCTCTGAACCTCGTCTGCCACAAAGTGGGCCCGGCACTGGCGGCCGGAAACGCAGTGATTGTGAAGCCCGCCTCCGACACCCCGCTGTCCGCTCTTAAACTGACGGAGATCATGGTCGATGCCGGCGTGCCACCCGAGGCGATTCAGTGCCTCACCGGGTACGGAGCCACCGTCGGCAATGGGCTCGCCTCCGACCCACGGGTCCGCAAGATCTCCTTCACCGGTAGCCGAGATGTAGGCGAGAACATTTGCAAAGTTGCCGGCCTCAAGAAGGTCACCATGGAGCTCGGCTCTAATTCACCGGTCATCGTAATGGACGATGCCGACCTCGAAAAGGTTGCTGTGGGCACCGCTTCCAGCGGATTCGCTAATGCTGGCCAGGTCTGTATTTCGGCTCAGCGGGTGCTCGTTGACAAGGCGGTTTATGGAGATCTTGTCGACGTCCTCAAACCCGCAGTGGAAGCTCTCTCCATCGGGAACCCGATGGACGAAGCAACCAAGATGGGGCCCATGATCCGCGAATCGGATGCGGTTCGCGTCAACGAGTGGATCCAGGAGGCCGTCGGGGCTGGCGCCTCCATCGTCACCGGTGGGGAACGAACGGGCACTCTTCATCAGGCCACGCTCGTCGCCGATGTCGACCCCGGCATGCGAATCTCTTGCGACGAAGTCTTCGGCCCCGCCGTGGCCCTGACCAAAGTCGACGATATCGACACGGCCATCGCCCTGGCCAACGACACCAACTACGGCCTCAGCGCGGCCATCTTCACCCAGGATGTCGATCGCGCCCTGCGCTTCGCTCACGAGGTAGAATCAGGGAACCTGCATATCAACTGGGGTACCCAGTGGCGCGCCGACCTGATGCCCTACGGAGGCGTCAAGGAGTCGGGTATGGGCAAGGAAGGCCCGAGCTACGCTGTGCAGGAGATGACCGAACTCAAGGCAGTGGTCTTTCATTAGAACGCAACGAGCCCTAGCCGACCACGCAAGCAGGAGGTGAGAGCGATCAGATTTGTCGGCTACCCAGAGTTCTGTTCGTACTTCTGTATATAGTTGAGCACAAAAGCGTCGCGAATTCGTCGGGTTGCCGGGCCCGGCCTGCCCTCTCCGATGGTCTGGCCATCTATGTCGACAACGGGCATCGCTTCCGTTGTGGTACCGGCCAGGAACACTTCATCGGCCGCGATGTAATCCTCTAGGCTGGAGAACTCCTCGCGCATTGGGATTCCCAGATCGCCAATCAGATCGATGAGAATCCCCCGGGTAATGGAAGGCAGTATGTGCGGTCCCTCGGGCGAGGTGTAGATGGTGCCGCCGCTGACACGAAAGGAGCTCGTCGACGAACCCTCGGTCACCTGTCCAGCATCGTTGACTAGCAACGCCTCGTAGGCACCGTGCTCGTACGCAGTCTGCTTGGCGAGGATATTCGGCAACAGCGCAATCGACTTAATATCGCAGCGTTTCCAACGGAGATCGGGCGCCGTGATGGCTTTCACGCCCTGTTGGCGCAGTCTCAGCTCCGGTCGATGAAGCTCCTTCACCGTTATGACCACGGTGGGAGTCGGCTTGTCGTTGGGGAATTCGTGGTGACGCGGTGCCACCCCGCGAGTGATCTGAATGTAAATATGAGACTCGACAAACCCCGCCCGCTGCATCGCCTCCTCGATGATCGCCGCAATCCCCTCTACTTGGACATCAAAATCGATGTATAGCTCATCCAAGCTACGCTGCAGGCGCTTGAGATGGAGCTCCATTGCGAAAATCCTGCCATTGTAGGTGGCAACCACCTCGTAAACGCCGTCCGCGAACTGGAAGCCGCGATCTTCGATGGGAATCACCGCTTCGTCGAGGGGCATGAACGCCCCGTTCACATAAGCTAGCTCTTCTCCGTTCCGATCTCGCGAGCTCAATCCAGACCACCCCCCAGCTCGCGAAACAGTGCCTGGTAATACTTCATGAGCCGCACGGCGTCTGGGCTCTCGGGAATCTCAGCAAGAGCAAAGCCCTGGTATCCGGAGCTGTGCAACAGCTCGAACAGCCGAGCCCAGGGGTACTCAGGTTTCCACAACTCGTTGATGTGCACAAGACTGAGGTCCTCGGACAGGAGCTGGAAATTGTTGTCCACAGATCCGGTTTCGTCGAGATCCTGTTGATTGGAATTCCAGCACGCGAACACATTGTCACAGTCTGCATAATCGAGAATGGTGCGCACATTTTCCGGTTCGCACGTCACCCGGCCATGTACTTCTAGCCGAATCTCGACACCGAGATCTCGCGCGAATTCGCCGCACTCGCACAACGAGACGCCGATCTGCTCGAAGGTCCGCTCCCTCGGAACACCTTCGTCGTCGTGTACGCGATTGGGTCGCACTTTCACTCCGGGCGCACCGACGTCGGCGGCGAGCTGTGCGTACTCCTTAGTACCGTCGATGTTGCGCCGTACCTCGTCGGAATCAACAGCGTCGTATTCGAACGCGGAGCCTAGGCCGACCAACTCCACAGAAGAGCCCGCAAACCGCGTCTGTACCTCATTTCTCTCATCCGTAGACAACTCAACTTCAACCCCGTGAGCATGGGTAGTGCGGAGCTCCACACCCCCAAAACCACTCTCCTCGCAGTTGGCCAGGATCGTCGCCAGATCCCAGTTCTTGGCCAACTGATATGTCACGAGTCCCAGTTTCACGCTCTTTGCCCCTTTCTCTCAGCTAGCCGACGTCGGTCCCGTCGAACACTTCGGTGCGGAAGACCTCTTTCTGTTGCCGAAGATACTCCTCGCAGGTCAATGCCGGTCGACTCTCAGCCAGGACCTTCTGCGCTTCCTTCGCTCCATTAGCTAGCAGGTCAACAGCCATCATCGCCATGGTCTTGGCCGGCGCCAGGTAGCCCGCGTCGAGATCGGCGATGTGCCAGTCCTTGCCGTGTACCGTTCCCGCGGCACCCGTCATCACAGGGTGGAGGACCGGCATGATCTGGCTGAGATCACCGGCATCTGTGGATCCCCCGCTGTGGGGGTACTCCCGATGGGCGTTTTCGCCGAAAATCTCTACGGCGTTGCACTTGAACAGCAACGCCAGGTTGCGATCGTTCACCAGCGGCAAATATCCGGGCACCGTCTCGATCTCGACCGCGCACCCGCAGGCTACAGCGGCCCCACGAACGGCCCGATCCACCTTGGCCGCCGCGTCCTGCACAGCCTCTGCGCTCAGAGCGCGGACATAGGTCTCCAATAGAGTCTCCGCGGGCACGATGTTCACGATGTCGCCCCCCTTGGTCAGGATCGGGTGCACCCGTACGCAGTCCTGATCGCGAAAGGTTTCACGCTGAGCGTTAATCGCCGACAGCGCCAGGTTGGCGGCATTGAGCGCATTGACACCCTGCTCTGGTGCCACGCCGGCGTGCGCCGCCTTACCACGGAAGCGCACCGTCTTGGCGAGAAATCCGTTGGATGAGGAGGACACCCCCATGGAGCCTTCGAGGGAATCCGCACTTCCCGAGTGGATCATCACCGCCATGTCGATGTCATCGAAAACGCCCAGCTGCAGCAGCTCTGGCTTGCCGGAGAGAAAGGTCGTCTTACCCTCTCGCACCATGCTCAGGCGGTAGTCGATCTCTACGTACTCCTCGGCAGGCACAGCAAGGAACACGACGCATCCGGCGAGTTGTGATGCCAACTCAGACGCGGCCAGCCCGAAAGCGGCGCCGACAAGTCCGGCGATCTGGGCGTTGTGGCCACAGGCATGGGCGGCGCCGGTCACGGGATCGCAGCGAGGATGATCGGGGACAATCAGGGCATCAAGCTCGCCCATAAGGGCGACAGTGGGACCCGGGCTGGCTCCACGCAGCTCCGCCCGCACACCGGTGAGGGCCAAACCGTCCTCGGTCGACAGGCCAAGGTCGCAGAAAACTTCCCGTACTCGATCGGCCGTCCTGACCTCCTTGAACCCAAGCTCTGGAGTATCCATGATCGCTTCCCCAAGACCGACGATGTCGTCCCGTCGGGCATCGATCGCCTCACACACCGCCCTCTTCAGCTTCGCTGTTTGAGTTGCTGTCGTCATCACACGCTCAGGATTGTCCGTCGATAAGGGACGCTCTACGATCTCCGGCCCAATTGGTTTTCAAACGGGTATGCCATTCACCTCATTTCTCTTCCCTAATCAACCAGCGAGCGGCATTCTCAATAAGGCGGCGCACCATGGGATGCTCGAGGACTTCTAGGGTGTGACCGTTAGCCAGATAGGCTACGCGCCCCGCTCCGAATTCGTGCGCCCACCCACCAGGGCCTTCCCGTCCGTCCTCGGCTTGGCTCTTGAGCAGCAGTGTGACTCGGTCGGAGTCGAACCACAACCAGTGCTGCTCATCGACGACCTCGAACACTTCCACGCCATTGGTGATCGGGTGATCGGCGACGACTTCCTCCCGAACTCTGACGATGGGACCGTGGCTCTGATAGTATCCTCCTAACACCTTCCGGTACGGCCCTTGCCAAGGATAGGCCCAACTGGAATTGTGGAGGGGAAGAAAACCACCTCCCCTCTCGATAAAAGAGGCAATCTCTTGCTCTTGATGGGGCTGCATCCATACCTCATGCGGGCCCTTCGTGTTGGGCCATTCCATTCCGTCACGGAGGATGGCGAGCAGTCGTTTCCCCCGCAGAGACTCAGTGGAGAGCGCCTGAAAGTCCGTCGTGCACTCCACCTGCAGCCCAACCGACTCCAGAGCCGGCACCACGCCGGCAAAAGCATCCTGCGCTTGGTGATACCGATCCCCTGCCAACAGTAGCGCGTCCACCAGTAATCGATCTCCTTGCAGAAACGGAAAGTCAGGCGGTGGGCAGAATGCCCACGTCTTCACCTCGGCGATAGCTTAGGCCGTCCACTATCATCCGTACCACATCAAACTCGGGCTGGAAGCCGAGGTCCCGCTGCGACTTGCTCAGGTCGAACTCGTAGCGGGTGGGAACACCTCCTGGATCGGCCTCGACGAAGGGAATATCTAGGAGCGCCGACAGCCGTGGGACGGCTTCATCCCACCCAAAGGGGCGGGGACCGGCCAACTGATAGATCTGCCCGAAGCTACGCTCCTTGCCGAGTGCACACAGACATCCACTGACGATGTCTCGCACGTCGGCAACGTGTTTCTTGAAAGGACGTCCCTGCCCATCGCGCAGCAGGACGAGGCGCTCATCGCCCTCCCACAACGCCTCCAGAACACCGTTTCCGGATTTCATCTTTGACAGATAGAACTGGGGAAAGTCGAGGATCTCCCCCGCCCCCAGGACCATGGCAAATCGCAGCACAGTGGTTGGCAGGCGGAAGCTGTACCAGTAACTCACACACATTTCTTCCCCGAGAGCTTTAGACAGCGCGTACCACCCACGAGGCCGACTCGGTGTCTCCTCCGTTATCGGTTCCCTCATCCCCCCGGGAATGTACTTTTCATAAAGCGCATCCGAGCTCGCAAACAGCACCTGCCTAACGGAGTGTTTCCGAGCCGCCTCGAGGACGTGAAAAGTGCCTTCCACGTTAATGCGCAGGTACTCGTGCTCCGAAAACGGCCCTCCACCCTGGAAAGCCGCCCCTAAGTGGAAGACGACGTCGCAGCCATCCACGGCCCCGTGGACGTCTTCGCCTTCAGTCAGGGTACCCTGCACAAGCTCGACGCCCGGAATTGACTCCAGCTTCTCCACCCGTTGATCACGCTCCCAGACAAGCCCACGCACCGCGTGCCCCTCGGCCACTAGCCGGGCAGCAACGTTACCGCCGATTCTCCCTGTGATCCCCGTTATCAGTGCTCGCATTCGCCCTATTCCCAGCTCTCTTCCCTATTGGATCCGGCTCAAGTAGGCCTCGACCTGTTCCAATTCCACAACGTCAGCGAATTTCGCATCGATGTCGAAGAGATTCCACTCATGGGCAGCCTCGGCTCGATCCTGGACGCACTGCCGAGGAACAATCGTGCGGAATCTATAGGCACGAGAATCCGTGACCGTGGCTCGCACGCAAGCCGAGGTCGAGCAGCCGGTCACGATCAGGGTGTCAACCCTGTGTTCAATCAAATGCGCCGCCAGATGGGTGCCGAAGAACGCGCTCGCGTTCTCCTTCTCGATCACCAGATCCTCAACCGTCGGTGTCAATCGATCGTCGATCTCACAGGCTCGAGCGTCCCACGGCCGGTAGTCCTTGCCACCCGGAGACAGTCGCGTGTGCATGGGGTCGTGATCAGCAGGAGCATCCGGACGGAAAGGAGAAGTCGTGTAGACTACGGGGACTGACTTGTCTCGACACAGCGGCAACAGGCGTCGAATTCCCTCCACTACACTGTCGAGTCGTTCCGAGCCTGTGGCGTAAGCCGGGTCGGTCCAGCCGTACGCCATGTCGTTGATGACGAGGCCAGGCCTGTTCCCGAAACCGAAGCTCTGCAGGAAGATACCACGTTCGTTGTAGTAGTCTCGCACCGAGGCAATCGCCGACACTATCGAGTCCTGCGCCTTCGTTCCTTCCACTACTCCGGCGTCTCCTGGCCAGCAAGTTGATCCAAAGGATTGACGACCGACGACGCCACGTTGGACAGGTGCCCACTGACTCGGCGCAGATATCGTGACGCCACTCCGTACAACACCGCCTCCGATCCGGCTGCTCCTGCCCTGCTCATCGCGTCCTGCAGCAGGCCATCGGTCGTCTCCTTGACCTGCATGTGAATCCTCATGACCTCACGCGCTGCATCCACATCACTGTCCCGAACTGCGCGTAGGGTGAGATCGAACTGAGGAGCGATGGTCTGGTGAAGCCCTCGACAGCTCTCCGTCAGGGGGCTGGCTGCCAAAGCATCTGCCCAGGGAGTGAGCTCAACCAGGCTCTTCGCATAATCGCCAAGGCGCTCTACGTCGTGCACAGTACTCAGCAAGGCAAGGCTTGCGGGCAAGTCGCGCTCCGGGCTAATGACGAGGTGCTGAGCCACGAGCCGCCGCACCAGTCGCTCCCCCACGTTGATATCCTCATCCTCGGCCAGAGCCCCTTCGACAGGAGTGCCGTCGAGCAGCAGGCCACATGAGGCGTCGAACATCCGTTGCGCGCGCTCGATCATGCGCACCAGTTCGTCAACGGCGTCGTGGATGAGAGTACGTTTGGCATCCAGCAGGTCTCGGAACATGCGGAAACTCCTTCAGCGCCAGATCAGAATGAGCGCAAGGGGCAGGGCGTAAAACACGGTGATCACGTAAACGACGGCGTACGCCCGCGAGCGCATCGCCAAGGTAGCCAGTAGCCGGGCCAGAGCCAGCGGGATCCGACGAATGGGAGGAAGCGGATAGACCATCACGATTCCCGCGACGTTGAAGGCGAGATGTGAGAACGCCACGGTGACAGCGGCGATGTTGCCCGTCGCCAATGCGGCCAGCATGGCGGTGATTGTGGTACCAACATTGGCACCCAAGGTATAGGGAAACACCGCCTCCAGTGTCAGGATGCCAGCCCCAACGAGAGGAACAACCATGGATGTCGAGATGGAGGAGCTCTGCACGAGCACTGTCATGAGCACACCGAACGCCATGGCCACCAAGGGTGCACCGAACAGGTAGCGATTGATCAGGCGGCCGGAGCGTTGAACCACGAGCCCCTTAGCGAGATCGACGAGAAACTTGAGAGACCCGTACATGAGCGCCAAAGCCACGATCACACCCAGGGTCGGGTTCTGTCCGAACAGGTCGAGGAGCCATGCCACAGCGGGTTTGGTCAGCGCCTTTATGGGGCTCGAAAACTCGAGTCCACCCACGCCTTGGAAGACGGTGGCCGCCCACAACGCCACGGCCTGCAGATAACCGAAGGCCACTTCCAGGGGCAGCAGCACTAGTACACTTATGATGTTGAAGAAATCGTGCACCGTGGCACCGGCGAGCGCTCGCCGAAACTCCTCCCGGCGCGTGATGTGTCCCATTGACACGAGGGTGTTGGTGACGCTGGTGCCGATGTTGGCACCCATAATCACTGGGATGGCTCCCTCGATGGTCAGCGCCCCACCAGCGACCATGCCCACGGCGATCGATGTCGTCGTGGAGGAGCTCTGCGCGAGCGTAGTCGCCAGTACACCCGCAACGAGACCGACTACGGGATTGGAGGTCATCTCGATGAGCTGCTGGGCGAGATCTTTGCCGAACAGCTTGAAAGAGGACCCAAGCAGACCGATGCTAACGAGAAAGACGTAGAGAACCAGCGCCAGCAGGACAACCTGAAGTAAGACTTTGACTCGCATCTCGGGTCCAAGATCGGTCAGCCCGGTGCTCGTCTCCGAGACGTCGCTCATCTAACCTCCAGTCGCCGGACAATCAACTTGGCCCAGTTAAGAGATCTGCGAGCGCTTCGGCAACCACTCGCTCCTCTCCCTCCCTGAGTGTGTGCGGATGCAGCCGCAACTCACGGCCCGATTTGCGAGCGAACTCGTACACCGGCTCGTGAATGAGTTGTATGGCAATTCGCGGAGTCCTTTTCAGCATTTGTGTCGCCGCCTGCTCATGACTGAGACAAAGTTCCTCTTCGTCCCAGCTCACGGCAGCGTGGGGAATCTGCTGACCCAGGCCGAAGGGCAACTGCCGCCAGCTGCACACACCAGAAATCTGAGACAGCCGCTCGACCATAAGCGCCACGCGTGCCTCCCACAGCGCTGAGTCCCGATCGTGGTCGCGCTGAACATAGAGCTCCACCGCCTTGACGGCGCCGACGATCTCTTCCTTGCCCGCCTTCATGCCTCTTCCGACCGACATATTGGGAGAGTCGTTGGCGGCGCAGGCGGCGATGAGGTCGGTGCGCCCCAGCACGATGCCGCTGGCCTGGGGTCCGCGCATCGCCTTGCCGCCGCTGTAGGCGACAAGGTCGGCGCCCTCGTCAACGAAGCGTCGCAAATTCTCGACGGGCGGCACTTCCGCGGCGGCGTCGACGAGCACCGGTTTCCCCGCACCGTGGGCGATCTTTACCACTTCGGGAAGGGAGAGCGCGTCTTCAGTGTTGAACCAAGAAAACGTATAGAACGCGGCAGCGACATCTGCCCGGTCCAGCGCCTCTCGCATCTGCCTTGGATTGGCTAGCACGTCAACGAAGGTACCGCCTGCCAGCCTCAGGGCTTGGTCGAAAGCGTTGCGATGTGCCTCGAAGGCGACGAAGCGATCGGCCATGCCGCCCGTGTTCGGCAGCTGTCGGATCTTCCCCCCATCTGTTCCCGCCATCACCGCCGCCGCCATCAGGGCGATGCCCGCTGTAGCGCAGGAGCACACGTGGGCCGCTTCAATTTCGACGAGCTCGGCAACCCGCCTTCCCGCCGATTCGTGGAGCTCGCTCATCACCACGAACTCCCGACTCGCCGCCGATATGGCCTCCGCCACTTCCGGGTGCATCACCGATCCCGACATGCGGGTCAGGCTACCCGCGGCGTTGATGATGGGTACCACGCCGAGGTCGGCGTACACGTCTCGGGACACGGATCAGGCTCCCGTCCAGCAGGGCCCGGGTCGTCCCGTTTCTGCAGAGCGGTTTGCCGCGATCGAAACCGCCGCTGACTTCAGCCCCTCTTCATAGTCGCAGAGAATCCGGTGGGGCTGGTCATCTGCGATGGCTCCAATGAAGGCTGCATCAATGTTCTCTGTTTCCGGCAGCGGCGGCGCCTCGAGCGCTCCTTCGGGCCAGACCGTCACCTCTCTTCCGCCGACTTCGACTCGAGCATCGTGCATGACGGCCTGTATGTTCGACATGCCCCCGCCCTGAGTCAGAATGCAGCTGTTGGACACATAACCCACGGCGCCACTGGCGAACTGCAGAATAGCCACTTGAGCGTCCGGGACCGTCATGTTGTCAATTTCGCGGCTAACCTGGTGTCCGTAGCGCGCGTGAACCTCGGCGATCTCTCCGGCGAGCCAGCGCATGGAATCGATCTGGTGGGTGGTCTGCTCATGGAGTTGCCCACCCGACTTGTCATACACTCGCCACCAGTGGTCTTCGTCACCGGGCAGCCCACCCCAACGATCGGAGCAAATCATGGAGATGTTCTGCCCCGCCAACAGCTGGCGAGCCGCCTGTAGCGCGGGCGTGTAGCGCAAACTGTAGCCTATCGAGGAGAGCACGCCGGCAGAGCGTACGGCATCGAGAATCGCTTGCCCGACCTCAAGCTCGCTGACCACCGGCTTTTCTACGAACAGGTGCAAACCTCGCTGCGCCGCGGCAATCTCGACCTCCCCATGGCCGTGAGCAAAGGGCGGCACGCAGACGTAGAGTGCGTGCAGATCGTTTGTTTCATCGAGCATTCGGTGTGGATCTGTAAACGCCCTGCCTCCGTATTCTGCGGCGACTTCGACAGCGCGAGTCTCCACCACATCGCAGAGAGCGACAATCTCCACGCGAACAGTTCCGAGTTCGGCAAGTTGCGAAAGGTGGTGTCCCGCGATGCCGCCGGTTCCGACGACTGCTACTCGCACGGGCTTGGTCATTTATCTCTCCTCGTCAGGGTGTCACCAGGGTTCACGCACCCCAAATGCGCGGCATGGAAAGCGGCTCTTTACCCATTTCGGCAAAGAGAAGTCGACGTATGAGGCCGGACTTCAACTTGGATCTGGCGGGGTCATCCCAGAGATTCTTCAACTCGCCGGGATCTTCCTGAAGGTCGAAGAGCTCGCCGTAGTCTCGCTCGTAGTAGACAGTGAGCTTCCAGCGGTCCTCGACCAGGGTCTTGACATGAATGGTCGTCGGCTCGTGCCGGTTCTCCACCACGACGTGATCCCGCACCCGCTCCTCGTCGCGAAAGGCGGGCAACTGATCCAGCCCCGACATATGGATCGGCACATCGCAGCCCGCCACGCTCAGGAAAGTTGGCGCCAAGTCCACGAGACTCAACAGGTCATCGGACGCCGCACCTTGAGGAATCTGGCCCGGCAGGCGCGCGATAAAGGGGACGCGGATCAAATCTTCGTAGTGGAACGGTCCCTTTGCGTTCATGCCGTGCTGGCCGAACAGATGCCCGTGATCGCTGGTGAAGACGACCAGGGTATCATCCGCCAGTCCCCTATCCTCCAAGTGAGCGAGAATTCTACCGATGTAGTGATCCATCAGGCTCACCATTCCGTAATAGACGGCCATGTTCTTGCGCAGGGGGTTGGACTCGTGCAGGTGGGAGGACATGCCGTGGATGCCCATACCACTCTCCTTCCAGGCGGAGAAGTCGGGATTCTCCTCCTGCGTCATCTGGAAGTGTGGAGGATTGCGATCGTGCTCCCCTTCGACGATAGTGGGCAGCGTCAGTACTTTCGGATCGTACATCTCGTGCCACGGGTCAGGAGCCAAATAGGGCGGATGGGGATCGAAGAAACTCGACCACAGCAAAAAGGGCTCGCCGGATTCAGCGTAACCGTCGAGTAGACGGTTCGACTCCTCGGCAATCCAAGTATTGTAGTGATAGCTCTCGGGGATCTCCCAGCGGTGCACTTGCCGGTCGTTATTCCCAGTGGGAGGTCGGTAATAGTCCCGCCAGTTGTCGCATCCTTGCTCCTCCATCCAGATCACGTAGTGCTGGCCCACGTGAGCTTCGTCCGCATGATTGCGCGCAAGTCGGACTGTGTCGAACCCGTAGAACGGACCATCGAAGCCTCTCCAAAAGTCGAGATCCTGCAGGATGGGGTAGGCTTCCAGCGACGGATACTCGTCGCTACCTCTCAGGGGCTGGAAGTGGGCCTTCCCCACAAGCGAGGTACGATATCCAGCCGCGCGCAGGTAATCCCCCACCGTGGGCTGATCTTCGGACAGCTTCGTGCCCAGGCTCCAGGCACCGTGCTGGGAGGGATATCTGCCGGTGATGATGCTCGCTCGGGTCGGCGTGCAAGTGGGGTTGGGACAGTAGGCGCGATCGAACCGGGTTCCCTGCTCGGCTAGCCGATCGAGGTTCGGCGTGTGTATTTCCGGATTCACGCAGCCCACCGTATTCCAGTGCTGCTGATCGCTGGTGATCAGAAGGATGTTCATCTGCAATTGACTTTCCTCTGTTGCTTGGCGATCGATAAACGCTCTCAGCGGAAAACGAGGGCCATTAGCCCACCCAACGCCACCAGAATGATCGCCAGCCTGCGATAGGCCTTGCCGTCGACTCGAGTCTGAAGCCATCGGCCTCCGAAGTAGCCCACCGCCACACCGGGTAGTGAGTGCAAACCGAACCACATTACGTCACCATCCAATATCCCCGCTTGCCCCAGCATCCAGCCGGTGATCAGATAGAAACACAGGAAATATCCGATGACATCGGCTCGAAACCCCCGGTGCTCCCACTTCTGGTTGATGCCCAGCAGCGCTACGGGAGGGCCCGTCAAGGCGCAGGCGCCGCCGAGTACACCGCTCAGGAATCCGGCGCCACAGAGCGCCAATCGCTCCCTCTTGATGGGCCGACTCGGACGCAAAAGGAGCAACACGGCGGCGCCGAGGGTAACGAACCCGATGACGGAGCGCATGAATTCATCCGAGAGGGTAGCGAGTCCATAGATCCCGACAGGCGCCCCGGGCAGCGCGAACAGCAAGAGGGTGCCGATGCGACGAGGGTTCATTTCGCGATGACAGTACGCAGCCAGCATCACCGCCAGGGGCAGCCAGGTTAGGATAATGAGAGGAACCACAGTCTGGGGCGGGAATAGCAGTGCCAGAAACGGGGTAGCCAGCATGGCGTAGCCGAATCCCGTGACCGAGGTGATCATGGCAGCGATTCCGAGGATGAGATTGGCCGCCATGGCATCGCTGATTTCCACTTAATCGCTCCGCTGCAAAATGGTGCTATCTTGCACCGATCACCACCTTCTGTCCCTCACCTCAGGAAGCCTGCCACCCTCCCGTCGGAGAGCCGCATGAAAATCACGAAGGTCGACGTTTACCAGGTGGAAATTCCTCCGATCCCCGTGATCGCCAAGTACTATCCCAAGATCTACGACATCATGCTCGTCCGCGTCAGCACGGACGAGGGTGTCACCGGATGGGGCGAAGCCCAGGGCGTCGTCGACAACCTCTTGGAGGCCGCCCAGGCCTGCGTTGGAGAAGAGCCGCTGAAGGCTGACCCCTTCGTTCGTCCCGATGCCCTGACCTGTGCCTTCCTTGATATCGCCGGCCAAGCCTGGGGCATTCCCCTCCATCGTTTTTTCGGGACCCAGGTTCGCGACCGAGTTCCCGTCTCTTATTGGTCGTGTCCTATGACCCCGGAGGAGACCGCTGCCGAGGCCGAGGTCGGCGCACGGCTCGGATTTCATTGTCACAAGCTCAAGGCCCGTCCCGATACCATCGTCGAGACCGTGAAGCGGATTAAAGACACCGCCGGTCCGGATTACACCGTCGGCGTCGATCCCAACACTCAGTTCGTGCAGCCTTCGACGGCTGCACGTTTGGCAGCGGAGCTCGAACCCTTTGGAACAGTGGCCAACTTCGAGGACCCGGTACTAAAGGACAACCTTGACTGGTACCGCCTGCTGCGAAAGAAGACGTGGATCCCTCAGGCTCTGCATCTGAGCACCCCTCAGGACGTCCTGGCAGCGCTCAAGGCTGAAGCCGTCGACTACCTGAACTTTAGCGCCACGGCCCTCGAAACCCGCAAACTCGCCGCCATCGCGGATTCGGCAAACGTTCCCGTCTGGGTGCAGATGGGCGGTCTCTGCCTAGGAGTCTTGGCGGCCTATTCGGTACACATCCAAGCTACCATCCCTAATGCCACGCTGCCCTGTGATGAATTGCCCTTCACCCGCGTCGCCGACATCACGGGAGGCAGCCTGATTGTCAACGACGGTCACTTCGAGGTCCCCACCGAGCCCGGGCTGGGGATCCAAGTCGATCTCGAAGTCGTGGAGAAATACCGCGTAGGCTGAAAACGGCCTCAGGGTCCGATCAAGGGCAACGAGGCCAGAATACCCCTCGTGTAGCCCAGGGTGTGGGCCAGACTGCGCTCGACGCCTTCCACTCCTCCGGCGGGCGAGACACACTCCACATACAGCGGCCCGAAGAACCCTCCCTCCCTCAGCTTTGCCAGCACGAGCGCGAAATCGACTGCCCCCTCACCGGGCGTCACCATCACGTCTGGCCCCTCCGGGCCGAGGGAGCAGTCCTTGACGATGAAGGTGGTGACCAAGCCTGCCACCTTTTCCACGTCGGACTCGGGGCGCCGCT